>NZ_JBXASD010000001.1:58295-774650 GCF_058808955.1 Undibacterium sp. GW821-FHT11B02 | reverse complement strand
GCTCGCTAAACTGTTGCACCGTATTCACAGCCACCAACTCTTTCCGCAATCTATCCAATCGCTCTTTTCGTCAGCTTTTCTTTTACTTCTCTCGCCCCGCTCTTCTGCGGGAGGCGAACTATAGCAAACTTCTCCCTTCCTTTGCAAGTGCCTGGGCTAAATTATTTAGCGGGTTCCCGGGAGCATTGGCTTTGTAGGGTGCGCTGCGCGCACCGGACTTGGGCTCGCATCAGAATGTCACCGGTCGTATGCCTTGCTTGTGTATCTAGTAGGTGGGGACGGTGCGCGTGGCGTACCCTACTGTGCTCCAATATGGCCAGGGTCGGCGCAAATTGCGAATTCCTGACAAGATGATTATTGTCTGATTGATTATTGGCAGCGATATCAAGTAAGGTTAGGTTTTTCCCATTTTAAGTATTTCCATGTCTGCAAATTCAGAAGGTTCAACCAAGGCGATTTTTTATGCGCTGGGGGCAAATGGCGGTATTGCATTGGCCAAGTTCGGCGCTGCCATCTTTACGGCTTCCGGTGCCATGCTGGCAGAGGCGATTCACTCTCTGGCGGACTGTATTAACCAGGTCTTCCTGCTGATAGGTTTAAAAGAGGCGCAACGTCCAGTGGACGCGGCCCACCCTATGGGGTACGGGCGTGTCGTGTATTTTTGGGCGATGATGGTGGCCTTGTTGCTGTTTTTTCTAGGTGGTGCATTTTCTGTCATGGAAGGTGTGGATCGCCTGAAGCACCCGGAGCCATTGAAGAACCCTATGGTTGCACTGGTGGTACTAGGCGTATCTGTACTGTTGGAAAGTTTTTCGCTGTATGGCGCTATGCGTGAGATACGCAAGATTGCTGGCGGGAAGTCTTTCTTCCATTGGTTTCGCGAAACGCGTCAGTCTGAACTGATGGTGGTGGCGGGTGAAGATATTGCGGCGCTAGCTGGTCTGGCTGTCGCCTTTGTTGCCGTGGTGTTGTCAGTATTAACTGGTAACCCGGTGTGGGATGCGATCGGTTCGATTATTGTTGGCTGCCTGTTGATGGCAGTGGCATTTTTTGTCATCAGGGAAGTCAAGGCTATGATTACTGGCGAATCTGCTGCCCCTGAAGTCAACGAAGCCATCCGTCAGCATATTGAGTCTCACCCGCATGTTGATCATGTCATCAACCTGATTACGCTGCAGTGGGGTGAGCAATTGATGATCGCAGTACAGGCAAAGATGGAACGCCAGGGATCGGATCAGGCGTTGATAGCTGCGATCAACGAGGTAGAAAAAAGCATACAAACCCAGTGGCCACAGGCCAAGTGGTGTTTCTTTGAGCCGGATGTGGACAGTACGAAAGATTAAGGCTGGAAATGTAAGATCTAAATTGATCAGACCGCTACATTGTCCATTGCGTCAGCGGACTTGATCAGTGAATGGATGGCGCGCTCGAACATGGCTTCTGTTTCGACAAAGCGTATCTTTCCTAAGTCCAGCAATTCACACAGGACGGACATGCCCAGTATGCCGGGGAATTCTTCCCCGCTCATGCTCAGCACCACATTGCTGCCATTCGGATTGACCCAGCGTATGCAGGCGCGCCCTTTGTACTGCAGGGTTTTGAAGTCCAGCATGGCTCCACTGACGATGCGCTCCTGATATTTATCTTGCCGCGACTTGTCGGGATTGATCCCAACCGGAATAAAGTCTTCTGCAGGGTCGCTTTGCTTTTTCAGGTCCTTGTCGAGTATCCTGGCTGGTAGACCAAGTTCTGCCAATACTTCTTTCAGGAATTGCTCTCGCGCAAAATCATGCTCTTGAATTTCTGAATGTTCTATGGTGTCAGCCTGGTTGGTGAACTGTTCAAAAAGTTCATACATTTGTGGCAAGCTGATATTGGGGAGTGCCTTACCATCTGTCGTGCCACGCGAAGCATTGGCATGTGCTTCTGCCAGCCAGCTCATGAGTTTTTGCTGTTTGGATTTTTCCAAATCAATCAAATCCAGGCCATGGCGCAAGGTTGTCAGCATCGCAGGCAACATGGAAGATAGCAGATTACGGTCATCGGCATCGGTCTTGGGGTAGACACTCCACAACAAATCCGGCACCAGCAGACGATAGCGGCGCGCCTGTATGGAATCCGTGCGTTCGGCAACTTCTATGGCGGCAACCCAGTTAATCCGCAAAAAGCTGCGGAAAGAGGCTTCCACAGTTAATTTCGACAAGGCTTTACTCATGACGGCGGCGATGCAGGCAAAGCGCATGAAACGGATCTCTGATTCGCCTATGGCTTTGACGGTACGCCTGACAGGTGCCTGATTGGTACGCAACTCTCTGGCGACAAAGGTTTCGAAACGGTTTTGTATGCGGGAGAAAAGTTCGGGGACTTCAGAGTCATGTCGCAGCAAAGTCTTGATGATGCGTGAAATCTCTTCCGTGATCGGAGCAACATCATTAATTTGCTGAGCACAAAATGCCACCGAGCAAATGCGGTTAAATAATAGGCGCGCCGGATGTTTTTCGTTGGTCAGGAAATCTTTGTCCTTCAGTGCCAGCTGCAAGATCATGTACTGCAAACGTCCCAGTTCCACGCGCATGGGAAGAGGGACAAGTTCGTCAGACAGCATAAACTCGAACAGCATGGAAACGATATCGATGGTCATCTGTTCATCGCTGTCTTGCGCAAGGCTGTACAAGGCATCTTTTTGTTCCCGCAGCAAATTACGAATATCGCCTTGCTCATCCGTCATGGAAGCGGTATCTGGTGCCATAACCTTGTGCATTTGCCCCAACACCTTGCCAAGCGCAATCGATGCCCCAGGTACCACTCCCGGTTCAATTTTCTGCTTGAGCTGGCTTTCTATGTTTTGCAAATGCGCTGCCAGCAAGGCAGCTGGCACCTGCACCATTTCCTGGCCACTGAACCCAGCGTTACCAGACTGTGCGGATTGAAACAGGTTGGTGGTTGCCGAAACACCCGGCGCGGACACAGGTGCGTTATAAGGCAGGGCATCCGAGTCACCATGGATCTGAGCTGGTGTACTTCCGGTTGATGCTTCGCCAAAAGCGCGGCGTAAAGCACCACCCAGGGCAGTTGCGCCTTGCAACCAGGCCGGTACCGGGCTGGCAGGTGGGGCAGCCGGCATGGAAATAGGCGGCAAGCTTGCGCTATAAACCGGCATCTGCCCAGTCGGCTGTGGCATAGCAGCGGTCACAACATGGCGGGGTGCCGAGGCGGGCGACGAGGACTTGCCACGCGCAGACTGAAATAACTGCTCCAGCCGCACGCCAGGATTTTGCATTACTGGAGCCGGACTGGAAGCGCCAAAGGCACCAACAGTCGACACCCCAACCTGCGCCACCGATTGCACGCCAGGGAAAATTCCCGTCTGCATGGAAGAATAGCCCTGACCTGTCGGCGCAGGGGGGGGCGCAGTCCCACGCGCCTGTGGTTTTTCTGGAGCCTTGGTGATTTTCAATGAAAGGTGAGCGCTGACACCCTGTTTTTCAAGCGCATTATTGGCTGCCTGGTAAACGGCTGACATGCGCGACGCCAGACTCTCCCCCAATTGCTCTATCAGGATTGCTTCTGTCTCTGGCAGCAACTTCAGTTCTTCAATAGCCAGAAAAATGCAGCGCGACACCAGATAGGGGCGAAAAGGGTTTTCGCGTTCGCGAATATCGTCCTGTCCAAACAATACGGCAATGCGGATATTGAGATCAATGATCAGTTGCTCAGACCTGTTGCGAAAGTTTTGCGTCATTTCATTGAAGCGCAAAGTACTTTCGAAAGTAGAAGAATCCAGCAATGCCAGTTCTTTGTTGTGCTCAAGCGCAGAAGCAGGCCGGAAGGTGCTGTAGGCAGTACTGAGGCTACGATCCAGCAACTGACTCATATTAAGCTGCAAGGCACGGGCGATTTCGTCGCGTCTTTCCAGCAGGGTGCCGCGTGCACTGACCGTGCGTTTTTGTTCTGTCGATGAAATACCACTAGCCGATGCTTTTGACAACAAGGCTTCCGCAGCAATGGGCATCATGCCTTCAACTGCATCTTGAAATGCATGAGCAAATTCAGCGCGAGTGCTGGACAAGGACTCGTTTGCGACCATGTGCATCCTATGATATGAAGAACACTTTTAAATAATATACGAAACAGGCACTAGAACTCATTTCATCAATAGGGGTGAGATGCGCTTGCCTCATCACATGGGCTGACAAGGTGGACGAAACAGTCAATGCGGTTCTATTGACGAATGAGTCGAATTGTTCACACCTTGCAGTCCAGCACATTTCTTGAGGCAAACCCTCCTGGATCTGGCCGCATTGACACTTTGCGGTTGCATTGCAGCCGGTGTTGTCACGTCGCGCTTGTCATGGCACCTGCCTTAGCTACGCGGCACACCTTACACCGCATCCCGAATCGCCCGGCTCGCACTCATCCCTATTGATGAAGTGAGTACTAGTTATCTTACCTGACAGCAACAACATGGCTATATTACCAACAATTTGACGGCCAGTCTGAAATCAGGCAACTTTTTTCTTGCGGGCGGCCGGTTTTTTTACCGGAGCTGTGGCCTCTGCCTCTGGTTCAGCCTTGGCTTTAGTCTTGCCGGCGGCAGGGGCTTTTGCTTTGCGTTCTTCAAATTCAAAGCTGACTTTGCCATCCTTGCCACGCACCAGGAAGGCCTTGAACGGCCTGCGCGTGCGCTGGGAGATGAAGCCCGGCAACAAGTCTGTCTTGCCGTCATTGAGCAGTTTGCCCATTTGTTCAGGCAAAATTTCTTGCTGCAAAATAATGCGCCCACTACGGAAATCACAAGCCTTGGGTTTGGCAACGGTTTTTTCACAAACGTAAGCCAAGCCCATTTCATACACGCCGCTACCGCACTTTGGACAAGGTCCGAGTGAAGTTTGTTCAGAAAAATCGACACCTTCTCCATCTTCGCCTTCATCCTGATTTTGACCAAAGTCAAATTCCAGCTTGAGGTTGTTGTGGTCAGCATCGGCAACTATTTTCAATATAGCAGCAAATGGCCTGCCCATTTTGGAGCGGAAACCTTGCAGCGGGCCAATTTCGCGCTTGGCCAGCAATTCTTCCACCTCAGCAACCTCAAACTGACGACTACCTGGAGTCTTGCTCATGGAGAATTCACATTTGGTACAGGCGAAGCGACGATAATTCTCTTTGACGACGCCGCCGCAGTTCGGGCAAGGTGTGTGCAAAGTTGCATAATCGCCTGGGATAGTGTCGTTGTCGTATTCTTTGGCACGCTTGACGATGATCTGGGTCATCTGGGCAATTTCACGCATGAATTCTTCGCGGCTGATCTTGCCTTTCTCCATTTGCGATAATTTATATTCCCACTCACCCGTCAGCTCTGGTGAGGTCAATTCATCGACCCCCAAACCGCGCAACAAGGTCATCAGCTGGAAGGCTTTGGCGGTAGGCATCATTTCGCGGCCTTCGCGCAACAGATATTTCTCGTTCAGCAAACCCTCGATGATGGCAGCACGGGTGGCCGGTGTACCCAGCCCCTTGCCTGCCATGGCTTCGCGCAGGTCGCCGTCATCAACCAGCTTGCCGGCACCTTCCATGGCGGACAATAAGGTCGCCTCGCTATAGCGTGCAGGTGGTTTGGTGACCAGGCCATTGGCGGTGATCTGATCGGTCAGAACCTTTTCACCTTTGGCAACCGCCACCAGCGTACCTTTGCTCTCGCCGTCTTTTTCTTCCAGCGCATCCTTGCCATAAATCGCCAGCCAGCCAGCGCTGGTCATGACTTTACCTTCAGTTTTAAATTGATGACCAGATACTTCGGTAATACGGGTAGTCACCTGAAATTCTGCTGCCGGGAAAAATACTGCCAGGAAGCGACGTGTCACCAGGTCATACAGTTTTTGTTCAGGCTCAGACAAATTCTTCGGTGCCAGACCAGTCGGAATGATCGCAAAGTGATCACTGATCTTGGTATTGTCAAAAATGCGTTTGTTTGGCTTGACCCAGTTACTTTTCAGGATTTGCGAAGCAAACTGATGGTAATTATTGGTGTCAGCTATCGTGCCCAGGGTCTCCTTGACGGTGGGTAGATAATCTTCCGGCAAATGACGGGAATCAGTACGCGGATAAGTCAGTACCTTGTGTTTCTCATACAAAGCCTGGGCCAGGCCCAAAGTATTTTTGGCTGAAAAGCCAAAACGGGCATTCGCTTCACGCTGCAGACTGGTCAAGTCAAATAGCGGCGGCGCGATTTGCGTGGCTGGCTTGGATTCTTCGGTGACACTGCCCTGGCGGTTACGGCAGGCGGCCACGATGGATTCGGCAGCTGCCTTGCTCCACAGGCGTTCCGCCCTTTTCTCTGGGTCGTGTTCATCTTTCTTGAACTGGTGATCTTGCCAGCGGCCTTCATAAATACCGGCAGCACAGACAAATTCTGCCTTCACTTCCCAATAATCACGGGAGACGAATTTTTTGATCTTTTCTTCGCGCTCGACCACGATAGACAGGGTAGGTGTCTGTACCCGGCCAACGGTGGTCAGATAAAAGCCGCCTTCTTTGGAATTGAAGGCGGTCATGGCACGGGTGCCATTGATACCAATCAGCCAGTCGGCTTCCGAGCGGCAACGCGCAGCATCGGCCAGGGGCATCATTTCTGCATCGCTGCGCAATTTTTGGAAACCATCACGTATCGCACCAGTGGTCATGGATTGCAACCACAGGCGGCTGACCGGCTGCTTGGCTTTCGCATGCTGGGCGATCAGACGGAAAATCAACTCCCCTTCGCGGCCCGCGTCACACGCATTAATGAGGCCAGTGACATCCTTGCGCTTGATCAGTTTGTTCAGGACTTTGAGTCGCGACTCGGTCTTGGCAATTGGGTTCAGGGCAAAATGTGGCGGTATCATGGGCAAATGAGTAAAACTCCACTTGCCGCGTTTGACATCGTATTCTTCCGGAACCGTAATTTCCAGCAGATGGCCTACTGCCGATGACAGCACATAATTATCCGACTCGAAATAATCATCATGCTTGGTGAACCCACCCAGCGCTTTCGCTATGTCATTAGCGACAGAGGGTTTTTCGGCAATGATGAGCGTTTTTGTCATTTTCGGGATTCTCGAATAGGGTAAAGCGTCGCTGCCAATGTCTAATAGGCAACATTTCGCAAAATAAGCGTAAGACTAACCTAAATTTGCGGGGAATGATAAACGTGGTAGGCGAAAAATCACAATTTACAGCCGATTTTTGCTGTAAATCTTCCTTTTAGGAAATGTTTAGTGCAAAAGCCTTACGATGCTGTCGTCATCTGACAACAATAATTCGTCAAACATGAGCATGTCTGGTTCCGCACCCTGGCTCCACAGCATCATTAATACAATGATACGCAATTTATCCAGAGGCATGGGGGATTCGTTCACCACTAATGCTCTTTCAACCACGATTTCCCGCTGAAGTGCATTCAGCAAACCTGCAGATTCAAGAAACTGGATAAAGCCTATTGCTGGCGTCCCCAGGGCAGCAATCTCTTGCTGCGCATACACACGAAAGCCAGTGGAAATGGACGGGGCAGTGCCAGGCTCTGTTGAGGTTATGGCCAAACCTGTCAGCCATGTCAGTGCCTCGGAAATTTCATCCTCGGGAAATCCGACTGCCGATAATTTTTTTGTCAGGGCAGCCGTGTCAGGACAGGCATCCGGACGATAATAGGTTTCGTAGAGGTAAACAAGAATATCAAACATAGTACTACTGTAGCCTTTGCTGCGATTTCAAACAAGTCCCATGAAAGAGACTTGCCATTTGTATGCTTGCCTAATTTGCATTTTATTAACTGCCTGAGGTGATAAGCCCGACAGATCTCATCCTTGCTGATGAAACGCATTCGAATAAATGCGATCTAATATATACGAAGCGGTGAAATGCTGCTGCCCACATACAGAATAGGGTATCAGCCAAGGCGTCGGAAATAACCACCAGGCAGGGATTCCAGCTGGCCCATCAATTCCAGATTCAGAAATTCTGCATGCAGGCTGGCCACATCTTGCCCCAGGCGTTGCGCCAGCATATCTATATGCACAGGGTCATAGCCTATAGCCTGCAATATGCCCGCTGACTCCACTTCTGGCACAGCCGGAGTTTCCAGCGGCAAAGGCATTTGCAGTTGCAATTCTTCCAATATGTCTTGTGCCGACTCGACCAGCTTGGCGCCCTGTCGTATCAATTGATGACAGCCTCTGGATAAAGGTGAGTGAATGGAGCCGGGAATGGCAAATACTTCCCGCCCCTGTTCCGCCGCCATCCGAGCGGTAATCAGCGAACCTGATTGCGCCGCTGCCTCAACCACCAGCACCCCTTTCGCCAATCCGGAAATAATCCGGTTGCGGCGCGGGAAATTGGCAGCAATCGCTGGCATACCTAGTGGGTACTCACTGATGATGCAACCACCTTCTGCAATTAAATGTGCAAGACTGCGATTGCGTGCCGGATACACAATATCAGCACCAGTACCAATAACGGCAATGGTAGAGCCAACACCACGCAAAGCCCCCTGATGGGCCGCCGCATCAATACCTGCCGCCAGACCAGAACTGATAGTCAGGCCAAAACTACTGAGGGCTTCAGAAAATTGCTCTGCATTTTTTATACCCTGTGTTGTCGCATTCCGGCTGCCAACGACAGCAATGGTGCCGGCCGTCAACAGATCGGTGCGCCCTTTGAGATAAATCAGTACCGGTGGGTCAGGGATTTCAAGCAAGGCTGGCGGATAGGCTGTATCGGCCAGTGTCAGTATCAGATTACCTGCCTGCTCACACCATGTCAGGGTTTTGTCTATCTGCAACAAGAGTTCGGTGGAGACAGGTGCCAGCACAGCGCTGGCTATCCTGTCCGTCACGACTTCCGTCAGGGCAGCATGGCTGGCTGCAAAAACCTGATGGGGCAGGCCAAATCTGGCGAGTAATTTGCGCGCTGTTTCATTCCCCACGCCGGGGGTCTGAACCAGCCTTAGCCAATCCTTCAAATCCAGATTCAAGCCCACAAACTGCTAATATTATTTGGGTGAACGCGCTGCATCACCGACTTTGACTACGTCGGTAACCTGCATGATCAAACCATAGGCAATATTGTCGAATACACGGAAAATGAACAATTCACCAATTTGTTCATCTGGCAATTTGACACTTCTATTGTTGTCTGTCCTGTCCTGAATAACGGGGCCATAGTTATACAATGTCAATACTGTACCGATATTCAAACCATCTTCTTTGCCACGGTTAATCGATACAATCTGATTTTGGCCAGCAACGGTAACCCCACCGTACACGGCAACTACCCTGGCATCAACTTCGTCTCTCGGTGCATGTGGCACATAATTCAGGATAGGTGACGGCGGGATAGGCATCAAACGGTCCCCGACCGCCATCTCTTCCTTGGAGTTGACGACAACAAAAGTGTGCACGTCACTGACTTCTTCGTCGGCTTCCTTGTCAAGCTTGACCGTACCCAGATAGACAGCTTCGTAACCTATGATGGCCTTGGTTACCGGATCATGCAGTGGCGCGCCTGGACGGAATACCTGGAACGAAGTACCGCCATCAAGGTCACCACGGACATAGGCTTTTTCACCTTGTCCCAGATTCACCCGACCTTCCTTGGTACCAATAATGCGGGGAACGGAAGCGAGTTCGTTCTTTTCCACAATCAATGGTTGCGACAGGAAAGGTTCGATCACCGAAGCCGGGATGGCCGGAATGGCGTTGTCACCCAAACCCTTGTTGCGTGAACGGGGGGTCCATTTTTCGGTCTGTATGCCACCAGGGTTGCCCAGACGCAAGCGACCATTGGCACGGTCGAAATACACAATCTGCCCGGGGTAAATCCAGTGTGGATTACGAATTTCCTCTTGATTCATGCCCCACACGACTGGCCAGCACCATGGATTTTTCAGGAACATACTGGAAATACCCCATAAGGTATCGCCTCGGACGACCACATGTTTATCCGGCGCATCCGGTAAAAATTCGCACTTGCTTTTACTGGCAACGGCTTGCGCCTGAGCCGTGGTCGCCTGAGCCCCTGCAGCAAAGACTTCGGCCGACATCAAAGGCAAACTGACAGCGAGGATGGAAGCGATTGTGCTAAACTTTTTCATGAATAATGTCCGATACAAAATACCGCGATACAGCAAGCAATGCGCGCAGGCAGGCGCAAACTTGCAAAACTTGCCAAATTGAATCAAATTCTGCCCATAAATCCTTGAACTAGCAAGAAAAACTGCGCAATAAGTCCCAAGGCTTGTTGTGAAATGTCTTATGACGATACTAAATATACTGCGCTATCCTGATGCGCGCCTCCATAAAGTGGCAAAACCGGTAACACAATTTGATGAACGACTGAAGACTTTGGTTGCCGATATGGCCGCGACCATGTATGACGCACCAGGCGTAGGCTTGGCCGCTTCACAGGTCGATGTTCACGAACAGATCGTCGTGATAGACATATCTGAAACCAATGACCAGCTACAAGTCTTCATCAACCCGGAAATTCTGTGGGCCAGTGAAGAAAAGAAGATTTACGACGAAGGTTGCCTGTCCGTACCTGGTATTTATGATGGTGTTGAACGGCCGGCAGAAGTCAAGGTGCGTGCCTTTGACGCCGACGGCAAGGCATTTGACGTCCATGCCACGGAATTGCTTGCGGTATGCATACAACATGAAATGGACCACCTGAAGGGCAAGGTATTTGTTGAATATCTGTCGCCCCTGAAACGTAATCGCATCAAAACCAAGATGCTGAAAGAAGAACGCGAAGAACAACGCAAGCGGGCTGAACGCTGATGCGGGTTATTTTTGCAGGTACTCCCGAATTTGCCGCCACGGCGCTGCAGGCATTGCATACGGCTGGCTTTGAAATTCCACTGGTATTGACCCAGCCTGACCGCCCAGCGGGACGTGGCATGCAATTGCATGCCTCAGCGGTAAAACAATTTGCGCTTCAACATGCTATTCCCGTTGCCCAGCCGGTTTCCCTGCGGCTGGACGGCAAATACCCGGACATTGCCAAAGAGGCGCACGAGCTGTTACTGTCGACGCAGCACGACGTGATGGTTGTAGCAGCCTACGGCTTGATACTGCCCCTTTCAGTCTTGACTATTCCCCGCCTTGGCTGCCTGAATATCCATGGCTCACTGCTGCCACACTGGCGTGGTGCCGCCCCCATCCATCGCGCCATAGAAACGGGTGACAGTGAAACCGGCATTACCATTATGCAAATGGACGAAGGCCTGGATACTGGCCCCATGTTGCTGATGCAGTCGATTCCCATTGCTACCGACGATACAACTGGCAGCCTGCACGACAAACTGGCTAAGCTGGGTGGAACAATGATCGTTGATGCCCTCAAGCGTCTTGAGCAAGGCACACTCAGTTCAACCGTGCAACCTGAAGCCGGTGTCTCATATGCTGCCAAGATCAGCAAGGCCGAAGCCGCACTTGATTTCGGCCTGCCTGCTGATGTCCTGGAACGCAAGATCCGGGCATTCAACCCTTTTCCTGGTGCGCATGCAGAATATGCGGGCAGCGCCATCAAAATCTGGGGTGCCAATGCCATTCAAGCTCCTGCACCGGCAACACCAGGGCAGATACTGGCGGCTAACGCAACAGCGGGAATTGTAGTTGCTTGCGGACAAGGTGCGTTAGAATTAACCGAATTGCAAAAACCAGGGGGCAAGCGGCTTTTGGTGAACGAATTTTTGAAAGGCTTTGATTTTATCGTCGGCAATTGTTTCGATTAAATCAAGAAGTGAAGCAAAAAAGCTACATCTTGGCTTCTTACGGACCGATATATGCGCTATATACAGGGGAATAGTTCAATTAATGCCTGGTTGCAAGCAAAATCTTTGTTGCCTGCGGCTACTTGTTGTATTCTCTTACACTGAATTATTGCCATTATTGTTTTCAATAACAAAAACTCTGACAAAGACCTAAAAAAGGTGAGCTCATGAAGAAACTTCTTCCCATTGCCCTGGCAGCTGGACTGTTGGCAGGTTGTACAACTCCATACAGCGAAACTCCGCTGGCGGGCAATTTCCCGACGACCACGCAAAACAAATTGCAAGCGGCGTCGCATTGGCTCCTGATTGCAAAAGATGTCGCCGATCAAATCAAGCTTGGTACTGACAAGATAGGCGCACCGGTCTATGTTACTCCGCCGCAACAGAACAGTAAGTTTACTGAAGCGTTTTATAACCAGATCATCACTTCGCTGGTGAATCAGGGTGTGACGGTCAGAAAACAGAATGATGGTACAGCACAGGTCATTGATATCGAAACCGAACTGGTTCGCTTCTCACCAGACCGTCACCAAAACACACGCTTTGTCAGTGTCACTGCCATTGGTGCAGGCATTGCGGCAATCCACGGTTTGGGCATTCCGGTAAAAACCGATTACGTACTGGGTGGCCTGGGCTTGGCTGCTGCATATGACTGGACGCACTGGGTCAATCAGGAATATGCCAAAGGTCCGACACCAAGATATGAATTGATCGTCACCACCTCACTGGTAAAAAATTCGCAGTTCGTGGCGCGTCGTACTGATGCCTACTATGTCAGCGACTATGACTGGACGCTGTATAACAGAGAAACCGACTTCAATTTCCGTGTAGTTGGGGGTCAATAATGATGAAAAAAGCAGCTCTTGTAATCGCGTCTGTTGTGGCGCTGAGCGCCTGTTCCAGCCTGGGTTTTAACAATGCGCCAGTTACGGCTGCACCTGTGCCCACCTGGAAAGATGCCGAAGCCAATGAATTTATTCCCGCCAATCAACGCGCAGCGACGGCGCTGATCGTGGCAGCTGGTCAGCAAATTGATCCTTCCCGTCCATTGATCGTTACCACATTGGCCAATATCAATTCGCTGGAAGATTCGTCCACTTTTGGTCGTATTGTTGCCGAACAGGTATCGGGTCAATTTACCCGTAGCGGCTTCAAGATGATAGAAATGAAATTCCGCGAGAAGGTTTTCATCCGACAAAATGTTGGTGAATTTTTGCTGACCCGGGAAATCAAGGATGTGGCCCAAAGCCATAGTGCCCAGGCAGTTATCGTTGGTACCTATGCCGAAAGCGACAAACTGGTGTTTGTTAACCTGAAATTGATACGTCCAGGTGACAATGTAGTCATCAGCACATTTGATTACGCCATCCCTATGGACAAGACTGTCAAGGCTTTGCTGGGTCGTCGTTAAGCCGGATAGCTGGTAAGTATATAGAAGGCGACAGTGTCAGCACTGTCGCCTTTTGTTTTTCTATGAAGGTGCGGGAGTTTCGGCCTGCGACTCGCTATCCGTTCCAAACAAATCGCTGCGTGCCGCCCGGCTGATCGCCAATACTGCAGGGTGGGTCAACTTACGTTGCACCGATATGGCATAGAACTGTTCACGAATATCATCTGTCTGTCCAAGTAACTGCACGTCATATTGGCGTATCAATATATCGGCAATCACGCTGGGGGCAGCAAAAAAACCGGCACCTGCCTGACCGAAGGCGCTCATCAGCGCACTGTCATCAAACTCGCCAACGATGCGCGGATGCAAGTCATGCTGATCAAACCAGTGCAACAGCTTGGCTCGCAGGGCAGCATCTTCACCGGGCAATAAGAACGGTGCGGCTTCCAGCTTGTGCGGAAAATCACGGGGATATTGCTGGCGCAAGGCAGACGTGCCAAAGAAACTGATTCCACATTCACCCAGCAAATGACTATACCCACGTACATTCACAGTCGTTGGCATGGGGCTGTCGGACATGACCACATCCAGTTTATGGGTCGCCAGGTCGGCCAGCAAGACTTCCATCTTGCCCTCCCGGCAATTAATACGCAATGTCTGGGGCAATTTCAAGGCGGGTTCCAACAAACGATACGCCAGCGCCTTGGGCAAGGCATCCGATACCCCCACCCTTAGCTGCACCGTTCTTTCTGTAGGCCGGTGGTGCAAGACCTCTTCCAGCTCTTGCCCCAAGGCAAAAATATCTTCTGCGTAACTCAGCACCAGGCGACCTGCCTCGGTTAACTCAAGGTTGCGCCCACTCTTGCGGAACAGTGCTTCCCCCTGAATCTCTTCAAACAGGCTTAATTGGGCACTGATGGTTTGAGGTGTCAGATGTAATTGCTCACTAGCACGGGCAATACTACCGGCCTTGGCAACCATCCAGAAGTAATGCAGGTGTTTGTAATTGAGGGCAGGCATATGAAAGTGTGTAATGCATTAATACATCGATTTTTACGAATGATAATTCAATTATATTCGACTTTTATTGTTTGTTAGCACGGTCTACACTTTCATTACCTTCTGTTGAGAAGGTGAAGCAATTCGCTCTTGATGAATTACTTCAACATTTCAGGAGAAAAACATGAAAATTATCAGTCGCTCCACACCACGTGACGTACAAACGGTGTCCTATGTGGATGGCAGCATCAGCGCCGGTCACAAAGTCTTGCGTAACACCTATATGTTGCTGTCGATGACCTTGCTGTTTTCAGCAATGACTGCGGCAGCCACCATCGCCTTTGCCATTCCGAGTCCAGGCATGTTGCTGACGCTGGTTGGCTATTTTGGCCTCTTGTTCGCCACTACCAAACTACAAAATAGCGCATGGGGTATTGCTTCCGTCTTTGCTCTGACTGGCTTCATGGGTTATACCCTGGGCCCCATCCTGAGTCATTACCTGGGTATGCCCGGTGGTACCGGCATCGTCATGACAGCAATGGCCATGACCGGGCTGATCTTCATGGGTCTGTCTGCCTACGTATTAATCAGCAAACGTGATTTCAGTTTCATGGCCGGCTTTTTAATGATAGGCATGCTGGTGGCTTTTGTTGCCAGCCTGGGCGCGATTTTCTTTCAGATCCCCGCCCTGTCTCTGACGATTTCCGCAGTCATCGTGTTGCTGATGTCCGGCATGATCCTGTTTGAAACCAGCAATATCATCCACGGTGGTGAAACCAATTACATCATGGCGACCGTCAGCCTGTACGTCACGATCTTTAACCTGTTCACCAGCCTGCTGCATTTGCTGGGTGTTGTTGAGAAAGAATAATAATGTTGCATTCCGTCGCTCAGCCCTGGATGTGGGCAGTATTTATCGGTTTTGTTTTGCTCATGTTGGCAATCGACGTGCTGGCCCTTGGTGGTTCGCGCGCCCATAAAGTCAGCGTCAGGGAAGCGGCGGCATGGTCACTCGTCTGGGTCAGCCTGGCTTTGCTGTTCGACTTTGGTCTGTGGATTTATTTGTCGGACACCGTAGGCCGTGAAATTGCAACCGCGAAAGCCACGGAATTCCTGGCTGGCTATGTCATAGAAAAATCACTGTCAGTCGACAATGTGTTTGTTTTCCTGCTGATCTTTGGTCACTTTGCAGTACCAGCCCAATATCAGCGCAAGGTTTTGCTGTATGGCGTACTGGGTGCGATTGTGATGCGCATCCTCATGATCCTGGCCGGTAGCTGGGTCGTAGCCCAGTTCTCATGGGTGCTGTACCTGTTCGGCATTTTCTTGCTGGTGACCGGTATGCGCATGCTGGTGGCGGCGGAGCAGGAACCCGATCTGGAAGCCAATCCGGTGTTGCGACTGGCAAAAAAATTGCTGCCTTTCACCAAAGAGTTTCGCAGGGAAAAATTCACCGTCAAGGAAAATGGCAAACGCCTTTTCACGCCACTGTTTCTGGTGTTGATACTGATAGAAATTTCTGACGTGATCTTTGCAGTGGATTCCATCCCGGCGATTTTTGCAGTGACGACCGACCCCTTCATCGTCTTCACATCCAACATCTTCGCCATCATGGGCTTACGTGCACTGTATTTCTTGCTGGCTGACATGGCAGACCGCTTCCATTTACTGAAATTCGGTCTGGCCTTTGTACTGATGTTTGTCGGTATCAAGATGCTGATCGTGAAATGGATGCACGTGCCGACCAGCATATCGTTGATGGTGATAGCCGGCCTGCTTGGCGCCTCTATTGTTGCCAGTCTGTTTGTCAGCAGGAAAAAAATTTAATACAGAAATCCATGCGCTAAAACGCTGATGCAGTAATCAATACATGAGTCCCTTTGGCACATCACAGCAAGACCGTGATGTGCTTTTTTTCGTCAGGCAGGTAAATCCATGTACTGGGAGTGATGCGGCTGCCCAAGCAATTCCAGAGGAACGGGGTTGGGTCCGGATACCGTCATGCTATGTGTATCATCCGCAATGTTCGCGACGCCAACCACATCCACTTTGGTATCATGCGTGCTTGAGGTTGAACTGACAATAGTCGTCAGGTAGGGGTTGTTGGTACTCTCGATGAACTTGCCATTCATATCCACCATTATTACTGAGACAATGCCGCCATTTTTGACCATGCTTTGCAGTTGCGCAGCATCGCTCGTTCCGAGATTAAAATCTACCGTCGAATCCAGCGGCGATATCGTGTCGTCAACCGCAACAATCTGGCCATTGATCTTCAAATAGGCTTTGGTGAAGCTATATTCCCAACCATTAATACTGGCCTTGACCAGCAAATTGGTATTTGAACTATTGATCGTATTGGCAGCCGTCGTAGTACCACCAACAGGAGTCAATATAATGTTGCTTGCTGGGGTTCCGTCTTTATTTGTATAAATGGCGCGCATTTGGAAATCCCACAATTTAGTACTGATGGAATACCCCGAAGTATTCGTAATGATCAGGCTCAAATTGTGATTGGTGAAATAGTCATCATAGACCTGCTTTGCAGTTTTGTTGTCAAACACAAAATCCAGCACAGTGTCGCTGGCACCGATATTACCAATTCTTGCAAGTACGCTATTCCCTTCCATTAACATTGCCGAACCGCCGGTATTTTGCCCGGCCACTATCGTGTATTTAATTTCACTCATCACAAAGTTATAGGTAGGCTGATTCAGGTAAGCAGTAATATAGGTACCCACTTTTGGCAGAACAGGTGGCAAGGCGTAAGAGTCTATATAAGCACGACTGCCATACTGATTGGCTTGCAAAGTGGGATTATTGGTACTCTCGATAGCATTGCCATTGAAGTCAACGACTGCGACGGAAACCACACCGCCACTGTTAATGAGATTTTGCACCTGTGCACTGGTGACAGCGAACACATTGAAATCGACGGTGCTGTCACTTTGTAAAATAAGATTATCGGAAGCGACAACCTGTCCATTGATTTTCAAATAGGCGGTACTGGTGAAATATTCCAGACTATTGATATTCGCCTTCACTGCCAGAGTGCCCGCACTACTGGTGTAGATACTGATGTTGGAGGCCGGCGTACCTGCTTTGTCTGCGTAATCAGGGTGGATTTTAAAATCCTTCAACCTCGTCGAACTGGTATTACCTGCGGCATCAGTAAGCAGCAGACTCAAGCTACTCGATGTGCTCGTAAAATAGTCGGTGTAAGCCTGCCTGGCGAACGCAGGATCAACCTGAAAGTTCAACGTAGTCGCGTTGGCACCGATGTTTGTTACCTTGGCAATCACTGCGCCGTTTAGCAGCAAGACGCCGCTTCCGCCTGTGTTTTCGCCAGCCAGAATATTGTACTGAAATGAATTCATCACAGGCACAACACCGCTCCCTGGCAGATTACTCCAGGAAGTGATGTAGGTACCTGACGGCGGCAGCATGGGTGGTGTCGAGTCAAGCAACACCGCAGTTTGTGCGCCTGTCTTGCCGGTATTTCCAAAAATATCACTGACCTTCACACCCAAAGTTTTCGTACCATCGCTACCCCAGTATGCATTGCCAGGTATATGGATAACGGCCTTGTGCGCAAGCACTTCATCCAGCGTCAGCACATGGGTGATTGGAGTATAAAACGAACTATTACCATTCATCAGCTCCAGTTGGAACCCAGCAGCAGCCTGTACCCCTGTCAGGTCGACAATGACATCCATGCCAGTGGATTTTTCTGCAGCACTAATACCGTTGCTGGCTTCTGCAATTTTCAGCTGTTGAGTAGGCACCAGTGTCGGCAAAAGTCCCGTAGCGGTGACCGTTGACAAGATATTGCGCATCACTTCAAACGTGTATGCAGAACTATAGCTGGCCGCTTTGGCAGCTGTATCCAGGCTCGTTGTAAAGCCGGCAGCAAAATTCAGCTTACTGTCTATGGTGGCACCATCCAGGCTTTGTGGCGTCGCGCCGTTAACGATGGCCAATGCGGCCGTGCCCAAATTCACCGCACCGCTGTCAATCTGGGTAGACCAGTATTTCAGGCCCGCGTCATCCACTGTCCGTCCAAACAGGTTTTTATACAATGCGGTCACCACGTCTGCCGTGGTTTTTCCACCGTACATCAGTTTGTACTCTGACTGCTCACTAAAGGATTGCGCCAGACTAGGCAGCGATATTTTATTGGCATCAAGCTGGCCTTCCCAGTATTGCAAACCCGCCACGTCAGCAGGGCGGTTAAAGTAAGCGATATATAACTTTTGGATGGTACTGGCGTTGATGCCCATGAAACAGCCTTTCTATCAAGAGGACGAATGATGTTTAAACAACATCGCTTCAATATAAATAAGTGCGGCAATATGCAGGCCGCTTCAGGTGCGGGATCAGGGCAGGGTGGGGAAAGAAATGCGTTTGTAGTTAACGTGACAAATACCGCGCATTCAAACAGTTATGACAAATTGAAACAGGCTTTTTTAACTTGTTTGCAATGTATTTTCTGCCTGTTTATCCGGCTTTTACTGAGCTTTCCGTACTGACATTGGAGTGATACAGCGTTCTCCAGGATCAATTCGCTGCATGAGCCGACTTTATTCGACCCATATTGTAACAAAGTATTACAGCTTTGCAATATGAACAATTATGCGCATGATTTAAATCCCCTGAAGACTTTGGATGAGGCCGAAAAGCCATGCTTATTCGCTAAGGTTTGTCTCGCCATGTTCATCTGCGTGTCACCAAACTGCCTGTGGCCTCGACCCAAGCCCTTGATTTGACGTATAATTTACCTTCTGTTGCGCCGATTTGAGATTCAGATTGCGGGCGCGTAATAAGTGCTGCTAAAAGGATGTCGCCCGATCCGCCTGCATGCATGCATGAGCCGATCGGGTTTTGTTTTATCAGGACTGATACAAAACTGCTGCCGCTTATTCCTTGCTGCAACAATCTTGCATAAGCCCTGCTTTTTTGAGTAAATATCATCATGACTACGACCCTGCCTGTATCTGCCCTCGAAACCCGTTTGCGCGAACTGTTGCAACAACGCATCCTGATACTCGATGGCGCCATGGGTACCATGATCCAACGCTATAAACTGACGGAAGAAGATTATCGCGGTGAACGTTTCAAGGACTTTAGTGGGCCAGAAACCGTGCGTGAACTCTTCGTCAAAGGCAATAATGAACTGCTGTCACTGACGCAGCCGCAGGTAATTGCCGAAATCCATGAGCAATATCTGGCAGCCGGTGCCGACCTGATAGAAACCAATACCTTTGGTGCCACTACGGTAGCGCAAGACGATTACCATATGGCGCATCTGGCCTATGAGATGAATGTCGCCTCTGCCAAAATTGCACGTGCTGCCTGCGATAAATATTCGACACCGGATAAACCACGTTATGTGGCTGGCGCTCTGGGGCCGACGCCAAAAACGGCATCGATTTCACCGGATGTGAATGACCCTGCAGCACGCAACGTCACTTTCGATCAACTGGTAGCGGCCTACCTGGAACAAACCCGTGGTCTGGTTGATGGCGGTGCCGATGTACTGCTGGTGGAAACCATTTTTGATACGCTGAACTGTAAAGCTGCGCTGTTCGCCATCGATCAATATTTTGAAGAAACCGGCACTCGCTTGCCTATCATGATTTCTGGCACGGTGACCGATGCATCTGGCCGTATTTTGTCGGGCCAGACCGTCCCCGCTTTCTGGAATTCGGTACGTCATGCCAAGCCGCTGACTGTCGGCCTGAACTGCGCACTGGGTGCTGCCCTGATGCGTCCGTATGCAGAAGAGCTGTCAAAGATTGCCGACACCTTTGTCTGTATTTATCCGAATGCCGGTTTGCCCAATCCCATGAGTGATACCGGCTTTGATGAATTGCCTGCTGATACCTCGGCCCTGCTGAAAGAATTTGCCGAAGCTGGCTTCATCAATATCGCCGGTGGTTGCTGCGGCACCACGCCTGCACATATCAAGGCGATTGCTGACATCCTGCAAACCCAGAAACCACGCGATATCCCGACCGTGCCAACAGCCATGCGCCTGTCGGGCCTGGAACCATTCACGATAGATGAAACATCGTTGTTCGTGAACGTAGGTGAGCGTACCAACGTCACCGGTTCGAAAGCCTTCGCCCGCCTGATCCTGAATGAGCAATATGATGAAGCCCTGGCGGTTGCGCGCCAGCAGGTGGAAAACGGCGCGCAGGTCATCGATATCAATATGGATGAAGCCATGCTGGATTCATTGGCAGCAATGACACGCTTCCTGAACCTGATTGCTTCTGAACCCGATATCGCTCGCGTGCCCATCATGATTGACTCGTCAAAATGGACGGTCATCGAAGCAGGTCTCAAATGCGTGCAGGGCAAGGCCATTGTCAATTCGATTTCCATGAAAGAAGGCGAAGCCGAATTTCTGCGCCAGGCCAAACTGTGCAAACGTTACGGCGCTGCCGTCATCGTCATGGCCTTTGATGAAAAAGGCCAGGCTGATACCTATGCGCGCAAGATAGAAATTTGTGAGCGCGCTTATCGCCTGCTGGTCGATAGCCTGGATTTTGATCCGCAAGACATTATCTTTGATCCGAATATTTTCGCGGTCGCCACAGGTATCGAAGAACACAATAACTACGCTGTTGACTTTATCGAAGCCACGGCATGGATACACAAAAACCTGCCCGGTGCCAAGATCAGCGGTGGCGTATCAAATGTCAGTTTCTCTTTCCGTGGCAACGACCCGGCACGTGAAGCCATCCACACTGTATTCCTGTACCACGCCATCAAGGCTGGCATGACCATGGGCATCGTGAATGCCGGCATGGTCGGCGTGTATAGCGAACTGGATGCGGAGCTGCGTGAACGTGTAGAAGACGTGGTGCTGAACCGTCGTGAAGATGCCACCGAACGCATGATAGAAATCGCCGCGACCCTGAAGGCTGGCGGCAAGAAGGAAGAAGCCACGCTGGAATGGCGTAACGAATCGGTAGAAAAACGTCTGTCACATGCGATGGTGCATGGCATCACCAACTGGATCGTGGAAGATACGGAAGAAGCCCGGGCTGCCATCATGGACGCGGGTGGCCGCCCTATCCAGGTCATTGAAGGCCCGTTAATGGCGGGTATGAATATCGTCGGTGACCTGTTTGGTCAGGGCAAGATGTTCTTGCCGCAAGTGGTGAAATCTGCCCGCGTCATGAAGCAAGCTGTGGCTCACTTGATCCCGTACATTGAGGAAGAAAAGAAACGCAGCGGCGACAACAAGCCCAAGGGCAAGATTGTCATAGCCACTGTCAAAGGTGATGTGCATGACATCGGCAAAAACATCGTCACAGTGGTCTTGCAGTGTAATAATTTTGAAGTGGTGAACATGGGTGTGATGGTGCCGTGCTCTGAGATTTTGGCCAAGGCCAAGGCAGAAAATGCAGACATCATTGGCCTGTCGGGCCTGATCACGCCTTCACTGGAAGAAATGGCTTATGTGGCGAAAGAAATGCAGCGCGATCCACATTTCCGCATGCTCAAGATACCGCTGCTGATCGGTGGTGCCACCACCAGCCGTGCCCATACTGCGGTGAAGATTGCACCGAATTATGAAGGCCCGGTCGTGTATGTGGCTGATGCTTCCCGTTCCGTGTCCGTTGCACAATCGCTGCTGACTCCAGAAAGCCGCGATCAGTATATTGCTGAACTTGGCAGCGATTATGACCGCATCCGCACGCAGCATGCGAATAAAAAAGCCACGCCTATGTTAAGCCTGGCACAGGCCCGCGCGAATAAAATGAAAGTGGATTTCAGCGGTAGCAATGCACCGGTCAGGCCGAAATTCATCGGTCGCCGCATCTTCAAGAATGTTGATCTGGCGACTATCGCCAGCTATATCGACTGGGGTCCATTCTTCCAGACCTGGGATCTGGCAGGCCCTTATCCTGCCATCCTGACCGATGAAGTTGTAGGCGAAGCAGCCAGCAAGGTGTTTGCCGAGGGGCAGGCCATGCTGAAGAAGATCATAGAAGGGCGCTGGCTGACAGCCAATGGTGTGGTGTCATTGCTGCCTGCCAATACCGTGAATGACGACGATATAGAAATCTATACTGACGAAACACGTAAGCAGGTAGCGTTCACCTATTACGGTACACGTCAACAAACCGAAAAACCCATCATCGACGGCGTGCAAAGACCAAATCAATGCCTGTCTGATTTCATCGCACCAAAAGACAGTGGCATACAAGATTACATAGGCATGTTCGCCGTGACAGCTGGCCTGGGTATAGAAAAATATGAAAAGCGCTTTGAAGACGCGCATGATGATTACAGCAGTATCATGCTGAAGTCACTGGCGGACCGTCTGGCCGAAGCATTTGCCGAATACCTGCATGAACGTGTGCGTAAAGACCTGTGGGGCTATGCAGCGAATGAAACGCTGAGCAATGAAGAACTGATCAAGGAAGGCTACAAAGGTATACGTCCAGCGCCAGGCTATCCGGCTTGCCCTGAACATACGGTGAAAACTGAGATGTTCAAGCAAATGCAGTGTGAAGAAATCGAAATGTACATCACTGAATCCTGGGCCATGATACCGGGTGCGGCTGTCTCAGGTTTTTACTTTGCCCATCCTGAATCCAAATATTTCAGCGTAGGTAAAATTGCCGATGATCAGGTCACAGATATGGCGGCACGGCGCGGTGTACCAAAAGAAGAAGTTGAGCGTTGGCTGGCGCCCAATCTGTAATGAGAGAGTAACAGGTTCTTGGCCACGCAAATTGCGTGGCCAAGAATGCGTTCTAATGAGCACTTTGCTCTACTTGCCATTTAAGCAAAGCCTGACCGACATTGTCGATCACCCCATCCCAATCCCGTATTTTTGGTTGACGCCAGACACGAGCCGTCGGGTACCAGGGGCTGTCATCACGATCCAGAAACCAGCGCCAGTCAGGACTGAATTCCACCATGACCCAGGTTGGTTTTGCCATTGCACCAGACAAATGGACAATGGATGTATCAACAGTAATCACCAGATCGACAGCATCAACTATGGCTGCGGTATCCAGAAAGTCATGCATGTCCGCACCAAAATGACGGACATTGGGATAATCGCGTAATACCGCCTGATCGCTTTCAATGACATCTTTTTGCAGGACGATAAAATCTGCATCTGCATCAAACAGCCTGCGGACCAGATTAAGGTTGATGGAGCGGGTCCTGTCCTTTTTGTGGGCCGGATTGCCTGACCATGCAATTCCTATCTGTGGCCTGCCACTTTGGCGTGCCAGTCTTTGACGCCATGCCGCAGTCCGTGAGACTTCACTTTTAATATAAGGAACTTGTGCAGGAATGTTTTCAAATGTGGTTCCCAGCAAAAGTGGAAGGCTCATCATCGCGGCGAAATAGTCATAGGCCACTTCATCGCCAAACAGGCATACTCCATCCACCCCTTCAACCTTCTCGAGCATGGGTTTGATTGCATTCGAAGCGACCAGGATCAAATGGCACTTACGCGCTTTCAATAAGGGGATATAACGCAAATATTGTATGGTGTCGCCAAAACCCTGTTCGGTGATCAATATGAGTGTCTTGCCTGTCAGATCCTGCGTGCCACTCCAGCGGGCTGGTTGTGGAAGCGAGGCGGCAAAATCGTCGATCTGCGCCATCTTGAAGCGCCATTCGGTATTCCTGAATCCGTTCTTGAAATCACCAAGCAATAATTGACATATCCCTTCACTGAAACGGATGTCCGGAAAATCAGGGAACTGCACCTGCGCCAGTTGATAAGTTTTAATCGCTTCTTCAACCTTGTTTTGCTCCAGCAAAGCGCTGGCCAGATCGGTGTACAACATCAAGGAATTTTTTTCCAGCGACAATGCATGGGAAAAACAAGCTGTCGCCGACGCATAATCCAGTGCCAGTGAATACAGGTTTCCCTTGTAGTAATGAAAATCACAAAAATCCGGAAAAAGTTCCAGCGCCTTGTCAATGATGACATTAGCTTCCTGCAACTGGTTGCGCAAAATGTAGGCCATACCCAAATCACGGTATGCCAACATAAGACTGGGGTCCAGGTCTATTGCTCGCTGATAGCCAGTAATACTTTCTTCTATCTCACCCCTGTCAAACAGGATGCTGGCAAACATGTAATGGACATCCGCATTGGCCGGGTCAAGATGTAGTGCTTTTTCAAGATGATAATGAGCACGCAGACTATTTTTTTCTTCAAGGTACAAATATCCCAATCTGCTATGGGCTCTGGCAAGGTTCGGGTCAAGCTTCAATGCCTGCTCATACAAATCTTTTGCCTGTAACAGGCGACCATCGCTAAACAAGACATCTGCTTTGGTCAAGACCTCTGGCCCGCTAGGGGCGCTGGTCTGCACCGTCGGCACCGGTGCAGATTTGGCAGGAGTAAAAAATTTCTTGATCAGTGTCAGCATAGAAAAGCTCTATTTCCCGATTTCTTTCATGACGATATTGGTCAGTTCTTCCACCACATCTTTGTCGAAACCCTGTTCCAGCAAATGCCATTTGAAGACATTGCCAAACTGCGCTTTTTTATAGATGTTCAAGCGATGTTCAAGCTTGAAATTGTGTATTTTCTGTTCTAGCTGCTGCAAGATTTTTATACGCTTTTTGAACGTTTTATCTTTTTTTGCAGCGACCTCCGTTGGCATTTGAGCAACAACAAATTCAGCCAACTGCAGGCCAAAATCTTTTGCCTCTTTCGCACTAAACCAACTAATCATGACTTTCCTTTTTGTGGAATCAACACTGATGCATTGCAGCGATATGTGACGGGTGGAATTATCTCCTTCCCTGCACTGCCTATCATTATACTAATGAATCAAAATCCCAAAATGGATAATTCTGCTGAGTAACATGCCTGGGAATTTGCCCACATCTATGTTTGTAAACGAATTGCGCCAACAAAATGTCGCCTGGTGAATCACTGAACGACATCCGGGTGGAGTTCACGTAGTTGCTGATTGTTCATTACTTCTTAACTTGGTCACTTAAACAGGTAACCGACATTCAGACGAATACACAGGTACCAATGCTGATATCTTTCCAACCTTTGTAGTTGTGCCTCAGATCACTCTGGTCCAGGACGAAAAATATAACCAATGCAGGAAGTGACGCTGAAACTGTACTGACCATGGTTACTAAAACCGGCTATTTCATGTGAACTGAGGAGTCTGATCGAGGTCGAACCAATGCGCTGCACAAACAAAAATGCACAGAAATACCTGTGAATTTGTCAACAAAATTTGATATTCGTCAGCGTGATGATCACATGCGGGTTGTTACACTTTGTTTCATGCGTGTATGATCCCATTCACATTCCATTACCGTCTAATGGCAAATTGGCCTGAAAATATACAGATATCGTTATGATTGATTCCTTGCCCATAGAAAAGTATTTTGCCCGCAACCTCAAAATCAAGCACCTGCGCTTGCTGGTGGAACTGGCTGACAAGCAGACGGTTGCTCAGGTTGCGGCCTCTTTACATGTCAGCCAACCGGCCGTTTCCAAGATGCTGGGTGAAATGGAGGAAGGAATAGGCGTCAAGCTGTTTGAAAGAGCAGGACGTGGTATAAAACCAACGCCTTCTGGTGAATGTTTGATACGGCACGGCAGAGAGGTTTTGTTTAATTTACAAAAAGCCCATCAAGAGATGCGCTCACTGGCAAGTGGTGCCGTGGGCAAGGTCACGATAGGCATCCTGAGTGTGGTGTCGACCACCATCATCCCAAAGGCGGTCAAGATTCTCAAAACCAACTGGCCCAGCGTCACCATACGCATCATGGACGGTACGGTAGACCAGCAATTACAAGACCTGAACGAAGGCAAATTAGACATGATCATTGGCCGCGTATTTTCTGAGCGTGCAGCCGAACATCTGCAAGAAGAAGTCTTGTATGACGACCCACTGGTGATTGTCACATCGAGTAAAAACCCACTAGCGCATCGTGACAACCTGACCTGGAAGGACTTGAACAATTTGCCGTGGATACTGTCGGTGGAAGAGTCACCCACCTATAAGCGCATGGTCAACCTGCTGGCCAAGAACGGTGTCAACAAACCAACCGATGTCATCGAATCAGTCTCCAGGTCGGTCAACCTGCCCTTGTTGATGGAGCCACCACGCCTGGGCTTGCTGTCACTGTCAGCGGCGCGCCAGTTGGTAGCGGAAGGGGTGTTGCAAATACTGCCACTGAACCTGGGGCCACTACCCAGCCCGGTCGGCATGATCTGGAACAAGACCCGCCCGCTATCCCATGTCGCGCTGACTTTCCAGGATTGCATACGGCAAGCTTCAATGGCGTACAAGAATATGCTGATCAGTTGAGGCAGAACTGTTGCAAGCGCACGGTTCTGATCAACCCGGCTTGAAAGTCTGCCATGAAAAAAGCTGCTCTGATTTACAATGTGGCCAGTTTCTTCGCCTGGACAATCAATGCAAACAGATCAATTATCTTACGGTTCAGATCAGTCAGGACTTATCTGCGGTTATGTTTTTGCCCGTGATCAGCCTGGCAAACTCATCCATACCAAGGATGCCGTGGAATGGATGCAATCCAGGCATAATGCCAGGGATGATTCTTTTATCTGGTTGCACTTCAACCTGTCGAATGTAGCAGCAGAGAAATGGCTGCATGAACATGCCAATTTACCTGAAGAGTTTTTTGAAACCCTGCATGAAGGCTCACGCTCCACCCGTATCGAGCATGCTGATCACAGCCTGATTGCCGTGGTCAATGATGTCCTGCATGACTTTGCCTTTGAAGCATCCGACATCGCCACCTTGTGGCTGAATGTCACTGCCAACGTCATGATCAGCGCCAGGCGCAAACCACTGCAATCAGTGGATCGTCTGCGCAATGCCGTCAATCAGAGTGAACATTTCAGTTCACCGACCGAATTACTGACCCATTTACTGCGCGACCAGGCCGATGTGCTGATCGGTATCGTACGCAGCGTCATCAAGCGTATCGATGATATCGAAGACCATTTGCTGGCAGACCGCCTGAATCACAAGCGTGCCAACCTGGGTGAGTTAAGACGAGTATTGGTACGTCTGCAAAGACTGCTGGCACCGGAACCGGCTGCCCTGTTCCGCCTGCTGCAAAGACCACCGGTCTGGGTGGCAGAACGCGATGTGCAGGAACTGCGTCAATCCACCGAAGAATTTGCCGTCGTACTGAGCGATATGGCATCGCTGCAGGAACGCATCAAACTCTTGCAGGAAGAAATTGCCGCCAGTGTCAATGAACAAAACAACCGCTCCCTGTTTGTGCTGACCGTCGTCACCGTGCTGGCCCTGCCGATTAATATCATCGCCGGCCTTCTCGGTATGAATGTCGGCGGCATCCCACTGGCACAACACGAAAATGGTTTCTGGATCGTGGTTGCCATCGTGGCGACCTTTACCCTGATTGCCGGCTGGCTGGCGTTCAAGAATAATAATAAGGATTAGGGCCTATCATGCGCGTCACTTTTCTCATCATCCTGATATGCATGAGCCTGCTGGCCTGCGCAAAAAAAGAAGACTCCGTCGGAGGTGCCAATGCAGTTGAAGCCAACAGAACGGATAGTAGTAACAAGACGCTGGCCTATGCGCATTTCCTGGAACTGGAAGTAGAAGAACAAAAAATTGCTCTCATGCATGAGGAGGCACAGCGATTCTGCCTCAGCCTGCAAGCCGAGCATTGTGTGATACTGGAAGCCAAACTGGATACGGGGCGTTATGCAAGTGCCCGGCTGAAATTTCGCGCTGATCCGGCAGGCATTAAGAAATTACTTGCCAATTTGAACAAACAGGGCGAAGTCATTCATCAATCGGTCACGGCTGAAGATCTGGCCAGTCCGATTCAGGATAACCAGAAAAAACTGGCCATGCTGAATGACTACCGCTCCAGACTGGAAGTCCTGCGCAGCCGCGCCAATGCGGACATTGACGCCCTCATCAAGACCAGCAAGGAATTGGCCAGCGTACAGGAACAGATAGAATCCCTGTCTGGCAAGCGTGAACAACTCTTGCAAAGGGTAGAAACCGAACTGTTGAGCGTAACGTTGACGCCGGACAATAGCCACTCTTTCAGTCAACCCATCAAACTAGCCCTGTCTGGATTTGGCGGCAACCTGGCGCATGGCCTTGCAACAGCAATTACCGGCATCGCGTATCTCCTGCCATGGTCCATCGTGCTATTCATCTGCGCCTGGATAATACGTTGGTTGTGGAGGAGGAAAAAGACAACTGCCGCGAAACCATAAGGGATTTTTTACAAAGAAAACCCGTGGGGAAAATCCTCAACTTCTTTAAATTTGGCTCGACCCGTTCATTTTCACGAAGGAGCATCACATGCACAAGATCTTGTCTCGTCTGTTTGTTGCCAGCAGCCTCGGCCTGGCTGCAATGCTTGATCAGGCAGCAGTGGCAGCAGATACCTCTGTCAGCAATGCAGAACTGGTCAATCAGGTCATGCAGACTGAACGCGCATTTGCCAAAACCATGGAAATACGCGATCACCAGGCCTTCAGCCAGTTTCTGTCAGAAGAAACGGTATTCTTTTCCGCAAAAAAAGTATTGCATGGCAAACAGGAAGTCGCCGCCGCCTGGAAACGCCTTTACGACAGCCCGGCAGCACCTTTTTCCTGGGCACCAGAGACAGTCGAGGTTCTGAACTCTGGTCAACTAGCCCTGAGTACTGGGCCAGTCAAGGACCCGCAGGGGAAAATCATCGCCACCTTTACCTCCATCTGGCGTCAGGAAAGCCCAGGCGTCTGGCGTATCATCTTTGACAAGGGTAATGATGTCTGCGACTGTGTCAAACCCTGATCAAAACCGACAAGTATCTGCGATAAGGTACTGAATTCAGACATAAAACCCACACCGTAGTGTATTTATAACTATTTTTGTAAAAAGCTGTTGTACCATGCGAACTAGATGACTTACAGACATATACGATATGGGATGACTATACTGAATGCGGTTTGAAGACACAACGAGAAGAAGTCTTGAGCCAAAACTGATCGCGAACCTGGCGAGAATAAACATTCCAATGACAGGGTCTGTCATCCAGAAACGGGCGTCATGACTGATATTCATACACAGTTTATTGAGCTTTCTCAGCTACGCATAGGGATGTTTGTATACCTTGATGTCGGCTGGATGGACCACCCTTTTCCTGTTTCCAATTTCAAGATCAGCAGCCAGTCGCAGATTGACACCATACATTCGCTGGGTCTGGAACGTATCCGTTACGCCCCCGAAAAAAGTACCCTTGAAGCTAACGCCGGCAAAACCGACAACAAGATTCCCGAACCGCGCCCGCAGGAAAGTGCTGCCAGTCAGGCTGCCAGGTTAAGGCGTGAACTGCTGGCCAGCCAACAAGCCAGTCTGCAGGCATGCGAGCGCCAATTTGCTCATGCGGCACAAACCTTCAAACAGGTTACAGAAATCGTCCATGCCCAGCCTGTGATGGCCAGGGAACTGGCGGAACAACTGATACAAGGTTTTTTGGGAGAAATCCTGGGTGAAGATGAAGCCGCCATCCGCCTGTTGTCAGAAAAGGCAGGGGAGAAAACCTCGCTGCATTCGATCAACGTCACGGTCATTTCCCTGCTGCTGGGGCGGGCACTGCATCTGAGCAAGGCCGACATGCTGGACCTGGGCATAGGTGCCATCCTGCATGACATAGGTAAAATCGAATTACCGGACCGCCTGCGCTGGCAAGATGAACATTTCAATCATGCCGAAAGCCAGTTGTATCATGATCACGTCATGCACAGCCTGCATCTGGCGCGCAAAATGGGCCTGTCGCCGAATGCCATGCTGCTGGTTGCACAGCATCACGAATATGCAGACGGTAGCGGTTATCCGCGCCACGTCATTGGTGATCAAATTGGACCTATCAGCCGTATTGTGGCACTGGTCAACCATTATGATAATTTGTGCAATCCAGCCAATCCGGCACTGGCAGTGACGCCACACGAAGCCCTGTCACAAATTTTTACCCAGCGCAAAGCACAATTCCACCCGGCGACACTGACTGCCTTCATCCGCATGATGGGCATTTATCCGCCAGGCTCGGTCGTGCAACTGACGGACGAACGGTATGCCATGGTGGTATCGGTGAATTCCGCACGTCCCATCAAACCCAAGGTAGTCATCCATAACCCATCGGTACCACGCGAAGAGGCACTGGTCATCAATCTCGAACATGAAAGCACGCTGTGCATACATCGCAGCCTGAAACCTTTACAGTTACCGAAAGCCGCCTACGATTACCTGTCTCCCCGCAAGCGCCTGTGCTATTTCTTTGAGCGAGGTCTGGAAATTGGTCCAGAGGGAGAAAGCGAGTCGGCACCATGAAAGCCCAACAATGGCAGCCGCTGATAGAAGGCATGCTGGAAGCCATACTTCTGGTTGACCCCATACAGTTACGCATCGTTGCCGCCAACCGCGCCATTCACCAGTTGTTGAAAGTGGCACCAGACAGCCTGATCGGGCGTGGCATCATAGAATTGGCGGCAGCACCAGAAGATGTATTTTTTTGGGAAGATGTGGCAGCCGGCTTGTCTGACAACATCCATTCAGAAACCATGTTGCAACGCGCCGATGACACCATCGTGCAAGTGGAGCGACGGGTAAGCCTGGTCAAGGTAGGTATGGAAAGCTCCATCTATGTCGTCGCCATTCATGACCGCTCCAGCCAGAGGCAGGTGGAAAATGAATTGGAAAAGCTCATCGCAGAATTAAGGGCAACGCTGGAATCAACGGCGGACGGCATCCTGGTCACCGACCTTGATGGGGCCATCCGCAGCTACAACCACCTGTTTGCAGAACTGTGGGGCTTGCCCGACGATTTGTTGACGCAACGCGATGATGATGCCATCTATGCCTGGATGGACAAGTGCATGCTGGACGCCAATCACTATACAGAAAGACTGGGTACCATCACCCGCTCGCCGCTGATGGAAGCCACCGATGTACTGGTACTACGTTCAGGCAAGATACTCGAACGTGTCACCTTGCCGCAATATGCACGTGGCCGCCCGATAGGTCGTGTTTATTCCTACCGGGACATTACCCAGAGGCTGGCCGATGAAGCACGTCTGCAACTGGCCGCCAAGGTATTTGAATCCAGTACCGACGCCATCTTCATTACCGATGCCGAACAAAAAATTATCACCACCAACCCCAGCTTCGAAAGGCTAAGCAGTTATAGCGAACCAGAAATGGTGGGCAAGACACCGAAAGAATTTTTCTATGAAGAAGGCAATACCGAACAGGTGGAAAACCTGCTCAAGGAATTGGAAAATCTCGGTTTCTGGGAAGGTGAACTCTGGATAAGGCGTAAGAATGGTCATGCCTATCTGTGTATGATTTCTCTGGTCAAGGTTGTCGATACACAAGGCAAGGCACTGAACTACATCGGCTTTTTCAAGGATAGGACAGAAACCCACACCGCCAAGCAAAGAATTGAGGAACTGGCATTTTCTGATGTGCTGACCGGTTTACCCAATCGCCTGCTGCTGCAAGAACGTATCAAACAATCGATCACCATTTCCAGCCGCAGCAACAGCACGTTTGCACTGCTATTTCTTGACCTTGATCATTTCAAGCAAATCAATGATTCGCTGGGCCATCCTTTTGGTGACCGCGTCTTGCAACAAGTCACCGAAAGACTAAAAAAATGCATACGTCAGGTAGATACAGCATCACGCCTCGGTGGTGATGAATTTGTCTTGTTATTGCATGAAGCCGATGCCGAAGGCGCAGAGATTTGTGCCCGACGTGTACTGGACGAATTGTCGGCACCATTTTCCATGGACGGCATGAACTTTACCGTCACATCCAGCATAGGAATTGCCCTTTACCCTGCTGACGGTACCAGCATGGCGGACCTGATCAAGAATGCCGACAGCGCAATGTATTACGTCAAGGAACGTGGTCGTTCTGATTTCCGCTTTTATCAGCGCCAGATGAATATCGGCCTGCTGTCACGCATGAAACTTGATCACGCCATGCGCCAGGCTCTGGAACATGATTTGTTCCGCCTGCATTATCAGCCGCAAATAGAATTAAATACAGGCAAGCTGCTGGGCGTAGAAGCCTTATTGCGCTGGACCGACAAGGATCTGGGTGAAGTCAGCCCGGCACAATTCATCCCCATCGCAGAAGAATCCGGGGTCATCGTCCCCATTGGCAACTGGGTCATGCAAACCGCCATTCGCCAGGCAGCCTTGTGGAATAAGGGGGGCAATAACATGCGGGTTGCAATCAATGTATCCGCATTGCAGTTCCAGCAATCCAATTTTGTGGAAAGCATTGCCATTGCCTTGCAGGACAATGCGCTGAAGCCGGAATGCATAGAGTTGGAATTGACCGAATCCATCCTGATACGCGATGTCGAAGAGACCCTGAAAAAACTGCAATCACTGGCTGACCTGGGCGTAAAACTGGCGATTGATGACTTTGGTACTGGTTATTCCAGTCTTAGTTACCTGAAACGCTTCCCCATTTACAAATTGAAAATCGACCGTTCGTTTGTTGATGCACTGCCCGCCGATGAAAGCGATATAGCCATCGTCACCGCTATCATCAACCTGGCGCAGGCGTTGAAATTGCGCGTCATAGCCGAGGGCGTGGAAACTCCGCAACAACGCGACTTACTGCAGAAACTGCATTGTGATGAAATGCAGGGCTATCTTTTTTCACCTGCTGTATCAGCAGAAGAATTTGAAAAACGTTATCTGTCCTGATGAACGTACCTCCTTCCAGAACCCTTTTCTATTGCAGAATGGAGCTCTACGAAGGTGCCTTCCAATAACGGGAATCGTCACGGATTTCAGCAATTTGTTCAGAAGTCAGGTCGTTACTGACCAGTTCACGGCTATCCATGGCCATGCTACCAACCTTCATGCTGGCCTTCAACAAATAAGCATAACCAGTCATCGTGTCACGCATTACGCCGTCACCATGCAAATAACGCAGCCCCATCTGGAATTGAGCGGTAGACAAACCCTGATCAGCGGCCAGGCGTTCCCACTGTGCGCCCAACTCGCTATTTTTTTCAACGCCTTCACCATCCTGATACGCCAGGGCAAGGTGATGCTGGGCGCTGGCATTGCCCTGCTGGGCTGCCTGCTGGTACCAGAATACAGCTTCGTCAGAATTGACTTCGACGCCCTTGCCGGTCGCATACATATACCCTAGGGCCAGTTGGGCAGATGCCATGCCTTGTACTGCAGCACGGCGGAACAAGCGGAATGCCTGAACTTCATCAGCTTCTTCGCCTTCCCCCATCAGATACATGACACCCAGATTTGCCTGTGCACCGGCATGCCCCTGATCAGCGGCCTGCTCCAGCCAATAGGCCGCTTCCTGGCGGTTTTGCATATTCTCGTCACTATCCAGATATAACAGACCCAGCATGTTCTGCGCCTGTGTATCACCAAGTAAGGCCCAGCGACGGACTTGCATTTCATCATCAAAGTCATCGTCACCCAGGGCGGATGCGCAAGACAGTATGATCGTCAATACTATCAACAGATGTCGCCATTTTTTCATCTCGTCCTCACCTGTCATATTGCCTGAGTCCAAATGCTACGCCCGGGAAGTTGCTTAGGTGTTTCGCAACTGTTGGAATAGGTAACAAAATGTAGCCCAGGGTTCAGGCTGGCAACGCAGGGAGTGTCCCGAAATTCGGAATACGACGGGTGCGATGGTGTTGTCGTTGACACTCCAACTCAGAAAATGCAAAGGCGACGCGGTTCGCTACTGGTCTTGTAAGCTTGCCGCCCAACTTCCAGCAATGCATAAGCGTCAATCGTGCCGATGGAGCACAGGACCAGCGGCAATCAACTCTGCACAATAGGCAGTCTGTTCGTCGCTTTCAATTCTCGCAAGGAAATATTCGATCGTATGCTCGACACACCAGGTAACTTTCTCAGCACGCTCTCCACAAAGTGGCTGTAATCATCAAGGTCCTTCGCGACAACCTGCAATAAAAAGTCTGCTTCACCGGTCGTGTTGTGGCAGGTGAGTACATTGGGGCAGGTTTGAATAATTTTCTCGAACTCCGCAGTCACCTTTTCGCTATGCTGTGTACAGGAAATCTGCACAAATGCCATCACGCCAAGACCCAGCTTACGTCGGTTCAGCGTCGCCTGATAACCTTCTATCACGCCCAGCTCTTCCAGGCGTTTCAAGCGCCGCCAGCAAGACGCTTCGCTCAACGCAAGCTGTTCCGCCAATTTGGCGTTGGATAATCGGCCATCGCGTTGAAGACGATCCAGAATACCAGCATCTACTTTATCAAGCTCATCCATTTGGCGAAATTCTTTCAAAATAAATAGGAATTTCGAAAGGATATTTCAACCATTACTAATTTTCAAGCATAAAAAGCAAGGTAACTTCACGCTAAATGTTCAATAATGATTGAATATTTCAAAGAAGGAGTCTCCTATGAAAGCAGTGATCTACGAAGCCTTTTCCGCACCTCCGCAACTTCAGAATGTTCCTGACCCGACGCCAGAAGTACATGGGGTCGTCGTCAAGGTCATGGCCACCGGCGTTTGCCGGAGCGACTGGCACGGCTGGGTCGGGCATGATAGCGATATCCAGCTCCCCCATGTTCCGGGGCACGAGTTGGCGGGAATTGTCGAAGCGGTCGGCAAAGGTGTGACGAAATGGAAAATCGGAGACCGCGTAACCGTCCCATTCGTGAGTGGGTGCGGCACCTGCCCTGAGTGTTACTCTGGAAATCAGCAAGTCTGCGACAAACAGTTTCAACCGGGTTTTACCCATTGGGGTTCGTTCGCCCAGTACGTGTCCATTCATCAGGCGGACATCAATCTGGTGGCATTGCCTGAGACGCTTGATTTTGCCACTGCCGCCAGCCTGGGATGCCGTTTTGTAACGTCGTTTCGCGCCGTCGTTGATCAGGGCAAGACTTCCGCAGGACAGTGGGTGGCAGTTCATGGTTGCGGTGGTGTGGGGCTATCCGCCATCATGATCGCCAACGCGGTTGGTGCCAATGTCATTGCCGTCGACATTTCCGAAGAAAAGCTGCGCTTGGCCCGTGCATTGGGCGCAGTTGCCACCGTGAATGCGGCAGAGATCCCCAATGTCGCCGAAGCTGTCATCGAAATCACACAAGGTGGTGCCCACGTTTCCATTGATGCTCTGGGACACTCCACAACGTGTTTCAATTCGATCAGCAATCTGCGCAAGCGCGGCAAGCACATTCAGGTTGGACTCATGCTGGCGGCGGATAGTATGCCTGCCATTCCGATGAGCAAGGTCATTGCGTACGAGCTCGAAATCCTCGGTAGCCACGGCATGCAGGCGCATCGCTATGGCGCCATGTTAGCGATGATGCAATCAGGGAAACTTGCCCCTGAAAAGCTCATAGGCAAGACCATCAGCCTGGAGCAATCGATTGATGCCTTGATGAACATGAACAAATTTGAAGGTGTGGGCGTGACCGTGGTGACCAAATTCTGAAGAATGTCCAGAATAGGTGCGGGGAAGTTCAGGTCCTTACAGCCGCTGTAACCGGCTTGGCGTGTTTTATTTTCCGTTTTCTGAGGCTACCGCAATACATAAACGCGAACACAGGGTAAACTTGGCGGCAACCCACCACGTCAATCTACATTCAAGGACCGCCAACGTGAGCGCCAAGAAAAAGCTACGCATAGGACTGATCGCCAATCGCTCGCACCAGGATGCAACTAATTCTGCCCTGGTACAGCTACTGCATGGTGCCGGTCCGGCGCTCAGACATTTGCAGGCAGAACTGGTGATCGTTGGCCGTACCCTGGATGCAATTATTTCTCACGGCTTGCTGGAAACCTGTCCCAGCGTCGAGCGTTTCCCTTATGGCAGGGAAGGTGGCTTGATGAAGCTGGTATCACGTGTCGTTGATACTGATCCGGCACGGGCGGTGGACGCGGTGATATACCTGATTGATCCAGTCGATCCTTCGTCCATTTTCCCGGAAGCACAGGCGCTGAAACGCCAGTGCGTTATCCACCGCAAACCCTTCCTGGCGACCCTGGCCAGCGCCCGCGAATGGCTGGAACTGGAAGCCACGGCAGCCGGGGCCAGCATTGATGCCCGCCTGAACAACAGCTTTCAACTGGAACAGGAAGGCATCGCCCTGATCGCCCATGATGCGATGAAAGAAAGCATGCTGGCCATGGCAGAGAAACATTTTGCCTTGCTCGATCGCTTTGCCTATCGCTATGCCACCGGTACCACCGGTGGTTTGCTGAACCGCCTGGCGCAGAAAATCAAAGGGGAAGAAGCTGGAAAAAACTGGGTACGCCCATTTTTATCTGGCCCACTGGGGGGCGACGCACAACTGGCCGAGCTGGTGCTGGATCGCCAGATACGCCGCATCCTGTTTCTGGAAGACCCACATGTGGCGCGCCAGCATGAGGCCGACATCCAATTGCTTGAAAGAGCGGCCCGCACCGTCACTGATTTTTCCCAGGTCATCAGTGAAGTCAGTGGTGCAGACCGCTGGCTCAGCTTGCTCACGCAAAGAGTGGCGATCTGAACAATCAGGCTGCGGTTGCTGCTGTAGTAGTGACAGTAGCGGCCGCAACGTTCTGACCTGACAGACGTTTCAATCTTTCCAGTGTGCTTTCGCCAGTATTGTCACCCTGGGCTACCGATTTGCGGATAGCATCAATCTCGGCTGCCTGATCCATCGGCTTTTGCGTGATGTCGGCGACGATGCGCAAGCCAGCCGCCTCGTTGCTGACATTTTGGGCGCGACGGGTCAGCGCATTCAATGCTGTCGAATGACTTTGCATGCCAGACAGATTGCTCAGTTGTTCCTGTCTTTCGACACGCAATTGCTGCAGATCTTTCTGCGCTTTTGCAGCAGCCAAGTTTTGCAGGGCTTTTTTTGCCGCGGCATCAAAGTCTGCCAGTTGCTTGGAGAAGGCATCAACGATTTTCTGCAACTCGTTCATGTATTCCTGGGCATCGGCTTCTTCCTGAACTTCAATCGGCAGACGAGCCTTGTTGGCTTCCAGTTCATCACAAAACAGGCTCACCGTTGCTTCAGAAATTTTACCTGCAGCCAAGCGATCTGCCAGCGTTGCCGAGGCTTTTTCGTCGTTAGCGATCAAGTCACGCAGACGCACGACATCGGCGTGTTCCTTGTCGAAAGAGGCACGTGCTGCCGCCAGCTTTTGCGCGGTTTCGCGCAGGGTGGCTGCCAGCCGGTCACGATCGGCTTCCGTTGCTGTCTCCGGGTCAAAATTGGCGATGGCTTCCGATACTTTATCGCCCAGGGCACCAAAGTGTTTGGAAATCAGACGTGCAGTCAGGCCCCAGCCATTCAAGTTACTCATGTTACTTCCTTTCAGTGTGTGACGCGGTCAGTGTTGTGCTTCAAGTGCTGTGCTTCAGCGGTTTTACTTCAGGTTCTGTGCTGCATAAAAACGGTGCTATTGCACCAGTAGCCTTTCCGCTTCCAGCGGCAAAGCAATCATAAAATCGACGTGGATGCCGCGCTGTGTAGCGTCACCATCCTTGCTGCGCAAAATTTCTGTACTGATCAGCAATAATTCTGTCTGCCCGCCCTCTGCTGTCAAACTGCGGCGATAGGGCATGAAAACCACTTCCTGTTGCAGGCCATGCTGGCCTCCTGCATCATCAATGCGGGTTTCCAAACCCTTGACGGGTGCCACAAAATCCAGCCCCGGGTCACCGATATCGCGGTCGTACACCAGGCTGTCGGCATCGGCAAACACCGCATCCAGACTGGACTCATCCCACCCTATATCGGCCAGTTGCTGACGCCACAAGCTATAACTGCGGTCGCCCAGGCCAGCACCGTTTTCTCCGAGAAAGGCTTGCTGGTCTTCCACCGTTTCGGGTATCACGCGGGTCAGGTGGCTGCAATACAAAAGCTCCTGCAACTGATCATTCGCATCGCAATACAATTGCAGGAATTTTTCGCCGCTTTCCGCGTCGCAATTCAGGTAATAGCGGTACATCTTGCCGGCGATCGGTAACTGCACGCGGCTGATTGCTACGATGCGGGTTTCAGCTTCATCCGGCATGACGATCAGCGAGCCCTGGCTGATGGCACGTATCAATGGCGTCTTCTGCAAATTCACCACGCTACCGATGCGTGCGTCCAGCGGCAGGGCGGCATCTTGACGGCCTTGCTCTACGTGCCTGTCCTGCGGGCTTTGCTTATCGGCGTCCGGCTTGCCGAGGATTTTTCCTACGTATTGATATGCATCTTTCCAGGCCATGGTATTAATTTCCTCCCAAACTGTAATGCGCTGTCTGTTCTGATTTACGAACTGGTTTAACTACCCGCCAGATTTTGTAACTGATCCAGCCCAAGCCACCAAATATCAGGCTCCAGGCCGCCAGGCGAAGCAGCTTCCAGCCGCTGCCTTCTTCTGGTACCGCGTTGGTACTTTGGGTATTCATGGCGGGCATGCTGGTGCTGCTACCGCTACTACCGTCGCTGTTGGCATTGCTGCCATTACTTGCTGAACCGCCCGATCCGACAATCGGTTCCAGTTGGCCAGGACGCGACTCTGCGGCCCGCGGGTGACTCATCACGCTGCCCAGCATGAAACCCATGAATGCACCTGCCATGCCGCCACCCATGCCACTGCGCTGTACGATGACAGGGGCAGGTGAGGGGCTGGTGAATATCACCGGCGCGGTTGGAACAGGTGTTACGGGTCGGTTCATGTTGGCTGTATTTGTATTGCCAAAACCGCTGTTGGCCTGATAGCCGCCAGGATTGTTGCCGGGATAGTTGCTCGTGTTATTGCCAGCATTCAGTGGTGGCGGCGATTGTGGTGTAGTTGCCTGTTTGCGTACGTCCATGCTTTTCAGCGCATTCGCCTGGGCCTGGTTCGTTTGTAAGTCACGATTCAGTGCCGAATCTGAATTCCTGGTCGTCGCTGGCTTACCCGTATTGAAACTGCCAAACGAGGTGCTTGCTGGTTTCGATGGCACGGGCTTGCTGACACTTCTTTGTGAAGAAAAACCGCCCTTGAAACCTGTAGACGAACCACCGGAACGGCCAGCTGCATTGACCGTATTGGCCATCAAGGGCAGAATCAGTGCCATCGTGATGATTAATTTGCGATAAAAACTGTTCATGGTTCTGGTCTATAGAAAAAAGATTAGGCTCTCTGTACAATCCCTCAACGCTTGATGGATGTCATCATAGTGAGCAAAAGCACAAAGATCATCGGTAATAAATTGGGGAATTCACCATGACACGTAAATATTCGGATATGAACCAGCACGACGCCCTGTACAAAATAGCGCGCGCATATCCAGGCGGGTTGGAAGCATTGGCAAGCCGGATGGGGGTGTCGGTGAATGTCTTGCGCAACAAACTGGCACCTGGCATAGAGTCGCACTACCCTTCGTTTGAAGAACTTTCTGTGATCGTCGAACATTGTCACGAAGCTGGTGTCAAGGATGCCCACATGCCTTTGCACGCCCTGCTCAGCCGGCATGGCATGGCTGCCTTTGTCATTCCTGAGTCGAGCCAGGTCAGTGAAGATGACTTGTCGCAAACTGTATGCCGCGTCATGAGCCGTGTTGGCGATGTCGCTGAAGCAGTTTCAACGGCCCTGCTCGATGGGGTAATTACCGATGCCGAAGCCGACTTGATAGAAAGAGAATTCCAGAGCGCTTTGACAGTGCTGGGTGAATGGCGGGCACGCATTCGTGCCCACCACAAGCAAAGGGATTAGAAGCCGTTTCATCCAAGGCTGTTGCAACATTCCATGGTGTTGGTTGATGTTGTTGCGATACTTTGCCAGCTTAATTTTGCGACAGCCTCCACATAAAGACGTGTTTTCACCTCTTGTTGCTGTCACAAAACCACAGGTGGAATCCTGGTCCTGAATTTGCCCCTGAAATTTGACCTTTTAGCAAGCTAACAACTTTGCCCAGCAGCATTTTCTCTGCTGCTTTACAATGGAGGCCTGCCTCAACACCTAGCTGCCACCACCATGTCCACTGAACCAACAAGCCAGCGGCCCTCGTCCCTTGCGGATTTGTATATCTCTTTTACCTTACTGGCGTTGCAAGGATTTGGCGGTGTACTCGCCATCGTGCAACGTGAACTGGTCGAGCGCAAGCGTTGGCTCACTGCGGAAGAATTTGTCGAAGACTGGGCAGTAGCGCAGATATTGCCGGGGCCGAATGTGGTCAACCTCTCGATGATGATAGGTCATCGTCACTTTGGCTTACCCGGTGCGATGACGGCATTGGCTGGCATGTTGTCCATCCCCTTGTTGCTGGTCTTGGTACTGGCGGTGATTTATGCCCAGTTTGCCCAATACCCCAGCGTGGTTGGTGCCTTGCGCGGCATGAGCGCGGTCACTGCCGGTCTGATCATCGCTACGGCATTGAAATTGATACCGGCATTGAACAGCAATCCCTTGGGCAGGAATATGGCGCTGGCTTTCAGCGCAGTCTGTTTTGTCGGTATTGCCCTGTTCCGTCTGCCACTTGCTTATGTGCTGCTGGCACTGGGCGGCCTGGCCTGCACTCTGGTTTACCGGAGATTGAAATAATGTCCGGTACCGCAAACACTGTCTTGCAAATTTCCCTGGACTGGAACGACTGGCTGCAGCTTTTCATGCATTACATGATGCTATCGCTGTTATCGATAGGCGGCGCAGTTTCCACACTGCCGGATATGCATCGCTATCTGGTTGCACAGCAGGGGTGGCTGACAGATGCCCAGTTCAATGCATCGGTATCAATTGCCCAGGCAGCACCTGGCCCGAATGTGTTGTTCATTGCCCTGATGGGTTGGAACGTGGGCATGAATGCAGGCGGCATGTGGACTGGCTTACTGGGCGTAATGGTCACCATGACCGGCATTTTGTTACCGAGCACGACGCTGACCTATATGGCTGCCAGCTGGGGTCACGCGAATCGTGAACTGCGCAGCGTGCGCGCCTTTAAACTTGGCATGGCACCTATCGTCATCGGCCTGTTGCTGGCCACTGGCTGGATCATGGCAGCTTCACATAACAAGGCTGCACAAGACTGGCCTTTATGGCTGCTGACACTGGGTTGTGCCGTAGTAGTCTGGCGCACCCGCCTGCATCTGTTATGGCTGTTGGGTGTGGGTGCCGTTCTTGGCTGGTTCGGTTTGATCTGAAGCAGCACCCCACACTCTATCATTCAATAATCAGACAAAACCCAGATTGCGTGCACTGACATTGTAGTTGGCCAGGTTCGGCAACAGTGTCAGCAAGTCGCTGTCCGACACACCCAGCCATTTACCCAGGGTAGCAGCATACTGATCGACTGAAGTCGTTGGCAGCAAACGGCCCTGGCCCACATCGTCCGGCCCGTTGCTGGCCACGATCGGTGGCGTACCGTAAAAGCGCTGGCCATTCACCGCGCCACCCAACATGAAATGCATGCTGCCCCAGCCGTGGTCAGAACCATCATTATTGCCACTCAGGGTACGGCCAAAATCGGATGCGGTAAAACTGGTGACCTTGTTTGCCACGCCCAGTTCCTGGGTCGCCGCATAAAACGAAGACAGGGCGCTCGCTACACTGCTGAGCAAACCAGGGTGAATCGACACTAAACCATCATGGGTGTCAAAACCGCCCATGGATACAAAAAACACCTGGCGTTTTGCTCCTAGCGTGCTGTTGCAGGAAATCATGCGCGCCACCATTTTCAATTGCTGGGCCAGATTATTATTGTCATCAAATGGCGTGCTGATGGCTGGTGCGCCAGCCAAAGCTGAAGTCAGCACACCATTCGCATCGATGGAGCGCTTGCTGACCCGCGTGTATTCATTTTCAAACAAATGCGTACGGTTCTGCGTCACCAGATTTTGCAAAGCGGCAGAGCAGGCAGCCGAACCAAACAGTGGTGTCTGCAAGCCACTCAAGGGTACCGAACCATTAGTCGATACCTGATACTGAACAGCAGTATTACCCGACAAATACACCGCATTGCCAGACACATTGACACAGGTGAAGGTAGCATTGCCATTACCTGACTGGAACAGATCTCCCATGCGACCACCCCAACCAGATGTCGCCCCTTCGGGGGCAGACGATTGCCATACCGATTGCTGGTCATTGTGTGAAAACAGCTTGGGTGGCAAAGGCACCGTCTTGTTGGTGTATTGTAGTTTGGTGGTCGGTTGTACCAGCGTGCCGACATTCAGCAACACCCCCATCTTGCCGGCATTAAAAATCGGCATCAAAGGTGCCAGTTCAGGTGCCAGCGCAAACTGGCGGCTGACACCCGCACTGTCTACCGGGGCCGCCAGCGGATTCAATACTGTGCCACCCAGGCTGTCGCGGGTATACGACAAGGTGGGGCGCAATTGATAATAAGCGTTATAGTTGCTGCTGTCATACGGCACCAGGGTATTGCCATTATCATTACCGCCATACAGGAAGACACAGACGATGGCTTTGTAGTCATCGGCATTGGCGGCAGAGGCTTCGGCCATAGCAGCCAGGTTCAAGGCCCACGGCGTAGCCACACCAGCTATCGACAAGGCAGAAGCGCGTTGTAAAAAAGCGCGGCGGGATGCATTCATCGTTGTTGGATTTTTCATGATGGATTCCTTTTGTCTCTTCATTTAAGGACGATGAATTCTGGTGCTGCCAGCACCAGGGTCAACGCTGCATACACCCGCAGCTTGTGCCGGTTGTCGGTACCCGCCGGCATGCTGTCCACCGCCGACCGCAAGTTCAGCAGGGTATCGCTGCTCAATTCACCGGAAGCCAGCACCAGATTGATTTCATCCAGCAAGGCACTTGCCGTATCGGCCAATGGCAACAAGCTGCTATAGTCTGCAGTCACATCACTGACACCATTGCTGACAGCGTGCTGCATGTAATTGACGTAACCAACCACCGAGGATTCATTGGTGATCTGGAACTCTGGTGCCACCAAAGAAGCGGTGGCAATCGCGCTATTTGGCGGTACGTAACCAGGCCGGAAGAAATTGAATACTGTTGGTGAACGCAAGGGACTTTGTCCCAATTTGGTTGCCGGGTCCGAAGTATTGCCAAGATTCCACAGATCATTGGATGCAGTGGCCTTGTAAGCACGCGCCCAGCCCAGGAAACGCAACATGGGTTCACGCAATTTGCCAAACTGCACATCGCTGAGATTGAGGCTGCTGCGTGCCTCACCATCAAGCAAAATGGCGCTGACTACTGCTTTCAGATTACCCTTGGTGCCAGTACCGTCGTTGTTGAATACGGTAGCCACTCTGGCCACATAACCCGGCGTGGGATTACTCGTCACCAGTCTTTGTATCAGTTGACGGCTGATGAAGGGAGCCACATTGGGATGTGCATAAATAATATCCAGTGCCGCCTTCAATGCTTCTGCACCGCTGAGCCCGGCAGGAACCGTACTCTTCAAGAACGTTGAAGCCCCGGTTTCATGCCTGCTGGCGACCTGTATCATGGGACGGCGCATAAAATCTGGCGTATCTGCCTTGCCACCGGCCAGGTCAAAATCCCAACCGGTGAAAATGCGGGCCAGGCCAGTAATGTCATCCAGGGTATAGGTTTCTATGGGCTTGCCATTGTCCAGACGCGGCGTACCATCAATATTCAGTTCCAGCAAACCGATGCTGAACAACTGCATCAACTCACGCGCATAATTTTCATCCGGCAAGGCACCGGTGAGAGGGTCGTATTTGACGTTGCCACGGAAAGTCAGGTATTGCCCCATGGCCGGGCTGGTCGAAACCAATTGCAGCAGATCACGGTAATTGCCAAAGCAATTGGTTTCCAGCATATCCAGCCAGGCGGCTCCAGAAAAGGCTTTCCAGCCACCACCGATCAAGCCATCGATTGATGTCACGATGATTTCCGACAGTGCCAGTGTGACGCGTTGTCGCAAGGTATCGGGCGAACTGATGAGCTTGCGCCAGGCTGCCGAATCAAAGCCTGCCTCGGAATTGCGGTAAGTGATGGCATTCAAGCCCTTGGACACCAGCCAGTCCCAGCGACTGCCGTTGCCGGGCAGACTGAACTGCTCATCCAGCCAGCCGGCATAACCAAGCGCCTGTACCCTGGCAATCTGCTCGCGACTGGCGCCCAGACTGGCCTGGGCCAGGAAGCGTGAGGCCTCGGTGGCAGAAATGCTGATGCCGGGGGCCGCTGCTGGCGGTACAGGTGGCGTTGCCGCCGGTGTCTGCCCCGCAGCCGACTGACTGTCAGCACCACCACCACAGGCTGCCAGCAAAGCGCTGGAAGCCAAAGCCGCAGCCGTCAAGGCCTGGTTGGAGCTACCACCACCTGCCACTTGCTGGTCAAGGTCGCTGTCTGTCTCCACAATTGTAAATTGCTCATCCATGTTTTTATCCCCTGTTTGAAAATCAGGCTGGCTTGCGCAGGCTGACTTGACTGAATTCCAGGTTTCTACAGTAGATGAAATACCGGATATTCTCATTACTGATTTGTAAGTAGTTGTCAGGAGTTGTGAAGATTTTGCTTATATTTAAGAGATAACAAGCCGTAAACGTGAAACAGGCCGCATCATTTGTTACACTTTCGGTTTCTGTCATTTGATAGAAAAATGAAAATACCAAACGTAGACAATCTTTGTTACAGGCGTTAAGCATAGTTTGAGGTATGCTTGCCACCTTGAAATTCCGCATACCGGTTCACTGCCCATGAAGTTGAGTATAGAAGCGCCAGAAGATGAAGTTTCCCTGCCGGGTGAAGTTCATTTGCACATCCGGTTTCGCCCTGCCAGTATGCTCGGCATCCTGCTGGCATTGCTGATCCATGCGCTCTTGCTTTATTTTCTGTTGAACATGAGTGTCCTCAAGAAAAAAAAGGGAGAAAATGCAGGTTCGGACAATCCTATTGTCTTGCTGATGGATAAAACTACACTTGCCCCAAAAAAGGCGACTGCCCCAAAAACGCAAAAAGTACAATCCAAACCTGTCCGTATCCCACCGTCCAAAAATACCATCACCCAGCCTAAACTGCCGCCTGTGGTGGCTACTACAGAGCCCACCATCGTGCAGCCACCGCCGCCTCAGGTCAATGCGCCACCAGAAATGGACATGATGGCCATGGTCAACGCCGCCCGTGAACGCCGCCGTGCCGCCGAAACCGCCGCAGCTCAGGAAAACGAAGGTGCCCGTCAGGCTGGCCGTGGCATGTCGCCGCAAGAAGTGGCCGAAGCCAATGTCCGCCGCAGCATGCAACAAGCCCAGGGCAAGGGCGGCAGCGGTGTGTTTGAACTGATCAGCACCAGTACGCGGATGGCATCCTTCTCTTTCCGTGGCTGGAATACCCGTGTCGTGGCCTCTGGTGGAAAACAATTTTTCGAAGTCGATGCCGGTCTTGGCGGCGACGTCCACCTGGCAGTCGTGCGCCGCATGATAGAAATTATCCGCATGGAATACAAAGGCGATTTCAACTGGGAATCAAGACGCCTGGGCCAGGTCGTACGCAAGTCTGCACGTATAGAAGACAGTGCTGAACTGGAAAGTTTCTTGTTGAAGGAATTTTTTCCTTAGAACGTGTTCACGATCTGTAGCGAGCGGGCGTCAGCGGCGGTGAAGAGCAGCGCATGAGCCCCGCGCGGTCTCTGATTGCGCCCGCGCAGTAAGATCGTGAACAGGTTCTTAGGCCAGGTCGTTGACTATGTCTTGATTATCATTTGCTGCGAAACACCCATCATTTCCGGGATTTCAAAATCAAACAGTCTCAACTAAACCCAAACTACCAAATCTCACTCCCGCGCCAACCAATCGCTGCGCAGCAAGCCATACAGCGCCGTATCCGACACCACCCCATCTACGATCCAGCGTTCGCGCAGGAAACCTTCGCGGACAAAACCCAGTCTTTCCAGTGACTTGGCTGAAGCCAGATTGCGCGGGTCTATGTCGGCTTCGACACGGTTCAGGTTCATGTCATTGAAGCCGTAATTCAACAAGGCGACCAGAGCTTCATGCATATAGCCCTGGCCCCAGGCAGCAACGTCCATTTCGTAACCGATTTCAGCACGGCGACAACCTTCATCAAGGTGAAACAGAGTGCAAGCACCAAGGAAGGCCTGGTCAGCCTTGCGAATTAATCCCAACCGTAAAAATTCGCCCTTTTGCATGCCGGCCAGGTCACGCTCAACCATGGCGACGGCCTGGGCAATGTCCGTCCACGGGGGCGTGCTCATGTAAAGCATGACATCGGCGTTTGAGCGTATGCGCAGGATGGCAGCAGCGTCATCCAGACAAAAAGGGCGCAAGTGCAGGCGCACGGTGTCGATGGTGACTTGGTCGAAAGCATGCATGTTGAACTTTCAGGCGGCGAATAGTACACAAATTATAACCGCGCGTGAAAGAGTGCATCAGCTTTGACAAGATCTCGCTGTCAGTCAAAATTGATCAGCTTGACGCTCATATCAGCAGATGCCAGCCACTTTATAAATGACGACATCATCAACAATTTGTCTGGAACCAGATTCCACCAGATCACTATTGCCAAACTGACTTTGACCACTTGATTTTGTTCAGGAAATTCTCAATGACAAATTGGTAATCGTTACCTATACTCGATTGCTGTCCGTATGCAATTCAAAAGTAGGGTGGATTTCACCGAAGCCCCGTGCAAGTTAATAGAAACGTAAGGAATAGCAATGTCTATCCCCATGAGTAATGGCTTCACACTTACTATTAACGATCCGAATAATTTACTGGGGTCGAACGTTGCTGTGTTCATCACGGACATGAATTACGTGATCAGTCTGCTATCCAAATATATTGTCTTTACAAAACCGCTTGATCTGCAAATCAACTTTGCACCTGCTTCACAAAATGCAGCCAATAGCGATGGCCTGTTGCCGTCCAATCCCACCTGGTCATTAAAGCCGGGAAATAGCATGCTGGTACCGGTGCTGAAGAATCAGACTGGGGTAGATGCCAATGGCGTTGTGGCTGATGCAGGTTTTACAGTGTATGCAGGCAATGACGGCAGCTTGAAAAATTATGGCATGCCACTCTGGTTTGATCCCAATCCGCAAGTGGGGGTGACACCCGCACTGCCAGCAGGCGCTGCCGATTTTATCGGCATTGCCATGCATGAACTGGTTCATTGTCTGGGCTTTGCCTCGTGGTCGGCAGTGAATGCCCCGTGGAACCAGATGACCAAGCTTGTCAACGGTGCCTGGTATTATTCCAGCCCCGCAGTCAACCAGTTATTAGGCGGGGATTTACCACTGGCACCCACGACCCTGGCAGGGGCAAACGACCATATTGGCAACACTACCATTGCCTATCAACCGGTCAGGTCCGACCTCATGTACCAATGGGGCAATTATGATAGCAACCGCATGGATATAGGGCAGCTTGATTTGCTGATCTTGCGCGATGCCGGTTGGAATATACAGAATTACCAAAGCCTGCCGCTGGTTGATACGCTGGACAAATACAATATGACCGGCACCGCCGCCAATGACGTGCTCAAACCCAGCCAGATATCCAGCATCATTACTGCTGGTGAAGGCGACGACACGATCATGTTGCCGAAAAATATCGGCAATGGCAATTACCTGCTGGATGGCGGACTGGGTAATGATACCGTGGTGGTGACCCGTTACCTGGCTGATTCCAATCTGGTCAAATACGGCACTGACACCCTGCTGCAAAACAAGACGGGTATTGATGGCGTTTCCTTGCTGCGCTCGATAGAGACAGTCATCTTTGCCGAAGCCACAGTCACAATCAGCCCCTTGAATGCAGACTTGCTGATAGCCGCCACCGTTGCCAACGCCAGTTTGCATGGCGGTGCCGGCAACGACACACTGCTTGGCTTTGCCGGTAACAGCAACAGCACGGTGACGTATGCCAATGCTTCTAAAAATTATGGACTGATAGTCAGTGCTGCCTCCATCAAAGTGCAAGACCACACGGGCATTGATGGCAGTGATACCCTTAAAAACATACAAAAGATACAGTTCAACGACCGTGACATTGACACATCCTGGTTCATCAAGGCGGCCAGCTTACCTGCAGCCAGCTTTGTTGATCTGACCGAAATGTACATTGCCTATTTCAATCGCGCACCTGACGCCGTAGGCCTTGATTACTGGGCCAGCCGGGTATCCGATGGCATGAGTCTGCAACAAATTGCCGCCAGTTTTTTTGTGCAACCTGAAACGGTTGCCGCTTATCCCGACAACCAGAGCATCAATGATTTTGTGAATGCTGTTTACCACAATGTATTGAACCGCAGCCCCGACGCCGTGGGGCTGAAATACTGGACAAACGAATTACAAACCGGCTCTGTCAGTAAACCACTGTTTATTCTTGATGTAATTTACGGCACGCGTGCAGTCACAGGTTCACCAGCAGATGCTCTTGTGCTCGCCAATAAAGAGCTGGTTGGTGCTCATTTTGCAGTCAATCAGGGTTTGACCGACACCGCCTGGGCAAAATCGGTGATGAGCGCAGTTGATGGCAGCACAGCCAGCGTCACTGCCGCCAACCTGCTCACCGACACCTATGCCGCCACCGCAGCTACACTGACCGGAGCCGAGTTGGTCATACAGTTGACTGGCGTGGCTGCATGAATACAAAGCAGGTGTCAGCCATTAATCCGCGGGAATCATATAGTCAAACAGCATACTTGCAACACACCAGGATCAGATTTACTGTTGCACCGCACGTTTGTTCCAACATGCCATCGTGTCTTTTGAGTCAATGCGCAATGACATGCTTTGCACCACTCACCCATGTGAATTAACCGAATACAATGTTACTGTTTTCGTGCACGTAACATACGTAATCCAGAAGCGTTTCAATCGAAAATTTACAAGAATCCCTTCATAAAAATAGGGGCAGATTTCAACATTTGGCTTTTCCTATGATTCTGCTTCGAAGGTATTTATGAAATGAGTTCTAGTAATTAGTGATAGGCAATAAGGTCACGAATCAGCCACGCCAGCATATTCCACCCGATTGCGCCCCAATTCCTTAGCGCGATACAAGGCCAGATCTGCACGCCGCACCAGCTCCAAGCCAGTAACTGGCGTGGTCGGATCGAATTCGGCCACGCCGAAGCTGGCCGTTACGGCCAGCATGCGCTGTTCGCCAATATCGAATGGTGTTGCTTCCACTGCGGCACGCATTGCTTCCACCCGAGTCACGCCTTTCTCCAGGTTCAAATCAATCATCAGGACGAGAAATTCCTCGCCGCCATAACGCCCGACCAGATCGTAGGGACGTACGCAGCCATTTAAGCGCTGCACCAGGTCGCGTAATACAGCGTCCCCAGCGAGATGACCATAGGTATCATTGATGCGTTTGAAATAATCGAGATCCAACAAGCATAGGAGAAACGATGTCGCGTCACGTTGTGATCTCAGAATGGCCTGCTCCAGCATTTCCAGTATTGCCGCCCGGTTCCATGCCTTGGTCAGCCCGTCTTTCAGCGCACGTTCGCGCAAGGACTCTTGAGACAATTCCAATTCACGGGTACGCGCCTCCAGTTCTTTCGTGCGCGCCTGCACTAGGTTTTCCATCTCGGTATTACGTAGATGCAATCCGCGAACCCGGTAGCGATACAGTTGCCACAGTGCCGCTACGGCGACGGCGCCGCAGAGCAAGATAAACCAGCGAGTCAGCCACCAGGGCGGCAAAATAGTGAAGCGCAACTCACGCATCGCCGACTCACTCAGCGTATCCAGGTTTTCGACAGCATATTGCAGACGATATTCCCCTGGCGGCAATGCCGCATAACGCAAGTGTGGCATAGTGGTGGATGTCCATTCCTGCTCCAATCCTGCCAGTCGGTAGCGAAAGCGCAAAGCATTGCGGTGCTGATAATTGAGACTGGCCATGCGCAAATGCAGCACCCCGGACGACCATGGCAACTGATCGCCGTCGTGCAAATCAAGTGCTGTGCCATCGCGCTCAGCCGACTCAACAATGGTTGATAAAGGATAAGGGTCAAACAAGCGCTCAGGATGGATGACGTGTGATACACCGTTGGAGCTCGCTAGCCAGATAGTGCCATCAGCGTCTTCATATACGGGGCGGGCGTTGAGGTCATTCCATACTAGCCCATCGCTGCTGTCGAATTGGTGCCACTCACGACGGTTCCAGACGACCAGGCCAACATCTGTACCCAACCACAACCAGCCATGACGGTCCTCGTGGATGGTCAACAAGGTCTTGTCACGCAATAACGGAGTTGCCAGCAAGCGCTTGACCAAACCAGATGCGTCGACTTGTGCGTGCCAAAGACCGTTCGGTCCTTGTCCCAGCCATAGAGTGCCATCTGCCGAGCAAGCCAGCCCATCAAATTCGGCATCGCGCATGCTACGCAATGTATAACTGTCCCAGTGTTCTCCCTGCAGACGCCATAGCTTGAACTCAGTCAGAAACCAGAGCGTACCATCACTACTTTGGCAACTACGTCGGGTCTGATCTTGTAACAGCTCGCTGGCGGCAGGCAAGCCTGCAGGTCGTGTCGGCAGGCTTGCTGTCCCGGGATGCTCAATCACATACAAGCCCTCGCCCGTACTAATCCACAAGCGTCCTTGACGATCAGTCAGCAGCTTGAAAATCATGGGAAGGGCGGCAACCTGCGCCACAACACCGCTGCGGCTGTTCTCCCGCATCAGCGATCCGACATAGCTACCAGTCCATAACTGGCCTTTGCCATCCAGCGCCATGCTGCTCCACTGTTCAGTCCGGTAGCCAGGGACTGGCACAGCCCGTGTGGAATCACGGTTAGCCAGCATTACTAAGCCAGAGCGTGTGCCTATCCGCATCCGTCCCGCCTCGTCACGCAGAAAAGCAAACACGTTGTCGTCTGGCAGACCTTGCGCGCCCCCCCAGTTTTCCCAGTTGTCATATCCCATCCAGCGTGCCAGACCATGCCCACCAGTGCCCAGCCATAGTCCATGATAACGATCAACCAGCATGGCTGGCACGCCACCGCCCATCTTCAAACCGTTGGTGGCACCCCAAAAAACCCATCGCCCCTCTTGCCAGCGAGCCACACCATGGTCGGTATTGATGAGTATGCGATGCTCAACATCTTCTGCCAGACTGGTTGCCACGGCAACCTTGCGCATGGCATCTCCAGGTGGAGTGCGATCAATGAAGCGGCTTTTGCCAGGTTCCAGCACAATGACATGCCGTTTACCGCGTACCCATAGCACGCCATCAGCGGCCTTGTACAAATTCAACCACTGATCTGCCGGTACACCGGCATCGGCGCCCCAAACCGTTGTGCCACGCGGCCCTTGGGAGCAGAGCGACTGATCACAACCCATCCAGAGACCGCCGCCGGTTTCCGACATGACGCTGTCGATTTTATCTAATGCTGGCATGAGCTGGCGTTGCATAGCGGAGAAAAATCTTTGTACTACAAACCGCCCCCCTTGCTCGAATATCTGAAATAGCTGGCCTTCACTCACCAAGATTATGCCGCCTCCAGGTCGGTCCGCCAGTGACTGTCCGGCGTTCACTGACAAACCTCGTTCCCGGATCATAACCGGATGCAAACGTTCACCGACACGCAGATACAAATTATCAAGGGTTCCGACCCACAGCCGCCCAACCCGGTCAGCTAGTACAGCAGTAATTTGCGTTTCCACCAGACCAGCGTCTTGTGCATAACGCTTGAATTCTGCACCGTTGTAACGAAACAAACCATTATCGGTGCCCACCCAAAGGTAACCAGCGTGGTCCTGGGTGAGGGCACTGACGGAAAGATTTCCTAATCCATCCTGCTGCGTAAGATACTGGAGTGGCAATTGCTGAGCAACGACATCCGCAGGCACTGTGCACGATAGCAGAGCGGCCAAAGCAGACGCGACGAGTTTAGAGAGCATGTCATTCCGGTTCCATCAAACGCAATGCTTTCATTGTAGCAACAAGGTCCTTTACAAAACCATTACAACACGCGATATCTGTTGTGCAACCGCAGCGGGATAGCCGCCATCTAAGCTCTTCAGGCCTGTATTTCAGACTGGCTTGGGCTGCCGATGCGCATAAGTCAGCACACTATGCAAAACCCGCGACAGAGTCTGCCGCCAACCAGCAGGCTCTGTTTGCTGTATCACCAATTCACTCGCCTCCAGCGCCTGCAATTCTACCCAGCCATATCGTTCTACTTGATATGACATGCCAGCACTGAGCCGAGTGCCGACTTGCCAGGCCACGCCTTCAAGAAACTGGGGACTGGTTTGAATCAGCAGCTTGCCTGATTGGACAAACAAGCTGCTACCTGCCGCTAACAGGCATTGCTGACGTTGGCCTGGCTTGATTTTGTGGATTTGCATGATGAGACTCCTGAATATGGTTAACCATGGCTTTCAGGATAGGTCCTGGCGGGCGTGCCGCACAGACACAGAAAAAGACTATCTGTATCGTATCAGGCAATCGTTTTACAATCTGTTATCGTGCAGATAGGTCTAAACTGTATCTGTGCAGGGCAGCTTAAACATCCCATGATAGGACTATGCAGACCATCCCACTTTATCGGCAACTGGCCGACCACTACCTGAATGCGATACGTTGCGGTACGTTGAAAGTGGGCGACCGTATGCCTTCGGTGCGCAAGCTGATGCAGGTACATGGTGTCAGTCTGTCTACTTCATTGCAGCTTTGTCGCCATCTGGAAACCGAAGGTTGGCTGGAAGCGCGTCCTCGCTCTGGCTATTTCGTACGGCAACCACGGCGTGTGCGGTTGATACCGGCGCAGGAACCGACAGTAGGCAAGCTGATCGACCCGGCGCAATTTGTCGGTATCCATGAGCGGGTGTCAGAAATCATTTCCCAAGGCCAACGACCAGTCAAATGCAATCTGGCGCGGGCAACTGGTGGACCGGCACTGTACCCGCATCAGCAATTGCGCAGCCTGACTGTCAGCACGCTGCGGCGTTATCCGGAATTGTTGACCAAGCCAATTTCGCCCGGTGGCAACCGTGAACTGAAAGCGGCACTGGCCAAACGGGCGCTGGACTGTGGCATCAGCATTTCTGCCGAAGAAGTGGTGATCACCAACGGTTGTATAGAAGCACTGAACCTGGCACTGCGTGCGGTGGCGCAAGCGGGTGATGTCATCGCCGTCGAATCACCTACCTTTTATGGCTTGCTGCAAGTACTGGAAAGCCTGGGCATGAAGGCGCTGGAAATTCCTACCAGTCCCAGCACCGGGATCTCACTGGAAGCGCTGGAGCTGGCGATGCGCACCTATGACAATATCAAGGCGGTGGTAGTCGTGCCGCATTTGCAAAATCCCTTGGGCAGCATCATGCCGGAACCACACAAGCAAAGGCTGGTGGCCTTGTGCGAAGCACAGCAGATTCCCCTGATTGAAGATGATTCCTATAGCGCACTGGTGGACGGCGACAAGATACCGACCGCACTCAAGCACTGGGACCATAGCGGCAATGTGATTTTCTGCGCATCGGTGCATAAAATCCTGGCGCCTGGCCTGCGCGTGGGCTGGATACTGGGCGGGCGCTGGCAAGCCCGGGTCAATATGCTCAAATATGCACACACCCGCTACAACGAAGAATTGTCACAGATCGTTGCAGCGACCTTCATCCTGTCTTCAGCCTATGACCGCCACCTGCGGAAACTACGTAGCACCCTGGCCCAGCAAAGGGAAAGAACGGCCGAAGCCATAGCCACCTATTTTCCCGAAGGCACACGCATGAACACGCCTGCCGGTGGCGTATCGATATGGGTAGAAATGCCACCCAACACCTCATCCAAGGCGGTATTTGACGCTGCACTGGAACAAAGCATTCTGGTTTCGCCAGGATTGCTGTATTCGAATTCAAATCGTTTTGATCATTTCCTGCGCATCAACTGCGGCATGCCGTATACCCAGGACATGGATGACGCCATGCGTACCCTGGGGCGAATTATCCAGCACAAGGCCAATCTCAAACAGCATATTGCAGCCTGACTTCCCGGATGGGTAGCCTGCTGTAGACACAACATGCCTGCGGTTGTGTTGCCGCCATCTACGTACTATGCTGTTACCAGAGCGTGTTGACCTGTCTTCAGGCAAGACTGAAAGGCTGGTCCACACGCCGTAAGGGCTATAGTAAGCCAGAGGATATGTGCGTTTGTCTCTTTTTCGTGCATATGCCTGAAGCTGTGGAAAGCCACAATTGTGCGCTACAGCGACATTTTTGATAATGGTGCCATCGACGGAAATTAATTCCGCGTCTTGCCCGCCAAGCTCATTTCAGGAAAGCGGGATTTAATGACATCCAACGGAGACCAAGGATGAAATCTCAACCATTCTACAAATCCCTTTATTTACAAGTCATCACTGCCATCGTTATAGGTGTGTTGCTTGGCCATTTTTATCCTGAATCCGGCGCTTCCATGAAGCCGTTGGGGGATGGATTTATCAAACTCATCAAGATGATGATTGCCCCGATCATCTTCTGTACCGTAGTAGTCGGCATCGCCGGCATGGAAGACATGAAAAAAGTCGGCAAGACCGGTGGTATGGCATTGCTGTACTTTGAAGTTGTCAGTACCCTGGCACTGATAGTCGGTTTGATTGTCATCAACGTAATACAACCGGGTGCTGGCATGCACATCGACGTGCATACGCTGGACACCAAGAGCGTCGCGGCCTTTGCTGGTCCCGGCAAGATGCAGACCACGACAGAATTCCTGATGGCGATGATTCCCAGCACGATGGTTGATGCCTTTGCCAAAGGTGAAATCTTGCAAGTATTGCTGATTTCGGTGTTCTTTGGTTTTGCGTTGCATCGTTTCGGTGGTCGCGGCACAATGATTTTCGACTTTGTTGAAAAACTCTCACATGTGCTGTTTGTCATCGTTGGTTACATCATGAAGGCAGCTCCTATCGGTGCCTTTGGCGCGATGGCTTTCACCATAGGCAAATACGGTATCAGTTCCCTGTTGCAGTTGGGCTATCTGATGGCAACTTTCTACGCCACCTGCCTGATCTTCATCTTTGGTGTACTCGGTACCATCGCCAAATTGCATGGCTTCAGTATTTGGAAATTTGTCAAATACATCAAGGAAGAATTGTTGATCGTTCTGGGTACGTCTTCTTCGGAATCGGTGTTGCCACGCATGATGGCAAAACTGGAAAATCTGGGTGTGAAAAAATCCGTAGTTGGCCTGGTGATCCCTACCGGTTATTCCTTTAACCTGGATGGCACCTCGATCTATCTGACCATGGCAGCAGTATTCATCGCCCAGGCAACAGATACGCCAATGACCCTGATGCAGCAAGTCACCTTGCTGGCCGTATTATTGCTGACATCGAAAGGCGCAGCGGGTATTACTGGTAGCGGCTTTATCGTGCTGGCAGCAACACTGTCCGCTGTTGGCGGTATCCCGGTTGCAGGCCTGGCACTGATACTGGGTATAGATCGTTTCATGTCGGAAGCACGTGCCCTGACCAACCTGATCGGTAATGGCGTCGCCACCATCGTTGTTGGTAAATGGGGTAATGATGTGGATATTCTGAAAATGCAAAAGCGCCTGAATAATGAATCCTCTGAAGAAGCAGATGATCCTGAACTGGTGCTGGACCAGGCGCAAATACATATGGCGAATCAGCGTTAATTGTTCTAACAAGCGATAGCTACAAAAAAAAGCGGACTTGAAGTCCGCTTTTTTGTTTCTGCGTCTGTTACTTTCTCAGGCTTTACGCAAATACCGCATTGCCAGCGTCAGCGCCATTACCTGTACCGTAGCTGCCAGAAAGAAAGGGGCTCCCAGCAAAATGCTGCCTTTGGCCAAGTGGCTGACCTGTCCCACCATAGATGTTCCTATCAAGGTTGCACACACACTCATGATGCTGGCCAGACCAGTCAGAGAACCCATGGCGATACCTTGTGAGCGTGCATCCACGGCACGCGAGAAAAAGCCCTGCAAGGCTGGTCCGGTCGCAAATGCCAGTACATTGCATAAAATCAGCACATACATCATCCACCCCTGATTCGCCAGGCCATACATGGTCAGTGCAATGGCAGAAGAAGCCAGGCCTATCAATACCGCATTGGCATCACCAACACGCTTGATGTAGCGGCCCAGAAATACGCCCTGCATAAGCACGCTGGAAATACCGACCATGAACAGGGAAAAACCATTTTGCATCGGTGACCAGCCAAAGCGCAATTCAGTAGACAAGACCCAGGTGGTTTGCAAGGTAAATTGGGCGAACATGGTCAGTGCATAGACCCAGACCAGAGCGCCGACATCGCGCAGATGAGCAAGGCCGCTCAAACCGGAAAAAGGATTCGCCGCAGTGATATGAAAGGCTTTGCGATGTGTTGGTGGCAGTGATTCAGGCAAAGAGAAATAACCATATATCACGTTCCCAAGTGATACGGCGGCAGCCAGGTAAAACGGGTAATGGATATTTGCTTCACCCAGTATGCCACCGACGACTGGCCCGCAGATGAAGCCCAGGCCAAACATGGCACCAATCTTGCCGAGTGCCTTGCTGCGGTTTTCCGGGCTGGACACATCGGCGATATAGGCATTCGCCACGGACAGGTTGCCAGCAGTCACACCACCAATCGCACGCACCACCAACATCCAGTAAATGCTGGTGACCTGGGTCAGTAACAAAAAATTCAGGCCCAGACCAAATACACAGGTCAGCAACACGGGGCGACGACCAAAACGGTCACTGAGTGCACCTATCACAGGCGCAAAAAAGAATTGCATGACACCATAAATGGCGACGATGGCACCATACCAGTACGCCTGACTATCTGCCTGACCGCTGTAATTGCCGACCAGACGCGGCAGTACAGGAAGAATCAGCCCTATGCCCAGAATGTCCAGAAACACCGTTATCAATACAAAACGTACATTGGTCGGCAGTGGTTTGGCTGCATCGGCCTGATCTGGGCTGGTCATGGCGGGTAGCTTTCAAGCGAAATAATCAAAGCGCAATAGTATATGATTACCGCAAGACACATCCGTCAAGAGGACAATATGGCTTTGTTTGATCACTTTCTCGTCATTGCCTTGCTGGTCGCCATCAGTGCATTTTTTTCGATGTCAGAAATTTCCCTGGCTGCTGCGCGTAAAGTAAAACTGCAAATACTTGATGCAGAAGGCGAGCCCCGCGCGGCCAAGGTACTGGCATTGCAACAGGAGCCAGGGCATTTCTTCACTGTGGTGCAAATCGCCCTGAATGCAGTTGCCATACTTGGTGGTATTTTGGGTGAGCAGGCACTGACACCTTATATTTCCCGCGTATTTGTATCGATCATCGGCTTGACTAGCTGGGTAGAAACGGTCAGCTTCGTCACGTCTTTCCTGTTCGTGACTTCGCTTTTTATTTTGTTTGCCGATCTCATGCCCAAGAAAATTGCCATGATTTCACCAGAAACGGTGGCCATGCTGGTGGTCAGCCCCATGCTGTTGTGTGTGCGTTTGTTCAAACCACTGGTCTGGGTTTTTAATGGCCTGGCCAACCTGCTATTGCGCATGCTGAATTTACCGACTGAAAGAAATGAAAAAATTACCTCGGATGAAATCTATGCCATGGTAGATGCCGGTGCCGAGGCCGGGGTGCTGCAAGAACGCGAACACCACATGATAGGCAATGTGTTCGAACTGGAAAGCCGCACTGTGCCATCGGCCATGTCACAACGCGACAGCATCGTTTTCTTTACCTTGCAGGACACGGATGAAGTGATACGGCAAAAAATTGCAGAACATCCGCATACCAAGTTTTTGGTCTGTGATGGTCATATCGACAATGTTGTTGGTTATGTCGAATCCAAGGATATTCTCAAACGGGTCCTGACCAACCAGGCGTTTACCAAAGTACAGGAGCTATCCATACGCACCGCCCTGGCAGTACCGGATTCACTGACCCTGTCAGAAATGCTGGAACAGTTCAAGGGTACGCGCGAAGATTTTGCCGTTATTTTGAATGAATATGCACTGGTGGTCGGTGTAATCACCCTCAATGACGTGCTGAGCACGCTGATGGGTAATCTGGTCCATCCTTTCATGGAAGACCAGATCGTGCAACGTGATGCCAATTCCTGGCTGATAGATGGTGCCACCACGATTGAGGATGTCTGCCGCGCCCTCGATATAGATGCCTTGCCTGAGCAAGGCAGCTATGAGACTATTGCCGGTTTCATGATGACCATGCTGAAAAAAATACCTAAACGTACCGATTTCGTCATGGTTGGAGTGTACAAGTTTGAAGTTGTCGATATTGATCATTACCGTATTGACCAATTGCTGGTGGTGCGTCTGTCAGGCGCAGATGCTGAACACCCGGCATAATTTTTTTAGTCATTGACACGCCCCGCAGTGTGTTCTGAGTTATTCGTTTTTTATCAGGAAGTTTCATGTCGCAAGCATGTGGAGTAGATTTTGGCACCTCAAATTCAACGGTAGGCTGGCATCGTCCAGGCCAGTCAGCCCTGTTGCAGCTTGAAGACGACAAAGTCACCCTGCCATCTGTCGTATTTTTCAATGTCGAGGATGATGAAGTCACTTACGGCAGGGCCGCACTGAGCAATTATCTGGCAGGTTACGAAGGGCGTCTGATGCGCTCCATGAAAAGCCTGCTGGGTACCAGTCTGATGGATGGGCAGACAGAAGTACAGGGCAAGGCCCTGCCTTTCCGCCACTTGCTGGCGCAATTCATCGGTGAGTTGAAACAGCGGGCAGAAAAGGCGGCAGGTACCCGCTTTGACCGCGCCGTGCTCGGTCGCCCAGTGCATTTTATCGATGATGACAGCAAAGCAGATCAACTGGCCCAGGATACTCTGGAAGAAATCGCCCGAGCTGCAGGTTTCAAAGAAGTGCAGTTTCAGTTTGAACCCATCGCCGCCGCCTTCGATTATGAATCGCGGATAGAAAAAGAAGAACTGGTCCTGATTGCCGATATCGGTGGCGGTACTTCAGATTTTTCCCTGGTGCGCCTGTCACCGCAACGTGCCAGCCAATTTGACCGCAAGGACGATATTCTGGGCAATGGTGGGGTCCACCTCGGTGGCACCGATTTCGACAAATACCTGAGCCTGACCCATGTCATGCCCTTGCTTGGTCTGGGTGGACGCCTGGGTACGCAAATTGAAGTGCCATCCAGCTATTATTTCAACCTGGCTACCTGGCACACCATCAATCTGGTGTACACACAAAAAGTCTGGCGTGAATTACAGGAAGTCTATCGCGACATCAATACGACTGATCTGCGCCTGCGCTTTGAGCGCCTGCTGCATCTGGTGCAGGAACGCGACGGACATTGGCTGGCAATCCGCTCGGAAGAAGCCAAGATATTATTATCGGATCAACAAGCCATCAGCTTGCCACTGGATAGACTGCGCAGCAAGCAAAGTGCCCCGCCCTGTCTGCTGGAACTGGATCAGGGTGGGTTGCAGACAGCCATCGCCCATTTGACGATACAGATTGGTGACACAGTGAACACAGTGCTGCAGGCCGCGCAGGTCAGGCCAGAGCAAGTCGACACCGTCTTCTTTACCGGCGGCTCCAGCGGCGTGCGCGGTCTGCGTCAGCAAATTGCCAGCATCGTGCCAAGCGCACGCAAGGTCGAGGGTGATCTGTTTGGCAGCATCGGTGCCGGTCTGGGCCTGGATGCAGCACGTCGCTTTGCCTGACTTTGGCAAAGCTCAATTCATCAATAAAAATGTAATGCCATTTATGAAATGAATTCTGCTGCTCAAGTCGGTATTTCACCATTCGTCACAATGTTTATGACACAGGAAAGAAACACTTAATTTTTCCCCAATGTTACTCCCACAAACTTACCCTATACTAGGGCGTGTGCCATACCTTTAAGCAGGTTCTAAGGTATGTCAACATACCATAGACTGAAATATGAACTTTTCTATCCGGAGAAGGCATGTCGAATATGCAAGACAACGATGACGAACTATTCATCATCGAAGATACGGCAGAAATTCCCGGAGATTCCACGCAGGTACGCACCTGGAAAGTGGCGATCGTCGACGATGACGAAGATGTCCACAGTACGACCTGCTTCGCCCTCCAGTATGTACAAATCCAGAACCGCCCACTGGAATTCATCCATACCTATTCCAAAGATGAAACACGCAAGGTATTTGCGACAGAAAGCGATATCGCGGTCGTCTTGCTGGATGTGGTCATGGAAACAGAACACGCCGGCCTGGAGCTGGTCAGTTTCATCCGTGACGAACTGGGTTGGATAGACACCCGCATCATCCTGCGTACCGGCCAGCCTGGTTACGCGCCAGAAGAAGAGGCGATACGCGACTACGACATCAATGACTACAAAACCAAGAATGAACTAACGCGCAAGAAGCTGCTGACTTCGCTGACTGCCGCCATCCGCTCGTATGATCTGATACGCACGATAGATGCCAGCCGGCGTGGCCTGCACCAGATCATCACCTCCAGCGCTGCATTTACCTTTGACCACGGTATCCAGGCTTTTGCCAGTGGCGTCATCACCCAGATTGCCGCCTTGTGTGGTGTCCCGCCAGAAGGCTTGCTATGCGCCCAGGGGGAGTTGAATGAACTGGACGAAGAAACACCTCCTCAGATATTCAATGTGATTGCCTCAGCCGGGCATTACGGCAAACTGATGAACTGCCCGATTGAGGACATTGACAACACTAAAATACAGGAAGCCTTACGCCATGTGTTGATCAAGCGGGAACCGTTGTTTGGTCAACACAGCATGACGCTGTATTTTTCAGGGCGCGACAACCGGCCTCTGGCAGCCTATGTGGACTTACCTTTCACACTGTCTGAGATCAACCGGGATCTGCTGGAAGTATTCTGCGCCAATCTTGGTGTGTGTCTGGACAATCTTAGCTTGGTCAACCAGCTCAAAAATCACGCTTATCGCGACCAGTTACTGAAGCTGCCAAACCGCCTGAAATTCATAGAGCAAATCAGCATAGCGCTGGAGCAAAACCAACTCTCACAGATGGTGGTGTTACTGGACATTGATGATTTTGCAGAAATCAACGACGTGCTGGGACATCATTACGGCGACCTGCTACTAAAGGCAGTGGCTGACCGTTTGCACGAGCAATTAGGGGAGAGCGTATTTTTTGCCCGTATCTCGGGCGATGTGTTTGGCTTGCTGGGTGACCAGGATTTGCTGGCCCCGGATACGCTGAAACAATTATTTATCCGGCCTTTTACGATAGGGGCAACGGCACACTCTGTTTCCATGTCCGCTGGTATGGTGGCGCTGGAAGGCTACCAGGGTGATGGTGCAGAACCACTGAAAGATGCCAGCATCGCCTTAAAGCGTACAAAAATACATCAGCGCGGCAGCTTTACCCTGTTTACCCGTTCGATGGGAATAGAAATACGCGAGCGCGCCACTCTGATGCAGCATCTGCATAAGGCCTTTGATACTGAACGTCTGTTCCTTATGTATCAGCCGCAAGTCGATTTGAAGACAGGTCAGTTCACTGGTCTGGAGGCGCTGATACGCTGGCGCACTGACGATGGCATACTGATACCGCCAAACGACTTCATCCCCCTGGCTGAATATTCCGGGCTCATCATCAGCCTGGGTGCCTGGGTATTGCGTACGGCCTGTTTCATGATGGTCAGGTTGCAAAAAGCTGGTATTGCTCCTCAACGCATGGGCGTCAATGTATCCGTCATACAATTCCGCCAGGACGATTTTATCGATGTCGTTGAAAAAGCACTGGAAGACAGCGGCCTCTCCCCTTCCAACCTGGAACTGGAAATTACCGAATCAGTTACCATGAGCAGTGCAGCCATGTTTGAAACCCGGCTCAGCAAGTTGCAAAATCTGGGTGTCACCATAGCGATTGATGATTTTGGTACCGGTTTTTCTTCCCTCAGTTATCTCGACAAACTACCCGTAGACAGACTGAAAATCGATCGTGCCTTTGTCAACCAGATCGATACGCCGGAAGGTCCACGCATTGCCGAACTGATCACCCAATTAGGTAAAAAACTGGGCCTGCAAGTAATCGCCGAAGGGGTAGAACATGCAGCCCACTGGAAAACCCTGGAAGCCATGGGTTGCCATGATGGTCAGGGATTTTATATAGGACGCCCGATGCTGGAAGAAAATCTGGTCGAGTGGATCAAGACCAAGGGGAATAATACGCGCCCGAAGTAAGCGAAAGCAAACCCGGCGCAAGACAAGCACATTGGCAAGAAAATTCAAAAAAAGCAGACAGGCCCGAAGCCTGTCTGCTTGCTATCAGCCCAATAAACTGGAACTCAGTTTTTCTTGTCCATCATCGGCGGATGACCACTACCATCGCGTTTCATGTCGTGGTCAGCGCCGTGGCCGCCCATGTTCGACATATGTTCACGCATATGGGACGCCATGCGGCGATGGCTTTCATCAAAAATCTTTTGCTGTTCTGGGGTCAGCACGGCATAGAAAGTTTTCAGCGCAGTCAGGCGAGTCTGCATTTTCGCCAGATGTTCTTTCATTTTTTCCAGGCCTTTTTCCATGCGTTCAGGTGTCGTCAGCTTTTCCATTTCTTTATGATCTGGACGGGCTGGCATGGTGCCAGGATTCATGGCATCAGTAAAAGTTTTCCATGCTGGTTCCTGGGCAGCGGTAATTTTCAATTTATCATGCAGTTCTGCCTGATGCTTGGCCATGCGCTCCTTCATCTTTTCCGCCCATTTGGCGGGATCCACCGGTCCCTTGGCATGGCCAGCATGGGTATCTGCAGGTGGTGAGGAAGGTGCGCTTTGGGCGAATATGCTACCCGCGACTCCCATCGTAATAACCGTCAAACCAAGAGCTAATTTTTTTTGTAAGGTATTCATCATTTTTGCTTTCTGAACAGACTGAACATACTCGCCGCCTTGCCATGTACATCCTGCAAAAAAGCGAGCAACCTGACTGTGACGTGACCCTCAGGAGCTAAACCCAATCAGACGGGCAGGTTTATTCATTACTTGCCGCCCGTTCCATCTTGCTTAGATCCCGGCATTGCTGCCTCAGACATGGGTCGTATCTTGCGGGACAGATGTAACCCAAACATGTCTGTCTGCCCTTGCTTTGTATCGACGTGTAACAACCTGAGATACCATACAATGGTATGTTACGTACTGTTTCCTGATCGGCTTATCATAACAAGCCGATACAAAATCTTCGTTTTCATAGCACGGACCAGGCTCATAATGAAACCCATGGATACACCTAATAAAATTCTCATTGTTGATGATGACCGCGACATCCGCAATTTGCTGGCCGATTATCTCGATAATAATGGCTACAGTACAGTCACTGCTGCCGAAGGCAATGCCATGTGGGCTACGCTGCAAAATCAGCAAATTGACCTCATCGTGCTCGATCTGAATCTGCCGGGTGACGACGGCCTGACCCTGTGCCGTACCTTGCGCAGCAAATCCAGCCTGCCGGTCATCATGCTGACCGCACGCGGCGAACCGCTGGACCGCATCCTGGGACTGGAAATGGGCGCCGACGATTACCTGCCCAAGCCCTTTGAACCGCGTGAACTGCTGGCACGCATACGTAGCGTATTGCGACGCACCCAGACCAATATCAACCCACATACCGGCGAAGCCTTGCAAAAACTTAAATTTGCTGGCTGGACCCTGGACTTGACAGCCCGTCACCTGATCAGCCCGGACGATATGGTCGTGTCGCTGTCAGGCGCAGAATTCCGCATGTTGAATATCTTCCTGGATCACCCCAACCGTGTACTGAATCGTGATCAGTTGTTGAACATGACGCATGGACGCGATGCCGATCCGTTTGATCGTTCCATCGACATCCAGATCAGTCGCTTGCGTCAAAAGTTGAGGGAAGATGCACGCTCGCCACAAATCATCAAAACGGTCAGAAATGGCGGTTATGTACTGGCCGTGACTGTCGCGGTGGAGCAAGAATAATGAAAATTTTGTCATCGATGTGGGGCAGGGTATTTGCCATTCTTTTACTTGGCGTTATTGCGTCCACAGCGCTGACCTGGTGGCTGGCTTTTGGTGAACGCCAGAAAACCATTACCCAATACCGTGACTCACACGCGGTTGAACGGGCTGAACAACTGGTACTGGCACTGGATGCCTTGCCAGAAGCCAATCGCGAAGCTTTTCTGGCAACAGCACCTCGCCTGGGCCTGCAAGTGGCAACATTGCCAACTGAAACGTCGGACCATGCACCACGTTCAGAATATGCGGCAGCGGTCAGTGAACGGCTGGGCAAGACTTTTCGTGTCACGTCACTGGTGCAAGACCCGGCATCCTGCCCACGTGTACCACAAAATGTCCAGACCAACCGTCTGCCCTGTGAAGCCCTGGGTATCACTTTGCATGACGGCACCACCTTGCGCCTGACTGTGCTGCCACCACGCAGTCCGACGCCGCCTTTGCGGCCGGATTTCATTCAGTACCTGTTCCTGTTTTTGGCCAGTATTGCCGTACTGACGTTCATTATTGCCCGCATGTCCATGCGCCCCCTGCAGCAAATGGCACAAGCCGCCACCGCGCTGGGACAGGACATCAACCGTCCGCCCTTGCCAGAAGAAGGTGCCACAGAAATCCTGCAGGCAACCCGTGCTTTTAATGCCATGCAGGCGAGGATACGTCAACATATCGCCCAGCGTACTCATATGCTGGCAGCCATCACCCATGATTTGCAAACCCCGCTGACACGTCTGCGACTGCGCCTGGAAAAGGTCAAGGATGATGAGTTGCGCGACAAGCTGATAGAAGATTTGTCCGGCATGCAAATGATGATACGCGAGGGCCTGGATCTGGCCCGCAGCATGGATAGCAATGAAGCACTGAAACCGCTGGACCTGGATTCCCTGCTCGACAGTGTCTGTGCCGATGCAGCCGATGCCGGCCAAAATGTCAGCTTTCAGGGACAACCCGGCGTCACCGTGATGGCCAGGCCGCAGGCACTGCGTCGTTGCCTGACCAATCTGATCGACAACGCGGTCAAATACGGCCAATTCGCCAAAGTCAGCCTGGTCGCAGGCAAAGATGCTGCTCACGATGTCATGCATGTGCTGATACGCGATGGTGGCAGTGGCATACCACCGGAATTTCAGACCAAAGTCTTTGAACCTTTTTTTCGCATGGAAACCTCACGCTCACGCGAATCTGGCGGCACTGGCCTGGGCCTGACCATCGCCCAGAATATCGCCCAGCAGCATGGTGGAAAACTGCAGCTCAGCAATTTGTCCGAAGGCGGGCTGGAAGTGCGGCTGACTTTACCCTTGCAGGCGAGTTAAAGACAGCTAGCTGAAAGTTAGCATGACGGGGTTTCTGTGAACTTTTCCCATGCTACTTGCTGAGCTGATTCACGCAGTTGCGTTTCTAAATATGCATGATCAGCAATGGGCATATTATCGGTAATTGCTTCATAGGTGTTGTGGTTGTATATAGCCAGATCGCTCAGTTTTTGCCAACGCTGCGCTGGAATTTGTATCACCAGTTGGCGCTGATATTCGCATTTGGTATTAAATATCCGAAATTGCGGCATGATCTCGATATGCAAGACACCATGCCCCTTATCCAGCGTCAGATAAGGTTTGGCGATGGCCCCGGAATCATAAAAAATAGTCCTGATCGTAATGCGCAGGCTATTGTCTGCCACCACTTGCAAATGAACAAAGTTTGGAGTCGCCAATGTATCTTCGATTGCCCTGGTGGCGGACACCAGTTCAACCGCAGTACCATTTAGTCGACTGGTAATTTCATCTGAAAATTGGCAGTAAGTCAGAATGAGGACAAACGAGAGAAGGAATATATTTCTTTTTTTCAAGTTCAATACCTGTCAAAACGCGTAGCCATTGCTCGCCATAGCACTCAGGAAACCGCCACCGACATCATGCTGATGGCACCTAGTTCCATGCCTTCGGCAAAGATGCTTAGTTGCTCATCCTGCCGCTTGCTACCCAATACATACAGCAACGGCAAGAAATGTTCGTTGCTAGGTACGGCCAGATCAGCATCGCTGCCAAATTGTTCGTAATGCACCAGCTTGTCCCAATCTTGTTCCAGGATGGCTGCACGCATGTTGTCGTTAAAGCGCTGCGCCCAGTCATAAGCACGCACTTGTGATGACATGCGGCGTAGATTGTGGACCACGTTACCACTGGCCATCAGCATCACGCCTTCGTCGCGCAAGACACTCAATTGCCGTCCCAGTTCAAAATGCCAGGCCGCGGGCTGGGATAAATCCAGACTCAGTTGCACCACGGGTATGTCTGCTTGTGGATACATTTTGACCAGCACTGACCAGGTACCATGGTCCAGACCCCATTGCTGATCTTGTATCACAGTCATAGGTGCCAGCAATTCTGCCACACGGGCGGCGAGGGCAGGGTCGCCAACAGCAGGATACTGGATATCAAACAGGGCCTGCGGAAAACCGCCGAAATCATGAATCGTCCTTGGTCTGGGCATGGCTGTCACAGCCACCCCACGCGTCATCCAGTGAGCAGATACCATCAGTATCGCCTTTGGGCGGGCCACAGTTTGTCCAAGATCATGCCAGGCACGGGTATAGTCATTGTCTTCCAGGGCATTCATGGGACTGCCATGACCGATGAAGATGGCGGGTGAACGTGTGGATACAGACATGGTGGCTCCTGCTGGCAAAATGCCAATGAAAGTGTCAGAGAAAGTGTCAGAATACGCCAAAAGCCTTGTTTTAGTTTGCCCATACACTCAGGCTCACCTGTAAAATTCCGAAAAATAGCTTAAGGATAAAAACATGATCAATTTACAGCTAGGTGATGTCAGCCATATCATCCAACTTGCCATTGCCCCGGTCTTTCTACTGACGGGCGTTGGTACCAAACTCTCGGTGCTAACCAGCCGTCTCGCACGTATCATTGACCGTTCCCGCGTGGTGGAGGATTTGCTGCACGGTGATAATAGCCCGGCAGTCAATCCACCCGGGCTGGAAGAGGAGTTACATGAATTATATGAACGCTCTCACCTGATCAATCGCGCGATCACGCTCAGTACCTCTTGCGGCCTGTTCATATGCCTGGTGATTGCCACCCTGTTCCTGGGCGATGCCACCAGCCTGAATCTGGATAAGCTGATTGCGGCCTTGTTTGTCGGCGGCGTATTTTCGTTGATAGGTAGCTTTATCTATTTCATGCGCGAGATTTTTGTCGCCACCAAAACCTTGACCCGCCAGCGCAAATTGGGGCGACGTAAAATTGTACAAAAATGACTTCTCAGGCATAAATAAAAAGCCCCGCTATCTGTCGATGCGGGGCTTTTGTTTGCAAGCAGCTGTTATTTTGTGACTACAGGTGCCTGCACCATGACGATAACATCAATGGACGCAGTGCCAGGATTAGCAACCGTGATGGGTTGATAACTGCCCGTGGCGCGGAAAACCAGAGTGCCAGGTATGCTGGGTGCAATAAAACCAGCATTGGCGGTACCAGCACCGGCTATGACGACGGAAGTACCGGTAATTTGCGACCAGCTGTAATACACAATACTCGACCCGGTATTCGACGGTGCATCGACTTTCAGGGTGACTGCACTGCCGGTCAACACTACCTGTACCGGGGTGTATGACACCAGCGAAATTGGCGGCAAGGGATCAACATAAAACACCACGTCCATCTGCGCAATTGGATCAAGCGAAAAACCGCCAGAGGTAATCACCGAATTTGATACATTCAGCGTGAACACAAACGCCGTGCGGGTATCCAGAAACTTGGGTAAGGATGCACTGGCGACACTGCTGAAGGCATTGAAGATTTGTATCGGCGGACCGGATTTTTGCGTCCAGAAATAAAACAGAGGCGTGCTACTGTCGACCTTGCCGCTGGCATCATATTTGACAGACTTGCTACCATCGAGGCTGATCGTGGAACCAGCTGCGACTGCACCACCGCTATAAGAAATTGGTACGACCGTAGGCTTGACGATGGGTGTGACCGTCACGGTCTGGGTTGCCGTACCAACTTTTTGCTTGTCATCTGTAACGCGGCATTGCACTTTCAGGGCGGTGGATGCGGTCACAACCGGGGCCGTAAAACTGGTCGCTGCAGCATCTGTCGGTGCCAGGGTAATTGTCGTGCCCGCTGCGTCACTGACCACCCATTGATAAGAATAGGCGTCGCCTGTTGTTGCAGGTGTACCGCCACTGCCTGCACAACTGAGGCTGACCTTGTCGCCTGAAGTGGCGGTCGTGTTGCCAGTAATCTTGGCTACTGGATTGGCTGTCGTGGATGCCTCCTGTTTCACCAACAACGTGGTGGATGCCTTGACGGTATTGCCTTTGACATCGACGGCATTCAGGGTGAACTTGTAGGTATAGTCGGCAGTTAATATGGCAGGTGGTGTGACTTGCAAGACACAGCTGGCTTCCGCACCGCTGCTACTTTTTTGTATGGTCTTGCAATCGGCATTAGTCACGGCTGTCAGCGGATTGGCTGACAAGGTCAGATTTTCTACCTGCCAGTACATATTCGTGATGACACCGGCAGTACTGCTGGCCTGGCCATTAAAACTCAGAGGGACACCACTGGTCACAGTCAGGGGATCGGGAACCGCAATCGCCATAGGATTGGCTGTCGTTCCACCCGACGTGCCTGAGCCCGAACTACTGCCGCCACCACCGCAGGCCACCATTGCCAGGCTGGATAAAACGATAAGGGCTGTTTTGATTTGCTGAAACACGCTGACTCCGATGACTTACAAAATAGAGAAATTCTCACCATTGTAGCTTTATGCTGGCAATTGCAATACCTTTAAGCCAAGTGTTGACAAAATGTTTCAAGTTTCTGCAAGACATAATTTATTTACGAACGATCGTGCAAAAATACTTTAGGTATGGCACTCTAATAAAAAAACCGACCAAAACCCGGAGACACTGCTATATGAATACTTTGCATTACGCCCACTGGCCGCAAGGCTTACCCCATCATCTGATTACGCCGGAAGCCAGCGTTTACACGAATTTGCAAGTGTCAGCGCTACGTTACCCCAACAAACCGGCCATCATCTTTTATGACTCCGTCATTACGTACAAGCAACTGCATGATGAAGTATTGGCGCTGGCGGGTTATCTGCAACAGGTCTGCGGTGTGCAAAAAGGCGACAGGGTCTTGCTGAACATGCAAAACAGTCCACAATTTGTGATCGGCTTTTATGCCATCATGCGTGCTGATGCCATGGTAGTGCCTGTCAATCCCATGTTGATGACGGATGAACTGGCACATTACATCGCCGACAGTGGTGCCAGAACTGCGCTGGTCTCGCAAGAGATATTTGCTCGCCTGCAGCCATTGGTGGGGCACAGCATATTACAAAACGCGATAGTGGCTACTTACTCTGACCATTTGAATGTGGCCACTACCCTGACCATCCCTGATTTTGTAAAGGCAGAGCGGCAGGTAGCAGAACAGGCCGGGGTTGTCAGCTGGCAGGCAGCAATCCAGGCGGGACATCAACCACGCAGGCATGAAGCGGGGCCGGACGATCTGGCCTGCATGCCCTATACCTCAGGTACAACTGGCAAACCCAAGGGATGTATCCACAATCACCGCTCGGTCATGTTCAACATCGTGGGTAGCCCCACCTGGTCAGGTGCCATCGTCGCCACTCATGTAGCGCTGGCGGTATTGCCTTTCTTTCATGTTACTGGCATGCAGTCGGTCATGAATGCCATGATCTATTGTGGTGGTACCCTGGTCATCCTGCCACGCTGGGACAGGGATGTTGCCGGGCAACTGATTACCCGTTATGCCGTCAGTAGCTGGACCCTGGTGCCATCGATGATGATCGATTTCCTTTCGAATCCGCGTCTGGGTGAATATGACATTTCCAAATTGACACGCGTATCTGGTGGTGGTGCCGCCATGCCAGCCGCGATTGCACAAAAATTGTATGAATTGTCTGGTCAAGTGTATATGGAAGGTTATGGATTATCCGAAACCATGGCCCCTTCCCACCTCAACCCGCCACAGCGCATGAAACAACAATGCCTGGGCATGCCTTACTTCAACGTTGATTCGCGCGTGGTTGATCCCACCACCTTGCAGGAAGTGAAACAGGGCGAAACCGGTGAAATCTGGATCAATGGCCCGCAAGTCTTCCAGGGTTACTGGAACGACCCGCAAAAAACCGCCGATTCCTTCGCCGAACTTGATGGAAAAAAATTCTTCCGTTCTGGCGACCTGGGTTACATGGACCCAGAAGGCTTCTTCTTCTTCACCGACCGCCTGAAACGCATGATCAACGCCAGCGGCTTCAAAGTCTGGCCCGCCGAAGTCGAATCGATGATGTACCAGCACCCAGCCATACAGGAATGCTGCATCATCGCTGCCCAGGACACCTACCGCGGCGAAACCGTCAAAGCCGTCATCGTCAAAAAACCCGGCAGCGACATCACCGCCGACGACATCATGGCCTGGGCCCACGACAAAATGGCCGCCTACAAAGTACCCAAGTTCGTAGACTTTGTGGACAGTTTGCCGAAATCAGGGACGGGGAAAGTGATGTGGAGGACTTTGCAGGAGAAGGAGTCGGGTAAAAAATAGGGGAACAATCAACGGCGATTACGGCAATTTATTTGCGGTCGCAGTGGTGTTGATTTTGATGTTGCCTCTGGTTTTGAATTTGAGGTTGCTTTTGATCTTAATCCGCTTGGGACGTAGCAATTTGTGCTTCACAGAAAATGGATCAGAAAGCTTCGTGTTTGAGCCGAAGGCGAGTTTCGAAGCTTTCCCATTTTTTGGGATGCACAAATTGTGCTGAAGCGCAGCGCAAGCACCCGAAGGGCAAGTCTGCGGTCGCCTTTTCTTTGGATACTTGCTTTTGGCGACGCAAAAGAAAGTATCTCGGCCGCCGGGACGAGACCCGGCTTGTGTCTACGAAGAGCAATCGTTTAAATCAACGTACAGCAAACAACAACCGCCACTGGAGCACCTCCCGATGTGCTCCAACTTTCGCAATGACGAATATGTGCTTGATACGCCCAGTGTTGGGCTGATAAAGCGTAGCCCAACCTACGCGACTTTGGATACCTGCTTTTGGCGACGCAAAAGAAAGGAATTCGGCCGCCGGGCCGAGACTCGGCTTGTGTCTACGAAGGGCAATCGTTTTAATAACAACCCAAGCATGCAACGAACGCCGCTGAGCTTCCGCACAAAATAACGAATACGTACTTGAAAAGCCCAGTGTTGGGCTGATAAAGCGTAGCCCAACCTACAGCGACGAAATTATGATTGCCGTTGATCGACAGAACCCCATCCTCATCCCTGCCTTCTCCTTGAAAGAGAAGGGGTAAAAATCAGCACAGCAACTGACGCGGCAAACCACCGTGTGGTTGACCGAACCTCAATTAAGGCAGCGGAAACACCAGACACGTCGTCGTCGCATGCGCATAAACCTTCCCCGCCGCATCCACAATACGGCCTTCTGCCGTACCCACCTGCTTACCCACCTGTATCACCTTGCCTTCTGCCCTGACCGGCCCGGTCTTGCTGTTCATGGCACGTATCAGATTCACCTTGATTTCCAAAGTGGTATAGCCCATCCCCTTGGGCAACATCGATTGCACGGCGCAACCCACCGCGGAATCCAGCAGCGTGCAGAAATAGCCGCCATGCACACTGCCCAAGGGATTGTAATGCTGAACACCCGGCGTACCCTGAAACACGATACGGCCCGGCTCACCTTCTACCGGAATGAAATCCAAAGTCTTGCCTATAGGGGCAACCGGATAATCGCCATTCAAAATGCCCAGCAGGAAATCAATACCACTGACTGCTTTCAACTGATCCAGCGTAGCAATGCCGGGTTCAGCCATGCGGGCTCGCACTTCGGCTTCACGGGCCAGCCATTGCTGCAAAACTGCTTCAACTTCTGTACTCATCATGCATCCTTACGCGGAAATAAAATCATTTGTGTGCAACGGAACAGGGCGATAGTCTTGTCCTGATAACTGACCACCGCATCCCATACCTGGGTCGTACGACCCAGATGCACGCCAGTCGCAATGACGCTGATGGTGCCTTCGCGGGCCGTACCCAGGTGATTCGACTTCAGTTCCACTGTCGTAAAACTTTGCGCCCCGGGCGGCAGGCTGCTGATGCAGCCGTAACCGCAGGCTGTATCGGCCAGCGTCACCACACTGCCAGCATGCAAATAACCATTCGGTGCCAACAGGTGAGGCTGAATTGGCAATTCTGCAGTGACGCGTCCCTTTTCGACCGACAGGATACGTATGCCCAGATGGCCGGGCAAGAATGGGGCACCAAACTGGTTCAGGCGTTGTGCCTGTTCGTCTGCCGTCGGGGTAGTACCTGATTCAACTTGCATGATGATCTTCCTTGGTTAAGCTTAACTGGCATTCTAGATATTGCAGGAAAGGGTGGATAGTGTCAGTATTGACTCTTTCAATGCAGATTACGACAAATGATTAATATTGAAGCCTGGCTCTATCCGCAATGCATGGCATCTGCGGTCACGGGTCCGCTGGATGTATTTGCCGTTGCCAATGCCATCTGGGCAATAAAAAACCGGGATGATGTCGGCCCCTTGTTCAGGTGGAGCCTGCGCTCATTGGATGGCAAGCCTGTCATGACACCCGCCCGTGTCAGTCTGATTGCTGATGGTCCCATAGAGGCAGACAGCAAGGCTGATGTCATTCTGCTGCCTGGTATTTATATTGGCAATGGTATCCCTGGCCTGCTTGGTGATTTGCATGAGATGCGTGATCTGTTCCCCATTTTGCGTGAAAAGCACCGACAGGGAGCCATACTGGCCTCGAATTGCAGTGCCACATTCTTGCTGGCTGAAGCTGGCTTGCTGAATGGCGGGCATGCCACCACAACCTGGTGGCTGGAGCGGGCTTTCAAGGCCCGCTATCCTGATGTGCAATTGCATCTGGCCGAGGTATTGAACGAGTATGACAACATCCTGACCAGCGGTGCCGCGACCAGTTATCTGAATCTGGCCTATCACCTGGTGGAACGATTTGGCGGGCAGGATGTTGCCACGGGCGTTTCCAAGACCCTGCTGATAGACGCCAATCGCGCTTCGCAAATGCCATATATGCAATTGCTGACGATGACCCAGCAAGATTCCCAGCCACATGAAAACCCGCTGGTCCAGCGCGCGCAAAAATGGCTGAACCAGAATCACCACCTGCCTTTCCGCCTGCCAGCACTGGCCGAACATCTGGCCGTCAGCGAACGCACTGTCATACGGCATTTCCACCAGACGCTGGATACCACGCCAGCCAGTTATGCCCAGCAAATCAAGATGGATATTGCCAAACGCCTGCTGGAAACCACCACGTTGACACTGGAACAGGTGGCAGAGCGCACCGGCTACAGTGACCCCAGTTCTTTCCGTCGTCTGTTCAAACGACATTCGGGCTTGTCACCAGCCAGTTATCGCAAACAATTCAGACCAGCAAAGCGGGGAGTCAGTGTCTGAGTTATCAACTACGCAAGAAGTAGCTTGAACCTTTGACTTTGTAGTTTCCACACGGAAATTGTGCCGGGTTTTTTCTATATAATGACCACATGCACAAACTACCTGGAAAAAGAAAAGTCTCCTATGGCGCTGACACGGTAGCGCCGGAAACTCCTGCTGCCTTGTTTGATAAAGGTGCAATAGAAGGCCGTTCTTTGCCTCCGCCAACAACTGCTCCAGACCTGGCGTTTGTGATTCCAGCTAAGGATTCACCTTCTGCTGATAACGCCCCTGCCTCCAATACCTTCATTAAATTCAATGAAGTAAAGACACAACTGCCGCGTTCCCATGGTCGCTATCTGGTGAAATGGCACATCGCCTTGGTTCATGAGTTCAGTGGCAAGAAACTGACTTATTACGGAAGAATCAACGACATTTCCGAGAATGGTCTCAGCATGTTTTGTGACTACAATGTTTTTTTTAACAGCAGAGTCAGACTGATCATGAGCTTGCCACCGTTGAGTATCGGCGTACAGGCACAAAAAATAGAAGTTGAAAGCAAAATGGTGTACACCATACTTTCGCAATTTTCTTTCCGTATTGGCCTGGAATTTTTGAATTTCCGCGATGGAGAAAAGAAAATATTAATGGACCGCCTGGAAAGCAGTAATGCAGCACTGTCGCCTAACAGCGCTTAAACACTACAGTAAATCACATCCGCCTGAGCTTTAATCACTGCTGCTACAACCGCCGCTGCAACCACCACTACAACCCGAGCTGTCACCGCTGCTATCGCTACTGTCAGCGCTGTAGCCACTACCACTATCATGCGTGGTTTCACCAAAGCCGTAGGGTGAATCACTACTGACGCCGCCATAAAAATCGCCACCGCAATATACAGTGCCGTCAGCATTGGCACGCAAGGCACTGCAATCCGGTTCATAGCGAAAGCCATCGGCAATACTCCATTTGGCATCCAGCGCGAACAGCAGAGGCAGGCGGGTGGCACGACGCGGATTGATGTTTTCTTCCAGGCAGGCAAACCACCACGTACGCCGCAGGCCATCGTTGTTACGCAGATTACTGCCCAGCACAGCAGCTGGCGTATGGTGCATATAACGACCAAAAGCCTTGTTGCAGAATTGTTCGTAATTTTTTGTATATAAAATAAATTCATGCCATAGATCATCGACCACCTGTGAAGGCATGGCGATATGCTTGTAGCCGGATTTTAAATACACCAGAAAAAACTGCCTCAGCGCCCGTGCCACCAGTTGCTGGTCTTTCAAGGAAAGATCGGGACGCAGTTTGTGGAGCCTTTCCAACAATCCAGGCGGAAACATATAACTGCGAATGTAATCCGCCTGAGCGGCCCGCCGCCAGCGCGTCCAGACAAAAATCAGGCTGGCTGAGAGAGCCAGCACCACAACAGTCATCAATATAGGCATTTAGTCATCCACAGAATTTAACAAAAACTTGCGACTTTGCTGCTTTGCGGCAAAACAATTTTGGCATAGTATGGAAACAAGGACTCAAATTTTCTGCATAGTAATGTGAGAGACGGTCAATTCCCTTGAGTCTCTGAATGGACCCAAAGCCCAACCGAAGCTTATTTCACAGTTACAAAGACATACCGGATTTTCTCTTCCCCAGAATCTGTTATGTTGAATTTCGAAAAATATTTTTTCTCATTTGGCAGCAAACGAAGTTTTTTCTGGGAGATACACGATGAATTTGCGTCACTTGCGCATAGGAACCCGACTCGCTGTCGGCTTTGGTGTAATACTCGCCACCCTCATACTCATCCTTGTCCTCGACAGCATATTCAGCGCCAGCAATCGCAAAGAAATGGTCGCTGGTCTGGAACTATCACATGCCAAAACCGAACTGGCTGCCACCATGAAAAGCAGCATGCTCGAAGGTGGCATTGCCATACGCAATATCGGCCTGCAAAGTGATATTGGTGAAATCGACAAGCAAAAGGTCATCTCAAAAAAGCAACAAGCTCGCTTTGCCGAGGCACGCGACAAACTGATCGCCCTTGGTCTGAACAGTGAAGAGAAAAAAATCCTGGATACCGTTTCTGAAATGGACAAGGAAATCGACGTTCCTACCAAGGAGGCCATGAAGATGCTGCTGGCTTTCAACGGCGAAGAAGCGGTCAAGGTGATTGCCACCAAAGTTGATCCATTGCAACAAAAAGCTTTACTCGAAATTAATAAACTAGTCGACATACAAAACAAGGCTGCCTCTGAGTTGTCAGCCATCGCCGAAAGCAAGGGCAAGCAACTAACGGTTACCCTGTTTGCGATTGGCGCAGTGATTTTATTGATAGGCGCAGGCTTCTCTGTGTTTTTGACACGCAGCATCACCACCCCACTGCGCGATGCTGTCGTGATTGCGAAACGGGTCGCCGCTGGCGAATTGTCTTTCCGTGAAACCACTGACGGTAAAGACGAAATCAGTGAATTGTTGAATGCATTAAAAGAAATGAATGACAATTTGTATCATATAGTCAGCGAAGTACGCCAGGGTACCGATGCCATCGCCATTGCCGCCGTCGAAATTTCTTCCGGCAATGCTGACCTGTCTTCGCGTACAGAAACCCAGGCTGGTGCACTGGAAGAAACCGCCAGTTCCATGGAAGAAATCACCGCTACCGTCAGACATAACGCTGACAATGCCAGACAGGCAAGTGGGCTGGTGACCTCGGCCTCCAACTTTGCCATCAAGGGTGGTGAGGAAGTCGGAAAAGTAGTCCACACCATGAATTCCATCAAGGAAAGCTCGCGCAAGATTGTTGATATCATCAGTGTGATTGACGGCATTGCCTTCCAGACCAATATCCTGGCCCTGAACGCGGCAGTGGAAGCTGCACGTGCCGGTGAACAGGGACGCGGCTTTGCAGTGGTAGCATCGGAGGTAAGAAATCTGGCCCAGCGCAGCGCCAGCGCCGCCAAGGAAATCAAGACCCTGATCAGCGATTCCGTAGAAAAAGTCGATACTGGCGGAAAACTGGTTGATGCAGCTGGCAAAACCATGGATGAGATAGTCGCCTCGGTCAAGCATGTGGCGGATATCATGACTGAGATCAGTGCCGCCGGCCAGGAACAAACTTCAGGCATAGAAGAAGTCAATCGTGCCATCAATCAGATGGATGAAATGACACAGCAAAATGCTGCCCTGGTAGAACAGGCCGCCGCCGCAGCGGAAAGCATGGAAGAGCAAGCCAATAATCTGGCACATGCAGTCACAGCCTTCAAGCTTGACACGCGCAACAATCCTGCACGCCGGGCACAGCCGGCAAGGGTCAGCGCCGCCCCAGCAGAAGATGAAAATACGGAATCCAACTTGATTAAGGCAACTGCTGGTAAACTAGTGAAAGTATTAGGTTGGAATAAAAGTTAAGCGAGAGATAGAAACAGACCCTCGCTTCGGGTCTTTTCTATCTAGAAATGAATATGAACAAGTCGGAAGCACTAAAGCGTATCGTTGAACAGGCCAGCAAAGGCGATTTGGTATTTCCGACCAATGTCAACGCTTCCCTCAAGATACAGCAGGCACTGGATGACCCGGATTGCGGTATAGAAACTGCAGCCAAACTGGTCATGACTGAACCGCTGATGTCAGCCCGCGTAGTAGCCATTGCCAACTCCGTCGCCTACAACCGCTTTGGCGGCGGAGTCACCAATATCCGTACGGCCATCACCATACTTGGTTTCAATACCCTGCGCTCAGTTACAGCAGCCGTTGTCATGCGGCAATTAAGTGCTGCCGTATCCAACCCCGGCATACGCGCCAAAATGGATGCCCTTTGGCGTCATTCTGCCTACGTCGCCGCACTGGCTCACCTGATTGCCCGCAAGGTCAGCAAGGTGGATGCCGAAACTGCCTTGTTTGCTGGCATTGTGCATGAAGTAGGTGGTTTTTATCTGCTGTCGCGCGCCCAGGAATTCCCGTCCTTGCTGGAAATCGACACCGCGCCACCGTCCCCGGATAGCTTGGCCGAAACGGATGAAACCTTCATCGGCCGTGCTGTCCTGAATAAACTACTGGTACCCAAACGCGTCGTCTCTGCCGTCGAAGCACTGTGGTATGGCATGCGTGTCATGCCGCCAGAAACGCTGGGGGATACTCTGCTGCTGGCCAATGAACTGGCTGCCGTCCCCTCGCCACTGGACCCACGCTCACCAGAAAGCATACGTCTGTCCGCTTCAGAAATTGATTTCGCCGTTGGCGAAGGCACCTTGCTTTCCATCTTGTCCGAATCGGCAGAAGATGTCGAATCCCTGACTGCGACGCTGATCAGCTAAGCATTAATCGCACACCTTGCGTGTGCGACAACAAACTTGTTGAAATTTCGGCATAATAGACTACGCATCCATCCGTAGCAGGCGTGGGCTCTGCCTCCTGCAGTAATGCCACAGGCATTTTGTCACCTGCTGAACTCCACCACATTCAAAGGAAAAACCATGCAATTGAAAAGTTTGCTTCGTTCCGGCTTGTTCAGCTCATCCATCCTGGCTGGTATTGCGGTGTTTGGTATTCCCGCCATCAGCGCCCAGGCCGCTGCGCCCATGGCAAAAACCAACGCTCCCGGTTTTTACCGAAGCATGCTGGGTGATTTTGAAATCACAGTCTTGTCTGACGGTACAGTCCCATTGCCAGTTGATAAACTGTTGACCAATACCACGCCAGAAAAAGTCAACAAAGCACTGGCCAAATACCACCAGCAAAGCCCGCTGGCGACTTCTTTCAATGGTTTTCTCATCAACACTGGCAGCAAACTGATTTTGATAGACACAGGTGCCGGTGTCTTCTTTGGGCCAACGGTGGGCAAGTTACAGGCAAATCTGAGGGCATCCGGTTACCTGCCTGAGCAAGTTGATGAAATTTACATCACCCACATGCATACCGACCACATTGGTGGCCTGGTGGATGGCGATAAAGCCGTCTTCCCGAATGCCATCGTGCGTATAGACCAGCATGACACGGATTTCTGGTTAAGCCAGGCCAATCTGGACAAGGCCACTGGTGATGCCAAGGGTAGCTTTGAGAAAGCCATCGCCATCCTGAAACCTTATGTGCAGGCAGGCAAGCTGACGCCATTTGAAGGTGATACAGAACTGACGCCAGGCATCAAGGCAGTTGCCGCCCATGGTCATACCCCTGGTCACACCGCCTACAAAGTCGAAAGCAAGGGGCAGACCCTGATGTTGTGGGGTGACCTGATGCATGTCGCCGCCGTCCAGTTTGATAATCCCACCGTCACCATCAAATTTGACAGTGACAGCAAGGCCGCTTATGCCCAAAGACAAAAAGCCTATGCTGACGCCGCGCAACAAGGCTATCTGGTAGGTGCTGCCCACCTGGCGTTTCCTGCCCTGGGCTATGTACGTAAAGAGGGCAAGGCCTACGCCTGGACACCTTTGAACTATGCACCGCTGCCATAAGCGATTGTCATCTGCCTGATTGACAGTACCCGGCAAATCGGACACAGTGCAAATTCTGTCCTTTGCCGGGTTTAAGAGCGCATCTCACTCCTTTTGATGAAGCGAGTTCTACATGACTCCTGAATATCAGAATACCGTCATTTCAGCGCCGCTCATCACTGATGATTTTGACCTGCGCCACCTGCCCGCAGATTTTTACCTGAACCCTTATCCCTACTATCACGCCCTGCGTGAGCAAACCCCGGTGCGCAAGATGCCGGATGGTTCTTACCTGCTGACGCGTTATGCCGACCTGGTCCATGTGTACAAGGACGCCAAGACCTTCAGCTCGGACAAAAAACTGGAATTCAAACCGCGCTACGGTGACTCACTGCTATATGAACATCACACCAATAGCCTGGTCTTCAATGACCCGCCGTTACACACAAGGGTACGTCGCCTGATCATGGGTGGCCTGACACCGGCAGCCATGGCCGATACCGAACCCGGCCTGATCAAACTGGTGGATGGCTTGCTGGACCAGATGGAAAACAAGGACGAGGTTGACCTGATTACCGATTTCGCGTCCGCCATACCAGTCGAGATCATCGGCAATTTGCTGGCCGTACCACATGATGAACGCGAACCCTTGCGTGCCTGGTCGCTGGCGATATTGGGTGCGCTGGAACCTGCCATCACCCCGGAATTTTTTGCCTATGCCAATCAATGTGTCGCCGATTTTTTGGCCTACCTCAAAGAACTGGTAGCAAAGCGCCGCCTGCATCCAGGTGACCCAAAAACCGATATGCTGACACGCCTGATAGAAGGTGAAGCCAATGGCGAAAAACTGACCGAAACTGAACTCTTGCAAAACTGTATTTTCTTGCTGAATGCAGGGCATGAAACCACTACCAATTTAATTGGCAATGGCCTGGTCGCCTTGCAGGAATGGCCACAACAAAAAGCCCGCCTGATCGCCCAGCCAGAAATGATCAACACAGCCATCGAAGAATTCTTGCGCTTTGAAAGTTCCAACCAGTTGGGTAATCGCATGACGACGATAGATACCCAAATCGGCGGCATCGATATAGCAGCAGGTAGCCGCATCAGCCTGTGCATAGGTGCGGCGAATCGTGACCCCTTGCAATTCCCAGATCCGGACCAACTCAACCTTAGCCGCAGCCCGAATCGTCATCTGGCCTTTGCATCCGGCATACATCAATGTGCCGGTATGTTTTTGGCGCGGCTGGAAGGCAGGGTTGCGATTTCACGTCTGCTGGCGCGCTTCCCGAATCATGAATTGAGTGCGGCGCCGGTCAGAGGTGGGCGCGCACGCTTTCGCGGCTTTTTATCGGTACCTTGTAAACTATAAAAATTCTTCACAACAAAAAATACGGAGACTATATGAAAATCAATATCCACTTCAAAAAAAGCCTGCTGGCACTGACGACAACTTTACTCTGTGCCGGTGCTCAGGCACAAATCAAGATAGGCGTGACTATTTCATCGACAGGGCCAGCTGCATCATTGGGCATACCAGAGAAAAACGCCATCGCCATGCTGCCCAAAGAAATCGCTGGCAAGAAAGTGGAATACATCATCCTTGATGATGCTTCTGACACCACGCAAACCGTGACCAATACCCGCAAGCTGATCTCAGAAGAAAAAGTCGATGCCATCATAGGTTCAACCACGACGCCGAATTCCCTCGCCATGCTGGGTGTCATTGGTGAAGGCAAGACACCCGCCATCAGCCTGGCATCCAGCAACCGCATCATCGAACCCATGGATGCCAATAAAGCCTGGATGTTCAAGACACCCCAGACCGACACCATGATGGCGATAGCGATTGCCGAAGACATGAGCAAAAAGGGCGTCAAGACCATGGGCTTCATCGGCTTTTCTGATGCGCTGGGTGAAGCCTTTCTGGTGGAAGTGACGAAATATGCCGAACTGAAAAAGATCAAGGTCGTCGCCACGGAACGTTTCAGCCGCAATGACAATAGCGTGGTCGGCCAGGTCTTGAAACTGATGGCAAGCAACCCGGATGCCATCGTTGTTGGTGCCTCCGGCACACCCGCTGCGCTACCACCCAAAACCCTGGTAGAACGCGGCTACAAGGGCCGCATCTATCACAACCATGGCGTTGCCAACAGCGACTTCCTGCGCGTCTGCGGCAAAGACTGTGATGCCACCTATCTGCCCACTGGCCCGGTGATGGTGGCCAAACAACTGGCTGACAATAATCCTGTCAAAAAAGCTGCTCTGGATTTTTCCAACAAATTTGAAACTACCTACGGCGCAGGCAGCCTGGCCGCCTTCGCCTCGTATGCCTGGGATGCCGGCTTGCTGCTGCAACAAGCCATCCCCGTCGCTTTAAAGAAAGCCGCCCCCGGCACCGCAGAATTCCGCGCCGCCTTGCGTGATGCCCTGGAAGCTACCCGGGGCCTGGCGACCACCAATGGCGTCGTCAACATGAGCAAAACCGATCACCTGGGCCTGGACCAGAGAGCACGCGTGATGGTGCAGATCAAGGGCGGGAAATGGGTGTATCAGGCGGAATAGAGCTGAGCAAGCTTTCGCATATGCATGTTGACCAAGCGTAGTAAACTGCTCAACCCAGCTGACTTGAAGATAAAATCTCTATGAAAACTGTTTTGACTATGCTGGCGTTGATGGTCAACTTCACCACCCCTGCATGGGCCGCTGACGCCTTCGACATTGCCATCACCGTAGACGATTTGCCAGCTCATGGCATGCTGCCGCACGGCATGACCAGGCTAGATATCGCCCAATCCCATATCAAGACCTTCAAGGCGCATCACGTGCCGGAAGCCTTCGGCTTTGTGAATGCAGGCGGGCTAGGCGATGATCCGGGCAATGCGGCAGTTCTTGATATCTGGCGGCAGGCTGGCTACCCGCTTGGCAACCACACTTACAGCCACATGAATATCGACCAGGCTGCAACACCGGAAGCCTGGCAGGCCGATGTGATCGCTGGCGAACCGGCAATCGCTAGCAGGATGGAAGGGGAGTTCTGGCGTTACCTGCGCTTCGCCTACCTGTCGGTGGGTGCCAACCGACGCGACAATGCCATCGTCTTCTTGCGCAACCGTGGTTATAAAATCGCAGACGTCAGTGTCGGCTTCAGCGACTGGAACTATACCGACGCCTATGCACGCTGCGTGGATAAGGGTGACATGGCCAGCATAGAGCGCATGAAGGTCCACTACCTGCAAGGCGTAGACACTGGCATCGCAAGCATGAAAGAAAATTCAAGGCGCGTGTACGGACGCATCATCCCGCAAGTGCTGTTGACCCACATAGGCGGCTGGAGCGCAATCACGCTACCCGATGTGTTGAACCGGCTGGAAGCTGCGGGTGCCCATTACGTGACGCTGGCCCAGGCCCAGACCGACACGGCTTATGCAGAACCCGGAGGCGGCAGTGTTATCAGTCGCGCCGCCAGTAAAAACAACATCAGGCTGGTTCCCGAACCATCCGATGAACCAGCACTGGATCTCAATTCCATTTGCAAATAAATGCTCTAGCCCAATGGCACCATTTTCATCGTCACTACCCCGGACAGGATGGGTACAGCAGCAAAGATACCGGTGACGTTAAGCTGTTCACTCAAAAACACGATACCTGCGACAGTAACTCTGCTTTTCTCCGGGAACGCTTCAACAGTGTTGCGCTGCTATAGTATCAGGATGCCTTGCAGCGAGGATATCTTGTCCTGATCAGACCAGCTGCCCAGCAGCTCGCCGCCCGGGCTAAACTCCAGTAGTTGACGTCCCTTGCCGCCATTGTCCGGACCATGGCCCTGCCAGTTGGCAACCACAATGCGGCTGTCGTCCAGCACCTGGAAGCTGGCGTAGAAGAACGGTGCCACCTCGGGCGGCACCTGGTCGGCAGTGCCAAATTTCCCCATCAATTGGCCTTGCGGGTCGAAGCGCGCCATGAATGCGCCGTAACCAGCAGACACCAGGGTAGAGCCGTCCGGCATCGCTTGCGCCTTCCATGCGTGGAGGAAGCCATCCGCCCGCAGGGCACGCACCGCCTGCAACCCCCTGTCTGTTTCCAGGATATGGTCGTTCATGCACAGCAGATAGCCGTTCTCTGTACAACGCATCAGGCGCACATAGTCGCCAGGGCGGCGTGCGCTGCCAATTTCACTGAATTCGGCATCCAGCGTCAACACGTTGATTTCGCCGGGGCCGGACAAGTCGGCACCGGTCACCAGCGTCGTGCCACCCAGCAGGCGGCATGCTGATGTCACGTTTTGCCAGCGATCGCATACCGCAAGAACCTTGCCGGACTGGATGGATAGTTCCAGAAATCCACGCTCAAAACCTATCAAGGCATGGTCCGGCCCCAGCCGCTGCATGTCCCTGGCCAGCGGAAAATCTGACAGATCCATGGTCCAGCCGCGCTGGCGATCATTCGTGTCAATCAGCGACAAGCGCTGCCGGCCCTCGTCGATGGCCAGTAATTGATGTTGTAGTTTCACCAGTAAGTCTCCCAGGTCCGGGTGAGCCGCACCAACGACTCAAAGTAGAAATAGTCGCCCCAGATACAAGCTTCGTCGACGCCAATGCGCTTAGGCATGTGATAGACACCGTGCTTGAGCAAAGCACTGCCTGGTGCGTTGTCCATGTTCAGATAATTCTCCGACAACTCCTGCACCATGCCCAGCGCAGCGCGCTGATATTGTTCCCGCATGGGATCCAGCAGCGGCAGATGCCTGGCCAACTCCAGCAGGCCACATGCGGCGATCGCTGCAGCGGAACTATCGCGCTCCTGCTCGCCCGAGGTGAATATCAAATCCCAATAGCAAATGCCATCTTCAGGCAAACGATTCAGGAAATAATTCGCAAGGACTTTTGACAACTCAATCAGCCGGGTGTCGCCGTTGTGCCTGTACACCAGAGGAAAACCCGAAATGCCCCATGCCTGTCCACGCGCCCAACATGAGTCATCCGCAAAACCCTGGTGGGTTTTCCCCTGTTTGGGCAAACCACTGACAGCATCAAAAAAGAAGGTGTGGAAAGTTGAGCCATCGTTGCGCACGATATGGCGTGCGGCCTGTTCGATGTGACGGTCAGCCGCCTGCCGGTAAGTATGGTCGCCACTATAATCGCTGGCCCAGTACAGCAGGGGAAGGTTCAGATTGCAATCGATGATCATCCGGCCGCTTTGTTCCGGGTCGTTGAGATCACCCCACGCCTGGATAATGCCAGCCCGCGTTTGATAGCGTTCCAGCAGCAGCCTGGCTGCGCCCATGGCAGCCTGCGCTGCGACATCGCAGCCCGTCAGCTTGTGGGCCGATACGCAGGATAAACTATAGAGGAAGCCAAGGTCGTGATGATCAGTATTGCGACGTTCCAGTTGCCTGGCGTGAAAACTGCGCACATGACTCTCCGCCGTGTCGCGGTAGCGTTGAGCACCAGTGACTTCATAAGCAAGCCACAACATGCCGGTCCAGAAGCCATTGGTCCATTCGATATTGTCAATCGCGGGGTAGATTAATTGCTTGCTGGAGGGCGCTGGAAACGCATCGCCAAAATGCACCAGATTGCGGTCTATCGATGCGAGTGTCAGCTCGATGGCCCGTGTAAGTTTGGCTGTGTCTGGCTCGCCGTTCCATGCCGATGGCAAACGGTGAACGGCCAGTGCTTCCATCGCTGCCTGGTTGAGGGGGGAGGACATGCGTAAGACTCCTGGGTTGAATTAATTTCCACGGCCAGCCGCACCCCGAGGTGTGGGCTGTTCTTGATCGTGGGCCGGGATGGTGCCGCGTGATATTTCTGGTGCCGTAGCTTCCAGTGTCCACGCCGACAGGCACAGAAACACCAGCCCCATACCTGCCAGCGCGAGGTAAGTGGCGGGGAAGCCAATCAGGTCGTAGCTCTTGCCGGCCAGTGGCGACAGGATGGCCAGGCCCAGGGAATGTCCGAAGCTGACGCCCACCATATACAGCGTCGATGCCAACCGGTTGTCGAAATGGCAGGCGATATAGCGGAACACAGACACCACCAGGATAGGCAGTTCAAACGAGTGCAGCATTTTTAGCAGGGAGATGGAAACAGGTCCGACCGCGAGCCCCGAACCAGCGATACGCACCAGCATGATGCTGCCAGCCAGCAATAAGCCACGTTTGGCACCTATACGCCTGACCAGCAGTGGCGACAAAAACAGACCGACTGCCTCGATGAAGATCTGCGCCGAATTCAAATAACCAAACATGGCCGTGCCGGTTTTAGGATCGGGAAACAGCGAGGTAAAATAACTAGGGAACTGCTGGTCAAAGACCAGATACAGATTGGTCACTCCCAGGATGAACACCATGAAGCGCCAAAATTTTGGGTCGCGCAACAGCGCGAGTGCCTCACCCAGGCGCACGCTCTTGGCGGCAGTAACGTCACTGTGGTCGGCACGGGTGCGCCACAGTAGCAACATGGCCAGCATGACGGCACCGGCAGCCGAGGCAATGCAAAAATTAATGGTTGGGTCGATGTTGTAAATCCGCCCTGTCAGCATGGCCGCACTGGCGAAACCCAGTGACCCACACAAACGCACCCGGCTGTATTCAAAGCCATACTTGCGTCCTATACGGTCCACATAGGATTCAATCGCATAACTGCCCGCGATGAATGTCACACCCAGATAGAGGCCGCCTGTCACAGCCCCCAGCACAATGTTGGCGCGCAACAGGGGCGCATATATAAATACGAAGAATGCGCCGCACAATGCACATAAGGTACTTACCGTCCACAAGATGTGCTTGCGCGTGCCTACCTTGTCCGAAACATAGCCATAGATAGGCTGGGAACACATGGCGGCAATGAAATTGGCGGAAAATACAATGCCGGCCTCTGCCCCCGACAGCTTGAGTGTAGAACGCAACCACAACGCGAGCAAGGAAACGCTCATCGCCTGAGCAAAGAAAAAAACGAACACAAAAATGCAGAGAAAGCGGAAATGCGATTGTTTGCTGGTCATGTCAACATCCTTGGCCACCCCGTACAGCGAAGCGGCATCAACAATTTTATGAGGCACGCTTATGTGCCAGGCACCGCGAGTGGGTGCAGCCAGACCGCATAGCCGCCGGACGGGAGCAGGCTGGCTTCAAGCATGCTGCCAGCATCGACTACCTTCTTCGTCACACGCACATGCGTCCTGGTCTGAACGGTCACGTCATCGGTATAAATACTGGCTTCGTATTTCTTGCCCTTGTCCAGAAAATCCAATGCAATACTCAATGTCCGGCCATCGACGTTGCTGATGGCGCCGATAAACCAGTCCATTTCTTTTTTTCGTGCGGTGACAACGAATTGCCCCGGCGCGCCTTGCAACACTTTGCTATCGTCCCAGCTGGTCGGTATCCTGTCCCAGAATTCAAGCTCGGGCACGTCGCTGGCCAGTTCCGGTTTGTCATACCAATACAAGGTCTGCAGCGGACTGTAGTATATCGCGGCCAAAGCCAGCTGGTGCGCATGCGTCGTTTTGATACGGGGATCAAAATAGCAGATCGTGTAATCGGCTGCGCCAGCCAGATAACGGGTGAAAGGCAACACTGTATTGTGAGTGGCATCCGGCATTTCTTCGTTGCCGCGCACACCCTCCGCCGTCATCAAATTGGGCCAGGTGCGTTGCTCACCAGTGGGACGCCAGTCGTCATGGATGTTGAGCATGATGTGGGCATCGGCTGCCTGCCGTATTGCCTTGTTGATCCAGGTCGACCAGCGGTGTGAGCCAACCTGGACGAAGCCGAATTTGACGCCTTTGACACCCCAGTCGTTATAGGTTTTGAACAAGGTGTCGGATTGATTCAACAGCGCCTGCTGGTTCACATAAAGCCAGACACCTATGCCTTTTTCTTTACCGTACCGGATAATGGCTGGCAGGTCGAAATCGGGTATGGCCACCCTGGTGGCATCCGAATCGAATGAAAACGCTGGCCCATACCATTTCCAGTCAAACAGCACGTATTGCAAACGATGGCGGACAGCGAAATCAATGTTCGCCCTGGCGCTGGCCGTGGTCAGCGTCATCACCCGCATGATTTTGCCGGGCTGTATCCAGTCCGCATGGTCTATCAGTGAAGGTGGATTCAGGTTGAGGATGAAGGCACTGTTGTTTGCCAGGGCGGCTGCGTTGTCCGCGATCATGACACCGCGCCACGGCGTAGAAAATGGTGAAATCAGGTCCGCCGGGTCGTGCATGGAGGTGACGATGGTATTGAGTTTGTCTTTGCTCAGTTTGAACTTGGTGCGTGAATAATCCACCATCTGCGCTTCCAGCAGAGCAACATGGATACCGCCCAGCAGTTCCAGTGTCAACGGCCGTTCCGATTCATCCGGCCAGCTTGCCAGTTCGCTTAGTTTGTAGGGTGCCTGTGCCCAGCCGTGGAACCAGGCTCTGGTGCCGACTGGCATGGTGAATTCGGTGTTCTCCTGCGTGATCCTGTAATAACTGCCCTTGTCGTTTTCCGGGAACACAAAGCGGAATGCCACGCCTTCGTTATACGCACGCACTTCCAGCGCCAGTGGGTAAGATGGATTGTCATCCTTGATCAACTTGAGCGTCAACAAATTGTAGTTGTCACTGATTTCCGCGTGTTCGCCGTAAAGCGGATACCACTTCGTGTCGTGCGAAGTCTGTGTCGTGCCAACGATTGCCAGGTTTTCGAACCATTTTTCATGGCGATCTATCTTCAATGCCATGGCGCTTTCAGACAAATGATTGTCCAGTTGCAAATCAAGTACTGAATCGAGTATGACGGGTTTGTGCTTGTAACTGACACGGTAAGATAATTCCCGCTTACCATTTTGCAACTGGTGTTGGTAAACAATAAAACGAATGTTCTTGTCTGGTGAATACAGGCTTGTCAGTCGCTGCTGCTCGTCGGCAAAACCAGGTACCGTGCACGCAGCCAGTACACATGCCAGCAGCAATTTCAGTATTTTCATTTTTTGTCTCGTCTGTTCTTGATTATTTTCAACCCGCCGAAACCATCACACTGGACTGCAGTTGTTCTATCAGTGACAGTGATGGAGGTGCGGCACCCGGCGCGAGACATGCTGCCGCGCCAGCCGCTACCGCAAAACGCAGATGCTGACAAAGTTCGACAGCAGGCCGCCGCATCAGGCTGTAAAGAAATCCGGCAATGCTGGCATCGCCGGCGCCAACGGTATCGACGACAGAGATCGGTGGAGGGGCTGCATGCCAGGCACTATCGCCAGCCAGCAAATGCGCCCCTTGCGCACCGCGCGTGTACAAATAGGTTGCCCGTGGATTCATCTCACATAGCAGTGCGAGCCCGGCTGTGAAATCGTCACTGCGGAACAGACCGCACAGATCTTCGTCGGAGACTTTGATCACATCAGCCAACGAAACCATTTCGTGTAATACGGAATCGTAACGTTCATCCATCAAGGCGCGAAAATTGGGATCGTAGCTAATCGATACGCCCTTGGCCTTCAAGCTGGTCGCCAGGGTCAGCAGCTTGCTGGCCAAAGGCTCGCGGGCCAGGCTGATGCCGCCAAAATGTACCCAAGACACTGCAGCCTGCCAACCAGGCGGGAGCAAGCCCGCATCGAAATGCAGGTCGGCACTGTCGTTGCCGATAAAGAAATATTGAGGCGGATTGAGTTGATGGACAATGGCCAACAGCGGTGCACGGTCAACTTGTTGCAGAAAGCGGGTGTCCAGGCCTGCTTCCATGCTGGCAGCGAACAACGCACTGCCGAAGATGTCTGCGCTGACGGCACCAGCAAATGCACAAGAAACATTCAGACGGGCCATGACCCGTGCCACATTCCAGGTTGATCCGCCAACTTGGCTGACCCAGTGAGAGCCACCGTTGGTCAGCATGTCCGTAAGCGCCTCGCCGACCGCGACGAATTCAGGCAGGGGTATAGTCATCCGGCGCGTCTCATTACATTCAACACTTCGTAGCAAGCGCCCATGGTGTGATAGTCGACCTTGCCAGCCGGGCTTTTGTGCTTGCTGAGTTTTTCGTTCGACGGGCTGAGAATACGGTACCAAGCACCATACTCATGGTCGACAAAATGTTCCCAGCTATAGGCCCAGAGCTTGTCATACCAGTCCCAGTAGACCTGCTGGCCAGTGCGTTCGGCCAGCATGGCGGCAGTGGCCAAAGTCTCTGACTGCACCCAGTGATATTTGTCGCCATCGCAGATCTCACCATTGATCCCGAAACCATAGTGGATGCCACCATGCTTTGCATCCCAGGCGCGTTCCAGCGCGGTGTCAAACAGCTGCACCGCACGAGGAGCGAGCCAGGCCGGGGAGCCTGCCAGGGCATCGGACCGGCGTTCCAGCAAGAGCAGCAGCTTGGCCCACTCGGTCATATGGCCAGGCTGGTATCCCCAAGGACGGAAGATATTACTCATGTCGTTGCGGTTGTAATCCCAATCCACCGACCAGTCGGCGTGGTAGTGTTCCCAGATCAGGCCCCCGACCAGCCCCGCCTGGCGCATTGTCACATTGTGGGCCAGGATCTCTGCGCGCTGCAGATAACGAACTTCTCCAGTCACATCAAACGCGGCCAGCAATGCCTCACAAACATGCATATTTGCGTTTTGGCCGCGATACGGGTCCAATACCGACCAGTCTGCACTGGCCTGGTCGGCATACAGACCATACTGTGCCTGCCAAAAACGCCGTTCCAACAACTCGACTGTCTCTTCGATATAGGCACGGGCCTCACCTATTCCAGCTGCCAGTGCGTGAGAGTAGGCCAGCAGCACAAAGGCCAGACCATAGCAATGATTATCGTCTTCGATCGTCTGTTTTACGCCTTCCTGCCAGGACAGTTGCCAGGCGTAGCCGCCAGTCTCGGGACGGCGATGGGCTTTGCGCAGAAATTCCACACCATGGCGGGTCGCGGCAAGGTAAGCGGGATCCCCAAATTCGCGGTAAGCCATCGCGTAGGTGAACACAAAGCGGGTGCTGCTGACCAGGTGACGCGTGCTGTGGTCGTAAACGGTGCCATCGTCCTCAAAAAAATGATAAAACCCGCCGCTGGTGTCAATGCAGCGCGGATGATAGAAACGCAAAGTGTCAGCGATGTGTGCCAGCAGCATGTCGCGAGAGCGAAAGTCGGGAAGCATGGTACGATTTTCCTAAGTTGAAGTTAATTGTCGCGGCCGGGCCGCGACGCGATGTAGCTACGATCAAACAGACGCATGGTGACACTCATGCTGTCAGCGACGCACATCCAGCCCGCCATTCCAGACAGCCTGAACTTGCGCCTCGTCGACCAGGTTGAAGTCGCCAGCAATGCTGTGTTTAAGCGCTGCTGCGGCGACACCGAATTCCAACGCAGTGGCTCTGCTCCAGCCGCGCAGCATGCCATGCAGCACGCCTGCTGCGAATGCATCGCCCGTGCCAATACGATCGACTATGCCGCTCAATTCGATAGTGAGAGTGGTTGTCGCTTCGTCCCGGGTATGCATGGTCGCCGACAATGCATGGCGTTCAACGCTGTGTTGCACGCGCTGAGTGGCCGCCAGAGCCGACAGATGCGGAAAAGCCGCAAACGCTGCTGTGATGGCTGCAGGCCGACACTCTATTGCTGCCAGTTCGGGACGGCCAAGCACGAGGGCGATGTCACGCTGGTCAGCAAACGCCAGGTCGACATTGCTCATCAATTCATGCAATACAGCGGCACCATCCTTGCCCTGACGCGCCCATAACGACAGCCGATAATTTCCATCGAAGGCTACCCGTACACCAAGACGCCGCGCCGTGCACACCGCATCCAGCACCGCCTGTGCGGCACGGGGCCCCACAGCGGGGGTGACACCGGAGACGTGCAGCCAGGTCGCTCCCTCCAGTAAGGTAGCCCAGTCGTAGGCACTGGGGTCCATCCGGGCGAACACTGAATCGTCGCGGTCGTAGATAATCCCGGATGGTCGCATGACGGCACCATGCGTCAGGAAATACAGGCCCATGCGGCCGTCCTGGAACTGTATAGCCGTTGTGTCAACACCGTAACCACGCAAGCGGTCGCGTGCTTCCTTGCCAAGCTTGTTGTCGGGCAGGGCGCTGACCATCGCGACGTCGTGGCCGAAACAGGCCAGCGACACGGCGACATTAGCTTCGGCGCCACCAACACAGACATCCAGCTGCGGAGATTGCAACAGCAACTCGCCACGAGGTGCCGAAAGACGCAACAGCAATTCGCCGAAGCAGACTACGTGGCCCTCTGGCAGCGTGTATGAAGAGTGTGATGCGGATGTCATCGTGCCAGCCACCCGCCATCAACCGGCAGCACAATGCCGTGCACATAGTCACTGGCGTGGCTGGCCAAGAATACCGCCGCACCAGCCAGATCATCGGGTCGGCCCCAGCGGCCAGCCGGTATGCGTGCCAGAATGGCCGCCGAGCGTGTGGCGTCCTCGCGCAGCGCACTCGTGTTGTTGGTTTCTATGTAACCTGGTGCCAGCGCATTGACGTTGATACCGTGTTCTGACCATTCATTGGCCAGGGCACGGGTCAGACCCGCGAGAGCGCTCTTGCTTGAGGTATAGGCAGGTACGCGTATGCCCCCCTGGAAGGACAGCATGGATGCAATATTGATGATCTTTCCACCACCATGCCCCATCATGTGACGCGCGGCAGCCTGTGACAGGAAAAATACCGAACGCAGATTGGTATTCACCACCATGTCCCAATCCGCTTCCGTCACGTTAAGGCTGTCGGCACGGCATATGGTACCGGCGTTATTCACCAGGATATCCAAGCGCCCGTTCAGACTCAAGGCCGCGTCCATCACGCGCTGCAATGGTTCGGTAGATGACAGGTCCGCCCGGACAAACAGAAACCGTCGCCCTGCCGCCATGACCAATGCAGCAGTTTCGGTTGCGTCGCTACGGCCAGCCGCGACAATGTCAGCTCCCGCCCGCGCCAACGCCACAGCGATTGCTTGTCCCAGTCCTGTGTTCGCGCCGGTTACCAACGCGGTTTGACCGGCCAGGTTAAACAGATCCGTCATAGCGCCTCCTACTTGAGTTGACAGATATCGAGTACATTCATATCAGTGTAATCAAGATTCTCGCCACCCATGGCCCAGATGAAGGAGTAGTTGGTCGTGCCGGAACCCATGTGTATGGACCACGGCGGTGACACGACGGCCTCTTCGTTGGCAACGACGATGTGCCGTGCAGCATCTGGTTCGCCCATGAAGTGGAAGATACGCTCAGAATCGCTGAGGTTGAAGTAAAAATACACTTCGGAGCGACGGTCATGCAAATGCGGTGGCATGGTGTTCCAGACACTGCCAGTCTGCAGAATGGTCAATCCCAATAGCAGCTGCGCCGACTGGCACACCCCTGGAATCACATATTGATAGATGGTGCGTGCGTTTGAAGTTGCTGCGCTACCGCGCTCCAGCGGCACGGCTTCGGTATGGGTGATTTTTTTGAGCTCGAAACGGACGTGTGCCGGTGTAGACGCCAGGTAGAAACGAGCCGGATTCGCCGTATCGACAGATGCGAAACTGACATCAGCGCAACCCATCGGTATATAAAGGCCGTCTAGCGGTGCCAATTCAAAACACTCGCCATCCACTGTAACAACACCTGTGCCACCAGACACATTAATGACGCCAAGTTCACGACGCGACAGGAAGGGTTGACCGACCGCTGACACTGGCACCGTTTGATGGGGCAATGCGATAAGTTGATCCCGTGGAGCAACGCCACCAATGACAAAACGTTCGTGGTGGCAGTAATTGAGTTTGATCTGACCGCCGGCGAACAGCTGGCTGATCAGGTAGCGTTCGCGCAAATGCTCATTGCTGACACCTGCCATCATATCTGGATGGGTGGCGTGGAAAATTTTCTCGTACATGGTCGGGTCTCCTGATGACTCATCCCGGGTGGCACTGTGACACCTGTGGCTAGTCTTTTCCAGTTAAAAATTCATTATATATTGTTATCGATAACAATTATAATACAATGTATGAGCAGAAAACAATATAAACATGGCTTGTATGTTTATCATTTTGAGGGCGACAAGTTTTTTGATCACGCGATGTTGCGTAGAAATTCAACATCTATATAGAACTCATTTCATCTGTAGCGTAAGAGCGTTCCAGCGCCGCTATCGGACCAATTTCAGGAGTGTGCATTGAAGACAATTACATGTTGTTTGAGTTTGGCACTATTGCCCCTGCTCGTCGGGGCAAAGACTTTGCGACCCGTGCCGGATGTCGGCCATGATTCGCCACTGATCACTACCGTAAGCCAGGGAAAAACGGATTCGCCCTGGGTAGCTGATTTGGGCAATGGTCATTACCAAAACCCGATTTTGCACGCTGATTATTCGGACCCCGATGTGATACGGGTCGGCGATATGTACTATATGACAGCGTCGAGCTTTAGCAATCTGCCTGGGCTGCCTTTGCTGACATCCTCCGACATGGTCAATTGGCAACTGGTCGGCCATGCACTAACAGCACTGACGCCGGCCAACTTGTACAACACCCCCCAGCCAGGCAAAGGCGTGTGGGCGCCATGCCTGCGTTATCACGACGGCAAATTCTGGATCTTCTATCCCGACCCCGACTTCGGCATCTATGTTGTTACAGCCAAAAATTTCACCGGCCCCTGGAGCAAGCCTCATCTGTTGTTGGCAGGCAAAGGCATTATCGATCCGACGCCACTGTGGGATGATGATGGCAAGGCATGGTTGCTGCACGGCTGGGCCAAGAGCCGCTCAGGTATCAACAACATCCTGACGCTGCGCAGCATGGCACCCGATGCCATGTCACTCTATGATGGGTACGGCAAGGACATCATCAATGGCGACCAGCTTCCTGGTTACCATACTCTGGAAGGCCCCAAGCTGTACAAGGCCAGGGGCTACTATTATGTGTTCGCGCCGGCAGGCAGTGTGGAACACGGTTGGCAATCCGTGTTCCGAGCCCGCCATATAGAAGGGCCGTATGAGGAGCGGATAGTGATGGAGCAAGGTACCTCGTCCGTCAACGGACCACATCAGGGCGCTTGGGTCAGCGACACAGATGGGGGCGACTGGTTCTTCCATTTCCAGGACCGCCTTGCCTACGGCCGGGTCCTGCACCTGCAACCAATGCGATGGATGGATGACTGGCCAGTGATCGGCATGGACGCTGACCATTCAGGAGTGGGAGAGCCCGTCCCAAGTTACGAAAAACCTGCCGGGCGGAACCGCGGCATCCTCACACCAGCGACCAGTGACGAATTCTCCGCACCATTGCTGGGCTTGCAATGGCAATGGAATGCCAATCCCCACACCAGTTGGTATTCGTTGGGCGCGCGCCCGGGATATTTGCGTCTGTATTCGCAAGCGGCGGCGACAAGCAATCTACGCTACCTGCCGTCGGTGCTGACACAAAAATTCCCTGCCAAGACCTTCACAGTCGATACGCAAATCGAATTGCACGGTGCGGCACCGCAGCGCGCCGGCCTGTTATCCCTGGGAACACAGTACATCTGGCTGGGCTTGCGGCGCACCGACCAGAATACGGAGTTGGTATTAGCCACCTGTGCAGACCCGGCACCTCAATGTGTCGAACAAGTGCAGACCTTACGCACAGTGTCGCATCAGCCGATGTATTTACGCATGCGGGTTGGCTCAGGTGGCATGGTCCAGTTTTATTACAGCGTGGACAACATAACATTTGTGTCAGCTGGAGCGCCGTTCAAGGCGACGGCGGGGCGCTGGGTCGGTGCTCAGATCGGGGTCTTCAGTGAGCGCATATCGGGCCGGGAAAATCGAGCCGCGTTTGCCGATATCAACTATGTGCGTGTATCGCCAAACGCAGTGTGATAGGCGCGGGTGCGGGCGGCACGTGGTTTTTTTGAGTCGTTTTCACGCTGAATTAAATAAATCTTTAATCGTCGAAAAGCACATGCTATTATTTATCAAGTTATCGATAACATTCTGATCGGTAGCAAATCAGTAAGCAACACTCCAGGACAGTAGCGGGCAGCTACTGCCCGGGTGAATTTTTCAGCATGTGTTTTTCCTGTAATTCACTCTTTGGACCTACTAAAGGATAACCTTTCTCCAGTAGGGCGATTCCTGGTCCTTTTAACCGGTGGCACCGATGGCGCCGCCGTTTTTTTGTGCAAAATAAGACACAGAACAATTTATATTCGTCAAAGCGAAATATTTGTCGTAAAATTTGAATCGACTGTTATCGATATCAGAAAGTTTCAAATCAAGCACGATGGCTGATCAAAAAATCCCATGCATCAAGCATGAGTAAAATAAATAACGGAGACATGAAATGAATAAGCAAGCAAAAATTGCGATGCAGGTTACGTCCTTGTCGGTGGGGATGGGGCTTTTTGTCGCGCCATGTGCGTTGGCACAAGAGCAGACACAAGAAAAGGCACAATCGCAAAATTCGACCGTGGTCGTAACCGGGATACGCGCCAGCGCCCGTGGCTCGGTAGCGATCAAAAAAGATTCGACTGAAATCGTCGATTCCATCACCGCTGAAGACGTCGGCAAATTACCAGACCCTAACGTCGCAGAAACCCTGACCCGTATTCCAGGTGTGCAAGGTTACCGGTATGGTGGTGAGGGTGCCTCGCCGGTCGGCGTCGGCTCCGGCCTGACCATCCGCGGCTTGTCAGGCCAGACAGCATCACAAGTGAATGGTCGCTCCTACTTCACTGCTGGCGGTCGAGAATTCAACATCGAGGGTGCGATTCCCGCCATGATTGCCGGGGTTGATGTATACAAGAATCCCTCGGCAGAACACATTGAAGGCGGCATCGGTGGCCTGGTCAATATACGTACCCGCAATCCCAGCGACTTCAAAGGGCCGACCGTTTCGCTGGGTGTCTCGGAACGCTACAACGATATGGCCAAGGATAAGGATCCCGAGCTGTTTGGCCTGTTCGCTAACAAATGGACCTTGGAAGGTGGCCGCAAACTAGGCGTCATGGCGGCAGCTGTGTATCAAACCAGTACTGCCCGTTCGGATAACAACCCAGCAAACGGTGGTGCTAACTTCAAACGCGCCATCCGTGCCGACAGCGCAGAATACAAGGCACTGGCAACCGCCAATACCTCCAATAATCCAAACCAGCCAATGTCCGCCTATATTGGCCGCAGCGACATCAGTTATCTTGCAGGGGTACCGACGCTGCCAACATCCTCTATCGTGGGTGCCAATACACCCAACCTGGCCGGCCTGACGGCAGATCAAGTCGGCAACATCATGACGGCACCCGGCTTGACCAACAATGCCTTTCAGGAAACCATCATGCGCGTTCGCCGCGGTCTGAATCTGGCTGCCGACTATCGTCATGATAATACCTTGCGCTTCTTCACCGAATTCAACTACACCTACTACCTGTACCATCAGAATTATCGTGGTCTGAACTCGGTCGACGGTGCTAACGTACAAAATCTGACGACCACGCCGTTCGCCTTCACAGAGGGCTTGGCTAACCGCAACATCAACGGTGGCAGCAACGATGTGTTGACCAACCAACGTCTGCTGGGCGGCACCTTTCTCAACTCTACCGTCAATACTGTCGGTGGTGACGAGCATACGCCATACACCACCTGGATAGGTGCCGGCGGCGCCGACTGGAGTCCAACGCCTGAACTGTCTCTGAAAGCGGAATTCAACTATATCAAAGCCGACAAGAAACAGGACAACCGTTCCGTCAATATGGATTCCAAGCCCGGCCTGTACTGGAGTACCACACGCTTGATCGACGGCGCCCCACACCAGTTGAACTTTTCAGGGCCCAGCTTGAGCGACCCTGCGAATTTCGTCTTCCGTGATTACTCCAACGGCACCAATCAGGTATGGGACGACAGTGGACACGCCAGCGCCCTGAGCGGCAAGTACACGCTGGGCGAAGACTTCCTGCGCACGATAAAATTTGGTACCCGCTATGCGCACCAGCAAAGCCAGTACAACAACTACAGCTTCAGCGGCAGACCTTTGACCATAGACGGCCTGCCACTGAACGCGGCGCGCAGCAATGGCATTTCAGCCGATACTCTGGGTGTGACGCAACAATCACCAACCAACTTCATGAACGGCGATGCCGGTTATGCAGGTGGTTATGTGGTGTACACGCCAGACGCGCTGCTTGGCAACCAGGTAGCCAGCCAGTTCCCCAAATCGGGCATTCTGCAGGATGGCGGCTATATGGAAAACATCGGCTCACGCCGCTTCTTCAGTGAAAACACGTTGGCAGCCTATTTGATGGGTGAATTTGCCGCGTTGGACGAGCGCATCACCGGCAATATAGGCGTACGCGTGGTGCGTACTAATGGCCGGACCGTCGCCATGAATAGCCTGACCACTCCCGGCGTGTACACACAAACTGTCTCCAGTACCAACTATACCAACGCCTTGCCATCGCTGAACGTAACCGGCTTTATCACGCAGGATTTCCTGGCCCGCTTCGGCTATGCCAAGGGTCTGACCCGTGCCCCGTTAGACCAGCTGAACCCTAGTATTTCGGTCAACACCACCACTGGCACAGGTAACGTCGGCAACGCGGCCCTACGCCCGCAAATCGCCAACAGCTTCGATCTGTCACTGGAACGCTATTTCAGCAAAACCAATTATATGTCGGCCGCTATCTTTGACAAGGAAATTAATGGCTTCTTCAACGGTATCGTCGAATGCCAGACCGTGGACGGTGTGGCACCCTACAGCGGCAGCGCAAGTAACGGTTGCGGCAATGGTCAGTACCAGATCACCAAATCCGTGAACTCCGAGAAGGGTTATGCGCGTGGCGTGGAAGTGGCCGGCCAATACTTCTTCGACAGTTTTGCCGCACCGTTGAAAAATTTTGGCATCGCCGGTTCGTATACCTACGTGAAGACATCCAATCCAGTCAACTTCGGCACAGCTGCCGCGCCACGCATCGTCGATTCGATCCAACCATTCCAGTCCAAGAACAGCTACAGCATTTCCGGTATGTACGAAGACGACAAGCTGTCGGCACGTCTGGTCTACACGTGGCGTTCGGATTCGATACTATTCGGCGCATCAGCCAATCCTATCGACGCACGCGGTATTGCAGCAACTGGCATTTTGGATGGTTCGATCAACTACAACATCGACAAGAGTCTGACGCTGTCGTTCAACGCCTCCAACATTCTTGACAAGGCACTCAATCGCTTCATAGGCGAGCCGGGTGTCTATGCAACCAACATAGAACGCCAGCACTATGCCAACGGCCGCACCTTCAGCCTGGCACTGCGCTACAAGTACGGTAGTTGATATCTGGTCTATGTAGTCTGACCGGAAGAATGAGAGAGACGGAAGCCTGGCCTTTCGTCTCTTTTCACATTGTCACTCGCAACGAGGTAACTCACATATGTTGAAATCCACAACCCTGGCCGCCTTGACGGCGCTGCTGGCTGCTACCACGGCTCCCGCATTGAACGCTGCCACCCACCAAGCTCTGGCGGAATGGGAACAGCCCGAAGTGGTCGCGGTCAATCGCGAGCCGATGAAGGCCACTTTCTTCAATTTCGAAACCCGTGAACTCGCCGTGCACGGCGACATGGCCGCATCAAAATACTATCGTTCGCTGGATGGCACCTGGGCGTTTGCCTATTCGCCGACACCAGAGTCCCGGCCAATCGATTTTTATAAAACAAACTATGACGTCAGCAGTTGGAAAACCATACAAGTTCCGGGCATAATGCAGGCCCAGGGATATGGCAAACCTGTATTCACAAATATCAAATATCCCTTTCCCAGAAACGAACCTTATATTCCGCATGACATGAACGAAGTCGGTTCCTACCGGCGTGACTTCGATGTCCCGGGTGATTGGAAAGACCGTGATGTATTCCTGCACATCGGTGCTGCAGGCGCAGCCTACTATGTGTGGGTGAACGGCGAAAAAGTAGGATATTCCGAAGATTCAAAATTGCCCGCAGAATTCGAATTAAGCAAATTTGTCAAGCCAGGGAAAAACAGCGTAGCGATCGAGTTGTATCGCTGGGCCGACGGCTCGTATCTCGAGGACCAGGACTTCTGGCGCGTGTCAGGCATCGAGCGCAGTGTCTACGTATACGCCGAACCGAAATCACGCTTGCGCGACTACACAGTGACTGCAGCACTCGACAAGGCGACCTACAGCCGCGGCTTGTTTACCTTACAGGTGGAAATGGCAGGACGGCCAACCAATGGAGAGATAGCCGCCACGGTGTATGACGGTGAGAAAATCGTATTAAGCGGTAAGACGGCTATACGTGCAGGGCAGGCCGATCCAATACGTGGCGAAGTCTCACACGTGCAGCCCTGGTCGGCCGAAACGCCACGTCTGTATCGCTTGTTGATTGAATACAAGGATGCGCACGGTATCGTGCAGTCGGTGACGTCGCGCAAAATAGGGTTCAGGACGGTAGAAGTCGTCAATGGTGAGGTCAGGGTCAACGGCAAGCGCATCATGATCAAGGGAATCAATCGTCATGAACATGATCCAGTGACCTATCGGGTCGTGTCACTGGAGACCATGCGCAAAGATATGGAGTTAATGAAGCAAGCAAATATCAACGCCGTGCGTACCTCTCACTATCCCAACGATCCACGCTGGTACGATCTGGCAGACGAATATGGGATGTATGTGTGGGACGAGGCCAATATCGAATCGCACGAGTATATGCAAGCTGGTGACAATAGCGGCGACCCCGAGCTGCGCAAGGCCATACAACTGGGCTACAAGGAGCGTTGGAAAGTAGCCCATCTGGACCGTATATCACGCATGGTGCAGCGGGACAAAAATTATCCCTCCATCATCATCTGGTCTCTCGGCAACGAGGCCGGTACAGGTCCGAATTTTGAAAATGCCGCGAATTGGATCAGGGCGAACGACCCTACACGTCTGGTCAGCTATCTGGGACAGGGCACTTTGGGTGAGGTCCATTTACCTAACGATTACGTCGATATCTACGCCCCCATGTATGACAGTATCGAGAAGCTGATCGATTACGCGAACGACCCTCACTACAAGCAACCGTTGATACAGTGTGAATATGCCCACTCCATGGGTAATTCGCTGGGCAATCTGGAGGACTACTGGCAGACTATCCGCGCGCACAAGAAGCTGCAGGGCGGATTTGTCTGGGACTGGGTAGACCAAAGCATCTACGCGACCGATGAGAAAGGGCGTCGCTACTGGGCGTCCGGTTTCGATCTCAATCCTGAGCATGGTGACAACAGCGTGGTGGGTGATGGTGTCATCCGTTCTGACCGCACGCCTGACCCGGAATATTATGAACTGCAAAAGGTTTATTCCCCCGTAGTCTTTGCTGGCGATCCCGCGCACGGAAAAATCAACGTTATCAACCGCTACGATTTCAAGGACCTGTCGGCGCTGGAATTCGATTGGATCGCCACTGCAGATGGTGTTCCTGTAGCCCAGGGTAAGCTGGAAGGGGTGCATGCTGATGCGGGCACAACGCAGCAGTTGGCGCTGAAGCTGCCGAAGTTCCGGCATGCACCGCAAACCGAGCTGGTACTGACCCTGCGTGCCAAAGCGCGCAACGATAGTGTCAAAGGCGTGTCCGCCGGTAGCATTGTCGGCTGGACGCAGTTTATCCTTGAGCGCGGCGCTCCCGTAACGAGCAAGGCCCAGGCAGTGCGACCAGTACGCAAGGGCGACGAAATCACGTTGCGCTCGGGCGGTGTGGTGTTGCGTATCGATGCAGGCTCTGGACGCATCGTCTACAGTGTGAACGGGAAAACCCTGCTACAGGGCGGCACGCCAAATTTCTGGCGCGGTCTGACCGATAATGACGAAGGTACAGGAGTCGATAAAAGCCATCAGATCTGGAAAACCTTTACCGAACAACGACAAGTACGCAACATCGACGTAGACGAACGGCAGGTCAAAGTGACCTACAGTTTCGGCGCAGGAGCCGCACATTGGGAAAGCAGTTACCAGTTGATGGACGATGGCGTGGTGAAGGTGGCAGCCAAGTTCTTGCCGCTGCGCGCTGACTTGCCCGATCCGCTCAGGTTGGGATTGCGGTTCGATCACGATGCGGGGCTGGAGAAATTAAGCTGGTATGGACGCGGTCCTCAGGAATCCTATAGCGACCGGCAAACGGGTTATGCCCTGGGTTTGTATTCGGGCCTGGTGTCGGACCAATATCATAGTTATATGCGTCCACAGGAAAGCGGTAACAAGACGGATGTTCGCTGGCTCTCCCTGCGAGATCAGACGGGTGCCGGCTTGAAGGTGGTGGGTGCCGCACCACTATCAGTCAATGCACTGGCGTTCCCGTATGAGGACCTGTATTTACGGCCACGCGGCACATGGAAGAGTTCCGAGATCACACCACACGGCAACGGATCGCTGCTGGTTGATCTGGTTCAGACAGGTGTCGGCGGTGATACTGGCTGGAGCCTGGAGGGGCGGCCGCACGTCAAATACCGCATCAAGCTGCAACCGGCTTTATTCCAATTCAGCATCGAACCGATGGCGGTAAAGTAAGACAACTGGGACTACCGCCTGACAGGCGAACCATAGCGCGTGAATGAGAATAGATTCTGAAGTTCACGCGCTAGCTTATATACTTGATTGCAGTCGTAATATATTTATCCAGTGTAAGTTAAGGGTGAAGCGAATATAATACTCGCACTTCAATAATGACAGGCGCCGCCGAAATAACTGTACTTCAGCGACGAACAGACAAGGGAAAATGGTATCTGCTTCAAGGCAAACAGCGCGCAGTCCAAGCGGGGCGACAATTTATGATGTAGCGCGCGTCGCAGGCGTATCGGCAATGACGGTTTCCCGCGTCATGAATAATTCCACCGGTGTTTCGGTCGGTACACGTGAAAAGGTTACCGCAGCCATCGAGTCTCTGAATTATCAGGTCAACTTTGCCGCCAGGGCCGCACGCGTCGGCACGCAAGGGATAGGGCTACTTTACAGCAATCCCAGCGCGTCCTATTTGAGTGCTTTTCTGGTCGGCGCCATGGCACAATGCAGCCGCATCGGCTGTCAACTGATGCTGGAACACTGTAGCGACCTGCGTAGCCAACGCAGTGCTATTGCGCGACTGATTGCGAATGGTGCCGACGGCATACTGGTGCCACCACCGCTGTGCGATTCCAGGTCAGCGCTAAAGCAACTCGACCAAATTGGCATGCCGACAGTCGCCATCGCCACTGGCCGTCCAGTAGCCGGCGTGTCAGCAGTTCGTATCGATGACTATGCGGGCGCGCTTGCGATGGTGCGCCACTTGTTGTCTCAGGGGCATACCGACATCGCTTTTATTCAGGGCGATCCGCTGCATACGCCGGCGCAGTTGCGCTATAAGGCCTTCCTCGACGGAATGGCCGAGGCTGGACTGACGGTAAAGCCCGAGCGTGTTGCGCCAGGTTTGTTCACCTATCGGTCAGGGCTGGAGGCCGCGCGCAAACTGTTGAGCAGCTCGACACGTCCATCCGCGATCTTTGCCTGTAACGATGATATGGCCGCTGGTGCCGTCGCGGTCGCCCATGGCCTGCATCTGCAGGTGCCGGAAGACCTGACTGTGTGCGGTTTTGATGATACGCCTGTTGCAACAACAATCTGGCCAGAGTTGACCACGATACACCAGCCGATCGGCGACATGGCGTGCGCGGCGGTGGACCTGCTGGTTGAGTTGATCAAACGCCGCCGTGCAGGCGAACCGCCCATCGTAGAACACAAATTATTGCCATTTACTCTGATCACCCGCGAATCATCGGCCATGGCACCCGAGGGTGTCCGCAAACGCAATGTAGCGTAACGATACCACTTTGGTTCTGGTACTGTCTTCTTGCCAAATTCCGACTCCTGGTTTGCTATAATAGGTCGCAACCAGCCAGAAGCCCGGGATTCAGTCCTGTCCAGTTTATAGTGCTGGTCTTATCACAAGCACAGTTTTCAGCGGACAAGGGAAGATGGAACAAAATAAGAGTGATAGCCCCGTCAACGGTGCCACGATTTACGATGTCGCCCGTGTTGCCGGTGTGTCGGCAATGACCGTGTCCAGGGTTGTCAACGGCAGCGCACAGGTGAAAACCGTCACACGTGAAAAAGTGATGGCCGCTGTGGAATCACTCAACTACCAGGTTAATTTCGCGGCCCGTGCCGCGCGGGTGGGTGCCTTGCGTGTCGGCCTGTTGTATAGCAATCCCAGCGAATCATTCCTCAGTGCCTTCCTGGTTGGTGCGATGGACCAGTGCAGCCAGACAGGCGCGCAGCTGATACTGGAGCGTTGTGACGATCTGCGCAGCCAGCGCGCCGCTATAGGCAGACTGATCGCCAACGGTGCCGATGGCATTCTGGTACCGCCCCCCCTGTGCGATACCAAATCGGCAATGAAGCAACTCGACCAGATTGGCATGCCGACCGTGGCGGTGGCCACCGGCCAGCCAGCAGTTGGCGTATCGGCCGTGCGTATAGATGATTACGACGGCGCATTGACCATGGTACGCTACCTGATCTCTATGGGCCATACCGACATCGGTTTCATCCAGGGCGATCCCAAGCATACTCCGGCTCAACAGCGCTATCAGGCTTTCCTCGACGGGATGGCGGGGGCTGGCTTGGCCGTGTCGTCAACACGCGTGGCGGAGGGTTTGTTCACTTACCGTTCCGGACTGGCTGCAGCACGGCAATTGTTGAGTCAGGCGACTCGTCCGACAGCCATTTTTGCCAGCAATGACGACATGGCTGCAGCGGTGATCGCGGTTGCCCATGGCATGCATTTACATCTGCCAGAGGACTTGAGCGTATGTGGTTTCGACGACACACCTGTCGCCACCACGGTTTGGCCTGAACTGACGACGATCCATCAACCTATCGGCGACATGGCGCGTGCCGCAGTCGACATCCTGGTGGAACAGATACGTCGCCGCCGCCTTGGTGAACCACAGCAGGCGGTACACAAACTATTGCCGTACACACTGGTCGAACGCGAATCCACTGTCAGGCCCGCAACCCAGCTCATCGTTACCAAACGACGCAGGACAGCCGCCACATCCGGGTCATAACCAGTCCGTTTGTGATCTGTAACTACCCTGTAGTCGATGTCGCCTTGCCGCTTGCCCAAGATGCAATTATCACAGTCCGATGGTTTTCAGTTTCGCGCGCATCGCTATCATGATAATATGCTTCAACTGTTATCGATAACAGATAATCAAAGAGATTAATAACTTGGAGATGGCATGATGGATAGTATCAAGGTATGGGTGCTGTGCCTGCTGGCTTGTATGGCGTCACAGGCGGGTGCGAGGGAATCCCGGCTACAGGTGTTCCCCTTTCCGCAACCAGTGCGTTATTCGCATCATAACGACGATTTCACGGTGCGTGTACGCACCCCAGGCGGTGTATGGCAGGATCTGTATGAGTACCGGGTAAAAGTCGACCTCGATACCAGGCAGGAAGCCTCGATGGTGTATTTCAATTTTGATGGTGAAGTTGAAGTTGCAGTACAAAAAAATAACGGCAGCTTTTCCAAGGTGGCGGTTCGTCCAGACGCACGGGGTATCAAAGCACGCATCAGCAACGGCATCGCGTATTTCAAGCTGGGGCGCCCGGAAAATCTGAGCGTGGAATTCGACGAAGACAGGCTGCACAACTTGCACCTGTTTAGCCATGCGATCCGCAAGGATATGCCTGCCGTTGCGCCGGACCTCAACAGCTACCAGATCAACCAGGGCATAGCGCCGGATTTCACGCAGCCGGTGGTATTTTTCGGCCCTGGCCTCCACAGCGGCGAGTTTCGCGTGCGTTCCAACTCAACGGTGTACATTCACGGATCGGCCATGCTGAAGAACCCGCTGATCATCGACGGAGTGGAAAACGTCAAGGTGATTAGCGATGGTTTGTTCGATGGTGTCGAGAAACTGACTATCCGCAATTCCTCACACGTGCTGATCGACGGTCCCATCTTCATCAACCAGCCCGAGGGCACGATGCGCTGTATTACCTCGCAGGATGTTGAAGAACGCAGCATACGCACCATAGGTGGAGGCCAGTGGTCGGACGGACTTGGACACTTTGCGTGCGAGCGCGTGAAGATCATCGACAGTTTCATCCGCACGTCGGACGACTGTATCACGCTGTACAACCACCGCTGGGACATCTGGGGAAATACGCGTGATATCACGGTCAGTGACAGCACGCTGTGGGCCGACCTGGCACATGCCGTGATGATAGGCCTGCACGGCAATACCCCATCCGCTGAACACCCTGAGGCTGAAGTACTGGAACGCATCCGGTTCAGCAATATCGATGTCCTCGATCATGATGAGGACGAGCCGGAATATGAAGGCGTGATAGGTATCATGGCAGGCGACGACAACCTGGTGCGTGACGTGACCTTTGAGAATATCCGTGTCGAACGTATCGAAGAAGGCAAGTTGTTCAACCTGCACGTGGCCTATACACCCAAGTACAACACTAGTCCGGGGCGCGGTATTGAGAATGTCGTGCTGCGCAACATCAAGTATTCCGGTAAGGGTTCACCCAGCGCTGCCGTCATTTATGGTTACGATGCCAACCGCAAAGTGAGCAATGTGGTGCTGGACAACGTCACCGTTGGCGGCAAACGGATCAACGCCGCCGCACCCAATATTCTCGATATCGGTCCGTTTACTGAAGGTGTGGTTTTTAAGCGCCAGTCCAGATAAATACGCAGAGAGACAGCCATCGTAGTCAGGCGGTCTGCGTCTGACCGGGTTGACAGGAGGGGGCGGCACAAGACGCAATTCCCCGGCCCAGTTATTGTCACAACGTTTGCATCAGAAAATCAAGCCCCCTCAATAATGCGGTGGCCTCTCATCCACCACTGCAGTCCGCTGACTGGCCGTCACGGCCACCTCACGTATGCGGGCTGCCATTGCGGCACACAGCGCCTCCAATTCATCAATTTTCTTTTGCTGTCTGTAGACCTGGGTATTCAGGGTATCTACCAGATCGTCCTGGCGTGTCAGGCGTATTTCCAGGTCGATCAATCTTTCTTCGGTTGTCATGATGCGGCTTTCCTTCAAAGTAGGCTGACAGTATGCCATACCAGTCTGGTATTATAGTGGACTGGTATGCTCGCTGCACAAGCAAACACAGGAAGTGGTATGCACAGATAGACAACAGACCAAAAACCTGTTGACCCATTTCATCTGTGCTTGCATGCTGTCGCCATGAATACTACTACTCATTCCTTCACTTCATATTTCCTTCGCGGCCTGCTGGGCGTGCTGGTTTTGTGCACTCCAGCTCTGGCAGCGGAGGCAAAAACACCTGCGGCAAAACCAGTAGTCATCGGCTATTTTCTGCTGGAAAAAGACCAGATCAACAGCTATGCCGATGGCAAAGTGGAATTTCCCGTATCGGCCATCACGCCTGAAAAAGCGCGTATGCTCACGCACATCAATTATTCTTTCCTGAATATCAGCAAAGATGGTCAATGCGCGCTGGAAGAGGGTACGAATCCGCAAATGGCGCGCAAGGTCTTTGATGAATTGCAAGGACTGAAAAAATACAATTCCGATTTGCGCATCCTGTTTTCGATAGGTGGCTGGTCTTACACCAATGATGACAGCGCAACGGTAGGGCGTTACCGGACAGCTGCTGCCAGCAGCAATGCCAGGAAAAAACTGGCACAGTCTTGCGTCGCCTTCATGCGAGAATATGGTTTTGACGGCATAGACATAGACTGGGAATATCCACGCGCAGAAGACAGCGCCAATTTTGTGGAATTGCTCAAAGAAATCCGCCAGCAACTGACGCACGAAAAACACCCTGGCAAACCCGCGTATCAGTTGACCATTGCCGCAGCTGGCAGTACCTTCAGTATGGCGCGCACCTACCTGTATTTGCCACAGATTGCAGCCCAACTCGATTACATCAATCTCATGACCTATGACTTGAATGGCCCGTGGGAACAGCAAACCAATCACAATGCCCATCTGTATGGCAATGCTGGCGAACACCTGTTTGAAAACCCCTTGCGGGCACTGCCTTTCAAACCGGCATTGAGCAAGACCGTGCTGGAGCAGCGCTTTCCTTCCCCATTTGCACTGACGGTGGACGCCTCTGTTCAACAGTATCTGCATGCCGGCGTACCTGCCGCAAAACTGGTGCTGGGCGTACCATTTTATGGTCGTGCCTTCTTCCAGGCAGGGCCAGAGAAGCAAGGCTTGTATCAATCTCACGCCACCCCTTCCGGCGATGCGTATGTCGGCGACACTGGCTTGCTGGTCGGCTGTGATGCCTGCACCGTCCGTAAGGACCCACGCATAGCAACTTATGCCGATATCAAGAAGCTGTTGTCCGCCAATTTGGGATATAAGAGTTACTTCGATACAGAAACAAAAGTACCGTGGATATATAACGCCGAAAAGAAAATCTTCATCAGTTATGACAATGAAGAATCTTTTGCCTACAAAGTCACTTACCTGAAAAAATATGGGCTGGCCGGTGCCATGTTCTGGCACCTTGGACAAGATGATGAACAGGGCAGCCTCTTGCGCAGTTTATATATGAAGCTGAATCCTGAAGCCAGTTTGCAGGGTGGAATGAAATATATCTCTCAATAGCAGCAAGAATCCGGACGTGTCTGAAGACCGGATCGCCTTGTCCGGTCTCTCCGCGCGATCAGTATTCATTTCAACCTGGCAGCAACCCTAAACCCGACAGAGTGGTAAGCACCCGCTGCGCTGCGCCCTTCACCGCGCCCGGTGGATTTGCCACTGTTTGAAGTCGCATACCATGAACCACCCTTGACCACGTTGACACTGGTACCTGCCTCTGCACCGTTGGATGCGAGGTTAAGGGTGTTGGTCCATTCAAAAGCATTGCCAGCCATGTCATAACAACCGCACCAGCTTTTGCCACCTTCATAGGTGCCTGCCGCTGTCGTATAACCGCCATACAAATTCACCAGCGAACGAAATTGATCCGTGTTGGCAAAATCTGCCCAGCTCATATTTGAAGACGAATCATATTGCCAGCCAGTCACACCGCCAGTTGAATTCATGCTCAAGACTTTAGTCAGCAGGGCAGTATCATTTGTCAATGCGGTACTGCCGTCACTGAGTGTGGTTACCACGGTATCGTTGTAATAGCTGACGGTGGTAAATGCCGAAGAATTCAAGACAAACTGGCTGCACACGGCGTTGCAGTTGTACACCGTATTTAATACCCCGGTACTGCTGTTGTAGGTAATGCCTGCATTGGCACCCCAGGGGAAACTGTAGCTCGTGTTATTACCCAGTGCAGCGTATTCCCACTCGCCCTCGGTAGGCACATAAAAATGATAACCAGGTATCTGGGTTTCCAGCCACGCACAATAAGCCGTGGCAGCCGTAAGCGACACAAACAATACTGGATGTTGTTCCTTGCCTGCCGGATAGCTGCCACCATACCAGTATTGACCTGCTGTCTTGGCAGTAGTGGGATAGTAGCTGCTTCCTTGTGCATTGCAGAATGCCTTCCAGTTGGCATTGCTGACCAGGTATTTTCCCATCAGATAAGGGCTGAGTACGGCAATGCTGCTGGTGTCACTCATCACGCCCGTCACTGGATCTGTTGTTGAGCTGGTGGTGGATGTATGGAAGTTGTAGGCGACGGTACCGGATGCTATCACCGTGACAAAATCCGCAATGGCAGGCAGGCTTGTCGTCGTGCTGGTGCCAGCCGTACGCCAGCTCCAGGGATCAGTCGCTGTGCTCGACGTTGTCGTTGAGCCGGTAGTACTGGTACCAGAAGTTGTTGTGCCTGTCGTTGTACCAGTTGTGGTACCTGTGGTTGTGGTACTAGTCGTCGTTGAGGTAGTCGACGTGCTTGAAGTAGTGGCAGCGCTGCTGCCTGAACCACCACCGCAGGCCGTCAGCAGTTTGGCCGGCGCCAGTACTCCCAGCGTCATCCACAGTAGCCTGCGGCGCGACGCTATGACAGGAGAATTGTTTTCGTCATCTTTTGTTGTCATTGCACGAGCAAGCGGTGGGAGAATGCGCATGTTTTTCCTTCGTACGTGTTGTTAGCCAACATGAAGCCACCGCACGCCAAGGAATGCATGCAAAATAGCGGATCATAATCTGGGACTGGAACTGAAACTCTGGATGTAAATACTATCCCTTTGCAAACCCGAGTTAGCGAGATTTACCCGGTTTTACATCTGTTACGACATGCAAAAAGCAAGAGGTTGGAGGGCCAGGTATTCGCAAAGAAAAAGAACTGCACGGCAACGTCACATGCATAGCACCGTCAACGGCAGTGCAGGCTTTAACTGTTGAGACGAATGTAGCGATAAACGCGTCAAATTCAACTTAAACTGCGGGCAAAGGCGGACTAACTGGCGCCTTGACCTCGCGCAAAACAAACGATGTGTAAACTTCCTTCACGCTCGGTAAGCCATTGATATGCTTTTCAGCAAATGCCCCGAACGCGGCAAGATCTTCAGCAACGACCAATAATTGATGGTCGTACCGACCAGATATGCGATGGCATGCGAGCACCTGGGGTATTGCCAAAACAGCCCGTTCAAACGCTTGCAGGCGTTCCGTATCTTTTTTATCCAGGGAGATATGAACAAATGCCGTTACTTGATAACCGAGTTTTTCCGAATCCAGTCTGGCGTGATATCCGCGAATCACCCCCTCATCCTCCAGTCGCTTCACTCTGCGCCAGCATGGCGAAGGAGTCAGTGACACGCGCTCCGCCAGATCCGCACTGGAAAGCCGTGCATCTTCCTGCAGAGCCTCAAGGATGTTCCTGTCGACGCGATCCAATTTCATTTTTGAATTATTCATTTCATATTTCTCAATTTAACGAAATATTTATTGCGAAAATATATAAATATTAGCAATGAATATAGCAAATAATTTCTACTCAGGCTAGTTATGATATATGTATTGGCTGGTTGAGCCAAACAACAATGGAGCAATGGCATGCGACAAAATTGGATTAAACAAAGCCTCCTCGCCCACAAAGCATCCGCAGGTTGCTGGCTGGCGCTGGCCAGCCCTGCGGTAGCCGAGGCGCTTTCCCACTGTGGTTTTGACTGGCTGCTGATTGATGCCGAACATGCGCCAAATGACATCAGCGACATCACGGCGCAGCTTCGTGCGATTGATGCAGCGCGGGCCAATGGGGCAAACGTTGATGTCGCTGTACGGGTGTCCGCCAATGATCCTGTTCTGGTCAAACGCGCCATGGATTGTGGAGCACAAACCATCTTTTTCCCGACCATCGAAACCGTGGAAGAGGCAGCGGCAGCCATAGCCTCGACACGATTTCCCTACAAAGAAAACGGTGGCCTGCGTGGAATTGCGGGAATGGTCAGGGCGGGCCGATACGGACTTGATCCGGAATACACAAACAACGCGAACCAGGATGCATGTGCCGTTCTACAGATTGAAACGGCCAAAGGTCTTCACAATGTAGAAGGCATCGCTGCACTGGATGGGGCAGATTGTCTGTTTATCGGCCCTGCTGATCTGTCTGCCAGTCTTGGCCATCTCGGACAAGCAAATCATCCACAGGTTCTGGAGGCAATTGAACATATCCTGGCCGTATGCAAGCAGGCAGGTAAAGCCGCAGGCATTTTCGCAACAAGTGCAGCAGAAGCCGCACAATACCGGGATCGCGGTTTCTCGTTAATCTCCTTGCATTCTGATGTTGTCTGGTTAACCCGGGGGGCCAGAAATGCGCTGGCTGACTACGCAGGTACCGCACCATGAGCGATGACACTACATACACTGACGACACCTCTATGGATGCTTATGCACGCGCCGCCATACGCAGTTTGCGCGCATCAAAAATTCGCGAAGTGGCCAATGCCGGGATGGGCAACAGCAATGTGCTTGCATTTTGGTTTGGTGAACCTGATGAACCGACGCAAGAAGATGTCAGGTCCATCGCGATTGACAGTCTTCGCGCAGGAGATACTTTTTACGTTCAAACCCTGGGCTTGCCCAACCTGCGGGAAACAATTGCCAACTATGTGAGCAGTTTTCACACGCAACGCACGGTCGACAATATTGCCGTCACCAGTTCGGGGATGTCTGCCCTGATGCTGGCGGTACAGGCGCTGGTTGGTCATGGAGACCGGGTAGTGGCGGTAACGCCGTTGTGGCCAAACCTGGTAGAAATCCCGAAAATCCTGGGTGCTCAAGTCACCACAGTCAGCCTTGAATTTGACAAGCGTGGCTGGCACCTCGATCTGGATAAACTCCTCGACGCGCTCACCCCTGACACCAAGGTGTTGATGATCAATTCGCCAAACAACCCTACGGGTTGGACGATCCCCGCCAGCGACCAGCAAGCCGTGCTTGCCCATTGCCGCAAACACGGCATCTGGATCATTGCCGATGATGTCTATGAACGCTACTACTTTGACGGTACCTGTGCACCATCGTTTATGGACATGGCAGATCCACGGGAAAGGATAGTCAGTTGCAATTCATTCTCAAAAACATGGCTCATGACAGGTTGGCGAGTTGGCTGGATTGTTGCCCCCGCCACCTTGCTCCCCGACATAGGAAACCTGATCGAGTACAACACATCGTGTACACCGGCGTTCGTGCAACATGCTGCAGAATATGCCATGACAAATGGAGAACAATCCGTGAAACGTACTGTAGACAGATTGAGAAATGCGCGTGATCACCTGGCGTCCGGACTTTCTCGCATACCAAGGGTACAAAATGCCCCGGTATCCGCAGGGGCCATGTATTCATTCTTCAAAATCGATGGCGTTGACGACAGCCTTGAATTTTGCAAAAGGCTGGTGAGCGAAGCCGGACTGGGATTGGCCCCGGGTATCGCTTTTGGCCCTGAAGGAGAGGGTTATTTAAGATGGTGCTTTGCCAGCAGCCACGAGCGATTGGATGAGGGTATAAAACGTCTTTCCAATTTTCTCAGCTACGCAGTGTGACCTGGGGCCGGTAGTACTGTCTGAATCCCCCTCAGCGTGGCGGATGTAGCGTGGCTGATGTAAAGGCTAAGCAAAACTTATGTTGGGGCCTGTGCCTGCCAGTTATCGGTGCAGGCTACCCCGGCACACACCTATGGCAGGGAACTATCCACCTCTTTCAGAAATTTATCCACCGCTGCCGTATAGGTATTCTCCAGCCCCAGGTTTTTATTGATGTCTGCATGGCTCAGACTTTGTGGCAGCGTCTGGGCCAGCATGCCCAGGGATTTCGCTTTGCTGATAAAGGCTTCAGCCTGCAAACAAGGCTTGTCGGGTCTTTTTGACGAACAAACGGCCAGGAAAGGGGCTGAAGCCTGCTGCAACAACAGGCTTGGTGAAACTGTTTGCCAATAGGCGGGATCGCTGCCGAAGGCATCGTCATAAAAACGGTAATGCTTTTGTTCCATGATCTTGTTGATGTTATAGGCAGCACTATCGAGAGAAATCGTCGCCATCCAGGGACTGACACCCGCTTTGCTGGTAATGGCAGGGTTACTTGCCAGCACCGATACCAGATGCGCCCCGGCAGAATGCCCCATGAGAATGAATTTGCGACTGCTGCCACCCCATTCTGCAGCCCGTCCCTGCGCCGTAGCAAGAGCACGGGCAACATCATCAGCCTGCTCCAGTGGTTTAGTATCTGGCAGCATGCGGTAATTGATGGAGATAAATACATAACCCTTGGGTAACCAGTGAGCCGCCTTGTTTTCAACCACGCCGCGTGCGGTCTTGTTGCCTATCCTCCAGGCACCACCATGTACCATCAGTATGACTGGCATATCGGTGCGGGTGACTGCAGTAGCAGGCAGGTAGACATCCATGGTTTGTCGCTTGTCACTGCCATAGGCCATATCGCGCAGGACACGGGTACCTGCTGGTAATCCATCAGCACTGATGTTTGTTGTTTCTACGTCACTCATTTCCCTCTGGTTGCCTTCTGATCCGGTTTGCCCGTTTTTCTGCTCTTGTCTCTCGAGCCGCCGCTCCATGATTTTGTCACGCAAGGTTGCTGCCGCAACAGACACAGGCAAAACACTCATACCCAGGCTGATGCAAACAGGCAGCAAAAACAGTATGTCAGAGCGGCGAAGGGAAAATTTGACAGACAGGGCCATTTTTTGAACTCCTTGAACATTTAAGCTGACATGGACGGATAGAAAAGCTTAATCTTATGAAATCCAGACCGATTTGTCCCGGCCAGTTATGCAACAAAATGTTTACACTAGAACTCATTTCATAAATAGGGGTGAGATGCGTTTGCCTCATAAAGTGGGCTGGCAAGGGTAAAGCAGGGGGTTCGTGCAGCATGCTGCACGCCTGCGTACGATGTGCGCTTACCAGCGCACATGCGCCCGGCAAGGGGACAAGGCAGTCAATAACGGGTCTATTGACAACGAGTCGAATTGTTCACACCTTGCAGTCCAGCACGCGTTATGAGGCAAACCCTCCGGGAGCTGGCTCGTACTCATCCCTATTTATGAAATGAGTTCTATATACATCAATGTTTTCCTTGGGAAACATGTAAGATATGCATGATGAGACAGGCATCATGAGACAGGAGACCTCCAGACATGCTGAAGCTGTGCCGCGCAGATCAAAAAATTCGCCATGTTGTTCTACACAGCAAGAGGGGAGTGCTGTGCTAGGTCTGTCCATGGTGAAACGCCTGTTTGGACTGGCTGGCAGTTCCGCCAGGGGATCTGATCATTTTGCCGGACAGCAAGATGGACAGCGTGTGACAAGCATGGCCACCAACAGTGCTGATAAGATAGAGGAAACCCTGGATGATCTGGGCTGGAAACCGGCCTTTGATGTCGATTCCCTTTTTTTTCCCTGGTTGCTGGGAGAATACGGTAGTCAATTGGGTCACGACCTTGAAAAACCCTTGCTGATGGCATTGGAGAGAGTCAGCCGGTCCGAATTTGCCGGTTCCAGTCTGATCCCCCGTGTGCCCAGCGTCTTGCCGCAATTGCTGAAAAGCCTGCGCGATGAAAATGTATCCGGCGAAGAACTGGCCAGACATATTTCCAAGGATGTGTCACTGGTCGCCGAACTGATCACCGAAGTCAACAGTTCCTATTACAGCCCCACAGACAAAATCAGCAGCCTGGACAATGCGATACGCTTGCTTGGCATCAATGGCTTGCGCATGCTGGTGGCGCGCTCGGCCTTTCGCCCCTTGATACAACTGCAGTCTGGTCATTTGACCAAACACGTAGCACCTGCCATCTGGCAACAATCGGAGTACTGCGCCCTCGCCTGCCGTCTGCTGGCACAGGACAGAGGGCTGGATACCTTTAATGCCTATCTCGCCGGGCTATTGCAAAATGTAGGTTTGATCACCGCCTTCCGCACCATGGATCAAAGCATGCATCAACAACGCATACCGCTCTCCACAGAATTCAGACTGCGTTTTTTGTATATGGCACAGTTATTATCTTTCCGCATTGCGCAGCAATGGAATTTCCCGGATGCCGTCATGAGCGCCCTGCACGCCCAGACCAATCCCGACAATCCGGCACAAGATCTGGGTCTGGTGGTAAGGCAAGCGAACGAACTCAGCAAAATTCGCTTGCTGTTTGATAATGGTCTCATCAACCAGCCAGACAAAGAATTGCAATGGGCATCCGCCGGCAAGATAAAAAGCTGTTTTGCCGCGCTAAAATTGCAGCAGCGAGATGGAACTGCCTGACAGGGCCGCAGAGTTTCGCAAACCCATTTCCAAAACAAAAATCTCAGTCAACAAAAGGCAAAGAACTTTGTTTTAAAAACGGGCCACTACATTAAAAAACAGCGAAAAACAGCGCAGGTCCGGTTCAGCTCATCTGCATCATGCAGCACATCTTTCACGTTTGGGAAACGCATGCGTTTCAACCGTGAACATGGTGATGAGTTGGCGTTTTTTCAGCCAGTTGTGAACGTTCAAACTGGTCTTCCCTGTCCATTGCCATCTTCTGTTCTACCGTCAGTTTTTTGGCGCTGATCAGTACGATCTGGGTAGTGTCTTGCGCTGTGTCAAAAGCGATTTTCTGTGCTTCACTCATGCGTTTTGCAACGACGGTAACGCTTTGCATGGCAGTACTGTCTTGTACTTGTCCCTGACTGAATGCGGAGCCAATTGCCAGTACGCCTGCGACCAGTGCTGTAGATAAAATCAAGCCGCTTTTCATTGTGTTGGTGATGGTGTTTTTCATTTCATTTTCCTCTTCAGTGGTTGGTTGATGTGTGTACTGTAGAGCTTGCCTTGTCAATCTGCGAGGCCCATGCGACGAAATGCAGAAATCGGAGATTGAAGTGCATAAAAGGCATTCCAGAGTATTTTTCAACACGCAAAAAATCAGGGGAAACTCGCCCGTATCTGAACAGCAAAGGACAAATAACGGCGACGACATCAGGAACCGGTTCGCATGCAGAAAGTGCTTTAACCGGGTGTGACCCAGCCGGCCATCATTTGTATCAGGACAAGACTGAACCAAGCATTGATCATCACATTCAGAAATATGAAATCCACATGACATTCACATAGCATATAACAGACATCCAAACATGTGATTGGATTAGCAAGTATTGATCTTTTATGATGACACTGTATTCACAAAAAAAGGAAATATATATGTTAACCATCATTGTCTTTGCCCAATTAATCGCTACCATCGTCATGCTGACAGCGGCCCTGACAGACTGATCTCTGCTGAACTTAAACGGTCTTCGGCGGTACATGTTCTATTTGTTTTAAACCTGATCGCAGATATCTGCATCGATAGCCCGTCAGGCTAACCACACATGCTGCCTCCACAGGCTAGCTGCTGAGGTGACCTGAGGCACGGGCTGTACTACAGCGTACAATAGCGCTTTTAGTTGCTGCGCCTTCTGTACCATGACCATCCTGCTCACCACCCTGAATGCCCGCTACGCCCACGCGTCACTGGGCTTGCGCTATCTGCTCGCCAACATGGGGGACTTGCAGCCCGCCACACAGATCCAGGAATTTGTGATCGGTGCACGCAGCACGGATGTCGTCGAAAAAATCCTGGCGCATCGCCAGCCCGGTCAAAAATTCATCGTCGGTTTTGGTGTGTATATCTGGAACGTGGTCGAGACCACCCAGATCGTCGCCGTCCTGAAACGCGTCGCCCCAGATGTAGTGATCGTGCTGGGCGGACCTGAAGTGTCGTATGAAACCACTGAACAGGAAATCGTCAGGCTGGCAGATTATGTCATCACCGGATGGGGTGATGTCAGCTTCCCTTCACTGTGTCAGCAAATCCTGGCTGGCCCCAAGCCGCTGATGAAAGTGCATGCCGGCCTGCAACCACCCATGGCCGACATACAACTGCCTTACAGTCTGTACAGTGATCAGGATATTCGCCATCGCACCCTGTACGTCGAAGCATCACGCGGTTGCCCCTTCAAATGTGAATTCTGTCTGTCAGCGCTGGACAAAACCGCCTGGCCGTTTGATATAGACCAATTTCTGCAAGAAATGGAAGGTCTGTATCAGCGCGGCGCACGCCTGTTCAAATTTGTTGACCGCACCTTCAACCTGAATATCAAGACCAGCCTGAAGATCATGCAATTCTTCCTCGACAAACTGGAAGCAGCACCGCATGACCCGGTATTTGCCCACTTTGAAGTGGTACCTGACCATTTACCGGATGCATTGAAGGAAGGCATACAGAAATTCCCCGAAGGTAGTCTGCAATTCGAGATAGGCATACAAAGTTTCAACCCTGAAGTGCAAGCCCTGATCAGCCGCAAGCAGAATAATGAAAAAGCCGCCGAAAACATACGCTGGTTGTGCCAGCATTCGCATGCACATTTGCATGTGGACCTGATTGCCGGTCTGCCTGGCGAAAGCATGGAAAGCTTTGCCCAGGGCTTTAACCGGCTGGTGGCCCTGGAACCACACGAAATACAATTCGGTATCCTGAAACGTTTGCGTGGCACACCTATCATCCGCCACACCGAAGCTTTTGAACTGGCCTTTGATCCGCAGCCGCCGTACACCATCCTGGCGAATAAAAACATTCCCTTTGCCGACATGCAAAGACTGGTGCGCTTTGCCCGCTACTGGGACATGATCGCCAATTCGGGCCGGTTTTCCCATACCCTGCCACAAATACTGGCAGACGCCCCATTTGAACATTTCATGGCCCTGTCAGACTGGCTGTATGCCAACACCGACGCCACCCATCGCATCGCGCTCGACCGTCTGGCGGCGCTGGTCAGCAAATGGTTGCAAGAGGTACGCGGCATCGATGCGGAAGTCGTGCAGGCAGCTGTTTCCAGTGACTATGCAGGGCAGGCCATGCACAAGCAGGGCGGCAACAAAACCGATGTATCGACACCAGCTAAACAGCTTAAAAAAGAAGTTGCAAGCGCCTTACCGCAACGACAGGCACGCCATCTGGCCGCATAGGATCTGACAGGCTGTCTGTTACCCAGCTGTAATGGACTGTGCCGTATGTTCTGGCAGTAAGTTTAAACAGATTCTGTTTCTGCATCAGCTCGCCATACAAGGAAAGCTGCACTCAATACTTGGGCTCAGAGCGGTAATATCGTTGAAAACCGCTTGATGATTTCGACATCCACCTATGCCTTGCTTCACTCGTCAAAGGCAATACCCTTCAGGCAAATTTTTCCAGCAGTGAAGCCAGGCGACGGGTACTGGCGATGGCCTCTTCGGTGGTTTCGGCTTTTTCTGCATGCGTGACCACGGCACTGGTGAGGAAGGTCACAAATGAACGGTCCAGCGCCTTGCGTGCAGCCGACATTTGCTGGGCCACCGCTTCGCAATCCTCTGGCACTGCTGCCTTGGCAATCAGTTTTTGCACGCCCCGCAACTGGCCTTCAACACGTGCCAGACGATGCAACAAATCTTTCTTTTGCTGATCATTCAAGGCCGTACCCTGAACTATTTTCAGTGGGGGCGTATCTGCCACGATCATGCTCCTTCGCTATAGTTGATACCCGAAATGACAGTGATTTGCATACTCTACTGAGTATCGTAACACCATTCAGGTTTGACGCGGAAAACGGATATGCACACGCAGACCAGCAGGGGTAGTTTTATCATCGCCAGCAACAGAAATTTCATCTGTATGAACCTGATAATCCATATTATCGCTTTTGTGCGCATCCCCCAGGACGATGTTGCCTCCATGCAGAGTGACAATATCATACACAATGCATAAACCCAGACCGGTACCTCCCGGGTTCAACACACTGCTGGTGGCGGCACGGTAAAAGGGTTCAAATACTTTCTCACGCTCAGATACGGGTATGCCCGGCCCGCTGTCTTCAATTTCAACGATAGCCTGTCCATCCTGCGCAGACACGCGGAGGACAATGCGTCCCTGTTCTGGCGTGTAACGGATGGCGTTGTCGAGCAAGTTGCTGAGCATCTCATGCAGCAGCAGGGCTTGCCCCTTGAAAGGGACTTCATCATCTGCTTCCAGCGCCAAGTCGATCTGCTTGCGTACAGCGGGCATGGCCAGTTCGAGGCAAACCTGGCGTGCCAACTGGTTGAGTGACAAATCTTCCATTTCGGCAGCAGCTGTCCCGTGGCCAGTGCGTGCCAGCGTCAACAGCCGGTTTGCCAGATGCACTGTGGCGTCCGTGGTCTGGGCGATGCTTTGCACGATCTGGCGCATGGCAGCCGGATCGTTTTCGCGCAAGGCCAGTTCGGCCTGGGTTTTCAGGACTGTGAGCGGGGTACGCAACTGGTGTGAGGCATCCGCAATAAACCGCTTCTGCCCATTGATCAGTGTTTGCAGGCGCGCCATGTAACCATTCATGGCATTCACCAAGGGACGGATTTCCTTGTGGACCACGCTGGGATCAAAATCCGACAAATCGGTGGGCTCACGCGCTTCAACATCAGCACGCAACTGCATGATAGGGGCCAGCACAAAACGCAAGGCAACCCACACCATCAGCGCTACCGCCAGTACCAGAGCAGCCTGGCGCAGCAGGGTGTCGATCAATATCTTGCGTGACAGGCCATGGCGGGCGTCCAGGGTTTCGCCAACTTCAATCAAGGCGATACCCCGCATCTGGTCATCGTACACTGGCTGGTGCAAGGCTGCGATACGCACCGGCTGATCCTGATAATCGGCATGAAAAAAATGCACCAGTGCCGGGTAGATTTCTGAGCGCGGCACATTCTTGGGCAGATCTGGCAGGTCTTCATAGCCGGACACAAATTCACCATTGACGCCCGTGACCTTGTAATACAAACGCCCCAGGGTATCGGTTTCAAAACTGTCAAGCGCCACATAGGGTACGTTGGCCACCACCTTGCCATTGACGATCTCCACTCTTTCTGCCAGCGCCCTGGCCGAAGACAGTAAGGAGCGGTCATACGCCAGATCGGCTGCATCCAGTGCATTGCGATACACGGAAAAGGCATTCAGGGCGACCAGCAATACCAGTGGAATTAATAACCAGCGTAAAAACTGGCCTCGCAGACTGCCCAGGCGTTCTGACGTGGACATCAGTGCGCTTCCAGTAAATAGCCTATGCCACGCAGGGTCACGATCACCACTTTACCGGCACTGACGCCATCGAGTTTTTTACGCAGGCGATGGATATAGATTTCTATGGCATCCAGGTTCGCCTCGTCATCGAGGGCAAACACTTCATCAAACAGCTTGTCTTTGGAGACGGCCTGACCCGGACGGCTGATCAACGCTTCCAGCACCGCATATTCGCGCGGTGTCAGCGACAGCGGCTGGCTGTCATAATGAAATTGCCGTGTCACGGTATCAAAACTCAGAGAGCCACAAGTCAGGGTCACGGCTTCATTACCTTGCGAACGACGCAACAAGGCTTTAACACGCGCTTCCAGTTCAGCCAGTTCAAACGGTTTGGGCAAGTAATCGTCGGCACCGGAATTCAAACCCTGCACACGGTCATTCAAGCCACCACGGGCGGTCAGAATCAATACTGGCGTATTGCTGCCACGGGCACGCATGCGCTTCAATACTTCCAGCCCATCCAATTTCGGCAGACTGAGGTCAAGTATCACCAGCGCATATTCCTGAGTGTGCAGCAGGGCATCGGCATCAGCCCCGTTCATGGCTGTTTCCACCGTCAGATGAGCATCACGCAAGGCCTTGGCCAGCCAGTGGGATAACTCGATGTGATCTTCAACTAAAAGTATGCGCATACAGTGCCTATTCACTCCTGATTCCCGCTAGGCTACCAGCCTGATTCCAAGGCGTCACTATTTCTGTAACTATTTCTGACAAGAAAACTGCACGGTTTTCAACAAACGCATCGCAATCCTGGCATGCCTAAGCTAAGATAAGTTTATAAACTTCTATCTGATCAGGGTCTGTTAGCGATCAAATCAGCATGCGAAGGCGTTAGCCTTTGCATGTGGTGTAACACAGGAATACACGCAAATCACCAGTTCCCGGGGGATTTTCCTCAAAAGCCATCTCTCTCAAATAAATGAAATGAGTTCTAAAAATTTTGAGAATTCAATAACAGGAGGCTGGAATGACATCAATACTAACAAAGTTACTGCTTTGGCAAAAATTTGTACTATTGAGTGTAATAGCCCTGATTCTGACCGCCATTCCAACCGCTCTGTATTATCTGGAGTCATCCAAAAGTCTTGACGCTGCGCTGACTGAAAAACAGGGCTTGCCAGCCATGGCTCAGATTCTCCAGACTATACAATTGACACAACAACACAGAGCTTTGTCGGCACTGGTGCTGGGTGGTGTGTCCAGTGAAAAGGAGAAACGCGAAGCAAAACAAAAAGAAGCCGATGCTTCTTATTCTGTCATGGCCGCTATTGTCAAAGATACCAACAACAAAGCCATCATCGATGCATGGAACAAGGCCGGGCAAGACTGGAATACCTTACGTGAGCAAGTTTCCAAAGCCAGTATCACTGTGCCTGCCAGTTACCAGGCCCACAGCGCCCTGATACCCAAACTACTTCTGGTGAATGACCTTATAGGCGACTATTATGGCCTCAGCCTCGACCCCAACATAGACAGTTATCAGTTGATACAGGCGATGTACTACGTTCAGCCCTATCTGACTGAAGAACTAGGGCGCATGCGCGCCAAGGGTGCTGGTTTGCTGGCTAAAAAAGAAGCCACGCTGGAAGACAAGATGATCGTGTCTGATCTCATAGCCCGTTCCAATGACCGCACTCAGCAAATGAATAATTCTTTTAATAAGGCAATGCTAAGCAATCCGGATATCGAGAAAAGGCTCGGTGCCGTCATGAAGGAAGCCATGGCACAAGCCACAGGGGCAATGACGCTCGCCGGTGAAAAAATTGCCAAGGCCGAGGCCATGGAGTTTTCATCGGTGGACTATGTGCAGGTGACTACCCGGGCTATAGATAGCCAATTCCAGTTAAATGCCGATGCAAGCAAGGAATTGCACAATATGCTGGAACGACGCGTCAGTAATCTCTATCAACTCAGGTGGACCGTGATCATTGCCATGTTGACGCTGATCTGCATGGCTGGTTTGTTTGCCAGAGCAATAGCTCACTCGGTCAGTATCCCCTTGGAACAAGCCATCACGGTTGCCCAGCATATTGCTGGTGGCGACCTGCGTTTTCCCGCCACTCCCCATGGTCACAATGAAACTGGACGCCTGTTACAGGCTCTGGAAGACATGCGCGTCAGTCTGACAGGTATAGTCGGCAACGTCAGGGACAGTGTAGTGAATATCAATAATGGTACGCATGATATTGCCAGGGGCAATGTAGATTTGTCGGCCCGCACCGAAACCCAGGCTTCCAGCCTGGAAGAAACTGCCTCGTCCATGGAACAGATGACAGGCACAGTCAAACAAAATTCCGACAGTGCCAGACAGGCCAATCAACTCGTCATTGATGCCAGCAAGGTCGCAACCGATGGGGGTGATATTGTCAACCGGGTTATTCATACCATGGAAGCCATCAATAACAGTTCCCGCAAAATTTCTGACATTATCGGCGTGATTGACGGGATTGCCTTCCAAACCAATATCCTGGCCCTGAATGCCGCAGTGGAAGCCGCCCGTGCTGGCGAACAAGGCCGTGGCTTCGCCGTCGTCGCCACCGAAGTCAGAAACCTGGCACAGCGCAGTGCCACCGCAGCCAGGGAAATCAAGACCCTGATCAGTAGCAGTGTAGAGCAAGTAAATGCCGGTAATGAACTGGCTGGCCATGCCGGTAAAGCCATGACTGACATCGTTGCCAGCGTTAAACGCATCACCGAGATCATGTCAGAAATAGTTACCGCCACAGTCGAACAAAGCACAGGTATAGAACAAATCGACCATGCGATCACCCAGATGGATGAAATGACCCAGCAAAACGCCGCATTGGTAGAACAAGCCGCTGCAGCGGCGGAAGGCTTACAGGAACAATCGCAGACACTGGTGCAGGCTGTCAGCGTATTCAAGCTGTAACGACATTTCGATCCTAAGGATATTCACTGGGTACTTTAGAATTTCTCACTTCATGGAATTTGAAAAAATCACAGCTTGACGTAAATCAGTTCTGATGAAATCACTTTTGCGTTCTGAGTCAAAGATCGGCGAACACGCATTCCAACGCAAAAAACTCCATAAGCACAAATACTGTAGGCAAACTGAAAGCTATCCGGCTCTATGCTCCCTTACAAAAAAAATTATGGAGACTCCCCATCATGAAGCCTATACGCCTCAGTTTCTTTCTGTTCGTCTGTTTTATTTGTCCAGGCCTTGCCAGAGCAGAAGGCAAAATCGTCATAGGTCAATCGGTAGAATTATCCGGTCAGGCCACCGGCAAAGAAAACCGCGAGGGTGCACAGCTATATTTCGACACGTTGAACCGTCAGGGCGGCATCGACGGCAAAACCATAGAATTCATCAGCTACGACGACAAACGCGACCCGGTACTGACCAAAGCAAATACCCTCAGACTCATCAATGAAGACCATGCCATTGCCTTGTTCGGATACCGCAGCACCCCCACCATAGAAGCGATATTCCCACTCCTGCAAAAATATGCAATACCTTTGATTGCCCCTTTTTCCGGTGCACAAAGCCTGCATCATCCTTTGCAAGCGCAGGTGTTCAATCTACGCGCCAGCTACCAGGATGAGGCATCCAAGATGGTAGCCTCGCTGACCGACCTGAAAATCAACAAGGTAGCGATCTTGCACCAGGATGACAGTTTCGGTAAAGATGGCTTGAACGACTTTGTCAGCAACTTGGGCAAGCAAAACATGCGCGCCACTGTAATTGCCAAATATGACAGAAAAGAAATGAAAGTTGATACTGCGGTTGCAACAATTGCTGCGGCTGCACCGCAAGCGGTATTAATGGCTTGCACCCCGGCTGCTTGCGCCGACTTCATCAAACAAATGCAGAAATTGGGGCAAAAACCGCAATTTCTGATGCTGTCAAATGTTAATTCTGATGATTTCTTTAAGTCCCTGGGGTCAGAAGGGCGTGGTATCGGCGTTATGCAAGTCATGCCCTACCCGCGTGATATAAGCATACCAGTGGTCAAGGAACTGCAAAAAGCACTGAAAACCAGTAAAAATCCCCCGCCTTTGTCCTATGCTGTATTGGAAGGTTATGTCGCCGCCAAATTAACGGCCGAAGCCTTGCGTCGCGCAGGTCGTAATCCAGACTCAAAGAAATTGCTGCAGACGCTGGAAAGCATGCGCAATGTGGATCTGGGAGGTGTACATGTCAGTTACGATCCCAAAGACCATGATGGCTCACATTTTGTAGAGTTGATTATTGTCGGTAAAAATGGCGTTATATTACGTTAAGCGAAGAACTCATTTCCGTCCTGTTGATGAAATGAGTTCTGAAATTTGTGAAAGCGTACTGAAAGATTCAATTCGGTATGATCCATGTAACCCATCCATATGGTCTTATCATGCAACTCCGGTGTACACATTTGACATTCTTGCTAAGCAGTCTGCTTGCCTGCCTGCCTGTGGTCGCGGCAAAGCCGGTCGCGGTTACAGATAAACCAGAAATGGCCACATGCATAGTCCCGGCAAAACCCGGTGGCGGGATGGACCTGACTTGCAAGCTGGCTCAAGCAGTCACTAGCAGCCAGGCGATGCAGATAAATTATCTGCCTGGCGGCGTAGGTGCCATCGCCTGGACCACCATCATTTCGCAAAGAAAAGCCGAAGCAAATACCCTGATTGCCTATTCTGGCGGCTCGCTGCTGAATCTGGCGGAAGGCAAGTTTGGCAAATCTGATGCCAGCAATGTGCGCTGGGTGGCCGCCATCGGTACTGATTACGGCATGATCGCCGTACGCAAGGATTCCCCTTACAAAAACCTGCGCGAACTGATGGATGCCATCAAGAGCAAGCCTTCGCAAATTTCCATCGGTGCCGGTGGCACAGTCGGCAGCCAGGATTGGCTGAAGATGGCACAAATCGGAAAACAGGTAGGTATTGATTCAAAAACCATGCGCCTGGTCGCGTTTGAAGGCGGCGGCGAGTCATTTACCGCACTGCTGGCTGATCATGTACAGGCCGTATCCGGTGACGCTTCTGAAGCCAGCCTGCATGCCCGCGATGACAAAATACGCGTGCTCGCAATATTGTCCGATGCCCGTCTGCCCGGCGCGCTGGCGAATGTGCCAACTGCACGTGAACAGGGCTTTGACGTAACCTGGCCAATTATCCGTGGTGTCTACATGGGCCCACAGGTCAGCGACAAGGACTATCAAAAATGGGTCAGCTATTTCCAGCAAGCCATGCAAACCCCGGCCTTTGATGAACAAAGAAAAACCCACGGCCTGTTTCCTTTCGCCATGACCGGCAAAGAACTCACCGAATACATCAACAAGGCGGTCAACAATTACCGTCTGCAGGCAAAAGAATTTGGCATGGTGCGATAAAACAATGCTTGCAACATAACGACAAATGATCTGGCAGTATCTAACCCAAACAAATAACAGGAGAAGACAAATGAAAGCAATAAATTATTTCGTCAAGAGCATGGCTGCAATCGCTGTTGGCGGCATCATGATGGCGAACGCGCAAGCCCAGGTCCCGGCTGGCTACCCAGCCGACTACAGCAAGGTCGTTGACGGTGCAAAGAAAGAGGGGAAGCTGGTCATCTATAGCACCACTGATACCAAGGCCGTAGAATCGCTGATCAAAGATTTCCGCAACATGTATCCGGATGTACAGGTCGAATACAATGACATGAATTCCACCGAAGTCTATAACCGCTATATTTCTGAAATGGCAGCTGGCGGCAACAGCGCAGACCTGATGTGGTCGTCCGCCATGGATTTGCAAACCAAGCTGGTATCTGACGGTTACGGCATGGTGTATGCATCACCAGAAATCAGCGGCATACCAAAATGGGCAATCTGGAACAATGCTGCTTACGGCACCACTTTTGAGCCTGCGGTTTTTGTCTACAACAAGCGCCTGGTCAGTGCTGACGAAGTACCAAAGACCCACGCTGAATTTGCCAAGATCATCAATAGCAAACTGGATAAATTCAAGAACAAGGTCACCACCTATGACATCGAAAAATCTGGCGTAGGTTTCATGTTCATTACGCAGGACAGCCGCGAAAACAAGGAATTCTGGGAACTGGCCAAGGCCTTCGGTAATGCCGCTGTACGCGTACAGTCTTCCACTGGCACCATGCTGGAACGCATTTCTTCCGGCGAGAACCTGCTGGGTTATAACATCCTTGGTTCTTATGCGCTGGTACGTGCAGCCAAAGATCCATCCATCGGTGTACAGATCCCGAAAGATTACACGCTGGTGCTGTCACGCGTGATGTTCATCAGCAAAGCGGCCAAACATCCAAATGCGGCCAAACTGTGGCTGGATTACACGCTGTCCAAACGCGGTCAGACCATGATTGCGAATGAAGCCAGGCTGTATGCCATACGCGCTGATGTCAAGGGTGAAACCACTTACTCTGACCTGGCAAAACTCATCGGTATCGGCCTCAAGCCTTTGCCTGTCAACCCGATGTTGCTGCAATACCTGGATCAAGCCAAACGCCTCGCTTTCCTCAAGCAGTGGAAAGAAACTGCAGGCAAAAAATAAGCCTGGGGCACAGTGCATACTTTAAGTTGCACTGTGCCAATCATCTCTTCAGGTGGACCTTTTTTTCCACCCAATCTATTTAGTATTTCGACTGAATCTCAACCCTTGATATTGGGCCAAGCATGAGCACCCTGAGTCTACCTCCGCGTGGCAGATGGTCACAACTGAACTGGCCGCGCGGCCTGGTTGTGACACTGACACTGCTGGCGATTTTTACGCCACTGTCATTAATACTGTTCCAGAGTTTTTTGAATGCACCTTTCTTTTCTCCGGTAAAAGAACTGGGCCTGGATTCTTATCGTTTCATTTTTGATGACCCTGACTTTCGCCAGGCGTTCTGGAATGGCCTGATCCTGGCGTCTGGCCTGGCTGTCATTGCCGTCCCGCTGGGTGGCTTGCTGGCCTTCCTGATGATACGTACTGACTTGCCAGGACGTAGCTGGATAGAACCCATGCTACTGGTCCCAATTTTTGTCTCCCCCATGGTGATGGGCTTCGGCTATGTAGTGTCGATGGGTCCGGTTGGTTTCTATACTTTGTGGGTGAAACAACTGACCGGTGTTGAACCTTGGAATATCTATTCCTTCTTCAGCATCGTCCTGATTGCCGGCCTGACCCACGTGCCGCACGTTTATCTGTATTCATCTGCTGCGCTGAAAAGCCTGGGTTCGGATGTGGAAGAAGCAGCCCGGGTAGCTGGTGCCTCACCTTTCCAGGTGGCGCTGCATGTATCCCTGCCTATGATCATGCCAGCGCTCGCCTTTGCTGCCGTGCTGGTGTTTTTCCTGGGGTTTGAAGTCTTCGGTCTGGTACTGGTACTGGGTGATCCGGAAGGTCATCTGGTATTGGCAACTTATCTGTACAAGCTGACCAATAAACTCGGCACGCCGTCCTATCATCTGATGGCAGCGGCGGCTGTCTGTCTGGTGGCGGTCACCATGCCACTGGTGATGGTGCAGCGCTGGCTATTGAAATCGGCCAATAAATATGTATCGATCAAGGGTAAGGGTTCACGCCAGAAACCACTGCCGCTGGGTAAATGGAAATGGCTGGCCTTTGCCGTACTGGCAGCATGGCTGATCTTTACCATCGTCTTGCCGCTGTCCGGCATCATCTTGCGTGCCTTTGTTTCGTATTGGGGTGAGGGCGTGAAACTGGCCGATGTGGTCACGCTCCAGCATTTCCGCGACATCCTGGAACAGCCTTCACTGATGCGCGGCATTTTCAATACCGTGCTGATCGGTATCATCGGGGGTGCACTGGCCGTGATCTGTTATGCCGGTATTGCCCTGGCCATGCACCGCAAGCCGGATGGCATTACCCGCCTGCTGGACTATAGTGTGCTGGTACCACGTGCCATTCCTGGTTTGCTGGCTGGTTTGTCCTTCCTCTGGGTATTCCTGTTTGTACCAAGCTGGCTGGAAGGTGGCCTGAAAAATTTTGACAATGCCTTCTGCATCTGGCTGATCGAGAATGTCATTCCACAATTGCGAGCCTTGCGTTCCACCATCTTCTCGGTCTGGATTGCTTATTCCGTGGTGTGGATGGCGTATGGCCTGCGCCTGATTTCCACCGCCCTGTTGCAAGTCGGACCAGAACTGGAAGAAGCAGCCCGTGCCGTTGGTGCCAGCCGCAGCCAGGTGACACGTGATGTCACACTGCCGCTGGTCAAATACGGTTTGCTGGGTGCCTGGCTGATGATATTCCTGATTTTTGAACGTGAATATTCAACCGGCGTATATCTGCTGTCGCCGGGTACAGAAGTGATCGGTGCACTGATCGTGTCATTGTGGGCTGGTGGTTCGGTTGATCTGGTGGCGGCTTTGTCCTTCATCAATATCACCCTGGTCGCTATCGGTCTGGGTCTGGCATTGCGCTTTGGCGTCAAGCTGAGCCACTAAGTTGTTCACCCTCTGCTACCCGTCAACACGACACACTATAAAAACGAGAGAACATTATGTCTGAACTGAGCGTACAAAATTTAACCCTGGAATATGGTTCCGGCGCAACCGCCAACCCTATCCTGAAAGGGGTATCCATGAATTTGCAGCGTGGCGAAGTGGTCGCCCTGCTGGGTCCTTCGGGCAGCGGCAAAACCACCTTGCTGCGTGCTGTGGCAGGCCTGGAATCGCCCAAGACCGGTACCATCACCCTTGCTGAACGAGCCATCTTTGACGGTGCCAAAGGGCTGGAAGTACCTGCCGAACAACGCAACCTGGGGCTGGTGTTCCAGTCGTATGCGCTATGGCCACACAAAACCGTTTTTGACAATGTGGCCTATGGCCTGAAATTGCGCAAATTGAATACCACCGATATCGCCGCCAAAGTCAAGGATGTGCTGGGTCAGTTGGGCCTGGGCCATCTGGGCGAGCGCTTCCCGCACCAGTTGTCCGGCGGCCAGCAACAACGTGTCGCCATCGCCCGGGCGTTGGTGTACAACCCGCCGGTCATCCTGCTGGATGAACCACTGTCAAATCTGGATGCCAAACTGCGTGAAGAGGCGCGTGCCTTCCTGCGTGAACTGATCGTCACACTGAACCTGTCGGCGTTGATGGTGACACATGATCAGGGTGAAGCGATGGCAATTTCAGACCGCATTCTATTGCTGAATAACGGTGTGATTGAACAGCAAGGCACGCCGCAAAGCATGTATGAAACACCAAACACCCTGTTCACTGCCGAATTCATGGGCAGCAATAACAAATTGAAAGGTAAGGTCGTACAGCGCGACGGCGACACGGCCACCATACAGACCAAAGGAACCCAGTTGAAAGCTACCGTACGCGGTAAAAATCTGGGGGAAGAAGTAACCGCCATCATTCGTCTGGAAAAAGTCAAAATTGCTGACAGTCAGACAGAAAATGCTATCAAATTGCCGCTGACCACCTGCATGTACCTGGGTGACCGCTGGGAATGCCTGTTCGGCCACGCCGAAGATGGCTTGCGTGCCTATTCACCGTTCAAACTGGATCAAGGCGAATACTACCTGCAAATGGATGCAGACAAGCTCTGGCTCTATTAAACAGAACTGCACCACGTACATAGCCCCCGTGCTGCCATGCAGCTACGGGGGTTTTTCATTTTCATTATTATGAACAGAAAAATTTACGCGACGTTTACGATGCAAGCCCCGTTTTTTTAGAGAAACTTTATACCTCAACTGCTAATCTTGAACTGTGTCAAACAGCCAGAGATTATCCATGAATCAGCATACCAGGGTGTCATCGTCAACACGCTATAATTATCTTGACGAAGATTTTACCGATGCCTTGCAAACATCAAAGCGGGAAAAATTTCTGTTCGAAGATGCAGATGAGCGCGGGCAAAGCAGCAAACTTGTGCCGACCATCATCAGTTATCGCAAGACCCCGGCATTGAAACAGGACGATTTCATCATGCGTATTACGGTGGATGCCGCTGCTATCACGGAACTACGTCATCTGATACTCAGAAATTGTGGTGACCTGGTGCTTTTCATGCGAGTGAAACCTGTCGATCATGCCAGCAAAATGAAGGTCTGGCTGTGTCTGAGAAAGTCATCAGTAGACACCATCATCAGCCATATCGTGCGCGCCTTGCCCAAGGCAGAATTCGGCAAGATTACACCTTTGCTGCCTGCCTGAGACTAGTTCGGGCCATTTGATCAATCGTCTCTCCAACTATCATTTTCCAACTATCAATTTCCAACCATCATGTCCCTATTTGAAGGTATCTGGGTTCCGCTCGTCACGCCATTCCGGCAAGGCAGACCCGATTATGAAGCAGCACAGCAACTTGCCCAGCAACTGATATTGGCTGGCGTACATGGCTTGGTAGTCTGCGGCACCACCGGCGAAGCAGCCTGCCTGAGCGAGCAAGAGCAGACACACATGCTGGCCGCCATACTGGAAGTGGCAAAAAATACCTGCCCGGTGTTGATGGGTATAGGTGGCAGCGATACACGCACGCTGGTTGAAAAAGTCAGCCGTCATGACGACCCGCGCCTGACCGGATTTCTGGTCAGCGCACCAGCTTATGTACGTCCGTCTCAAGAAGGGATACGCCTGCATTTTGATGCCCTCGCCACAGCCACTGAAAAAGCACTGGTCTTGTACAACATCCCCGCCCGCACTGGCGTAAATATTGACCTGGGTACCTGCATCACCTTGCAAAAACACAGCAATATCATCGCTATCAAAGAGTCAGCTGGGCTTGCCACGCAATTATCCGGTTTGATCAACTGCACCAGCCTGAAGGTGTTGTGCGGAGATGATACCCTGCTGTTTGATGCCCTGGGGCTGGGTGGGCACGGTGCCATTTCTGCCGCCGCCCATGTGCGGCCAGATTTGTTTGTTGCCTTGTATGAACTCATGCGTGCAGCCCGTTATGCAGAAGCAAAACTGTTGTTCGAACAATTGCTACCCTTGATACGCCTGCTGTTTTCAGAATCCAATCCGGCACCGGTCAAGGCGGCACTGGCCTTACAAGGTTATATACATGAAGAACTGCGACTGCCGATGACGCCTATGTCGCTGGCAGGAAAAACCAGGCTGGCAGATGTACTTGACAATCTGGCACAGGTATCCGCGCATTGCCCACGCCAGCCGGCAGTCAAGGACAATCGCGGCCAGGCAGTGCTTAAATTACTGAGCTGAATTTTGAGCTGATACGCATTTTTCGACCTTCATTTTTCCATCAAATACCATGATTATCACCATTGCCAACGGCGCCGGTGGCGCGGCCAAATCAATACTCGCAGATAACCTTGCAACCCTGAGAACACTTGCTGGTCACAAGGTCATTCTGCTGGACAATGATCCCCAGCTATCCTCGTTGAAATGGAGTTGTGAAAGGCGCAGCAATGGACATCCTGTTCCCATTGCTGCCAGAAAGATCAGCGGCAAGGGCTTGCAACCTGAACTGGAGAACTTACGCTGCCATTACCAGGACATCGTCATCGACAGTGCATCCCGCGATTGCATGGGCAGCCGCTCGGCCTTGCTGGCTGCCCATGTAGCTGTGATTGCAGTTGACCTGGATCAGCTGGATCAGTTGCATGAAGAAGAACTGTTGATCCGCGTGGAAAAAGCATGTGCTTACAATCCCGGCTTACGCATTCTGGTGGTCATGACTTCGGTCCAAATGCAACCTTCGTCTGAAAAAATTGCCCTTGTACGCAATTTTTCACAAAAATTCAGATCTGCTCAATTATTCTCCAAAGTGATTCATTCCGGCTATGCGTTACAACTAGCCTATCGTGATGGCTTGTCGATCAGCGAATATCTGCCAGCGGATCACCTGGCTGTTGCGGGTATGCAGGAATTATTTGGTGCCGTGTTTGCGACACATTGAAACCTGTTTCGCCAGTCCATGTTTCCTTTCTTTATGGCCTTGCTGATAGTACTCAAACCGCAAGCTCAGGCCACTCCGGCAAATGCGGTCACAGGCTGTGGCCGCCTGCTGGTGTATTAGGAATAAAACATGCTGTTAAGTCTGATCTCTACCAATGATGCCAGCTTGCTACCCGGCCTCGCCACGGCCATCGCACAACGTCGCGCCCGCGCAGGCAGGAACGTCTTATTACTGACACAGTGCATGCGGGACAGGCAGCCCAACCAATACAAAAGAAATCTTGAAAACAGGATGTGGCAGGCAAGAGAAATGAAAATCGCCGCCGCCATCCGAAGCTTTCACACAGACGCTTTAACGGCTGAAATCACGACCGCCAGCTACGCCCATTACGATATCATCACGGAATTGCAGCAGTCACAATCAGCTGATGCTGCCGACCTTTTACGTGCAAGCGAGATGCTGGTTTTTCACATCCAGACTGCACTGTGGAATCGCGACAGACAGACGCGAATGATGCAATGCATACGCATCGCATGTGAAACCAAACTTCAGTTACCCATACTGGTCATACTTGATGATGTCGACAGCAAGCTGGGGCAAGATCTGCTCAACAAGCTGGCGCGGCAATTGAACAATGTCCGTTTCTTGTTGGCCAGTACATCTCTCGATCTGACACTGGATAGCATCTATAAAAGCATATTTCTTCCCGCTGCAATATCCGCTTGAATAGCCTGAAGCCCGGATCATGGTGATCCGGGCTTCAGGGTTACAACATATCAGAAATATCAGAAAGTTTTACTGACTGTCACAACCAGTGCTGTCTTGCCCAGGAACTTGCCATTGGCTGGCGATGCATAAGCAACCTCACCGGCATTCGTACCGATAACGGCCACGGCACCTGTAACGATACCAAAATCCTTGGTAAGGCCCAGTTTCCAGTCGGTGTAACTGGAGGCACCATTGTTTTTCACCTCTTGACGACCGGCATGCAAATTCAGGGTCAGGCCGCTGCTGATGTTGCCGATATCAATATTCGCGCCCAGATCCAGATAGCCACTATTTTTGCTGTCGGCAAAACCGAACAGATTGGTGACAGAATGCGAATATTTGGCATAGGCAGGGCCATAGGATAACTGTCCATAAATTTCTGTGGTGTTGGCATTGACTGCCAGGCCGTTTGATGGATAGACATAGCTCAATACGCCGACATCATACGCGACATCCTTACTGATTTCGCCGCGTTTGCCGGCGTAAAGGTCGATTTCTACATCGCCTCCACCGCCTGCATCTTTGGTCCATTTGATGCTGGATGCCCAGGTGCCTGCATAAAAACCGCTGGGATTGTGGGTGTAGTCAGCACCGCCTTGCAAGGCGGGTTGCAAGCGGGTCTGGGAAATGCCGCGATAACGATAATCGGATGTGACGGCGGCATTGAAACTGACTTCATTGTCAGGCTTGGCGTCTTCTGCAGCGACGATACCGGTGAAAAATGCGCTGCTGATGGCGGCTGCCATGATCAATTTCTTCATATTACTTCCTCTCATTGTTAAGAACGTATTGACGATCTGTAGCGAGCGAACGTCAGTGGGGTCAGGGTAACTACGTGCAGCGCAAAAAGCGGAATGTACTTTAGTACATGAGCATTTTGAGCAGCGCATGAGCCCCGATCACGATCGCGCAGTAAGATCGTAAACACGTTCTAAGGACGGTTCGTCCTGGTTGGTGCTGGTGTCACTTCTGCCACTTGTGGGCATCTCGATGACATCAGGCACATTAAAATCCATGTCTTACAAAATTCAGCGCGCAAGAATCCCACCAGCGAGCAAACAACATTGCCGGTCACTGCAGATTTCTTGTCAGCTTTTAATTTGGCAGAAAGAGCCGATAGCCTATGGCGGTCTCCGTCAACAAATAGCGCGGTTGCGCTGGGTCGTCTTCCAGTTTATGGCGCAAGTGGCCCATATAAATGCGCAGATAATGTCCATTCTCGGCATGGCTGGGGCCCCACACTTCGCGCAGCAATTGTGGGTTGGTAACGACCCGTCCAACATTGGTAACCAACACCATCAACAGCCGGAATTCTGTCGGTGTCAGTTTCACCATTTGCCCGGCCTTGGTGACCAGACGTGCTTTCATGTCGACCTTGACATCACCAAACTGCAGCACACCGTCGAGGCTGATACCTGGCTGACGTTGCCGCCTGAATGTGGCACGTACACGTGCCAGCAGTTCACCGACACCGAAAGGTTTGCTCAGGTAATCGTCAGCACCGGCATCGAGAGCCTTGATCTTGTCCTGTTCACTGACGCGGGCAGACAATACGATAATTGGTACGCTGGACCACTTGCGCACGTCGCGGATAAAGTTGAGGCCGTCACCATCTGGCAAACCCAGATCAAGCACGATCAAATCAGGCTGGCGCGTACCGGCATCTACCAGTCCACGCTGCAAGGTGGCGGATTCAAAGACCTGCCATTCTTCCTCTTCCAGGGCGCTGCGGACAAAACGGCGGATTTGCGGTTCATCTTCCACCAGCAAGGCGGTGGGGGTGCTTGCAAGGGATGGTGTCATGATGCTGCGATCAGTTTCTGTTCTTCTTCCAACTCGGGCATGGCTGGCGGATTACCCAGAGGCAAACTGAACACGATGCAGGCACCACCGTCGGGTGAGTGACTGGCCCCCATGTTGCCACCATGGGCACTGACAATGGCGCGGCAAATCGCCAGGCCCAGGCCAACACCTGGCAGGGCAGATTCACGTTCGCCCCGGGTAAATTTTTCAAATACGGCTTCTTCACGGCCAACCGGCAAGCCCGGACCATTGTCATACACCTTGACTTCCAGCATGTCATCGCAGACCTGGGCAGCGATGGTAATGCGCGAAGCTGGCGGTGTATATTTGGTGGCATTTTCCAGCAAATTGCACAGGACCCGCTCTATCAATACTGCGTCAAAATTGATCAATGGCAGATCACGGGGCAGCCGCGTTTCAACACTATGTTTCTGCAACTGAAAGGTGCAGATGCGCAAGGCACTGCCGACCACTTCTTCAAATGGTTGCCACTGCAAATTCAATCTGACTTCGCCGCTCTCTATTCTCGCCATATCCAGCAGATTGGTGACCAGGGCACTCATGCGCAGGGTTTCATCACGCAGGGCCTGGGCCATTTTCAATTGTGTGTCCGCCAGCGCCGGTTTCGACATCGCCAGCGATTCCGATATCCCAACCAGTGAAGTCAATGGCGTGCGCAAATCATGCGACAACGCTGCCAGCAGGGAATTACGCAGGCGTTCAGACTCCATATGAATCAGCGCATTTTGGGCCACTTCGATATAGTGCACGCGTTCCAGCGCAATGGCTGCCAGCGCAGCGAAAGTATCCAGTTGCTGTCTTTGCTCGGGGATCATGATCCAGCGCCGACTTTCCGGTTGTATAGCCAGCAAGCCGCGTGTGCGCATGGGAGCCACCAGCGGCAGGTAAAAGAAATTGCTGGCTGGCAGGGTGTCTGTGCCTATGCCCGCCGCTTCCACCTTGTCAAAGGCCCATTGTGCAATACCAATATCCAGACCAAGCACTGGCGTGGCCGGTGCTTGCAAGCGGCCACTATCGTCCGGCAGCAACAAAGTTGCCTGAGCCCTAAATGCCCTTTGTATGATGGCTTGTGTGGTTTCAGAAATTTGCTCTGCCAGCAGCACGCCGGACAGATCACGTGCAAATTCATACAGTGCGCGGGCGCGAGATTCACGGTGCGACGCCACGCGGGCCTGATAACGTAAATCCGCAGTCAGGTGCCCGGTGATCAGGCCAACCACCAGCATCACGGCAAAAGTCATCAGGTATTGCAGATCACTGACGGCGAAAGAAAAGCGCGGTGGCACAAAAAAGAAATCAAACACGCCAATACCGATAATGGTTGCCACGACCGACGGACCACGTCCAAAGCGTACTGACACCAGCACCACTGTCAACAGGAACAACATCGCGATATTGACCAGGTTGAACATGTCAATCAGGGGCGTAGCAATGAGGCCGGTCAACACACTCGCCAGGGCGGCAAACACATAACGCCAGTAACGTCGCGGCACACGAGGACTGACAAATTCACCGGATCGGGATGAGGTGACTTCCTTGTTGCCGACAGAATCGGCGACTGTATTCGCGGCCTGACCAACTTCTATCAAATCCAGGTCGGGCGCGTAGGCGGCGATGCGTTGCAATTGGGAAGTTCCGTGCCACTGGAAACGCCAGGTGTGTTGCTGTTTTCGCCCCAGGATAATGCGTGAAAAATTATGGCTATGTGCATAGTCAACAATGACCTGGGCAATGTCCTTACCTGTCAACACTGCCGTACTGGCACCCAGGTCTTGTGCCAGCTTCAGGTTTTTAAGAATACGTTCGCGTTGCGCAGACGGCAGTCGCTGCAAGTGTGGGGTTTCCACATATACGGCATGCCATTCGGCATTCATCTGACTGGCCAGGCGAGCGGCACTGCGTATCAGATGACCAGATTCTGCATGTGGCCCGACGCAGGCCAGCAGGGCGGCATCGGTCTTCCAGATGGCGCCTATGGATTTTTCTACGCGATACGCCTGCACATCATCTTCTATACGATCAGCAGTGCGGCGCAAGGCCAGTTCACGCAAGGCAATCAGGTTACCTTTACGGAAAAAATTTTGTGCAGCACGTTCAGCCTGCTGCATCTTGTACACCCGGCCTGACTTCAACCTGGCCAGCAATTCATCGGCAGGAATATCCACCAACACCACTTCGTCGGCTTCGTCAAATACCTTGTCGGGCAAAGTCTCGGCCACGCGTATGCCAGTAATACCGCCGACCACATCATTCAGGCTTTCCAGATGCTGGACATTCACTGTGGTAAACACGTCGATGCCGGCCGCCAGCAATTCATCCACGTCTTGCCAACGTTTCGGATGGCGTGAACCGGCAGCATTCGAATGCGCCAGTTCATCCATCAGTATCAGAGCCGGGTGACGCTGCAGCGCCGTGTCAATATCAAATTCGGTGAGTGTCTTGTCACGATAAGCAATGGCACGCGGTGGCAAGACATCTAATCCATCCAGCAGGGCCGCAGTTTCGTCGCGACCATGGGTTTCAATCACACCAACCAGTACTTCCTGGCCTTCTGCGATCAGCTTGCGGGCAGCAGTCAGCATGGCATAGGTTTTACCCACACCTGCTGACGCACCGAAATATATCCTCAGGCGGCCACGGGTGGCTCGCCTTTCCTGCTCCTGTACATGGGCAAGCAGAACATCGGGGTCAGGACGCTGATCGTTGTAATTGGCCATAAAATCGCTAATTATTCAAATAGAAAGCTCTTGAAAAACTGGATTATCCCTTCTTATCCAATGCCAGGTTCAATTCCAGCACATTCACTCTGGCTTCACCAAACAAACCGAATACTGGCTGTTTGCCGAATTGCTCAATCAGGGCATTGACCTGCTTCAAATCCAGTTTGCGCTCACGCGCTATCCTCGCAGCCTGATAATACGCTGCTGCCAGGCTGATGTCAGGGTCCAGCCCACTGGCAGAAGCCGTCACCAGGTCCACAGGAATTTTTGCCGTGTTACCGGGGTCAGCCGCTTTCAGTGCATCAATGCGGCCTTTGACAGCATCGGTTTGTGCCGGATTGGTAGGGCCAAAATTGGAACCGCCGGAAGCGAGGGGATTATTAGGCATAGGGCTGGTTGCTGATGGCCTGCCCCAGAAATAGCGGGGAGAAGAAAAGGCCTGGCCTATCAGGGAAGAACCTACGGTCTTGCCGTCACGCACAATCAGGCTGCCTTCTACCTGGTCATTAAAGGCAACTTTGCCGATGCCGGTCATCGCATACGGATAAATAACACCGACGATCAGGGTCAGGCCGGCAAACAGGGTAAGGGCCGGACGCAGGGTTGAACTGACGCTGTTAGAACTGATGCTGCTAGTCATGATGATTTCCTTTTTTCAGTGTAATGGTGAGCGCAGATCAGGCCAAATGCAACAAAGCCAGAATGACGTCAATCAGCTTGATACCGATGAAAGGCAACAAGATGCCGCCTAAACCATAAATAAGCAGATTACGGCGCAATAACAGCGACGCACCGATGGCGCGGTACTTGACGCCTTTCAAGGCCAGCGGGATCAGAAACACGATGATCAGGGCGTTGAATATCACCGCCGACATGATGGCTGACGACGGGCTGGTCAGATGCATGATGTCCAGCGCCTTCAACTGTGGATAAGTGGCGACAAAAGCAGCCGGGATAATCGCAAAATATTTGGCGATGTCGTTGGCAATAGAGAAGGTGGTCAGGGAACCGCGTGTCATCAGCATCTGCTTACCGATTTCCACAATTTCCAGCAATTTGGTGGGATTGGAATCCAGGTCCACCATATTGCCGGCCTCTTTTGCCGCCTGGGTGCCGGAACTCATGGCGACAGCGACGTCAGCCTGGGCCAAAGCCGGGGCATCATTGGTACCGTCACCGGTCATGGCAACCAGCCGGCCTTCTGACTGGTAACTGCGTATCAGTTTAAGCTTGTCTTCAGGTGTAGCTTCTGCCAAAAAGTCATCCACACCAGCTTCAGCAGCAATCGCTGCAGCAGTCAGTTTGTTGTCGCCGGTAATCATGATGGTTTTGATGCCCATGCGGCGCAGTTCGGCAAATCTTTCCTTGATGCCGCCCTTGACAATATCTTTCAGTTCTATCGTACCCATGACTTTGCCGTCATCCACCACCACCAGTGGTGTACTGCCACGACGGGATATATCATCCACCACACGTGTCACATCGGCAGGAAATGGGCGTCCCATGGATTCCACATATTTTTTGACCGAGTCCGCCGCACCCTTGCGTATTACACGTTCGGCAATATCAACACCACTCATGCGTGTTTGGGCTGTGAACTGCACAAATGTGGCATTCAGTGATGCCATTTCGCGTTCGCGCAAGTTGTAGCGCTGCTTGGCAAAAATGACGATACTGCGGCCTTCCGGTGTTTCATCAGCCAGCGATGCCAGTTGAGCAGAATCGGCCAGTTGCGGCAGAGTGACGCCAGGCGCGGGGAAAAAGTCGGAAGCCTGACGGTTACCCAGGGTGATGGTACCGGTTTTATCCAGCATCAGTACATCAACGTCACCCGCAGCTTCCACCGCACGGCCAGAAGTCGCGATGACATTTGCCTGCATCATGCGGCTCATACCGGCAACACCAATGGCAGACAGCAGACCGCCAATAGTTGTAGGTATCAGGCAAACCAGCAAAGCGATCAGCACCGTGATGGAAATAGGTGACGAGGCAATGCCGGCAGCCTTGGCAGCATCCACGCTGAACAGGGAGAATGGCAGCAAGGTCACGGTGACAGCCAGGAAGATGATGGTCAGGGCCACCAGCAAGATGGTCAGGGCAACTTCATTCGGGGTCTTTTGACGTTTTGCACCTTCCACCATGGCGATCATGCGGTCGATGAAGGCTTCACCCGGATTCGAGGTGACTTTCACAACCAGCCAGTCAGACAGTACGCGGGTACCACCGGTCACGGCAGAAAAATCACCGCCGGATTCACGTATCACTGGTGCTGATTCGCCGGTAATCGCGCTTTCATCCACGGTGGCCACGCCTTCGATGACTTCGCCATCGATAGGGATGACATCATTGGCCTCGACCAGCACCACGTCGCCTTTACGCAAATCGTTGGCAGAAGCTGGCAACCAGGCCGTGCCGTGTTTTGGGACTGACAGTTTTTTGGCCATCACGGTTTGTTTCAACGCGCGCAATGAAGCAGCCTGTGCCTTGCTGCGGCCTTCTGCCAGAGCTTCGGCAAAATTCGCAAACAGGACGGTGAACCACAACCAGACAGAGATGGCGAGAATAAAGCCAGGGCTGGCTTCGCCCTGTCCCATCAGGGATTGCACATACAACATGCTGGTGATGATGCTGCCGACATACACCACAAACATGACCGGGCTGCGCAATTGCGTGCGCGGACTCAGTTTTTTGAATGAGTCGATGACAGCTGGCAATATAAGACTGGAATCGAACAAGGACAGGCGCGGCTTGTTGCCAGCAAGACTGTCCACCGTTTTTTGTACACTGGTACTAGACATGAAAATCCCCTTAAACTGCGAATCAGCCTGAAGAGCGCGGCTAAAAATGCGGAGTTAGCCGCCGCTCTGATTCAGGCACCCGCTTTATTTCGTAATGAGCTGCAAATGTTCTACAACTGGTCCCAGCGCAAGCGCAGGTACATAGTTGAGTACGCTGATCAGGACGACTGTACCAACCAGCAAGGCAATGAACATCGGTCCATGCGTGGGCATGGTGCCGGCATTCGCTTCCAGGCGTTTCTTGCCTGCCAGTGAACCGGCAATCGCCAGGATGGGAACGATCATGGCAAAACGGCCAAACCACATCGCTATCGCCAGCAAGATGTTATAAAACGGTGTATTGACGCTGATGCCGGCAAAAGCACTGCCGTTATTATTGGCAGCCGAGGTGAAGGCATACAGCACTTCAGAAAAACCATGCGCCCCCGGGTTCAGGATACCTGCCTTGCCCGCTTCTGCCATGACGGCAATGGCAGTACCCGCCAATACCAGTACCGGTGTCACCAGGATGGCGATGGAAGTCATCTTCATTTCATACGCCTGGATTTTCTTGCCCAGGTATTCTGGAGTGCGACCTATCATCAGACCGGCAATAAACACCGCCAGTATTGCGAAAATCAGCATGCCATACAGGCCACTACCGACACCACCAAATACCACTTCACCGAATTGCATGAGGACGATAGGAACCAGACCACCAACAGGCATGAGGGAATCATGCATGGCATTCACCGCACCGCATGAAGCTGCTGTGGTAATCGCCACAAACAAACTGGAAGCGCTGATACCGAAACGGGCTTCCTTGCCTTCCATATTGCCACCAGCCTGCAAGGCCGAACTGGCCTGGTCGACATTCATACTTGCCAGTACAGGATGAGCCTGCTGTTCCGATATCATGACCGTGATTGTCATGGCGACAAACAGGATGGTCATCGCAGCCAGCACCGCCCAGCCCTGACGCATATCCCCAACCATACGACCAAAGCTAAAACAGAGCGCCGCAGGGATGAGGAAAATCGAAATCATCTGCATGAAATTCGTCAGTGGTGTAGGATTTTCATACGGATGTGCGGAGTTAGCATTAAAGAAGCCGCCACCATTCGTACCAATCATCTTGATTGCTTCTTGCGAGGCAACCGGGCCCATGGCCAGGGTTTGTGTCGATGTCGTCAGGGTTTCCATGACAGGAGCCCCCTTGGCATCTTTCAGAGGCTGACCATCGGCACCAACCTTAGGTTGGCTATAAGTAACCGGATCGAGCAACTGCACGTCTTTATATCCGGAAAAATTCTGGATCACGCCTTGTGCCATCAGAAAGACTGTAAAGATAACGGACAAAGGCAGCAGCAAATACAGGGTGGAACGTGTGATATCTGTCCAAAAATTACCTATGGATGTGGCTGAATGACGTGTAAAACCACGTATCAATGCAAACACCACGGCAATACCGGTGGCTGCAGAAAAGAAATTTTGTCCGGCCAGCACCAGCATCTGAGTCAGATAACTCATGGTGGATTCGCCGGTATAACCTTGCCAGTTGGTATTACTGACAAAACTGACGGCGGTATTGAAAGAAGAATCTGTACTGACGTTGGCAAAACCTTGCGGATTCAATGGCAGCCAGAGTTGCAGGCGCTGTACTACATATACCGCCAGCGCACCCAGGGTGTTAAAGACGAGCAGGGCGATAACATACTGCTTCCAGCCCATGCCGCTGTCAGCTTTGGCATCGGCTTTGACGCCAGCCAGGCGATACAGACCTTTTTCCAGCCAGGCCAGCCAGCCCATGCCGGGTACAGCTGCCTTGTCATCGGCAATTTTGGCGATAAACAAGCCCAGCGGGTAAGACAGCGCCAGCAACACCCCCAGAAACAGCACCAGTAAAGCTATGGATTGCGTAGTCATCACAGCTCCTCTGCATTCAACAAAGCTACTACCAGATACACAAACAAGGCGGCAGCCACCACCGTGCCGATGACATAAAACGTGTTCATGCTTTTGCTCCCAATTTGTCGCAGGCCTGTACCAAGGCCCAAACCAGCAGGAAAAACACCACTATCCCGCCGACATATAAAATTTCCATCAAATAATCCATGCGCTTCCCCATTGATTTTTTACATATATAAGAATAGCCAGTCGACAGTAAAAAATTTATAAAGACTTCTGGAGGTCGCGTAAAGAAAGTGTAAAGATTTGAGAAAACACACAATACCTGCTGTGATGAAGGCGGAAGCAGGCGTAACAAGGTAAGGGTGGCAAGTAAGGAGATTTTATATTTGCGACAATATTTTCTTTCCGTTGCTGCTGATAGCTGGATGCAAATAGCTGATTTGTAGCAATAGTTCACTTATGTGCTCTGCGCTTTGCAGCATAATGAGAACTCATCAAAGTACTTATACAAATGTTATGGCTAAGTCTCCGCCAGCAAGTCACTCGACAGAATTCCGAAAAGAAATCAGGATTGGCCATTATCTGTTGCTGATGCTGGTGTATTTTTGCGCTGGCCGCATCGGACTTGCCATTCCCTATGCCAATCCGAACGTCAGCCTGATCTGGCTGCCAACCGGCATAGCCATCGCCGGTTTTCTACGGTATGGAAAAACTGCCCTGCCAGCAGTCTATCTGGCAGCCGTGCTGCTGGAACTGTCGGCTGGGTTTGGGCTGGTCGTGTCCCTAAGTATTGCCGGTGGCAGTACTCTGGGACCGTGGTTAAGCAAGTGGTTATTACGCAAACAATCATTTCGCCGTGAATTTTCACGCCGTCGTGATGTGATCGGTTTTGGCCTGGCTGTCATGGCTGGCATGTGTATTTCTGCCACAGGTGGTGTGCTGAGCCTGTGGTCACACGGCCTCACAAATAACGTCGGAACGGTCTGGCTCACCTGGTGGGCCGGAGATACTGTGGGCGCGTTGCTATCGGCCCCCTTGCTGCTGTCTTTTTCCTGGCGCGCAGTGTCGGAACTGACGCGAAGGAACAAGGAAATTATCGGCTTCCTGATTCTGTTTGCAACAGCAAACTGGCTGATCTTTGTATCCCCTTATAGCCACATGCACCTGACCTTTATTACGGTAGGTGTCATGATATGGGCCGCCATGCGCTTTGGCATTTCTGGCTCTTCATTTGCGGTGCTGGCAACTTCGCTATTTGCGGCGTGGGCTACTTCACATGGAATGGGGCCGTTTTATGACGGCGGTCAGGCCAACCTGCTGATCCTGTGGGCGTACATGACGACCATGGTGTTGATCACCCTGATCATTACCGCCTTGCAAACCGAAAGTATAGACGCCGCACGCCATATGCAGGAAGCCTATCAGCGCATCAACAAGGTAGCGTCACGTCTGCCAGGCCTGGTGCTGCAATACCGCATACGCCCGGATCACAGCGCGTCCATTCCCTTTGCCAGCGACGCCATCGTGCAGATGTTCGAAGTCACGCATGAAGAAGTGCGGGAAAATGCGCTGCATTTATTTGCTCGCATAGACCGTCGCGATATAGAACGAGGAACCAAAATCATCCGCAATGCCATGCGCAACCTGTCACCCTGGCAAAGCGAATTCCGCATGCATCGCAGGGATGGCAGTGTACGCTGGCTGTACCTGGATGGTTTGCCGGAACCGGAAGCAGATGGTGCCATGCTGTGGCATTGTTTTGTCACCGACATTACCGAACGCAAGCAAGAAGAACAAGATTTGCGTATCGCCGCCTGTACCTTTGAATCACAGGAAGGCATCTTCGTCACTGATCCTGACTGGGTCATCCTGAAGGTAAACCAGGCCTTCACCCGCATCACCGGGTATCACCCGGAAGACCTGATAGGACAACGTCCGCCACTGCACAAAACCAGGCAGCAGGATAGAAAATTCTTTGCGAATATCAATGTCTCGCTGGAGCAGCATCGCTACTGGCATGGTGAATTATGGAGCAGGCGAAAAAACGGTGAAATTTATCCGCAAATGATTACGGTAACGGCCATTACCGACAATCGCGGCGAAGTCAGCAATTACATAGGTTCATTCACCGATATCAGCCGTCACAAGGGTTACGAGGCAGAGATTCGCAATCTGGCGTTCTATGATTCGCTGACACAATTACCAAACCGGCGTCTGTTAATGGACCGGTTGCAACACCTGATTTCTATCAGCAATCGCAAGGAGAGCCATAGCGCGATTCTGTTTATTGATCTCGATAATTTTAAAACCCTCAACGATACCCGTGGCCATGATGCCGGTGATTTGCTGCTGATAGAAACCGCCAGCCGCCTGCAGACCTGTGTGCGTGACAGTGATACCGTGGCCAGACTGGGTGGAGATGAATTCGTGGTGGTGCTGGAAGAATTGAGCAATACGCGCGATGAAGCCTTGCGTCAGGCAGACCGTATCGCAGAAAAGATTCGCCAGTTGTTAGGTGAACCCTATCAAATCACCGACTTTGAACACCATGGCTCCAGCAGCATAGGTGTCTGCCTGTTCCATGGCGGTGAAGTCACAGTCAAGGATTTGTTCAAGCGTGCCGATACCGCGATGTACGAAGCCAAGACGGCAGGCCGCAATGCCGTGCGCTTCTTTGACCCGGCCATGCAGGCGATTCTGGTCGTACGCATGATGCTGGAATCAAACCTGCGGGTAGCTTTGGCAAACCGCCAGTTCATGCTGTATTACCAGGTGCAGGTCAATTCAGATGGCAAGCTCATCGGTGCAGAAGCCCTGTTGCGCTGGCAACATCCGGATCGTGGATTTATTTCACCGGCTGAGTTTATTCCACTGGCAGAAGAAACTGGCCTGATCATCCCTATCGGCCTGTGGGTGCTTGAAACAGCCTGCAGCCAGATCAAGCAATGGGAAAACAATCCTGAAACCCGGAATCTGACCCTGGCGGTGAACGTCAGTGCCAAGCAATTCCAGCAAAGCGATTTTGTTGAAACCCTGAGTGAAATCGTGGGTCGCCATCAAATTGATCCTACCCGTCTGAAGATAGAATTGACGGAAAGTACCATCCTCGATAATGTCGATGCCACCACGGAAAAAATGCATCAGCTGAAAAAACTGGGCATTGCTTTTTCCATGGATGATTTTGGCACGGGGTATTCTTCACTCGCCTACCTGCAACGCCTGCCTTTGAACCAGTTGAAGATAGACCAGTCATTTGTACGCGATCTCAGCCATGATGAAAACGACGCCACCATCGTGCGTGCCATCATTTCACTGGGTGTCAACCTGGGTCTGAACGTGATTGCCGAAGGGGTGGAAACCAGTGCTCAGCGGGCCTTCCTGATCGAGCATAACTGCTTTGCCTTCCAGGGTTACTTCTTTTCCAAACCCTTGCCACTGGAAGGCTTTCTGGCACTGCTTAAGAGTAATTTGTCCGACACCCCTTCAGACGATATCCAGCAGACGTAAATCCAGTTTGCCATCGACCATCGGCGGGCACCAGAAATAACTGCCGGTCTGTGGCTGGGTGAACTGCAACAGGGCATCAACGATGCCATCTTCAGCCCCGCTCATGCGCCGCAATTGCACTTCAAAAGGGTAGAAAGAATTGGCAAAGGCCACAAAATAAAGGCCAGCCTTGTCTTGTGCTGACCAGGGCATGGAGCGCCTAAGCATGAAAGCTTCGGGCGTAAAATTTTCTTGCGCAGTGCGTTTGACGTGGGCAGATTCTGGCGCATCGTCAAGCTCTTCATTATCGCTTTTGCGACGACCGATGGTATTGTCCTGCTCATCGCCAGGCATGGCATCAAAACGTTCAAACCTGTGCAACCATTGCTGGACTGCGACAAAGCTGGAACCAGCCAGACCTGGCGTGCTGCCATCAACAAATGCCGCAGTCAGGGCAGCGTCCTCTTCCGGGTTTTCTGTACCATCTTCATAACCACTAAGATCACGACCTTCCTGGTATTTGAAGGCATCGACCTGTTGCTGCAATTCAAACGCCGGAGCCAGCATCGGCAACAATTGACGTAACTGATGTACCAGCGCGCCGCGTTCACTCTGACGCAACCAGCAGAACAAGGCTGCCGGTGTGGCTGGCAGACGCATGCGACTGCCTTCCACACCCTGAAATTCCTTCAGGCCCTCGACACGTTTTCCCAGTGTCTGCAAAAGACTGGCACCCAGGCCGATGACCAGGGTGTCGCCGTCTGTCAGCTCAGCCAGGGCGCGCATTACCTGTTGTATGGTCGCGACTTCGGTAGCAGCCTTGAGATTCAAGGTCAGGTAAATAGCATGGGCAGGTATATGCTGCAAAATGCCTGTTTGGTACAGCGGCATGAATAACTCCTTGATTCTGGAATGGGGTGAAATTGAAACACACGTTTATTGCCAAGGATACCGCAGCTTGTCATTTTTTGGATTGCTCGCTACAATCAGTGCAGAGGTAATCACCTCAACGTCGCTCGGACGGTTCCGGGCGCCCGTTCTGATAGTCAGTTTTGGCTGTTTGAACTACGTACAATTTGATCATGACAAATACATCTACTCCGCCGGGCCGGGGTTCGGTTGTTGAAGGCACGACTGCGCCTGCAACAAAGTTCTCTTTCGCTCGTATCAATCGCCTGCCCCCTTACGTATTCAATATCACTGCCGAGCTGAAGATGGCAGCGCGCCGTCGTGGCGAAGACATCATTGATATGTCCATGGGTAATCCTGACGGTGCCACACCGGCGCACATCGTTGACAAGCTGGTTGAAGTAGCGAAACGTCCAGACACCCACGGTTATTCTGCCTCCAAAGGCATACCACGGCTGCGCCGTGCGATTGCACACTGGTACAAGGACCGCTATGACGTGGACCTGAACCCGGATTCGGAAGCCATCGTCACCATAGGTTCCAAGGAAGGTCTGGCGCATCTGATGCTGGCGACGCTGGACAAGGGTGACACGGTACTGGTGCCTAACCCCAGTTACCCCATCCATATCTATGGCGCAGTGATTGCCGGTGCCGATATACGCTCGATACGCATGAGCCCCGGCGTGGATTTTTTTGCCGAGCTGGAAAGAGCGATTCGCGAAACCTATCCCAAACCGAAGATGATGATTTTTGGTTTTCCATCGAACCCCACGGCGCAATGTGTGGAGCTGGAGTTTTTCGAGCGTGTGGTCAAGCTGGCGAAAGAACACAATATCCTGGTGGTGCATGACCTGGCCTATGCCGATATCACCTATGACGGCTGGAAAGCGCCGTCCATCATGCAGGTACCCGGCGCACGTGACGTGGCTGTTGAATTTTTCACCCTGTCGAAAAGCTATAACATGGCAGGCTGGCGCATAGGCTTCATGGTCGGCAATAAAGAATTGGTGGCGGCACTGGCACGTATCAAGAGCTACCACGATTATGGCAGTTTCACGCCGGTGCAGGTTGCGGCGATTGCAGCACTGGAAGGTGACCAGTCTTGCGTCAATGAGATACGAGACCAGTACCAGCGCCGCCGCGACGTTCTGGTCAAAGGCTTGCATGAACTGGGCTGGATGGTGGATAAACCAAAGGCGTCGATGTACATCTGGGCACATATCCCCGAGCACTATCGCCACCTGGGTTCACTGGAATTTGCCAGGCAGGTGCTAGAAAAAGCCAAACTCTGCGTGTCACCCGGCATAGGCTTTGGTGAATATGGCGATGAATATGTGCGCTTTGCCCTGATAGAAAATGAGGCGCGCATACGCCAGGCCTTGCGTGGTTTGAAAACCATGTTCAAGCAAGACGGCGTGCACGGTTGATCAGGCTGGCTTAGTAGCAGCTAGTCGCAGTCAGCAACAATATGTGATGGGGTCGTGCCTGGCGTTACCCCATTTTTGTTTTTATCGCCGCAAACATTCTGTGCTTCAGGCTTCCAGATTTTCATGATGCGCGATCAGCCCGCGCTTCCAGTAAGCTGCGACCCGCATGGCTGTGCCAGCATGGCCTTTTTCTTCAGCCAGGATGCGGCGTGTTGCCGCCATGGTGACCGCTTCACCGGCGCACCAGACGTAACCATCACCCGCAGGTAGGGGCAGGGCGCGTAGCGTACCCAGGAATTCTTCAGCAGTTTCTACCCAGAGAATGCTGATATCTGCTGCACTGCTTAGTTCACGGCGTTCTGCTGGCGGTACTTGCAGGATGACAATAGCGCGTACGCCCGCTGGCAGTTCTTCCAGGCGTCGGGATATCGCCGGCAAGGCGGTTTCATCCCCGGCCAGCAAATGCCATTCATAATCGACAGGGATCACCAGGGAGCCACGCGGCCCGGCCACTGTGACTGTCTGACCGATATCGGCCTGACTGGCCCAAGCTGCTGCGGGGCCGTCGCCATGGATTGAAAATTCCAGCACCAGTTCACCTTTGACGGCATCGTAATGTCTGGGCGTGTAGTCACGCATGACGGCATGGTCACTATCTGCGGCCAGTATCAATTTAAGATGATCATCAAAGGATGCGCTGATAAAGCCGGGCAGGTCAGCACCTGTCAGCGTAATACGGCGGAAATGTGGGGTCGGGCTTTCGACGCGGACAACTTGCAAGTTACGGCGCTTGATTTCATGGCGTATGCGTTGTACGCGGCTCGTTTCAAAGGCTATACTCATTTATTCACCCATCAAATTAGTTGACAATATCTACTATAATGCGCAAAACAAATGACAATGTCAACCATTCTCGCCAAAATAATGAGGATGGCGTGCTGGATCTCATTCATACGGTCATGCATCAATACCGTTCGCTGCAATACCAGGCTTTGCGTGACGGCCCGCATGACATCACGCATATGGAAGGCAAGGTCTTGAGTTTTTTTGGGCATCATCCCCAGGCCACCCAGAGCGATCTGGCCAAACACAGCGGGCGCGACAAGGCGCAACTGGCACGCCTGATCAAGGGCTTGCGTGATCGTGGGCTGTTGGATGCCAAAGCAGACTCCACCGATCGCCGCAATGTCCATCTGGCACTGACCGTCGATGGCCAGGCAGTGCTGAGTGGCCTGCGCCAACAGGCAAAACGCCTCAATAGCAAGGCTGTCAGCGACATGGACAGCGATGAACAACAGCAATTGCTGCAGTTTTTGCTACGAGTCAAAAGCAATCTGGATGCGGCAGAATAAGTGCCTGCCAGAACAAAATTTATAGAAACGAAGCCACTATCATGAGTCAATACTGGAGTGAAGTTGTACACAAGCTGACACCGTATATACCTGGTGAGCAACCAAAAATAGACAAGCTGATCAAACTGAATGCCAACGAAAACCCGTACCCGCCTTCACCCAGGGTTCTGGCGGCGATACAGGCAGCCAACGCAGGAGATTTGCGCCTGTACCCTGAAGTCAGCTCAGATAAACTGCGTGACACCATCGCTGCCTATCACGGCTTGCAGGCAGACCAGATATTTGTCGGCAACAGTTCGGATGAAGTCCTGGCGCATACCTTCCAGGCTTTGCTGAAACATGAGTTGCCGCTATTGTTTCCGGATATCAGCTATAGTTTTTACCCTGTGTATTGCGGCCTGTATGAAATCAATTATCACAGTGTTCCACTGGCTGCGGATTTTCGCCTGAATGTGGAAGACTATCTGCAAGCCAATGGCGGGATTATCTTCCCGAATCCAAATGCACCAACCGGCTGTTTGCTGGGGCTGGATAAAATCGAATTCCTGCTGGAACACAATCGCGATTCCGTCGTGGTAGTGGATGAAGCTTATGTCGATTTTGGCGGCAAAACAGCTATTGCCCTGATCAATCGCTACCCCAATCTGCTGGTGATACACACGCTGTCTAAATCGCGTTCACTGGCTGGACTGCGGGTAGGCTTTGCGGCAGGGCACCCCGACCTGATTGCCGGGCTGAACCGCGTCAAAAACAGTTTTAACTGTTATCCACTGGACAGGCTGGCGGTCGCCGGTGCAATAGCCTCATTTGAAGACGAAGCGTATTTTCAACAAAGCTGCAATGCCATCATCTCCAGCCGGGACCGGCTTATTACCAGCCTCAGAGAACTGGGTTTTGAAGTATTACCATCCGCCGCCAATTTTATTTTTGCGCGACATCCACAACGCGATGCGCAACAACTGGCGCAGGATTTGCGTGCATCGGGCATAGTCGTGCGCCACTTCAGGCAGGAACGTATCAGCGATTTTTTACGCATTTCCATCGGTACCGATGTCGAATGCGAGGCGCTGGTTTCGGCGTTGAAGATACTGCTGAAGAAATAGGGGGTGTTGATCTGGCTATTCAGGCCAGATCGACAACACCAGCTCTTCGATATTATCAGGGTCACCGATTTTCTTTTTGGCAGCGGCCCAGTCAGGTGGTGAGGGCACGGTTTTTTTGGTATGCACAGCCGTGTCTATTGCCATCTTCATGCCAAACACCAGGATGCCGCTAGTCACATCTACCGGCGGCAATTTCTGTACTATTTCATAGATCTGGTTGTCATAATATTCATGCACGGCGGGCGTCATGTCCAGCCAGGACGTGACGGCACCGTCAGAGCGTATGGCCACCACGAGATAGCCGGCACTTGCTGGTATTTTGACTTTTTTGAGTGCCTTGTAGATTTGCGTCTGCAAGGCTCGTGTATAACGGCCAAAGCTGTCCACATTGATGCCTTTTTGTTCCAGCTGCTGTTGCGACTGGAAAAAATAGATGGAATCAAAACGGGTTTCTGCTGCTTGCGTCAGCGTGGCAAAACAGAATAGCAGGGCAGCCAGCAGCAGTTTCATACTTACCTCATTTCGTGACGAATACACCGGCACTACGGTTTTTTTGCACATTGTCCCATGCGAATACCTTGCCGTTCATGGTCACATGCACGCCCGGCGGCAACAACTGCGCTGCGCAGCAGGCAAACCCCAGGTTGAAGAAGGCATCAGAATTAGCAATTTCGTAAGGGATCATGGCGCCGCTGAAAACGATGGTCTTGCCCAGATTGGCGGCACCCAGCACTTCTGCAGTTTCACGCATGGTGTCAGTGCCATGGATGATGACGATGGCATCTTCAGCAGAATTCTGACAAGCCTGCAAGATCGTCTGGCGATGGCTGTCATCCATATCCAGTGAATCCATGAGCATACAGACTTCCAGCTCCACCGGGATGGTCAGGCGGGCGCGTTTCAGCACCTCGGGCAGGTGGCTATCGGCAAAGCTCAGCTTGCCTGCCAGTTCATCGTAATGTTTATCGAAAGTGCCACCAGTGGCGATAATGCGCAGGGTCATGATGTTGTCTCTGAATAATCGTGGTTGATTTGTTCTACATTGTAACGCGGCAGACCCCAGCATGAAAACTCCATGCTAAGCTGCTACACTAAAGCGTCCAAAACGAAACACTACTGCAACAAGCCATTGCTTGCAGATACATCGTGAATACTTTGTTGATATATGAAAGCCATCGCTCCGGGAACCGTCATTTTTCATCGCCATCGCGGCTATGGGGTGCTGACATCCGTCAATTTATTGACAGGCTGGGTAGCTGCCCGCTTTGGTGACGAAAAACGCACACTGGACTTGAACCTGTCCACAGATGAAGTCCAGCATGCAGATGGGGAAGCCATACTGTTCCGCCGCTCACCACCAGAACGCATGCCTCATGCACGCCTGATGGCGATGGTAAAAGAATTACATGCAGCAGGTTACCAAAAACTGTATCTGTATAGCTGGCCCAAACCTTCCGGCCTGCATTGGCGCTGGCAATTATTTACCGGACCACGCAACTGGATGCAAAGACCATGGCGCGAGGGCTGGTATGGTTCAGGTGCGGATTACAATTTCAATCCCGTGATGGGCTGGGGCGACGCGCCCGGTGCCAGCACTGCAGAACTGATTGAGGCATTTGCCCGCTTTGACCCGGCCGGACTGGCACAGGCACTGGGCAAGGATGAAGATCACGCAGCCTGGTTTGCCAGTGTCTGTGATGTCTTGCTACCCAATTATGCCTATAGTCTGGGGGCGGATACACCTGAGCATCCGCTGCCGCTGTATTTGCCGGTGATCGCTGTACGCCAGCGCCTGCCAGAAAGCGACGAACAATTGCCATATCCGCCCGGCTGGGAACACACCTGGAGCCCGGACAGCCTGCAACGACGGCATCAGCAAAGAAGTACGGTCAGGCATGATGTGATACCGACAGGCTGGCATCTGCCGCTGGAATTCTGATCAACGCAGGAATCACCCGCGCCGATATTCGCTACGTCTGCGAAGACATCAACAGATATTCAGCATAGGCAAACACTTCCCGCAGCAGCGAATACACATCCCGTGCCTCAAAATAATTGGCGTACACATGCGCCTGGCTGGGCAATCCGAATTTTTTCATTGCCAGTTGAAAGCGGGCCAGATGGAAGAACTGGCTGACCAGCACGGCAGAAGTCCATCCTTTCTGTTTCATCAGGCTGGCGGCAAAGCGCGCTGTCTCCAGTGTATTGATGCCATAACTGTCCGTATAGATGGCGGCTGCCGGTACACCATGCGCGAGCAGGTAATTTTTCATGACTCCGGCCTCGTCGTAGCCTTCCACACCTTTTGCACCACTAACTAGTATGGCTTTGCAATGGCCATCGACAAACAGCTTAAGAGCAGCATCGAGCCTGCCTTGCAGACGTTTTGAGGGGGAGCCATCTGGCTGAACGGTGTTGCCAGGTACGATGGCCAGGTCAGTTTTGGCTAGCCTGTCATTCAAGCCATACAGGCTGATGGCTGATACAGCCAGCAAAAAGACCAGTAGCAGGATAAATACCAGCCAGGCGAGCAGACGTTTCAAAGAGACAGACATGCGTATCCAGACGGAAAAATGCCAGTTTGGCAAAACCGCTGATTGTACAGGCTGACAAGCCCGTAGCATCACCCACACCCGCACACTTCCGCTTTGTACCTTCAAGTACAAAAGCACAGATTCAGTCAGATAATGTAGACAATGCAGATTCCATCTGGTTTTCGCGCAAATGCATCCAGACGCTGAAGGCATCTGCCGGTATCGGCTTGCAGAAATAATATCCTTGCGCCATATCACAACCCATGGCTTGCAACTGTTGTTCAATCGGGCTGGCTTCTACCCCTTCGGCCACCACGCGCAGATGTAGTTGGTGTGCCAGTTGTATGCAGGAATCCACCACGGCATAACTACCGACATCTGTGTATAAGCTGTGGATAAGTTCATGATCTATCTTCAATTCATTGATAGTCAGGTTTTTCAGTTGTGACAGCGGTAAGTGGCCACTGCCAAAATCGTCAATCGACAGGCGAAAACCCATGACATGCAGGCTGTGCAGAGTTGCCATGGCAATGTCGGAGGTATCAGCAAACGCGCTTTCTGTCAGTTCCAGCACCACGTATTCAGGCGGCACGGCAAATTCATCCAGCAAATGACGTATATCTGCTATCAGGTCGGGGTCACAGATACTGCGTACTGACAAGTTGATGGCAATACTGATATCCAATCCTTCATCACGCCAGACTAGCCACTGGCGGAACGCAGCACGCATCACCCACAGGTTAAGTGGCTTGATGAGACCGGTTTTTTCTGCCACGGGAATAAATTCCTTCGGTGAGATGTCTCCGGCAATGACATCTGTCCAGCGTAACAGCGCCTCGGCACCAACCACGCTGCCGGTCTGCATATCAATCTGCGGCTGGTAATACAGGCACAGTTCGGCTTTGTGCAAAGCATCCCGCAATTGCCCGAACAGTAACTGCTGGCGCAAGAATTGTTGCGCGAGTTTTTCTTCATAAAAAGCCAGCTTCATATTGGCGAATTGAGCCTGCAGCAAAGCTTGTGCCGCTTTCTTGAGCAAACCTTCTGCATCGCTGGCATGCAGGGGATAACTGGCGATGCCTATCGTGTGGTCTATCTCCAGTGCAAAGTCGTTGATCTTGTATTCCAGCCTGAAGGCCAGGATTTCGCGAATGATTTCAGTCGCATTGATATCTTCTGAATGCTGGCGATAGATGCAGACAAATTCATCACGCCTGGTTCGCGCGAAAATTCCGCGCGAACCTACTGTGGCTATCATGGTGGCGACTATCGAGCGGATTAGTTTGTCACCCGTTTCAGCACCGATGATATTGGTCGTTTCAAACATCTTTTTAAGGCGAATGTTAACCACCAGCAGGCTATGTCCACGTTCATGCGCAGCGATGATTTCTTGTGCCAGGATATCTGACAGACGCAAATCGTTGGGCAAGCCAGTCACTGCATCCTGATAGGCCACCTGCTCCAGTTTTTCCAGATATTCCTGGGTCCTGTCTTGCCCGGTCTGTTCATTAACACGCAGTTTCTCTTCATATTGCGTCCGACTGTAATTTAAGCCCATTGCGATGCAGGTATAAAACAGCAATGCCGCCACCATCTGCTCAGAAAACTGCTCTTCATAGTGAAATACGGAGGGCAAATAATTGTCCAGCTTGAAAATCACAATCATGCTGAGCAGCCAGCATAAACTCCACTGCAAGCCCTTGGCCTGTCCCTTGAGCCACAAAGCCAGAAAAGGGAAACTGAATGTCCACAACACACCACTGCCCTGATTGCCACCAAAATAAGCCAACGCCAAGGTGGTGGCCATGGCGTACAGCAAAATAAAGGATTCGGCATAACTGAGCTTGTCGTCACTACCAGACAGAATAAATGCAGGCACCAACAAAAAAAGCGTCAACCCCGCCTCTATCAGCCACAGCAAGGGATAAACCGATTGCAGATAATTACCCAAAGTCAGAACAAGGGTGACAGGCAAGAGCAGGGCAATCACAATTCTGACATAGCGTCGCCGGTCACCCATACTGGAAACGTCTTTGGTAACCAATCCCAGCATGGCTTTCAGCATGGGGGAATGCAACACGTGAGATCTCATCATCGTCAGGTTCTCCTTCCAATTATTCAGACCGTGCCTGCAGCTAAAGTTCTTGGTTGTGAATCATGGCGTACAAGACACCAGAGGCCAGGCAAATCGCTGGCAATGCTGTGCAGTTTAGTGTATTTTTTATAAAGTTAAAGTAATTACAACGTTATTTTTTAAATATTTTTTACAATTGCACAAGAGAAGACCTGCCAGGCATGGTTTTCACATGCCCGGGTAAAAAAAGGGAGTAGAGAATAGGGAATAGCGGTTTTATATGGCAGTTTCATGAAGGCAAGAGCAGATTGGCTGGCTTGCCTGCGGCAAAATCTACGATATTCTGGAAGGCTGCGCGGAAATAAAGTTCGTAACTGGCCTGTTCCACATAGCCCAGATGCGGGGTGGCAAGCACGTTTTCGCGGTGTAGCAGTGGATGATCCACTGCTACTGGCTCGCTTTCAAACACATCAATGGCGGCAAAACCGGGGCGACCTGCATCCAGCGCCGCTTCCAGCGCGCCTGGTTGCAGCAATTCTGCACGGCTGGTGTTGACCAGCAAGGCATCGCTTTTCATCAGGGCCAGGTCGGCTGGGGTGACAATGCCTTTGGTGGCGTCATTCAAGCGCAGGTGCAGGCTAATGATGTCGCATCCGGCAAAGAAAGCCTCTCTGGATTCTGCTACCAGCAATCCATCCTGGGCCGCCTGAGCCCGGCTGGGTTCACGTCCCCAGACCATGACCTGCATGCCAAAGGCTTTGGCATAACCGCTAATGATTTTACCTATCTTGCCGTAGCCCCAGATACCCAGCGTGCGTTTCTTCAGCACCCTGCCCAATTGGTTATGAGCCGGATCGAGCGAAGAAATCTGCCACGCTCCCTCTTGTAAAAGCTGGGCATAATTCGGTACGCGGCGCCAGGCTGCCATGATCAGCGCCCAGGTTAATTCTGCCGGCGCAGTCGGGTCACCTACCCCTTCAGCAATGGCGATGCCGCATTCATGTGCTGCTGCTATATCGATGTTGCCAGCCACTTTGCCGGTTTGAGAAATAAGCTTCAGATTTGGCAATTTCTGTAGTAGCGGCTTGCTCAGACGTGTGCGTTCACGTATCAGTACCACGGCATCAAACGCCGCCAGCCGTATCGCCAGTTGCCCCACGCCAACTGCGCTATTGTTGAAGACCTTGACCTCATGTTCGTGTAGCAGGCTAAAGCAGGGTAAATGACGGACTACGTCTTGATAATCATCCAATATGGCAATTTTCATGGTTTTTTCTCACTACTGAAATAATTTTTTTCAATCTATTTGTCTGTGGCAAAGCATAAGCTGGATCAGCATTTTTTTCAGGCATAGGGGCAGTCATGAAAACATCTTGTCATGATGCTGAAAAATCTTCACTTTCATAAAGCGTGAAACAATGATAATAAAATTGAAGCAAAATTCGCCTGAAGTCAGACTCGCGTGTACAATGTCCGCCTACGTAGCATTTTGATTCTTCCGCCCCGCGCCATCCTGCCGGGCGCAAGCCAGGAGCCAAGACACCCTCTTGCCTTCGTATTATCCGACAGAACCGCCGCTATGGTGTCCGCCTTGCTTGAACGCTTCCTGCGATCGCATCGCCACATTCCAACGACGATCCTGCCGTGCCGCTACACCGGTTTTTTTATTGAAATGGCATTGGAGGTAGTATCGTGAATCAACCCATCATGCAAGGCGTGGCTGCATTGAACGCGCCCGCTTACGTGAAACATCAGAAATTGATCAATTGGATCGCCGAAATGGCGGCTTTGACCAAACCAGACAGCATTTACTGGTGCGATGGCTCGCAAGAAGAGTATGACCGCATGTGCGCGCAAATGGTTGCTGCTGGCACCATGAAGAAACTCAATGAAGCCAAACGCCCCAACAGCTATCTGGCTTGCTCAGACCCGTCTGACGTGGCACGCGTCGAAGATCGTACTTTCATCTGCTCAGCCAACAAAGAAGATGCAGGTCCGACCAATAACTGGATGGCACCGGCAGAAATGCGCGCCACCCTGAACCCGCTGTTTGATGGCTGCATGCGTGGTCGTACCATGTATGTCGTACCGTTTTCCATGGGGCCGCTGGGTTCGCCTATCGCTCACATCGGCGTCGAATTGTCTGATTCGCCTTATGTCGCCGTCAACATGCGCATCATGACGCGCATGGGCAAGGCCGTTTTTGACGTATTGGGTACAGATGGTCCTTTTGTACCTTGCGTACATACTGTAGGCGCGCCTTTGGCCGCCGGTCAGGCCGATGTAGCGTGGCCATGCAATAGCACCAAGTACATCGTGCATTACCCTGAAACCCGCGAAATCTGGTCTTTTGGTTCAGGTTACGGTGGCAATGCCTTGCTGGGCAAAAAATGCTTTGCGCTGCGTATCGCGTCCACCATGGGGCGCGACCAGGGCTGGCTGGCCGAACACATGCTGATCCTTGGTGTGGAATCACCAGAAGGTAAAAAGCATTATGTGGCAGCAGCTTTCCCGTCAGCTTGCGGCAAGACCAATTTCGCCATGCTGATTCCTGCTATCAAGGGCTGGAAAGTCACCACCATTGGTGACGACATTGCCTGGATCAAACCTGGCCAGGATGGTCGTCTGTATGCGATCAACCCTGAAGCTGGTTATTTCGGCGTCGCACCTGGCACCAATACCGCCACCAACTCCAACTGCATGGCGTCATTGACAGCCAATACCATCTTCACCAATGTCGGCCTGACTGATGACGGCGATGTCTGGTGGGAAGGCATGAGCAAGGAAGCCCCGGCACACCTGATCGACTGGCAAGGCAAGGATTGGACACCGGAAATCGCCAAGGAAACTGGCCGTAAAGCCGCCCATCCAAACGCCCGCTTTACCGTGGCGGCAATCCAGAACCCTGTGATTGACCCTGCCTGGGATGATCCGTCTGGTGTGCCCATTTCAGCCTTTATCTTCGGCGGCCGTCGTTCCACAACCGTACCGCTGGTAACAGAAGCACGTAACTGGACAGAAGGTGTGTACATGGCTGCGACCATGGGTTCAGAAACGACCGCCGCCGCCGCAGGCCAGCAAGGCGTGGTTCGCCGCGACCCATTCGCCATGCTGCCTTTTATGGGCTACAACATGAGCGACTATTTCCAGCACTGGCTGGACATGGGCAAGAAAATCGAAGCTACCGGCGGCAAGCTGCCAGCAGTTTTCTGTGTTAACTGGTTCCGTACAGATGAAAATGGAAAATTTGTCTGGCCAGGTTTCGGCGACAATATGCGCGTATTAAAGTGGATGCTGGAACGTATTGAAGGCGAAGCCCACGGCGTGGAAAATATCTTCGGTATTACACCTAGCTATACCGACCTGAACTGGGAAGGCCTGAACTTCACTGAAGCGCAGTTCAATACCATCACCTCCATAGACAAAGCAGCTTGGGAAGCAGAATTGAAACTGCATACTGAATTGTTTGAAAAACTGGCTTACCATCTGCCAGCAGAACTGGAAGCCACCCGGCTTGCACTGGAAAAACGCCTTGCAGCCTGATTTTTCCCGCCTCAAGTAAAAAAAGCGACTTCGGTCGCTTTTTTGTTTTTGCCAACACGCACATCAGAAAAGACAATATCCGGAAACAGCACGCGCAAATGACACACGCAAATAACAAAAAAGCCGTCAACGAGGACGGCTTTCTATCAGTCACTAAGGTAAATCCTAGCGATGTACGGGCAACAAGAGCGGCTTGCGCTTCAGGCCACTTTTTGCCGTAGCCTGCTCAGATACCTGCATGATGGCATTTACACCCAGGCCACCTGCCTGCGGCAACTCTGCTACTGGCAAAGGCTTGCTTAGACTACGCGCCAGCCGGTTCACCAAAGGCTTGCTGAGATAGGCTACCGGAAAAGCGATAGGCCAAATCGTCAGCCAGGCTTCCATCCACGCAGCAAAAAAGTCATTACTGAAACCTATCCACAACAAACGCATGGCAGCACTGGCGACCAGAGTAACCACCCCGGTCGTCAGGATCGTCGGCAACATGGATGCCAGGCTTTTCGAACCTGCCACTGCACGAGGCTGACGACTGACAGCCGTTGACTGAGCCATCGCGACAGACATGCCAGAATATGTTGAAGAATGTTGCATAAATTTAAACCGTATCTGTTTGCAAATTATGTTTGCTAATTAACCACGGGCAGCCAGGGCACGCAATTCTGCAGCCATATTAGGCGATACACCGTCGAGGTCATTGGCAATGCGGCGGATGGCCAGCATATTGCGCAAATTGCGACCAGCGGTTTTTTCTTCACGCGTTTTTTTAGGGTTGATCACCAACAGGGCAGCACGTAACATGCCAACCAGCAATGGTTTGAAAACGACCAACATGGTAGCCAGGATACCCAAGCCCAGCAAAGGACGGGCGGAACCAATAACGGTACTGATAGCCATTTGGGAAACAGGCAATGCACTGGCGACAGGAAAGGCAATATTTAAGAAAGACATGATTCACTCCACTTTTTTTTCACTTTGTAATGACATCATAATATTGCGGCGCACCATATAAATCTAATTTTGATTTATCATATCCATTATTCTTTTCGTGAATAATTGTTTTTATTTCCTGCTGGGAGCAAATAGCATGAACTTCCTGACACTGGATTTGAATCTTTTACGTGTTTTCGATGCGGTGATGATCGAACAAAACCTGACACGCGCTGCCGACAAGCTGGCCATGACCCAGCCAGCGGTTTCAAATGCCTTAAAACGGCTGCGCCATTCCCTTGGTGATGAACTATTGATACGTACCGCCTATGGCGTGAAACCAACACCGCGTGCAGAAACCCTGTGGCCAGCTATACGCCAGGCGCTTTCCAGCCTGGAAAGCGCCATTGCACCGACCACTTTTGACGTATCAAAAACACAAACAACTTTCCGCCTGGCAATGGCGGATGCGACGGCAGCATTGTGGATGCCAACCCTGGTACGCTCCGTAGAAAAGGAAGCCCCGGGGGTTACCATGCGCATGGTGCCGCTGACCACGCGGGAACCACGTCCCATGTTGACACGTGGTGATATTGATATCGCCGTCGGCTTTTTCCCCGGCGTAGTAGCCCAGTTAACTGGTGGACAAGGTTCGGCCAATAGTGCGATCCGTCATGAAAGATTGTATTCAGGGCATTATGTTTGCGTCATGCGGAAAGACCATCCGCTGGCAAACCGCATCATGACCATAGACGATTATTGCAATGCAAAACACCTGCTGGTGAGTTTTTCTGGTCGTGCCCATGGCCTGGTTGATGAAGCACTGAGCCAGTTGGGACGTGAGCGGCGTATCTTGCTGACTGTTAATCAATTTTTTACCGGCGGCCGGGTGGTTGCCAATTCCGACTTGCTGACCGTCTTGCCACGTCATCTGATTTCTGCCACCGGCATGACGGAAGCACTGGTCTGGCAAGAGCTACCTTTCAGTATGCCCGATGTGCATGTCGATATGCTGTGGCATGAAAGGGATAGTCGCAATCTGGCCCATCAGTGGCTGCGCCGGAATCTGGTGAACATGACGCATTCCAACCTGGTGCCGGAGTTGGAACATGATGTAACACTTGATAGCTGAACGACCGTTAACTGAACAACGGCGCCAGCAACATCGCATACAATCATCATATTCCCTCATTTTTGTATCTATCTATGTTTACAGGCATCGTTCAGGGCATCGCCCGCATCGCACAACTCAGTGACAAGACCGGTTTGCGGACTTATCAACTGGAGTTTCCTTCCGGTTTTTGCAAAGACCTGGAAATCGGTGCCAGCGTTGCGGTTGATGGCGTCTGCCTGACGGTAACCGCCCTGCTTGGCGACAACGCGGCAGAATTCGACGTCATGCAGCAAAGCCTGGCCATCACCACCCTGGGTGAATACCAGCCTGATGGACGGGTGAATGTAGAACGAGCAGCCAAGGATGGAGCAGAAATCGGCGGCCACCCCTTGTCCGGCCATATTGACTTCAAGGCTCATATCGCCCAGATACGCGAGCTGGAAAACAATTATGTGATACGTATCGCCGTTCCGCCTGAATGGATGCGCTATATCTTCGCCAAAGGCTATATCGCCATCAACGGTGCCAGCCTGACTATCGCCGAAGTGAACCGCGAAGAAGCCTGGTTTGAAGTCTGGCTGATACCCGAAACCCTGCGCATGACCGTCTTTGCTGAAAAGAAAGCCGGTGCCAGTCTGAATATAGAAATTGAACGAACCACCCAGGTTGTGGTCGATACCGTACGCAATATGCTGGCAGAAACCCTGGGGCCGCTGATGCCTGCGCTGGAAAGCCTGCTGGCGCAGCAAGGCAAGGATCTGGGGCAGATCGTGCAAGCACAGGTGCCGCCAAAAAAATAGCACACCCTGTACCTGCAATCTGGCGCATCTGCCGCGATGCCACTATGCCGACGCTTGAAATGCCAATTAACCCGGGAACCTGAACATGCGCGCACTATCCAGATTGTTATCCACAGCTTTATCAACATACTTACCCACATACTTGTCTACAGGCTTATCAACAAGCTTATCCACAGGTATCTGCGCCGCATTATTAGCTGGTGTTTCACCCCTTGGCCACGCGCAAAGTCTGGAAGCGCCGAATGTCATCCCCATCACCGCACAACTGACCAGCTCTGGCCAGCCCACGGCCAAAGCGCTGGAAGGCCTGGCTGCACAAGGCTACGAAGCCGTCATCTACCTGGCCCCGCCGAATGTATCTGACGCCGTGCGTGAAGAACACCTGATCGTTGGCCGCCAGAACATGGTCTTTGTGAACATCCCCATCGTTTTCAACAAACCTACCGTCAAAGACTACGAGACTTTTGCCGCCATCCTGCAAGGGCTGGGAGATAAAAAGGTGCTGGTGCACTGCCAGGTGAATATGCGTGCATCCACCATGGTCTTCCTGTACCGCGTCGTAGTTGGCAAGGAAGACCCTGCCCTGGCCTATGAAGCTGTCAGCAAGGTCTGGTCACCTAACGGACCATGGAAGCATTTGATGCTGGATGTCTTGAAAAAGTATCAGATCAGTTTTGAGCCTTACTGAGATCGTTCGCCCTCATTGAATCATCCTCAATAAACAGGGACGCGACCGGCATCGCCGGTCGCAAATCTCATCACAAATTTCGTCGGTAATCACGCTGCGTTGAGGCGCTTTCTTGCCACGCTAAATCTGTCCCGCCATCCTTCCTGAACGTCCCACGCAAAAGTCCGCTATATCCCCCACCCCGGAAGAAATCGTAACACCGGAAGGTATCGTAACAAATAGAAATCCTGGCAATGTCAGTGCCATAATCGACGTACAAAATTTTAGCTGTTCATCTTGTATCGCCGATTCTGCCAGGGAAGCAAAATGCAAAACAAATCGTTCAAAATGGCGATGCTGTTCGCCGTTATTCTCGTATTCATCGGTGGTGCCTACTGGTTCAAAACCAGCCGCACTGTACCCAGTGTGGAAACGCATGATGATCCGAACGCAGCTTTTGTCCTGGTGGATGCCAATGACCGCAACCTGGATGGTGCACCTGCTCTGGCACTGACTTTCAGCCTGCCGCTCGACCCCGGTAAAAATTACGAGCAATACCTGCAGGTATTTGAAATGCCGCTGTCGGCTGCCGATCTGAAAAAAGAAGAAAAGCCAGCAGGCGATGCCGACGCCAACGATGATCTCGATGACCATAGCCAAAAGCCGAAAGTCAGCACCTTCAGCACCGTCAGCAACGTCAGTACCAAGGCTGAAGATACCGACAGCAAGGGTGGCAAACTGGTGAGCGGTGCCTGGGTCAGAGGCGACAATCCACGCCTGCTGTACTTCCCGCACATCAAGCCACAAAACCGTTATGTGATACGGGTGCAACCCGGTCTGCCTGCACGCAATGGCAAGACGCTGGCTACGGAAATGCGTTATTCCGTACTGACTTCGCCGGTTGCACCGTCCTATTATTTCGCCAGCAATGGCATGGTATTGCCAGCCAAACAGAATGGTGGTCTGCCTGTGGTGACGGTCAACATCCCTGAAGTGGATGTGCAGTTCATGCGTGTGAAAAATGAACAGCTGCCACGTTTTCTGGATAAGGTCATCAATGGCAAATCCATGGCGTCTGAGGATACGCCAGATGACAATTATGGCTACATGCGTACCAGCCTGCATGGCGCTGTATCCAGCTATCTGCTCGACGATATGAAGGCGCATAGCGATAGCGTGTATCAGGGTCGTTTTCTGACTGAGCAAAAACCGAATAAACGCAGTGTCACCTATATCCCGGTAGAAGATATCAAGGAAGTGCGCGAGCCTGGTGTGTATATCGCCGTCATGAGCGTGCCTGGCCGCTTTTTGACGGAATTCCAGACGACCTATTTCTATGTCACCGACCTCGGTCTGCAAACCCGCCTGTATGAAAAATCTGCCGATGCCTTTGTCAGCTCGCTGACGGATGGCAAGGCAGTCAGCGGCGTTGAGATTTCATGGCTGGATGAAAAGGGCAAGGCGATTGCGCGCGCAGAAACAGATGCTGACGGCCATGCCCGTTTTGCTGATCAGCCAAAGAATGCCCAGGTCGTGCTGGCACGTAAAGGCGAGCAGATTTCCGTACTGCCACTGAAAGAACCGGCACTGGATTTGTCTGAATATGATATTACCGGCGCGCCCTACAAGGCGATGCGCCTGTTCGCCTATGCTGGCCGTGACCTGTATCGTCCGGGTGAACAGTTTGACCTGTCGGTACTGGCACGCGATGCCGATGGTCGCAGTGTGCCAGTACAGGCCATACAGGCAAGGCTGAAACGTCCGGATGGCAAGGACCAGTTGACCACCACCTGGCGTCCTGACCAGCGCTTTGCTGGTTATATGGTAAAACACCTGGAAATACCTGCGGATGCTCCGACCGGTTTCTGGACGCTGGAATTGCGTGCTGATCCGGCTGACAAAATACCGGCGACTGTATTCCGTTTCGGCGTCGAAGAATTTTTGCCAGAACGCATGAAGCTCGACCTCAGCAGCAAACAGACGGTGCTCACAGCCGACAGCAACTATAGCGTCGATGTAGTCGGCAATTATTTATATGGTGCACCAGCTGCCGGCAACCGTCTGCTGGGCGTGACCCAACTGGAGCGTAACCAGAATCCATTGGTCAAGCAATTCCCCGGTTTTGAATTTGGTGATGTCACCGAAAATGAAGTCAAGGTACGTACTGAGCTGGAAGCCAGCCAGCTCGATAACCAGGGCAAGGCCAATGTCAAACTGGATCTGTCAGCAGCAGCCAAACGCCGTTCGCCTTTCACCATACGCACCACGCTCAGCCTGCTGGAAACCGGTGGCCGTCCTGTCGTTCGTAGCCTGGAAAATGTGATCTGGCCAGCATCCAATCTGGTGGGTTTGCGTCCTCTGTTCAATGGCGAATATGCGCCGGAAAACAGTCCGGTAGAATTTGAAGTTATCCGCACCAACAGAGAGGGCAAGCTGCTGGCAGCACCTGCGCTGCCGGTACGCCTGTTCCGTGAAGACCGCAATTATTACTGGCGTTATGAAAACCAGCATGGCTGGCAATCCGGCTTTACCCAGACGGATGAACTAGTGGACACTTCCAGCGTCACTGTCCCAGCCAACAGCAGGGGCAAATTGCGCCTGCCAGTAGGGTATGGCCATTATCGGGTGGAAGTGCTGGACCCGGACACCAGGCTGCAAACCGTCTACCGCTTTTATGCTGGCTGGCATGCACAGGATGATGAAACCCAGGGTAGCCGGCCAGACAAAGTCAGCATGAAGCTCGACAAGCCCAGCTACAAGGATGGTGACACAGTGCACCTGAGTTTCACGCCACCGCACAAGGGCGAAGCCCTGATCACGCTGGAAGGCGATAGCACGCTGTGGATGAAACGCATGACTGTTGGTGCCGACAGCACCAGCATCGATATTCCGCTCAACAAGGAATGGAAGCGTCATGACCTGTATGTCTCGGTGGTGGTCCTGCGTCCCGGTAATGAAGGTGACAAGGTGACACCGGCGCGTGCACTGGGTCTGGCCCATATTCCACTGGAAAGAAGCGACCGTAAATACGTGGTCAACCTGGAAGCACCGGTCAAGGTGCTGCCAGAAACCACGGTCAAGGTCAAAGTCAAAGTGCCAGAAGCCAAAGGCCAGAAAACCATCGTTACCTTGTCTGCAGTGGATACCGGTATTTTGAATATCACCAAGTTTGCTTCGCCTGATCCGCTGGCCTTCTTTTTCGGGAAGCTGCGTTATGGCCCTGACCAGCATGACGTGTATGGTCGCCTGATAGAAAAAATGCAGGGCCAGAAAGGCAAGCTCAAATTTGGTGGTGATGCCACTGCCAGCAAACCAAGTAGTAACCTGCCGAAAAGGGTCAGGCTGGTCGATATCTTCAGCGGCCCCGTGCAACTGAATGAGCAGGGTGAAGCCGAAATACCGGTGGCGATACCGGATTTCAATGGCACGCTGCGTCTGATGGCAGTGGTGGCTGGCGCAGAACGCTTTGGTGCCAAAGATGCCGAGATGACGGTAGCAGCACCGCTGGTGGCGGAACTGATTACACCGCGCTTTATGACCGTGGGTGATACCGCTGTGCTGGCACTTGATCTGCATAATCTGTCCGGTGCGGTACAGAACCTGAAAGTCAGCCTGAATGGTGGTGCTGCGCTCAAGCTGGGTGAAGCAGAACGCAGCCTGAGCCTGAAAGACCAGGAAAAGCGTACTTTGCGCTTCCCGGTTGAAGCCAGAGCCCAGACTGGCCTGCAAAATATCAGCCTGAATATCAATGGCAGCAAGCTGAAAATCGCCAGGAACTTTACTCTGGCGGTACAGGCTGGCACACCGCAGGCAGAAATCACCCGCAGACTGAGTGTCAAACCAGGTGAAAGCCTGGATATCCGCGATGCCGAACTCGGTGGTCTGCATCGTTCTTCACTGCTGGCTCACCTGACGGTATCCAACAAGCCACCGATTGACGTCAAAGCGGCGATACAGGGTCTGTTGACGTATCCATATGGCTGTGCGGAACAGACAGCCAGTACCGCTTATCCTTATCTGTTCATTGATGAGGCAAACGCGAAACGTTTTGGACTGAAACCCTTCAGTCTTGAACAAAGGACTGAAGTCGTGGGCAAGGCGGTAGCGCGTTTGTCTGGCATGCAGGCTACGAATGGCAGTTTCAGTCTGTGGGGCGGTCGCTATGATGCGGATTACTGGCTGTCTGCCTATGTCACCGGCTTTTTGATGGATGCGCGTGAACAGGGATTCAATGTGCCGGATGCCATGTATAACAAGGCGCTCGACTACCTGTTGCGTGGCTTGCAGGAAGGTGTGGCACGCATGCCTGCCACCATCGCCGCTGATACTGCAGCCGTCACCAGCAGCTACCGTTCATGGGAAAACCGTCGCGACGACAATGGCCATTTTGATGTGTTGGCCCATGGTGCCTATGTGTTGTCACGGCAGAACAAGGCCCCATTGGCCACCCTGCGCCAGTTGCATGAATACCGTGCACAGGCACCTTCAGCATTGTCACTGGTACACCTGGGTATCGCTCTCAAGCAAATGGGTGACAAGGGCAGGAGTGATATCGCCCTGGCTGAAGGCTTGAAGAAAGAACGCAATGGTGGTTACTGGTGGTATGACTATGGCAGCGAGCTGCGTGATGTCGCCATGTCATATGCACTGCTGGACAAGCACCAGATCAGCATCCCTGGCCGCGACAAGCTAATACCTGTGATTGCCAATGAAATGCAAAAACACCGGTATCACAGCACACAGGAAAAACTGGCACTGTTCCTGGTTGGCCGGTCCTACGCCAACACCGCCAATACAGCCTGGAGTGGCAGCCTGAATGTCAACGGCAAAACCGAAGATATGTCTGACAAGGGCATGCTGTTCCGCGAAGTGAATGCAACTGAGCTGGCGAGTGGCATGAAATTGACCAACAAGGGCAAAGACCCGCTGTATGTGGAACTGTCACTGAGCGGTAATCCAGTCCAGATGCCAGCCGAGAAAAAAGATGTCATCGAACTGGGACGCAAGATGTACACACCCGATGGCAAGGAAATCAGTGGTCGTCCGCTGAATGTGGGTGAAGTCGTCATCGTGCGTGTAACGGCACGTGCCAGCAGCCCGTTTGGCTACGGCATGATCATCGACCGCGTGCCAGCCGGACTGGAAATCGAAAACCTGAATATCGTCAACGGAGAACAATTGAACACACTGAAGATCGATGACTTGTCGCCGCAAGATGCCATGCGTGACGAACGTATCAAGCGGGTGGAGTTCCGCGAAGACCGGTTTGTCGCCGCCATGAATCTGGACACCGCAGTGCTGGAACTGTTCTATGTCGCCCGTGCGGTCACACCAGGCAGGTTCGTGATACCACCACTGTATGCGGAAAACATGTACCGGCCAGAACTGTATGGGCTAAGCGGTGGCCAGGATGTCATCACTATCGTAGAAAACGGCAAGTAATGAACTATCCGTGGTAGCACTACCACGGATAGTTCCGAGTCTTCGGATATGTCAACCATGAAACGCTATCCAGAAATAAAAGCTGTCTTGTTGGGCTTGGGTAAGACTCTGATTTTCTGTAAAAAAATCTGGGCAGCTACTGCTTTCTTACTCGTCAGCCTGGTGTTGCTGGATCTTGCTTTTCCACTACCGCCACCAGGTCGTGATTCACCGTATGCGATGGTAGTGCTGGCGCGCGATGGCTCGCCCCTGCGCGCCTTTCCCGACAAAGACCATATCTGGCGGCATGCGATCAGCCTGGACGAAGTCTCGCCTTATTATGTACAGGCATTGACCGGCTATGAAGACCGTGCTTTCTGGTGGCACCCTGGCGTCAACCCGCTGTCCATGCTGCGCGCAGGCTGGCAATGGCTGCACAATGGCCGCATCATCTCGGGCGGTTCGACCATCACCATGCAAGTGGCTCGCATCATTGATCCGACACCACATACCGTGGCCGGGAAACTGAAACAGGTAGCGCGCGCCCTGCAACTGGAGGCGCATTATTCAAAAAAAGAAATCCTCACGCTCTACCTGAACTACGCCCCCATGGGTGGCGTGCTGGAAGGGGTGGAAGCAGCCAGCCGTGCCTATCTGGGCAAGCCTTCCAGTCATCTCACGCATGCCGAAGCGGCCCTGCTGGCCGTCTTGCCACAAATGCCTTCGGTATTAAGACCAGACCGTTATCCACAGCGTGCGCAACAGGCACGCGACAAGCTCATCAATCGCATGGCAGACCGCTGGAGCAAGGACATCGTTGCCGATGCGTTGAGCGAGCCTGTGGTCGCCCAGACCGTGCGCGAACCCCTGCTGGCTCCTTTGTTGGCGCTGCGTATGAAACAGCAGGCCAGACGCGAGCGTAAATCGGCTGGTAACACGATGGATGCAGGTCAGCAAAACGTGATCCGGACCACGGTCGACCCGGCAAGCCAGCAAACTGTAGAAACCCTGCTGGCTGACCGCATACGCCTGCTGCCACCGCATGTATCAATGGCAGCGATGGTGATGGACAACCAGACTTTTGAAGTGCTGGCCTATGCCGGTTCAGCCGACTTCAGCGACCGCAAGCGCTTCAGTGATGTGGATATGGTACGGGCCTCGCGTTCACCGGGATCAACACTGAAACCCTTCCTGTATGGGTTTGCCATGGATGAAGGTCTGATTCATTCAGAATCGCTGCTGTCGGATACGCCGCAATCTTTTTCCGGTTACCAGCCAGCGAATTTTTTCCAGAACTTCAATGGCCCGGTCAGTGTGTCCGAAGCCCTGGTGAAATCCCTGAATGTACCGGCGGTGGAAGTTCTGGAACAACTGGGGTCAGACAATTTTGTTTCCATGCTCAGACGTGGTGGATTGAAACTTGATTTCCCGCGTGGTGCCGCACCGAATCTGAGCGTCATTCTGGGTGGTGCTGGCACCAGGCTGGAAGACTTGGTAGGGGCCTATTCCTCACTGGCACGCAAAGGCATGGCTGGCGTGCCACGTCTTACACCAAATGCCCCACGCAAAGAACAAAGGATGATGAGCGAAGGAGCCGCCTTCATCGTGCGCGACATTCTGGAAACTGGTGGCCCTGTAGCCCGGGCGGTGGAAGGCAATGGCAGTTACCGTGGCATCGCCTATAAAACCGGCACCAGCTTTGGTTTCCGTGATGCCTGGGCGATTGGTGTCAGCAATCGCTACAGCATAGGTGTATGGGTAGGCCGGCCCGACGGTACACCCAATCCCGGCTTCTTTGGCGCCAATGTTGCGGCCCCTTTGCTGGTCGATATTTTTACCGCGCTGCCAGATGGCCGCAACCCTGCTCCCAATTCACCGCCAGCCTCAGTCAGCCAGGAAAAAATCTGCTGGCCACTGGGCACCCGTGCCAGTGACCTGGCCGACGCCAGCCTGTGTCCGGTACAACGCACAGCGTGGCTGTTGAATGCCACAGCACCACCCAGCTTTGCCGACAGACTGAAAGCCACAACGCCGGTCTTCAGTTATTTGGTGGATACCCAGACTGGCCTGCGGGTCACCTCTGAATGCACCAGACATGCCAGTGAAACCCGGCAGGCTGCACGCTGGCCATCATCGTTGGGCCCCTGGCTGGATGCTGGTCTGCGCAAAACCGCGTTGCCACCGGCGTGGGCACCGGAATGCGCCGCCATCTACAAGGCCGATGACAATATACAAATCGTCGGCCTCAGTGACGGCGAGATATTGCACCGGGCAAGCAGCAAGGACTTACCCAGGGCACGTCTGGAAATTCGCGGCTCGCAGGCAGACATCAGCTGGATGGTGAATGGCCGCATCGTTGCCAACAAGGCTGCCAGCCAGTCGCAGTTGATCGAATTCCCGCAGGCAGGGCGTTACGATATTACCGCCTTTGACAATTTTGGCAGGTATGACAGAATCAGTGTCAGTATGCAGGCCAGCCCGTAAGGCGGATTTGTGAAGATGCAAAAAAAACAGATACAGCTTCATTTTTTCTCCATATTTCTGCGGCACCATCAGTTCTGGAATTAACTGATGTTCCTGTAACCGACTGATGCAAAGGAAAAATATGAAACCGCTGCTATCCCTGTCACGCGCCAGTATCTTGCTGATGATACTGGCACTGAGCAATACCGGGCACGCTCAACCTCAACCACCTTATGGTGACCAGAAAAAACCACCTGAGGCAGGCAAAGACGGACCTCCCCGGCGTGAACCGCCGCCGCAAGCCTTTGAAGCCTGCAAGGACAAGAAGGAAGGTGCGGTAGTGCAGATCACCACACCACGCGGAGACAAGATGTCGGCGACCTGTACAACATCGCCCAAAGGTCTGTTCGCCCGTCCTGAGCGCCCGCCTGGCCCACGTGAAGGGCAGGCAAGTGCACCACCGCCTCCACCACCGAAAAATTAATTGGCCCTCGCCGCCCGAAGCAATCAGGTCTTCGGGTTGGCCGCAGAATTGTTCATGGGTTGGCGCACATAATAATTGTCTAATTCTGTGCTTTCCCGCAAAACAAAGCCGTGTCGCTGGTAAAAGCGGTTAGCGTCACTGCCATTTAAAGCGCCTACATGCAAGGTCCTGGCCTGTGCATCCATTTCTGCCATAAGCAAGGCCAGTGTCGCTGCGCCTATCCCACGTCCCTGATGCTTTGGATGCAGGTATAGATGATCGAGCAGAAAATCATCTCCCTGCGGTCTTAGCACCATAAAACCTACACGTTCCTCATCCACCAGAATATGCCGGGTATATTCAGGGGAAAAATTCGCCAGCAACCGCTGTCGTGCACGCGTGGCGTCAAAACGTCCAATTTTTTCCAGGCTGGGGCGCATGGCCAGCACGCGCAATTCCGCCAGTTCCACCGCGTCTTCCGCTTTTGCAAATTCAAGGTCAAGTTTCACTGCTGACAGGCTCCTGCTAATGTGGTGGCAATATGCAGAAAAGCCTGCTTGCCGACTTTGGGGACATCCCATTTACCATCCAGCGGCACTTTGCGCTGATGGGCAATCACCATTTGCAGGCGCGGGATGACCAGTACATATTGTCCATGCAAACCCCAGGCCATATACGCCTGGTATAAGGGTGAGGTCGCCGGTTCTTCCAGTACCCACCACATATAACCATACCCGACATGACGGGCGGCAGTCGTGGCGGGATGCATGGCAGATGATGGTGTGAACATGCTGGTGGTTTTTTGCATCCAGACTGCCGGTATCAATTGCCTGCCGTTCCAGTTACCCTGATGCAGGGCCAAGTAGCCCAGGCGGGCCATGTCACGGGTAGACAATAAAAAATGGTATGGCAAGTGCCGGGACTTGCTGGTGTCGCCAAACTTTTTTTGCGCGCTCAGTTGAAAGTCCTGCAATTGCAGAGCCTTGGCGATATCTTCATCAAACAATTGGTACACACTTTTATGTGTGGCATTTTCGAGTGCCGTACCTGCCACATTGAAATCCCAGTTGTTATATAAAAAGTAGCTGCCTGGTACTTGTGAACCACGTGCGGGTGCGCTGGACAGGTCATCGCCAGTATTGGCTGCCGCATGGAATACGCCAGAGCGCGCAGTCAGCAAATCACGAACGCGTGCCTGTTTTTCACTGTCCAGCAAACCACCGACATCATCAATGCCCAGTTGCGCCAGGGTCTTGTCCAAGTCTATCGTGCCATTTTCCACATACTTGCCATACAACATGGACAAGATGCTTTTACGTGCCGATTCGATGATGCCAGGTACATCAGTACGGCCATAACTGAACAACACGCGACCATCGCGGATAAACAGCAAAGCCGTACTGGCTTGCTGTTCCAGCAAATGTTGCGCTTCAGTCTGAGCCTGACGGCAGGTTGCCGTTTGAGTGGCCGAAGGAAGTTCTTCCCAGACAGATCCTGGGAATACCGTCTGGGCACTGGCCGCGGCAACTGCCATCAGTAGAGACAGCGCCATGCCTGCATTGCTGAATAAATTTCTTTTGAATATCAATTCCTGCTCCTGATGTCTGATGACACTTTATACATGACTATCTGACAGCAATTTGGTTCATCTGTATCTGTTGCAATTATCTGCCTTAGTTTGTTACAAAACCGGGCCTCAAATAATATCTGCTAAACCCTGTTTCAATTCTTTACAAAGAGCGGTCAACAGCCTGTTTATTTTTACCGTTATTATCAACACAGGGCAATCATGCTAGCCGCGGCTTGCGGCAGATTTGTAAAGAGTAAATATAATGAAAACCATTCCTCTCTGTCTAACGGCTGTCGCCGTAGCAACATTGATGTCGGCTTGCGTGGTGGCACCGCGGCCGGTTTATCATGCACAACCTGTGTATACACCGCAGCCTTATCCGGTCGAAACGATCATAGTGCAGAACGAACCGCCTGCGCCTTACGCAGAAGTGGTAGGTGTTCCACCTACTGCTGGCTATGTCTGGATAGGTGGTGCCTGGTTCTGGGAAGGTGGCCGCCACGTCTGGCACGGTGGTTACTGGTCAGCCCCACGGCCCGGCCATTACTGGGTAGGGCATCACTGGGAACGCGTTGGCAATGGCTGGCATTTCAGGGAAGGTCACTGGGAACCGCATCGCCGTTAATTGGATAAGCGTATTGTGTGTCCGCTGGGTGCATTACCTGCGGACCAAATATCAAATCGACTGCAGTTAAATCGACCGCATTTAAATCGACCGCATTTAAATCGACCGCATTTAAATCGACATATCCCGCAGCATCCTCGACGCTTCCCGGTTGGCCAGCAAGATACTGCCGTCACGCATATGCAGGCGCAATTGCGATTGTTCATCGGCTTTCATCGATTCTACAAAATCCAGGTTCACCAGCAGCGAACGGTGTATGCGTATGAAGCGTGCCGGATCGAGCCGGGTTTCCAGCTCTGAAATACCCAGTCTGACCAGGTAGGTCTTGTCACCGACGATGATGGCGGTGTATTTGGCGTCTGCCTTCAGGTAGGCGATATCGTTCACATTCACCGGGAAGATATGGCCGCGGTCACGCACCAGTATTCTTTCCAGGCGACCCGTCTCACGACCTGCGGCCAGGTTCAGTGCATGTTCCATGGCTTGCAGCGAAGGTGGTGCTTCCAGCAACCTGTCCACGGCCGCTTCAAAACGTTCATGTGAAAAGGGCTTGAGCAGGTAATCAACGGCATGCAGTTCAAAGGCTGTTACTGCAAACTGATCATACGCCGTGGTGAAAATAATGTCGGGTAAATGACTGAGACGACGCAAGACTTCCAGACCTGTCATTTCCGGCATTTGTATGTCCATAAATACCACGTCAGGCTTGAGCAGATTGATTTGGGTCAGGGCACTGACACCATCAGCGGCTTCACCAATAAGACTCAGTTCCTGACGGTTGCAAATGGCATCACGCAAGACTTCCCTTGCCAGTGGCTCATCTTCAGCAATAAAGGCGGTTTTCTGTTTCATGGTGTGTTCAGAAAATTGGGTAAATGATATAACTTAAATCGGAGCAAGCGGTATGGTCACGCATATCTCAAAACCCTGCCCTGGTGCGGTTTGAATCTTGAAACTGGCACGTTTGCCATATTCCAGCTGCAGGCGTCTTTCCACCGTTTTAACACCAATGCCGCTGGATGTCAGTACCTTTGCCAGTTCAGCGCCCGGGCCATCGTCCCTGATAGTGATATCCACTTCGCTTTGCAGCGCTCTGAGTTTGGTACGTATCAACAAATGGCCGGGCTGGCTGCGCGGATTAAAAGCATGCTTGATACTGTTTTCCACCAGCGGCTGTATGCTCAGGGCGGGTACGCCATAGCCTGCAGCTGCCTCATCCAGTGACCAGTCCACATGCAGTCTTGGTCCCAGGCGCAGGGCTTCCAGATTCAGGTAGTCGCGCACAAAATTCAATTCTTCCTCCAGCGTCACATGGGTGCTGCCAGTTTTTTCTGTATCCAGCACATAGCGTAGCATGTCGGAAAAGCGGAACAAAGCTGCTTCGGCAGCCTTGCCGTCCTTACGCATCAGGGCGATGATGGAATGCAGGGTATTGAACAGAAAATGCGGATTGAGCTTGTTGCGCAGGCTGGCCAGTTCAGCCTGCACCAGCAGGCCCTGTGCCTGGCTGGTGGCCAATGCCTGCAAACGCCTGGCCTCGCTGGAGCGCACCGTATGAAAAATACTGGCAACGACGCCATACATCATCAGACTGTACAGGAAAGGCCAGATAAAAGCACTTAAAGGCCGGTCGGGAATGATATAGTCAGCATGTTCTATGGTCCACATAAACAAGCTCACCAGCAAATGCCAAAATATCCCGAATACCAGAGACAACAAGATGTGAATGGAGGCGACGGTGAAAGGCTTGTATCCCTTGCGTTCTATCAAACCGGTCAGTGGCCAGATAAAAGCCAGCATCAGGGCAGCTGGTACCGTACTGATTTCTGATGTCAGTGCCAGTTTGAAATCGAACTGTGCTTTTGATAGCCCATCGATCTGTATAGCGAAACCGATGAGTATGGAATAGGCAAGCCAGGCCAGCGTATAAAAAAGCCACATGCGACGCATCAACTATCCTTTCCTGTGACTGATGCAATGCCTGAAGTATCCGATAATTCAGGCGTGCCAGGGGTGGATATGTCACCAATTGAGGAAATACGAACCCGGATTGCCAAATTGATGGCCCACCCATCATATCGTCGTAAAAGGGTAAGCTGAGGGTAAGCTGGCAACAGCCAGGCAACAAATCAGTCCTTTTCAGCTTCCCAGTATTCCATGGTGGCTGACTTGTTATAGCCTTCGCCGGTCAGCCGCACGCTGACGCGGTTGCCGTCAGGATAAACGATGACATCATGCGGATTGCGTTCCCCGATGAGCAGGTAACGGCAAGGGGCATCGGTATGGTTGTATAAGCTGTGCCCAGCTTTTTGCCCGGCTGGAAACACCACATAACTACCCGCCGTCATGATATAGGTCTGTTCGCCCAGACGCAGAGTCAGGCTGCCTTCCAGCAGCATCATTTGTTCTTCTTCCAGATGATGATAATGGTTGGGGCAGGCTTGCTTGCCGGGTGCCAGTTCTTCTATGCACACACCAACCCGTTTGCAACCACCATATTCCCCCAGTTGCTGGTAACGGGTGGCAAAACTCTTGCCGTGGGAATATTCATCCCAAGGTACGTCCTTGATCATAAATGGTTTGGTGATGCCTTCTTCAGTCAAGGCAACGGCTTTGCTGGCTTCAGTCATGGCGGGCTTTCACTTGTGCAGGACAACATTGCATACGTTCTTTTGTGGATAAATGTCACGGTGACAAGCATGATTGTCACACAGCTTTGTTATCTGTGTTTTTTTATCCCGTGATTACGGAATAGAATGACCTGCGCTGGGCCTGCTCAGCAAGCTTCCCGCAGATTGGCGGAAAGAACTATCAAGGTGATGAAACAGGGGGCGCAGTCTCAATGAGTCTGCGGGCCACAATCATGCCCTTCGTTTCATTCAGGTACTTCTGGAAATGGGGCGTGTTGCGGTGTTGCAAATATGCGCTTTCATCAGCGTATATCTCGAAGAAGCGCAGTTGATTCGGGTGATCCTTAAGTGCAACCGCATAGATGGCAAACACACTGGGCTCCAATCGGATCGACGCCTCGATTTCTTCCGTGACGAGCCCTCTGAAGGCGTCGAGCCGGGCGGGATCAATTACAATTTCGGCCATGCGGACAACGGCCGTAGTTGGCGGTAATTGCGGTTTGGTGCCGAGCATCACAGGCACTGCTTCAAATAGTGCATGTCCCTTCAGCAACGGTCTGGAGTCATCGCGAAATTGTTGATAATGCGCTGACGCCAGGTGTGCCTTGTAGGCGTTCTGGTCTGCATAGACTTCAAGCACGCGGATGCGGTTCGGGTGATCCTTCTCTCCTGCCCAGTAAAACGCGAGCACACCGGGATCATTGCGGCGGGTCTCCCGGACATTCGCTTTCCCTATAGCCCAGAATCTCTCCACGTGTGCGGGATCGACTTCCAGTTCTGACCACCGTACATATGCTGACAACGATGTATTTGCAGATTGGGGGTTTTCGGATGTTTTCGCTGGTTTCATAGTATCCCCGGTAACTGATTGATCATTTGCATGTGCCAGACCACAAACAAAAAATAATGCGAAGGCAAGTTTGTATCGATTCAAATTTCCAAATGAAATTTTCATAAAAATAAATACATCCTATGTTTAAAGAGACGATTCATCGCGAATTAATGGCCGAGAATACTCTTTTTTTGGATTCCCAAACCCGCTTATCTCCGACCTGGAGCATCGTGATCAAGATCCGTAGAATTAATGGAGTTTGTCATCTGAGCCTCCTGGCTGCGTATCTGCTTCAGCTTGGCTATGTAAGCTGAATTCTTGTTTGGCGGGATATCCGGGTCGTGAAGTTCAGCAAGCAAGCGCATGGACTTCCGGTCCGCATCAACAAAGGCTTTTATCAGTGATTCAGCGTCGTCTGACGCAGTTCCCAGGGATTCCAGGGAATAGCGACCAGCGCGTACCGCGCTGTCAAACGTTTCTCTTACAATGTCGTTGCACCCTGCACTGAACAGGTCATAGACATGAATCCGGTCGTAAGCGCGAGCAATGACATGCAGATCGGGGCGCAACCGCTTAGCGTGCTTGACGATTGACAGCACTCTTTCACGATCGTCGATGGCAACGACGAGCAAATGGGCATGTGCCAATCCAGCCGCATCCAGTAAATCCGGTCGTGCACCGTCGCCATAGAACGCCTTCACGCCTATCGTCGTCATGGTGTCTATTATCTCTGCGTTCACATCGAGTACAACAGTTTCATAACCTTTGATGCGCAGAATCCGATTGACGATTTGTCCGAACCTACCGATACCGACGATGATGGCGACGCCTTGAACATCGATTTCATCCGCTTTTCTGGCTTGCGATCGAATCATTCTCGCAAGGATGATTTTATCGAACAGAATGAAGAGAATCGGGGTCAGGAGCATTGAAAGTGCCACAGCCAGAAGCAGTGGTTTGGCAAGCGACTGGGGCATGACTGCATTCTGAGTCGCAAAACCAAGCAACACGAAAGCGAACTCGCCAATCTGTGCCAAACCTAGTGAGAACAACCATCGATCAGAACCGCGAAGACGGAATATTGTAGCAATGGTCCATAGCACGGCGATTTTCACGCTAACGACAGCAAGGGTAGTGCCAACGACTGTGGGCCAATTGGTGAACAGGTAGGAAAAATCAATACCAGCGCCAACAGTCATGAAGAACAATCCTAGCAGCAAACCCTTAAATGGCTCTATGTCGCTTTCGAGTTCGTGGCGATATTCGCTGTTGGCAAGCACCACTCCGGCAAGAAAAGTTCCGAGCGCCGGAGACAGACCGACCATCGTCATCAGCAGCGCGATACCGATCACCAAAAGCAAGGCAGCACCGGTGAATACCTCACGCAATCGTGCCGAGGCAATGAAGCGGAAAATGGGCCTGGAAAAATAATTACCGCCGACGACGATAAATAATACGGCCAGGACGGTGGCGAGCGCACTCATCCAACCAGGCAGCCCAGCCAGGAGGGCAGCACCCTGTGGCGTTGCTCCGTGCACAGCGGGAGCAATTTCATGACTCGCCAGAAGCGGCAAAAGGGCCAGGACCGGAATGACCGAGATATCCTGGAACAACAAGACAACAAAGCTGGCTTCGCCACCATCACTTTTCAACAATCCCTTTTCACCTAGCGTTTGCAACACGATAGCCGTCGAAGATCCCGTTGCTATCATCCCGATAGCCAGACTCATTTGCCAGTTCAGACCGACAAGACTCGCACCAAGGCCGACGGCCAGCGCAGTCAAAAGTAGCTGTAGGCCACCGAACCCGACCAGCCTGTGCCGCATTTCCCATAGCTTCTGCGGTTCCAGTTCCAAACCGACCAGGAACAGCATCATTACCACACCAAACTCCGCAAACTCCTGAAGTCTATGAGTTTCGATGCCTAGCAGGGAAATGACCGGAGCGATGCAGATGCCAGCGATGAGATAACCAAGTACGGAACCCAAGCCGAAACGCTTGGCCAATGGCACCGAAATGACGCCGGCAGCGAGAAAAACGAAGGCGTAAAAGAGTGTACTGTTCACGGTTCAGCCTTCGACAGGGTAGGTCGTAACTCTACCGTGGTTGCAGGCGAAGTGAATATCGGTGTGGCAAATACAGGAATAGAAAATATCAACGACAACATCGCCATGAGGCAGTTCGGGCCACTCGAATCGGAAAGGCGAAAGCAGATCAGTTTCGAAGTAAGCCGCGTTGCCATGCACCTTCATCTCAAAATTCCTGCCGTGTCGGACGGAAGAGAATCTCGTTGATATCAACCTCTTCCGGTTGGCCGATGGCAAACAACACGCAGCGTGCGAAGCTGCTTGCGGGAATGGCGTTGCGCTCGTAGAAAGCCTGCATGGCCTGCGCCATGCCCTCAGCCTTGGTGGTAGCAGGCAATTCAGTGTCCACGGCACCTGGCGAGAGGATGGTAGAGCGGATGTTGTAGGGCTTGACTTCCTTACGCAGTCCTTCGGAAATCGCGCGCACGGCGAATTTGCTGGCGCTGTAGACCACACCACCACCACTCACGAGATGACCGGCGACTGAGGACACATTGATAATCTGCCCACTCTTCTGCGCCTTCATAGGCGGCAACGCAGCAGCAATGCCGTGGAGTACGCCATTGATGTTCACGTCTATGGTCTGGTGCCACTCCTCTATCCGCAACATCTCCAGAGGTGAAAGCGGCATGACGCCAGCATTGTTGAGCATGACGTCGATGCGTCCATACATCCCGATGGCGCGTGCTACCAGCGCCTGCACCTGTGCGTGATCAGTGACATCGGTTTGCACGACGCTCCCGGCACTCAGACTGAGTTCTTGCGCTAGTTCCTGCAGGCGATCCAATCGCCGTGCGCCCAGTATCACCTTGGCACCGGCGCGCACCAGATGGCGCGCTGTCTCTGCACCCAGTCCACTGCTGGCACCGGTAATAACAACAACCTTGTTTTCAATTTCTTGTTTCATGTTTTTTTCCTTTATTTTACTTTTGCAGGCAATCACAAACCCAGCAGCCGCTCGGCGTTGCCGTGGGCAATGAGGGCCTTGTCTGCGTCACTGACCGGGAGAAGCTCAATGAAAGCGCGTGCGCCATCCAGACTCTGGTAGGGGTAATCGATGGAGTAAAGGATGCGCTCTGCCCCCATCAGCGAGTGGATAAACTGAAAATGCGGCAGTGTGAGCATGCCGCTGGGTGAGACGTACACATGCTCGCGGTAGGTCTGCACGATGGGTCGACGGAGGCCGGAGGCTTCCTGCGGAATGGAGTCCTCTAGTCGTTGTAGAAAGAAGGGTACCATCTCGCCCCAATGACCACTGATGACTTGCAGCCGGGGATAGCGGTCGAACACACCAGCGAGCAGCATGCGCACGACTTGTATACCTGCCTCGTTATGCCAGCCCCAGGCGAACATGGCCAGTCGCGCACCGAGTTCACGCTCGAAGCCGCCGTAGTACGGCCCTTGCACAGCGGCCAAAGGCAGGCCCGGATGCACATAGAGTGGTACCTGCAGTTCGTCGAAGGCAGCGAGGATGGGTGCATAGCGCGCATCGTCCAGGAAAGTGTCACCGGGACGGCCATTGATCAGTGCCCCCTTGAGACCCAGCTCTTTGACCGCCCGCTCGAGCTCCCGCGCCGCTGCTTCAGGTGCTTGCCAGGGAAGCGTGGCAAAGCCTGCGAAACGCGTTGGGTGGGCCTGCGCAGCCAGGGCCAGCCTGTCGTTGGCTGCACGGTTCAGATCAATGGCTTGCGCTGCCGGCAATAACTGGGGAAAGCCACCATAGGAAAGCACCTGCATATCGATATGCGCGGCGTCCATGTCGGCCAGACGCGATGCCCCCATCTCCAGTCCCTTGCGGGCCGATTCGCTGGGTGCAATGACGTGTGGGCGAGTGGCATCAGACACCTGTTGACCATCCACCACGCGGCTGCCCCAGTCTGGCAGGTAGGGAGCCTGAGCACGGACCATGCTCTGCGTGGCACCACCAATGGCGGGATCGAGTACATGCTCTTCGACACAAATCAGTTTCATGCTTTTCCCCCTTTGTATGGCGTCCAGGCCTACGTCAGCAATTGCTCATGCCAACAGGGCGTCACGTAGCGCTTCGCCCAGACTGGCGGCGGACTGCGGGTTCTGACCAGTGATCAGTCGACCGTCAACAACCACGTTATTGGCCCAGTTGGCGGCGGTCTGATGGTGCGCGCCGCGTTCAATCAGCGTAGACTCCAGCAGGAAAGGCACCACATGGGTGGATTGCACTTCTTCTTCCTCACCATTAGTGAACGCTGCCAGCCGCTTGCCGGCCACCAGCAGGCTACCGTCGGCACGGCGTGCATTGACCAGCGCGGCCGGGCCGTGACACACCGCAGAGACGATGCCGCCTGCTGCATCAATCTCGCGGATAGCCTTTTGCGCAGCAGCGCTATCAGGGAAGTCCCACATCGTGCCGTGGCCACCGGCAAAGAAGATGGCGGAGTAACGTGCAGGGTCCACGTCATCCAGATTCAGCGTGTGTGCGATGGCGTGGCGAAAATCGGCATCGGCCCAGTAATGGGCAATGACCGGGTCTTTCATATCCTCCAGCCCGTCCAGTGGCGCGGCACCACCCAGAGGAGAAGCAAATTCCACGCGAATGCCCGCCGCCTGCAATTTTTCCAGTGGATGAGTGACTTCGGCGAGGTTAAAACCGGTCGGGATACCTGTTGCACCTTTCACCGCGTTGCTGGTAACAACAAAAAGGATGGGTTTGAGTTCTGAAGCCAGTTTGGTCATGATTGTAGATTCCTGTTTTGAAGCAAAAAAAGCTCAAGATTAAAGTTAGAGACTGCTGAAGAAAGACGCGAGCTTGGTAACCGCTTGATCCACATATTCAGGCACGTCGTACAGAGCAATGTGAGTGGCACCGTCAATTACGAACAACTCTTTTGGCCCGTTGGATAGCGCGTAGGCCTGATCGCTGAAAATCTTCGTGTCGGCAATGCTGCCTGCGATGAGGAGCAAAGGCTGAGTCAGCAGATCGGGGATCAGTGGGAAGACCGAAAAAGCCAGCATCTTGTCCATGCTGGTCAGCGGGAACAAGCCCGGCGCGTTCATGTGCTGGCCACGCGATGTGTGATAGTAGTCGTAGCCTTCGCGCATCATGGTTGGCGTGTTCTCGTTGATGTCTTCGAGGCGTTCTGGAACTGTCGGGAGAAAAACGGTGCTTTCTCCACGCGCTTCGGCCGTGCGCTGACTGGCTGCCGCTTCCAGCGTCTTGATCAGCTCGGCTGTTGGAATTGGCTGACCGAACATAGTCCTGGCTGCCTCACCCATTGGCGTCGCACTGACCCCGGCCACGGCCTTGAAGCGGCGCTCGGTCTGCGCTACGGAAAGTGCATATCCACCGCCGGCACAGATACCGAAAACACCCATGCGGGTGTCATCCACATACGGCAGCGTCGTGAGAAAGTCTGCTGCACAGCGCGCGTCTTCCACCCTGATCGTGGGGTCTTCAAGCAGGCGCGGCTCGCCGCCGCTTTCCCCCTGATGGGACGAGTCATACACCACGACCACGAAGCCGTAGGCCGTCAGTCTTTTGGCATAGACGCCGATGGTCTGTTCCTTCACGCCTCCCATGGGATGAATCCCAACGAGAGCGGGATATTTTTTGTCTTCGCGGAAATCGTCCGGAAGATGCAGATGCGCCGAAATCTGTATGGCTTTGTTCGTGAATGAAACGGTCTTGACCATGGCGATTTTCCCTTAATTGCAAGATGGTGTCGGATGCCAGGGCAATGAAGTTCTGCCAGGCATCGCTCGGACATATCTGATATATCAGGCGTTACCGGACGCGAAAAGTGTTTCCCAGTTCAGGAAAGGACCAAGCGGGATGACGTCCCAGTCGAGAAGTCCGGCCTTTGCCAGCGGAAATTCACGCAGGGCTGTCCTGGCGGCTTCTACCGACTCGGCCTCGGCGATGATGGCGACGCCAGGGCGGTCCTGACGGAAATAGATGTCGCGCACGGTACCGCTTTTATAGAGCTGCCAGGCGTGACGGGCTTCGTCCAGCATATGCGGTTGGTATTGCTCCATGGTGGCACCGGGCTGAGGGATGTCGAGGCAAAGAAATTTCATGGTGAGGCTCCTTGTTAAAAAAATAGATCAGATAGATGGATTGAATCAAACAGCTCGAAGTCGGCGCACGGTCTCTGCTACCCTTTGGCCCAGATAGGCGGCAGTATCGAGGTCGCTCTTGATGGGGGCGTCATCCGGCCCCTGGTCACCGTTGGACTGCGCCATCGCGCCCAACCAGCTCCCAAGGCGATTAAGGTCGTGCACACTGCCGTGGCTGTTGTCGTTACCCGGCTTCAGGTCAAGCCCAACCCACAACATGCCGTGTTGGGCGGCAAACAATGCCATCGAGATCAATGAATGCAACTTGTCGCCGTTTTGCGCACCCGAGTTGGTAAAGCCAGCGGCCACTTTGTCGCGCCATTTCATCCCGGCCCAGGCGGGTTTGGTCGAGTCTTCACAAAACTGCTTGAAGCGCGCGCTGGGAGAACCGTTGTATGTAGGTGAACCAAAGATGATGGCGTCACTCACTTCGAGTACGTCCCAAGGAATAGTGCTTTCGGACACGGCGATCAGCCGTGCCTCGGCACCCGTTACCCGGTGCACACCTTCTGCCACGCTTAGTGCCTGTTTGGCGGTGTGGCCCCAGGTGCTGTCATAGATGATGGATATCAGCATTTATTTTCCATTTCAAAATTCCGGTGTTTTCCGGCATTGCGGCGTAACCGTGCGAAGGACAGACAAATCTGGACTAAAGACAAACATTCCTGTGTTTTGTCGCCTGCGATTCCCGCTACAAAGCAAGTTGGTATGTTAAAGTAGAAAAATATGATCTAATGTAGAAAGATATTCCCATGGAACGAGATTCAAATTCACCAATGATCCAGATAAGCCCTGCCCCTGAACGGCAAGAACGGCTGGATGGCATCACCGTATTTGTGGAAGTCGTGCGCCTGGGGAGCTTCGCGAGTGCTGCCGAGCACCTGAGCCTTACGCGCTCGGCTGTGGGCAAGGCGATGGCACGGCTGGAGGCACGTTTGGCCACGCGACTGTTTCATCGCACCACACGCGTCCAAAGCCTGACTGATGATGGCCTTATTTATTACGAGCACTGCCAGCGGGCGCTGGCCGAATTGCAGGCAGCGGACGCACAGATGGAATCTGGCCGGCACAAAGTGGCCGGGCGGCTGCGGGTTTCCATGCCAGTGCTGTTTGGTCGCCACTGCGTCGCCCCCATCTTGCTGGATCTGGCGCGGCAACATCCCTCGCTGGAACTGAATTTAAGTTTCAGCGACCACCCTGTGGACGTGCTGGCCGAAGGCTTTGATCTCGCCATTCGCAGCGGCGTACTGGGGGCCGAGAGTGAAGGCCTGCGCGCGCGCAAGCTGGTAGTGCAGCGTAAGCGCGTATGCGCTTCACCAGACTACCTGACAACATATGGACAACCGCAGAACAGCGCCGAACTGGCGACGCACAGCATCCTGCTGTACCGGCGCGGCGACCGTATCAACGTCTGGCAGTTACCCGATGCCACCGGTCGTATCGTGGACATGCAACTGAGCTCACGCCTGCAGCTTGACGACCTGGAAGCCATTGCAGACGCGGCCACTGCTGGTCTGGGCCTTGCGTGGCTGCCTGAATGGCTGGTAAGAGAACGCCTGCGCACGGGGAAATTGATCAGCATACTGGATGACCACCCTGGCGCGACCAGGCAATGTCATGCGGTCTGGCCCAGCGCACCGCACATGCCCTTGCGCCTGCGGCTGGCGGTAGATGCGCTGGTAGAGCAACTGCCGAAGGTGGTGGAAGGGATCCCCGATTAATTGCCGCTTACAAAAATTTATGCTATAACGTTTCCGTCGAAAGAGCGCAGACCAGATGGTAGCCCGGTCACCACCCCAAATAGGGTGGCAGCTTTCCCTCATAGGGTATCCGCGACACCTGCACCGGCAGCTTGCCGGTCGTTAGGTGTGCCCGCGTGAACCCGAAGTCTTCGTCGGCACACCTTCTTATTCTCAACCAAGAAGGATAGTCGATATGAACTTGACATCAAACACCATACTTATTACCGGCGGGGCCGCTGGCATTGGCTTTGAACTGGCACGGCAACTTTCCGCGCGCGGCAATCGCGTCATCATTTGCGGCCGCAACGAAGAGGCACTGCTGAAAGCACAAACGCAAGTGCCGGCCCTGATCACCCGCGTTTGCAACATCACTGATCACACCAGCCGCCAGGCCATGGTGAGCTGGTTGAACACCGCCTATCCCGAACTCAATATGGTGATCAACAACGCGGGTGTGCAATACCGACGGATGCTCAAAGAAGCTGATGCACTGAAAAATCTCGAACAGGAGGTGGCAACTAATTTCACCGCACCGGTCCAGCTCATTGGCGAGTTGTTGCCTTTGCTAATGCACCAGCAAAAGGCGGCGATCATCAATGTCAGCTCAGCGCTTGCATTCGCGCCGATGGCGGATATTCCTGTTTACTGTGCGACCAAGGCCGCCATTCATTCCTTTACGCTTACCCTGCGTCATCAGCTCAAGGCGACAGGGGTCAGGGTGGTAGAAATGGCCCCGCCTATCGTTGACACCGGCCTGGGCGGAGGAGACCGAAGTGGAGGAACAACGGGGCAACGCATGATGTCCCCTGAAGACTTCGCTACCGAAGCACTTGCACAGTTGGAAAATGATCAGGATGAAGTGCTGGTCGGCCTGGCTGCTGGTGCACGAAAAATGGGTGAAGCCTTGTTCGATCGAATGAACGGCGCTTGATTGCGCTTACTCAGACAGAGGCATACAGGTTCGCATCGTTCCCGGATGTGTAGCCTCTGTTGAAGAATTCAATGCTCGTGCTGTGGAACAACTTGACATTGAGTAGTCGCCGTTGCCACGGGCCATTTAGAAACCGGAATCTGACATGATCATGCAGTTGCCCAAGCGAACGACCCAAAGCAAAAACAATGGTGCCAGAATCTGTCACTATGGTGATTTAGACTGTGTTTCCTTATACAACAGAAGGAAACCATCATGAGCAAAATGAAGGACACGTCTATGGAAACCGCCGGCACATCGCCTGTCGGGCAAACCACAGGTATCGATTTATTATGAAACGCATACAATATAACCAGTACGGCGGCCCAGAGCTGATGCGGCTTGACGACTTCGAATTGAGCACGCCTGGCAAAGGCCAGGTGGCGGTGAAGGTCAGGTTTGCGGCGATCAACCCTATCGACTGGAAACTGCGCAACGGTCAGATGAAAATCGTTACGGGCAATAAATTCCCACGTGCTATGGGCATGGATTTTTCCGGCACAGTCATCTCCGTTGGGCCAGGCGTGACCCGCTTCAAAGTTGGTGATGCCGTGTTCGGTCTCGCTCCCTTCAAGGAAACCGGCGCGCTGGGGCAGGCTGTGGTCACCAACGAAACGTCGCTGGCCAAAAAACCTGATAAGGTTTCTTTCGAGGATGCTGCCTGTCTTGGAACGCCAGGCGTCACAGCCTGGAATGGACTGGTAGACAAAGCGAAGCTGAAGGCTGGCATGCGTGTCTTTGTCAATGGCTGCGGCGGCGCGGTGGGCGAAGCCACAGTACAAATTGCGCGGATGCTGGGGGCGACGGTCTCGGGCAGCTGCAGTGCAGAAGCAATGGAACGGGCACGCTCACTCGGCGTCCAAACCATCTTCGACTATCGGACAACCGATCTGTCGATGATCAGTGACCGTTACGATGTGGTCTACGACACGGCTGCCACAATGACGACCACGGCGGGTCTGGGCTTGCTACGCAAGGAAGGTGTGTTCCTGGACCTTAACCCTAGCCCTGGCAAGTTCATTCGCGCTATCTTCAACCGACGTCTGAAGCCGATAGTCTGCACGCCAAAGCCTGACATTCTGGACAGGCTTGCCGTCGCTGCCCGGGAAGGAGAATTTCGACTTCAGGTTGCCGAGATCGTACCCCTGAACGAAGCAATTCAACTGCTTACTACTCTGGAGGCGGGTCGGAAGCTAGGTGGAAAAGGCCTCGTTGCAATGGATTGAACATGTCACGAAGCAACCGCTTATTCGAACTCATGCAGATCCTTCGCCGACACCGTGGAACAGTGTCCGGCAAGGACCTCGCACGCGAAGCTGGTGTGTCACTGCGCACCATCCGTCGTGACATCGCCACGCTACAAACCATGGGAGCAGATATCGATGGCGAGGCTGGTGTCGGTTACATTTTGCGACCGGGATTTCTTTTGCCGCCGCTATCGTTTTCAGAAGAAGAGATTCAAGCACTGGTAGCTGGAGCCCAGTGGGTCAGCCACCAGACTGACGATGCTCTGGCACGCGCTGTTCAGAATGCACTCGCAAAAATCGACGGCGTGCTTGCTCCCGAGATGAGACGAGCTTTGGACGATAATACGCTCTATATCAGTCGTAAAAGGGAAGACATTTCCGGCCTTGATTTGGCGCGGGTCCGGCAAGCAATACGCGAGCAGCGCAAAATGCACATCACATACAGGGATCAAAACGGGGCAACGTCGGAGCGGACCATTTGGCCAATCATGCTCGGTTTCTTCGAATCGCAACGGTTCATTGCAGCATGGTGCGAATTGCGTGACGACTTTGGCCGTTTTCGTGCCGATCACATTGTGAAGGTCGATTTCCTGGACGAACACTACCTGGGCACCCGCCAGCGATTAGTCAGGGAATGGCACGCCCAGGAAGATCTCCCATGCAAGCGACAAGATGGCAGCTAAACAAAGATGGTACGTTGTTACGTGTATAAAATTTTCGCATCAGGCCACCATCCAAATTTTGGACAGCTACATTTTGTGCGCTCTCCAACCAATCAGGCTGCGTCTATCTTGCCCATTTCCTGCAAGACTTCATGGGCCGAGCGAAATGCATCAATCGCCAGCGGCATGCCGCAATACACGCTGGCGTGCAGCAAAACTTCCTGGATTTCCTGCATGCTGGCACCGTTGTTGACTGCGCCGCGCACATGACCACGGATTTCATGTGATCTGCCCATGGCGGTCAGCATGGACAGAGTAATCAAGCTGCGGGTTTTCAAATCCAGCCCTGGACGGCACCAGGTGGTACCCCAGGCATTGCGCGTCACAAATTCCTGCAAGGGGGCGGTAAAGGCATCTGTATTGCTGAACGCTTTTTCAACAAAAGCCTCTCCCATGACTTGTTTGCGTATTTTCAATCCATCTTCAAATTGCTGGTCCATATACCTGCTCCCTGTGTATGTGAAAAAGCATGCTAGCCAGATAACAGTCCGGGGTCAATGCATGGCTGATACAAACGAACAGGCATTCAAGCAGATCATGGTGACGTGAATCCATGGACGATGTTGTTTTTTGTACGACATCAACTTTGTTTTTAAAATATCTTACAAGCAACAAGTCTGCAAACAGACTACTATAGACAATCCATCAGGTTACATTCAATTACAGAAATAACCGGTTTATTTACTATGGTTAGCGTTGATTTGAAGGACGAAGCGCTTATGATGAATATGAATTGCCCTGCAATACAGGGTAAAACTCAAGAGTGATGTAGAACTCCATCAGGTTGTTATCAAGGTTTTATTAGGACTGATTTCATGATTTCTGCAAGTATGGTACGACACTACCGCAAAGCATCGACGCCAGCGCGGCTTGCAATGTCTTCCACTATCGTGGTGGCTATCGCCCTTGGTTGCTGGCACCAGGCCGCACATGCATTGGATGCAGGCAAACCCGCACCGGAATTCTCGGTACAGGGTGGTGGCAGCAGCCATATCCAGCTCGCTGATTACAAGGGCAAGCTGGTGTATCTGGATTTTTGGGCGTCCTGGTGTGGCCCCTGCAAGCAATCATTCCCATGGATGAATGCGCTGCAATCAAAATATGGCGCACAAGGACTGCAAGTGCTTGCCATCAATCTGGACAGCAAGGCTGAAGATGCTGCCATGTTTCTCAAATCGGTACCAGCGAGTTTCCAGATTGCTTATGACCCCAAGGGGGTCATGCCACGTCAATATGACATCAAGGGTATGCCCAGCAGTGTATTGATAGACAAGGATGGGAAAATCCTGTCACTGCATGCAGGCTTCAATGAAGGCAGCAAGGCAAAAATTGAGCAAGCCATCGTGGCGGCGCTGGGAGGAAAATAATGAAGCATCTCAATCTACGAGCATCTGCCCGCCTGCTGAGCCTGATACTGCTGACGTCAGCCTGTTCGGCATGTAGCGTAGTGAACGTGATACAGCCGGTGCAAGCCTGGGAAAAAGGCAAGCTGGCGAAAAAAGAAATGACCTTTGATGGCGATCCGCTGGAAAACAAATATAGAGAACATATCTACTCCAGCAAAGAATCCGCTTTTGGTGGCACCGGTGTGGGTGGTGGTGGCTGTGGCTGCAACTGAAATTGTAACTGACGTTGTAACTGAATGAGGACCGCAGAATGAAACCAGCCAGCACCCGTCCGGCACGCAATAACGATCACCTTGGCTCAGCCCTGCTGGCCGCCGCCCTGGCCTTGCCAGTCGCTGGCGTGGCCCATGCCGAATCGGCCCCGGACAAGGGGTCGATCAGCCTGAAAGTGCTTGATTACCAGGATAGCCAGCCCGGCGAAGACCGCGTCAAGGTCAAGGCCAATGCATTAACAGTCATGACACCGATAGGTGACGAATGGTCAGTGGGTGGTACGTTTATTACCGACAGCATATCTGGTGCGTCGCCAGCCTTTCATAGCTATGCCTTGACCAAGCTCAGGGATTTCCGTCGTGCCATGGATGTTGAAGTGACACGTTATTTACCGCATAACACGCTGACCCTGGGTGCCAGTTACTCTACCGAATCCGACTATATCTCGCGCGGCCTGTCATTACAGGGCAGTCAGTTCAGTGAAGACAAAAACACCACCTGGACCGCAGGCATGGGCTTCGCCAATGACACCGTGAGTGCATCCACCGGCAGGGTAAAAGGTGAAAACAAACAGGTAGTTGATGCCTTGCTGGGCGTGACTCAGGTGCTGACGATGAATGATATCGTGCAACTGAATGTTGGCCTGTCACACGGACACGGTTACCTGTCTGACCCATACAAAGTGAATGAAAGGCGCCCCGATGAACGCAACAGTTATACCCTACTGGCACGCTGGAACCATCATTACGATGCCACAGGTGGTAGCAGCCGCATGAGCTACCGGTATTTTTCTGATTCCTGGAAGATTCATGCCCATACCTTCAGCGCGGAATATACGCAACCGTTTGCAGAAGGTTGGAGCATTACGCCCCTGCTGCGGCTGTACACGCAAAGTGCTGCAAGTTTTTATGTGGATGCCGATCCTTCCATTTATCCGTTTGCCCCCAATCCGCCAACAGGTGCCTTGAACTATTCTGAAGATCAGCGGGTATCTGCCTATGGCGCGCACACCATAGGCGTCAAACTGGAAAAGCAGATAGGGGCAGACTGGCAGGCTGATATCAAGCTGGAAGAATATGAACAAAGGGCATCGTGGAGGCTGTTTGGCAGTGGCAGCCCGGGTTTGCTGCCTTTCCGTGCACGTAGCATACAATTGGGTATCTCGCGTCAGTTTTGAGGATGGCAATGTCGATATTGAATTCATGCGTTTTCATTGCCGGGTAAGTAAAGATTTGAGCAGACATGCAGATTTTCCGAGTCCCTTTTCAAGCCATGGCCTGTGCCTGTGAAGTCGTTATCGCAGCAGAGGAAGAACAGGCCATGTTTGCCATCGCCCAAGAGGCGATTGCTGAAGTCAAAAGGATAGAGAGCACCTATTCACGTTACCGGGCTGACAGCATCGTATCAAGGATCAATGAGCAAGCTGGTGGAGAAGCGGTCGTTTGTGATGAAGAAACCAGTTCCTTGTTAGACTATGCGCAGGCCCTGCATGCAGCCAGTGATGGCCTGTTTGATATTACTGCCGGCATCTTGCGGCGGGCATGGGATTTCAAACGCGCGCAAGTGCCAGCACCAGCAGACCTGGCAGCACTGTGCGCCTTGATAGGTTGGGATAAAGTGGAACGCGAGTCAGGCAGCATACGTCTGCCGCAAGCAGGCATGGAAATTGATTTCGGTGGCTTTGGCAAGGAATATGCCGCCGACCGTGCTGCCGCGCTATTACAGGAACGCGGTGCCACGCATGGCTATGTGAACCTGGGTGGGGATATCCGCGTGCTTGGCCCCAAACCAGACGGACAAGCCTGGATCATGGGCATACAGGACCCCAGGCAGCAGGAAAAAATCGTCGCCAGTATCCCGGTACCCGAAGGGGCACTGGCCACCAGTGGCGATTATGAAAGATATATAGAAGTAGCGGGTCAGCGGTACTGCCATATCCTTAACCCGCATACCGGCATGCCGGTGCAGTACTGGCGCAGTATCAGTGTACGCGCACCACTGGCTTCACTGGCGGGCAGTTGCACCACCATCGCCATGCTGAAAGAGGAACAGGGCCTGGCTTACCTGAAGGCAGCGGGTGTGGCTTACCTGGCAATAGACCAGCAGGGTGAAATGCATATGCATGCACCGCCGCGGGTCGTGGACGCTATCCACAAGACAATGAATTAAGTGATTTATCTGGAGAACACATCATGGCAACTATATCCGGCACCGACGGCAATGATACCTGGACCGTCGTCAACCCTTCGACCTTCACACTGGACGGGAAAGGCGGCACAGATACGCTGAACCTGGGTACCTCACTGCGTTCAGACTACCTCATTACCAAAGACGCAGATGGTTCCATCCATGTTGATAGTGTTTCCAGCGCCAGTGGTGCCTTGCATGCCACTCTGTTGAATATGGAAAAACTGGTATTCAACAATGGCAGGGATACATTGGATCTGCTGAGTTATTTTGGCGACACGACACCGCCAACGGTCGTCAGCTTCAGCCCGGCAACACTGGCCACCAGCGTAGCCACCGGCAGTGACATCGTACTGACATTCAGCGAAGCTGTGGCCGCCGGTACCGGCATCATCAATTTGCAGAGCGCCGATGGCACCACCGTTGCCAGCTATGACATCAGCAAAAGCAGCAATGTCACCATATCCGGCAGTACGGTCACCATCAACCCGACTAATGACCTGAGCAACGGCACCACATATAAACTGTCAATACCGTCAGGAGCCATCAAGGACATCGCCGGGAACAGTTTCGCCGGTACCAGCAGTTATTCCTTCACCACGGTTGCCAAAACAGGTGGCATCACCGGTACGACAGGCAATGACAATCTGGTTGGCACCGGCGGCAATGATGTATTTACAGGCCTGGCCGGGAATGACACCATCAATGGCGGTGCGGGCCTGGATACCGCGGTATATGCCGGTAAACGCGCTGACTTTACGGTTACCGCCTCAGGCTCTAATTTTACTGTGCAGGATAAGACTGGCGCAGAAGGTACGGACACGGTCATTCAAGTTGAACGTCTGCAGTTTTCCGACATGTCGGTGGCACTGGATGTCAACGGTACTGCAGGCATTGCCTATCGTATTTACCAGGCGGCGTTTAACCGTACGCCGGATTTGGCTGGCCTAGGTTACTGGATAGGACAGATGGACAAAGGCCAGACCCTGGGTGATGTCGCCAGGAGCTTCGTCGCTTCAGCTGAATTTCACACTCTGTATGGTGCCAGCCCGACCGATCAGCAAGTGATTACCGCCTACTATCAAAACGTCTTGCACCGGGCACCAGACCAGGCCGGCATGGATTACTGGCTGGGGCAACTGTCAAGTGGCAAAGATACCCAGGCAACCGCGCTGGCCGGCTTCAGTGAAAGCACAGAAAACCAGGCGCAGGTGATTGCCAAAATCCAGAATGGCATAGACTTCATACCGTTTGGTTAAATTCAGCAAGCACATGCTGATGATATGTCAGCATGTGCACAAGTCGGAATTTATCAACACGTATTTTCAACGCTTGTTTTTAACGCTTGTTTTCAACGTTTGTACACTGCCTTCATATCCTCAGCAAAATATGCCAGCAGATTATTACGCTTTAGCTTCAGAGTTGGTGTAATCAAAGTGTTTTCCACAGTCCATGCTTCCAGCGTCAAAATCGCGGCGCGTGGCTGCGCATAGTAAGGGAAATTGCTGGTCAGCCCATGTATGCGTTTCACCACGGCGGCCACCGCCTCCGCTGATTTCAAACTGGCCTTGTCATCTGGATTGAGACCCAGCGAACCTGCCAGTTCCAGCCAGTAAGCCCGGCTCAACACTACCGCACAGGCGATGAAGGGTGAGTTTTCACCAAAGGCATACACCTGTTCAAATGCGGTGTCATTGGAGATGGCCAGTTCCAGGTCGACAGGGGCAATTTTTTCACCGGTCGAAGTGACAATAATTTCCTTCACCCTCCCTAAAATACGCACACGCCCCCCCACAATTGAAGCCTGATCACCAGTACGCAACCAGCCATCGATAAAAGTCTTGGCGGTATCTTCATCACGCTTCCAGTAACCGCGCATGACATTCGGACCGCGCACCTGTAATTCTGAATTTTCACCGATACGAACCTCAACCCCATCCACTGCCCTGCCTACGGTGGCCGGGTCATTATCATCGGGTGCATTGAAGGAAACCACGGGTGCCGTTTCCGTCATGCCATAACCCTGGACGATAGGAATACCCAGGCCAAGGAAACATTGGGAAATAGCCTGCGACAAGGCAGCACCACCACTGACGGCCACCCGCAGGCGGCCACCAAACTGGTTTTTCAATTTAGCCGCAATCAGCGGTTCCAACACCAGCCAGCGCAAGCTATCCATGAATGCTGTCAGGCCATCCCCTTTCAGCAAACCCTGGCTGCGGCTGAACCGACGCCAGCCTGTAGCAATGGCGAGATTGAACAAGCTCGCCTGGAATGCCGATGCAGACAGTTTGGTCTGTATCACGCTGTACACACGTTCATAAATACGCGGTACGGAAATCAGAATGGTTGGCCGCACTTCCAGCAAATCTTGTGGCAATTGCTTCACCGAGCGCGAAAACGCCACGCAGGCACCGGCAGCAATCGGCAGGTAATAACCGGCGGTTCGCTCAAATGTATGTGACAGCGGCAGGAAGGACAGGAATACATCCGTGATCACCGGCGACACGCGCGACACTACGGCCTTCACATTCGACATCACATTGGTATGCGTGAGCATGACACCCTTGGGCTTACCAGTAGTGCCCGAGGTATACACCAATGCTGCCAAATCGTCTGCCTGTGGCCCTTTTACATGCGCCTGCAAATGGGCGGCGCTGGACAGCCAGTCTTCAATTTGCACTACCGGACAACTGGCTGGCAATGCTGCCGCATCCAGTGTTTTTTGCAGGACAACGACCTGGCGTAAGGCTGGCAAATTGAGGCCGACATCAGCAATTTCTTTCCATTGCTGATCGGTCGCTGCAATTAAAAACGAGGCATCGCTGTCGCACAGGATGTAGGCAATACTGGCAGGATTATCCAGCGCATGCATAGGTACTGGTACAAAACCGCAAGCCTGGGTAGCCTGGTCCATGCACACGGCGTGCAAGCCGTTTGGCAGCAGGATGGCGATACGTGAACCATGTTCCAGCGCCAGCGGTGAAAGGGCTTTGACAAAGCCTGTGACCCGCTCTTGCGTCTGTTGCCATGAATAAGATATCCACAGCCCAGCCACCTCATCAAATTGACGATATGCTTCTGCATCAGGCGTTTGTGCTACCCGCCAGGCAAATAATTCTGCCAGGGTCTGGACTGTGGATAAGTCAGGAGATGTTGCTGTATGCGCAGATGTAGACATGAAATGCCGGGAAAAAAAGGATCAATAGCCAGTCGCCAAACTTCACACCCTTGTCTTGCAGGAAGAGAAGTCGCGGGATTTTCATACTTACCAGAAAATACAGGCTGAAAGTATCATTATGCAACAAATTAGAGCTGGCTCTATTGCGTGAAGACAAACTGCCAGCATCAGGCTCTGGCTATGAATTTCAGGAATGCAGCAATGCCTGTCAACGCAGACCAGAATAAAACCCGTATAGCCTGTTCACGTGCCAGGCCGAATACTGGCTTGCGCGCAGCATTGGCATGACTTTCCATTTCATGTACATCAGCAAAAGCAGAACATCCACACGCACGACATTGCCGTAGCTGTTTGCTGTTTTCTGCCATACAGGCATGGCAAACCCAGTCGTAGGTGATGGCTTGGTGTTTGCTGGTCATTACGGTATTTTTATAAGCAGTGTCTTTCATACTACCACTGGCCCGTAGGGTGCACCATGTGCACCGTTTGTTTTAAATGTGCACAGGCCTGCTGAATAGATTAATCATCTATCGCTATAAATCCCAGCATCGCGACTGTCGCATCATCCGCCTTCTTCACTGACGTTCCCCCTGATTTTCCCGCTTCATATTCACGCAATTCCTGCATCATGGCTTGCAGCCCGCGTGTTGCACAGGCTTGCATCAAGCCCGTTGTGTCATACAGGTGGTAGTTATCAACAAGCCGATAAAAACCATCTGTCATGATCAGCACACGGTCTGATTGAGCAAGCTTGATGCTGTGTTCACGTGCAGCGAAAGGGCCCTGTGGATAAAGGCAGAGTATGGACGGCTTTGGGTTCATGTTTTGCGACACACGGCGCTCTCTCAACATGGGCAAGAGCCTGGTCCAGCGTGCCTGTTCATTCAGACCTTCTTGCTGCAATGCTGCAATCGCGGATTTGAGTATGCCTTCCTGCGGATTGTCGTAGGGATCAAGATCGCTGACCTTGGCACTGGCATCCAGCAAAAAAGTTTTGCAATCCCCCAGAGCATAAATGCTGGCCTCTTCACCATTGGCATCAAGCCGCAACCAGGTCAGCGCCGCTATGGGCCAGGCGTAGCTGGGCATGGCAGCAGCTTGCAAGAGGGCACCGTGCTGTTCACGCAAGGCTTGCAAAGCGAACTGCATGCTGCCGGCCTGGCTGAGTGCCGGTGTGGCAACTTGTTTCAATGTTGCGGCAAATTGTCGGACAAACCAGGCTGGGTCGCCGAGACCGGTATCCAAATAATACTTATCCGACACCGAGCTGGCACCGTCAAACACCAGCAGGTCCAGCGTGCCATCCTGGTGGTTGAAGCTGGTCACCAGGTCTTCGTTTTTGTTCGTGCCGGCAGCAGTGGAGAGGGTGTCGATGAGCATAGGTGCCGGTTTTTTAATGATGGTGTGTGAAGAGTGATTGCAGAATACAGCATTGGCAAATTGCAGGAAAATTTCCTTTTTCATAGGACTTACGCAAAATTGTCCCAGCAGGGCGACAGCGACGAAGGCAGTACTTTAGTACGACAAGGAGCTGCAACGCAGCTGGGCTGTTTTGCGTAAGTCCTATTTCAGAAACCGGTGCGCGAAGCACACTCTACGAGTCGGCGTGTATCCCGAATGCCCATTATAATCAAACCCTTGTTCGCCCGATTTCTCAACTCAGGAGTCTCGCCATGTTTGGCACACAAGATCTCGCCCAATTCATTATCGCCGGAATATTACTGAATATCGCCCCCGGTCCTGATTCCTTATTGATCATGACGCGTAGCGCGACACAGGGATGGCGTGCCGGGTCGGCGGCAGCGCTGGGGGTAGGTACTGGCACGCTGGTGCATATCATGGCGGCGGCACTGGGTTTGTCGGCCTTGCTGGCGACATCTGCCACGGCGTTTACCATCGTCAAGCTGGCGGGTGCGGCTTATTTGTTATATGTGGGTGTGTCGTTATTACTGAGCAAGGCGAAGGGTAACACCAGCAAAGAACCAAGCCCTGCCTTGCCTGCGCTTAGCCATGGGAAAATTTTTGCTCAGGGATTTTTGACGAATGTATTGAACCCCAAGGTCGCAATATTTTTTCTGGCCTTTGTGCCGCAGTTCATTGCGGCTGACGCCAGCAATAAACCGCTGGCCCTGATCGTCCTTGGTTGCATCTTCAATTTCAACGGTATGCTGTGGTGCAATTTTCTGGCGGTGTCGACTGCATTTGCCAGACAGCGGGTACGCATCAACCAGGCGGTCACGCTATGGCTGAATCGCTTTATCGGCGCAATGTTTATTTCTTTTGGAATCAAGCTGGCGCTGGCCAACAGGCATTAAGAAGAGGACTTGCGCGAAACCGCTCCAGTTGCCTTGTAGTTCCAGTAATCTTGCAAGGCCCGGCAAATTATCCACAGCCGACAAAAAGCAAGGCACTGGCTTGAAGCCAGTGCCAGGTCCCTGTGCCATCTATAAGCGATTACTCGCTTTTATTTGATCGGCAAACAGCTGGTATTTTTGACTTCTTCCATCACTGCATAGGTATGCGTTTCACGCACGCCATTCAATTGCAGCAGCGATTTGCCAAGGAAATCACGGTAGGCATTCATGTCCTTGACGCGCGCCTTGACGAGGTAATCAAAACCACCGGCGACCATATGGCATTCAAGCACTTCAGGAATGGCTTGTACGCCACGCCGGAAGGCATCAAAGACATCAGGCGTGGTGCGGTCAAGCACAACCTCAATGAACACCAGCAAGGCCACATCCAGTAGATGGGGATTAAGCTGGGCTGTATATCCTAGTATGTAGCCGGACTCTTGCAACTTACGCACGCGCTCCAGGCAGGCAGCAGGGGACAGGTTGACCCTTGTTGCCAATTCTACATTACTGATACGGCCGTCGTTTTGCAATTCGGCCAGAATTCTTTTACTGATTTTGTCGAGCATAAGAAGTCAGAAATCGTCAATGTGGTGGTTAATAATATTCGGCATAATTTTCTCACAAAATAGAAAATTTCGATATATGTTCTGATTTCCAGAATTAATCCTCGAAGAGCATCTATACAATGAAATCTAATTTTGTTTTGATAATTTCTTCAGGATTGCAACTATCGTGCCAACTAACAACCTTCCTTTTTCTGCCTTGCAGGCTGAACTCCTTAGCTCTGCTACGCCTTTGAGAACTGCCGTTACACAAGCATACCGCCGATCTGAGACAGAAGCAGTGCAATGGTTGCTGGGACAGGTCAATCCCCATGTAGATCAGCAAAAGAGTGTTGCAGAACTGGCACACCGCCTGGTCAGCAATGTGCGCCAACAACGTACCCGTGCTTCCGGCGTCGATGCCTTGATGCATGAATTTTCTTTGTCTTCCGAAGAGGGTGTGGCATTGATGTGCCTGGCCGAGGCCCTGTTGCGCATCCCTGATCACCAGACAGCTGACCGCCTGATTGCCGACAAGATCAGCAAGGGTGACTGGCGCAAGCACCTCGGTGAATCACCATCGCTGTTCGTCAATGCCGCCACCTGGGGCTTGCTGGTGACTGGCAAACTGGTCGGCACAAATAGCGAGCAAGGCCTGGGATCGGCCCTGACACGCCTGATCGCCAAGGGTGGCGAACCCTTGATACGCAAGGGTGTGGACTTGGCCATGCGCATGCTGGGCAACCAGTTTGTCACTGGCCAGACTATAGAAGAAGCCCTGAAAAACAGCCAGGACAATGAGAAACGCGGCTATCGCTATTCTTATGACATGCTGGGTGAAGCCGCGTTGACAGCCAAGGATGCGGGCTTTTATTACCAGGCTTATGAGACTGCCATTCACGCCATAGGCAAGGCTTCTAATGGACGTGGCATAAAAAATGGCCCTGGTATTTCAGTCAAATTATCAGCCCTGCACCCGCGTTATTCACGCGCCCAGCGTGAACGCACGATGACTGAATTGTTGCCGCTCTTGAAAAAATTGCTGTTGCTAGCCAAGCAATACAACATCGGCCTGAATATTGATGCCGAAGAAACCGACAGGCTGGAATTGTCACTGGACCTGATGGAAGCACTGGCTTTTGATGCCGATCTCAAAGGCTTTGAAGGCATAGGTTTCGTCGTGCAGGCTTATCAAAAACGTTGCCCGTTTGTGATCGATTACCTGGTGGACCTGGCTCGCCGCAGTGGCAGCAAGTTCATGGTCAGGCTGGTCAAGGGCGCGTATTGGGATGCTGAAATCAAGCGTTCACAAGTCGATGGGATGAGCGATTTCCCTGTGTATACCCGCAAGGTGTACACCGATTTGTCTTATCTGACCTGTGCACAAAAACTGCTCGCAGCTACCGATGTGATTTATCCACAGTTTGCTACCCACAATGCACTGAGCTTATCTACCATCTATACCTGGGCACAAAAAGCCGGGATCACGGACTATGAATTCCAGTGTCTGCATGGCATGGGTGAGACTTTGTATGATCAGGTGGTAGGCAAAGACAAGCTGGACAAACCTTGCCGCATTTATGCACCAGTTGGGTCACATCAGACTTTGCTGGCTTATTTGGTGCGTCGCCTGCTGGAAAACGGTGCGAATTCATCTTTCGTCAATCAGATCGTGGATGAAAATGTTTCCATAGAATCCATGCTGGCTGATCCCATCGCCGTATCGCGTGAACTGAGCGGTTTGCCACACCCCGGCATTGCCTTGCCCAAGGATCTGTTTGGCAAGGAAAGGAAAAATTCCATTGGTCTGGATTTTTCCAATGAACTGGAACTGCAACGTATTGCTGCTCACTTTGCTGAAAGTGGCCAACAGACATTGACTGCCGGCCCCATCCTGCATGGCCAGGTATCTGCCAGCCAGACCCGGCCTGTGAATAACCCGGCGAACCTGCTCGATATCGTCGGCCATGTGATCGAAGCTGATGCCCAGGATGTAGAAACTGCCCTCCATGCAGCAGAACAATATGCGATGGACTGGCAAACCACAGCGCCGGTAGAACGTGCTGCCGCCCTGAAAAGAGCAGCGAATCTGCTGGAAACGCAAACCCTGGATTTTATGGCCCTGGCCATACGCGAAGCTGGCAAATCCTTGCCGAATGCCCTGGCAGAAGTACGTGAAGCGGTGGATTTCTTGCGTTATTACGCGGCCCAGGTAGAAAGCCTGCCCAATACCCAGGCACTGGGGCCGGTGGTCTGTATCAGCCCCTGGAATTTCCCGCTGGCCATCTTCATAGGTGAAGTCAGTGCAGCACTGGCAGCAGGTAATGTGGTGCTGGCCAAACCGGCAGAACAGACACCGCTGATCGCTTATCGCGCCATACAACTGATGCATGAAGCTGGTGTACCACGTGGCGCTGTGCAATTCTTGCCCGGCACGGGTGAAGTGGTTGGTGCTCAACTGGTGGCTGACCGCCGCGTCAAGGGCGTGATTTTCACCGGCTCTACCGAAGTGGCACAGATCATCAACCGCACCCTGGCAAAACGTGCAGTGGCAGAAGGCATAGACATCCCCCTGATCGCCGAAACTGGTGGCCAGAATGCCATGATCGTTGACAGTAGTGCCTTGCCCGAACAGGTGGTCAACGATGTACTGTCATCTGCCTTTGACAGTGCCGGCCAGCGTTGCTCGGCGCTGCGCATACTGTGCCTGCAGGAAGATATCGCCGACAAGACCATAGAAATGCTGCATGGTGCCATGCAGGAATTACGCATAGGCCAGCCAGATCAACTGGCGATTGATATCGGCCCGGTCATTGATGCCGAAGCGCAAAACAATCTGCTCAGCCACATCAATGCCATGCGCGGCAAGGCCAAATCTTTCTATACTTTGGATCTGGCCAGCAGCTGCCGTAATGGCACGTTCGTGGCACCAACAGTATTGGAAATCGCCAATCTGGCTGACCTGAAAAAAGAAGTATTTGGCCCGGTACTGCATGTCTTGCGGTATCGGCGTGATGACTTGCCGCAATTGATAGACCAGATCAACGGCACCGGTTTTGGCCTGACCCTGGGTATACATTCGCGCATCGATGAAACCATCAACTTCATCACTGATCGCGCCCATGTCGGCAATATCTATGTGAACCGGAATATCGTCGGTGCCGTGGTGGGTGTTCAGCCCTTTGGTGGTGAAGGCAAATCCGGCACCGGCCCCAAAGCTGGCGGCCCGCTGTACCTGAAACGGCTGCAACGCACACCTGTGGTTGGCCTGGGCGGCCATACCGTGTATGAACGCCAGTCACCACCGGCACTGGAAGCCTTGCTGGTATGGGCCAAAACCCATGGCCACCAACGGATAGCCGAGCTGGGTGAACATTATGCCCACACCAGTCCTTACAAACTGACCCAGGTCTTGCCCGGTCCTACAGGTGAACGTAATACTTTATCTTTCGCCCCACGTGGCCGTATTTTCTGCGCTGCCAACAGCATCAATTGCCTGATCAACCAACTGGCCGCCACACTGGCCACAGGCAATACCCCGGTCTTGCCTGCACAAACCCTGGCCATGCTGCCCGGCGGCCTGCCAGTGGATGTCAGCAAGCTCATCGTCGCTGCCGAAGCTGACCAGTGCGGTGCCCAGCTAGCCCTGGTGGAAGGTGCTTTGCTGGCCCACTACAAACTGCTGTTTGCCGCCCAGGATGAAGCTATCGTCTCTGTCCTTGAAACCCAGGACCATGTGGAAATACCTTTATGGCGTCTGGTCGCTGAACGGGCGCTGTGCGTGAATACCACGGCAGCGGGTGGGAATGCGAGTTTGATGACTTTGGAGGGGTGAGTTTATTCGGATCTTGAAAGCTGAGTAAGCAAAGCCCCGTGAAAATTCACGGGGCTTTTCTTTGGGGGAATAATTGTTTCCCGAAGATCTTCTCGTACTTCTAATCGAAATTTTCAAATAGAGATATTTGTAAAAATACAACTTGTTTGTTGTCTGAATTTTAATTTGTTAGGTAAGTTATTTAGATTGTAATAAAAATAATTATTCCTCCAATATAATCGTTGGACCAACTATTTTTTATCTGATTAATACCAAAAATTCACTCCGTGCATGTACCGGACTAGTGTGACCAATAGATCCATTGAAGTCTTCTTTTAATTCACGCTTACCAAAGTCTTTGGCGCTTGGATCGATCAGGGCGAAATGCATGGCCATTCGCTGCTTGTCTGCTGCTGCCTCTGGCCTAGGTAGGTACCATGTTCTGGTACCTCAAGTTTGAAGCTGTAGGCACCGTATTTGTTGAAGCTTTGCGCTACAACCAGATCCAGGGTGACGGTGCCGGTGTAATCACCTTCGTGGCTGTCATTGCCCTCGCAATCATAAATACCGCTGTAATTGTTGCCGGTAAAAGCAGGCTTGGTGGCGGCAATTGCGCTTGTAGCTCGTGTTGCGGCCACCAAAGCGAGCAGACAGATCAAGGCAGGATTTATTTTCATGGCTGCTACCTGTTGATATCTTTTGCTTTTTCCACAGGCCTGACACTACTTATGCTTGATTCAGGCCCGCACTGAACCAGGTTAAGGCTTATTTTTTTGTTTTGGCCAGCTCTTCATCCATTTCTTTACCTGCCTGCACTATTTTTTCCATCATGGGACCCATAAATTTCTGCATGGAGACCATGGATTGCTGCATCATCGCGGGCATTTTGCTGATATAGGACTTGCCAGCTGGGGATTTGTAAAAAGCAACAATGCCATCCACATCTTCTTGCGTCAGCGAATTGCTATAAATTTCGATGAAAATTGGCTCGAGTTTTTCCCAGCTCATTTCCTGCTTGCGAATGGCAACGACTTTTTCCCTGAATTTATCCAGGGCTTTTTGATTTTCTTCGTTGAGTGGTTTGTCTTTAGCGACCTTTTGCATCATGGTTTTCATCATGCCATCGACCTGTCCTTCGATTGCAGTCAGCATTTGCTGAGTATTCGTCACTACCAGCAATTCTTTTACCGATGCCTCACTGGCTTTTTCTGCATGAGCAGATCCACAAACCAGCAAGCTTACGAGTAGTAATTTAGACCAGAGTTTCATGGAAATTTCCTTGTGATTGAACGAGTTACGAATTCTACGGCAGTTTTAGATCTTTGTTTTTTTGACTTTTTTTGCCTGTGGATACCCTTAGATTGAATAACTTTATATATACATGGTAGTGATTGTTAACGTCGGCACTTGTCTGTGGATAAGTCGGTAAACATCCACAGAATCAAAAGTTTAAGCAAATGATAAGGCGGTGATAAAAGTCTGTATATCCACAGGACAAAATCTGAACAGTAAACTCGAGAGTGAATAATTTCTGGCTTACACACAATGCATACAGTGGATATCGACTGAGTTATCCACAAAGTTTTTTTTGTATTTTGTGGTTTTTCTGCTGAATTTCTTGCAAAAAGAGCTGGAATACGGGATTGCTGGGGAAAATTTTTGGTTTAGACCAGGTCAATTTGCAATCAGAGATGTGTTTACTCAGGAAAAATCAGAGGCATTCCTTTAAAACCTGTCGTTTTTACAAACGCCTTTGTGCTGGCAAGTGATTTTTGATGTTTGGCGCAAGAAAAAATGACTTTTGAGAAAGATTGTTTGCAAAAAATGCTTAGCGTCTTTTTTTTAAGCAGGATGTAATTTAAACGACGCTTAGCTTTTTTGACGAGGCGCTTTGGTTTAGGGAATAGCTTATTTTTTTACTGAAAAGGGATATTGGGGTTTTAAAAAAACAAGAAATCTCTTCTCAGGGTTCAAAGCCGTTCAATTAGATAACTTAGTTTATATATACATAGTAGTAGTAGTTAACGTCGCGATTTTTTGTGGATAAGTCTGTATTTGTCCACAGAATCAAAAGCTTAGTGCATGTATAGATGTTCTTATAAGTCTTGTATGAAAAAAGAACAGTTTTGGGATAAAAATCGGCGTTGGATAAGTCGGGGTAGTTTTGCACAGTTCGTCCTGGGGATATGCATAGACTTATCCACAGTCTTTTTATGGTTTATCAAGGCTATTTGCTATCTTTTTGATATTGCTGGGTTGCTACAAATGGTCCACTCGTTTCAGGATTGCTGGGGCGCAGTTTTGCAGAATGCTGGTAAACAGGCGGGTGGATTGATGACTAACTGTGGATAAGTGCTGGCTATAGACAGCCGTATATTCAAGATGGGGAAGGCCCCCGCGTGCTCTTTTGAATTGGCTGGCACCGGAGCTATAGTGCAGTTTCAGTTGTTTTTCTTTGGCTTTATGTAATAACAAGGCCATCAGGCGACGATATAAACCGAGTTCTTGCGGCAAACTGGTGTCATAACCGATAAGGGGTGTGGTGATACAGCCACTTTCGGGATGGGTATATAAACCTATGACGCCGACTAGCCTGCCTTGCCAGCGCAGGGCAAGCAGTTCGAGAAAACGCGTTTCCAGGCAGAGTTCAAAAAATGCGGGGCTAAAATCCGGGTTCAGGTAAGAATGCTTGTCGATAAATAATTGCCGGAACAACTGGCGCAAGGCAGGTAAATCCTGGATCTGTATGGCTTCATGCGGCAGGATTTCCACCTCGGTGTTGGCCAGCAGACGGGCATCCTGTTTGACGTGATTATGTTTCCAGACGGATTTGTCTTGCGGATCACACAGGTAAATCATACGTGAAGGCAGCATTTGCCAGCCGCTGTGGATAAGTTGTTGCGCAAGTGCCGGGTGCAATGCCGGACAGATATTACGCATCATCAGCGGCCGCTCAGGATATTTTTGTAGCAACTTGTCTGTCGCTTGTTGCACGGCAGTTGCTGACCAGTCAGGGTACAGGTTGGTGGATATCAGGTGATTCCCGCAAATGGCAGCCTGGTCCAGTTTACTGGCATTCAGCAGCGCAGACATGGGGCTGAATATGGCGCAGGAAAGCAGCTGGCCCAAAGCGGCCAGACCTGGACTTAGCTGGCGCAACATTTCCTGACGCGCATAGCGTAACCAGGTAGAACGTGGGCTGGCGACATAACTGTCTTGCCAGTTGCTGTGGTCGAGCAGGCTGACTGGCTGACTTTGACCAGCAATTTCAATCACGTCAATGGCACAATTGCTGTTGCTGACCCAGTGCTGACCGCCACGGGAACGGGCCGTCAGCAACCACAGAGCATCAGCCACCACATGCGGTGGTAGGGATGTGTTCAATTCTGAAAATCAGTATTTGGTGTACAGGTGCATGCCGCCGTAGATGGCTGAACGGTCTGTCTTGTACAGCTTGCGGTTTTGTTCTGGGTCTGTATGCCAGGCGGCCAGGATGTCTGCTGGCAATTGGGCTTCCAGCGGAGATTCGCTGCCGCCAGTACGGAACACGACTTTGGCACCTGGCGCTGCTGTGCGGGTGACTTCTTGCCACAGTCCGGTCAGTTGTTGCTGGTCCATCCAGTCTTGTGCATCGAGAAACAGATAGGCATCCATCGAGGCGCGTGGCTGGCCTAGCAGAAAATCGGTCAGGGTGGTGTGATGCGCATGCAGCCTGTCTATGTTCTGGCGCAGGCTGGTGAAATGCTGTTGCTGCAAATAAAGGGGCAAAGCAGTTTGCTGCTTGGTGTCATAGCGACGGGCGAAGGCTTGTTGGGCGAAGCAGTTGTTATCCAGTGGGAAATCGCAGGCCAGATGGCGCATTCTTTCCTTGAACAGGACGTGCAGACCTTCTTTAGCATCTTTTTTCAGGGCTTCAAACTGGGATGGTGGAATACCCAGGCTGTATAGCGCCAGTGGCTGGTTGGCTATCAGGCGAAATAAACGAGTTTCAAATACCGGTGCCACGTATTGTTCAAACAGTTGTGTCTGTTCCTGCATGTTGCGGGCTTGCATGAGCTGGCTCATGTCGCCACCCATCAGGCGTACAAAGAAATGGGCAAAGCTGATGAAGTTGCCCAGCAAGCCATGTTGATAGGCTTCACTGGCAAAATAATGGTAACGCGCCTTGCCGGACAGGGAACGGCTTTCCCAGAAATTGCTGGCATCGTCGGACAGGTGATCGCGGATATGTCGCTTATAGCGTTTCAGGTTGTCGGCCTGGTTGGCGCTGCCAAGATAGGCCAGTACCGCCTGGTAATCGGGCAAATGCTTGATGGCCATTTGCTTCATGTTGAGCATGGCGAGGTGGGCAGCATTCAAATCCACGGCATGTACGGCAGCCGGTTCGGCAGACAGATAGGCCAGGGCATTGCAACCACCAGAAGAGATAGTCAGGATATTTGCGCCTGGCTTGAGTTGCAGTGCATCAAGGTCAGATTGTGGATCTTCCCAGATCTGGGCATACACCAGGCGGCTGAACCAGTGGGCGAACAGTTTGTCAGCCAAGCCTTTGCGGCCAGACGTGGTGGAATTGAAAACGGCGCTGTCTATCAGGGCTTTGGTGGACATGCTGGTCTCCACTTATGGTTTAGATAAGGGAGACTGTAGGATGTGCAGGTGACAGGCTGGTGACAGCCAGATGAATTTTCAGTGAAAAACAAAATCCATATGAGGATTTACGCAAAACCGCCCCAGCCGTGTTGTAGTTTCAGGACAGTTGTTTTGACGTGCTTTTGACTTAACTTTTTTTAACTGCCCCGTTCTGTGGATAACCTGCGACGGCGTGCCTTGATAAACAATAACAACTGGTAAGCAAAATACAGTGAAGCCAGCACTGGCATGGAGGCGACCAATATCCACAGGCCGCCTGCCAGAGGTACCGGCCCTGACCATACCTGGATGGGGACATTGGGTTTATTGCTTTTCGCGATAGCTTGTTGCTTGGGGGCATCGATTTGTACACCACTATTTTGCTTGGGCAAATCTTCCGGGGCGACCACAAATACGGCTTGTGTACCCTGACTTGGCTGGCCAGGCTGAACTGTAGGGGCAACTTTGCCAGCTTCAGCAGCAAAAACGGATAGCCCTGGCAATGCGGTCAGCAGTGGCAAGGCCAGGATCAGGGCAAACTTGAGTTTCATTAATACAATCGGATTAGGGGTGATTCTTTAACAGCCTGAGAACCTGTTTCCGATCTTACTGCGCGAACGTGATCGGGGCTCATGTGCTGCTCAAAATGCTCATGTACTTAGAGTACATTCCGCTTTTTGCGCTGCTCTTCGCCCCGCTGACGCTCGCTCGCTACAGATCGTAAACAGGTTCTAAGCTTGTCAGGTAGTTTTCTCAGCCAGTTTTTTTAAATTAACCAGACCGGCTTCAAAGTCGGGACCCACCATTTTATCCATAAATGGGGCGAATAGCTTCATCATCAGGTTTCCTTCACTGCTGCCATGCATGTCCCAGGTGACTTTGGTACTGCCATCCTGTACTTGTAACACGAATGCACCGACCGAGGGTTTGCCCATGCCTTCGAAGTGCAGTTCGTATTCGAGTTTCTGGTCAGTCTGCACCTGACTGAACTTCATGCCACCATTGCCCTGGCTCTTGCTTTTCCAGTCCCATGCGGCACCGGGGCCAGATTCTGGTCCGGAATATTGCATTTCCATGGAGGGGTCACGCTGATTCCAAACTGACCAGTTTTTCCACGCCTTGGGTGCGGCGATCAGGGGGAAAATCTTGGCGGGTGTGGCCTGGATAACGACACTGCGGCTGACGCTGTATTCATTCGGTAGCGAATAAGCGATACCCAGCAGGACGACGATCAGGGTGACGATAATACCGGCTATCCATTTGATGATTTTCATTTTCTGCTCCTGTAAAAGGGAAGGTAAAAATGGCCACGACCACTATCTATACCAATATACCAATTCAACACCACTTCAACGTACTCTGCCTACCGCGATTTCCCATTTCTGCATCAGGCTGGCTGCCTGGTCTCTGCTCATGGTGGGGAAAAACTGTCGGTCCATTTGCCATAATGCGGCACATTCATCGGTGCTTTGATAAATTCCTGTCCCCAACCCGGCCAGATAGGCTGCACCGAGAGCTGTGGTTTCTGTCACTTTGGGGCGTATGACCGGTATGCCCAGCAAATTTGCCTGGAATTGCAGCAAGAGATTATTGGCTGCTGCGCCGCCATCCACCCTTAATTCGCTGATGGGCGAAACGGCGTCCCTGGTCATGGCCTGCAACAGGGCGGTGCTTTGGAAGGCAATCGATTCCAGTGCGGCACGGGCAATATGGCCGACGGTACTGCCACGGCTAAGGCCTAGTATTGCCCCCTTGGCAGACGGCACCCAGTAAGGTGCACCCAGGCCTGTAAAAGAAGGCACAAACACTACGCCGCCAGAATCCGGTACGCTGGCGGCCAGCTCTTCGACATCGGTGGAATGTTGTATGGCTTTCAAACCATCTCTCAGCCATTGCACGACGGCACCGCCGATAAATACGCTGCCCTCAAGGGCATACTGGGGTCGCGAGTCTGTCTGACAGGCGGCAGTACTGATCAGGCCGTTTTGCGACACAGGACAATTGTCACCGGTGTGCATCAGCATGAAACAGCCGGTGCCGTAGGTATTTTTTGCCATGCCGGGGGTAAAACAGGCCTGGCCGAATAGCGCTGCTTGCTGGTCACCTGCAATACCGGCGATGGGAATGCTGTCGCCCAGCAGACTGGTCTCACCAAAGCGATGGCTGGATGGCAAGACTTGCGGCAGCACTGCTGCTGGAATATCAAACCACGCTAACAAGTCCTGATCCCATTCACCGTGATGGATGTTGAACAGCATGGTGCGTGAAGCATTGCTGACATCGGTGACATGCAGTTTGCCGGCGCTGAGTTGCCAGGCCAGCCAGCTATCGACGGTACCAAAGGCCAGTTCACCAGCATCGGCACGGCGTCTGGCATCGGGAATCTGGTCCAGCAACCATTTCAGTTTGGTGGCAGAAAAATAGGGGTCAAGTATCAGGCCAGTCTTGGCCTGTATCTGTTCAGCCTTGCCCAGTTGCCGCAGTTGTTCACAATAGGATTCGGTGCGGCGGTCTTGCCAGACGATGGCATTGGATAAGGGTTGGCCGGTTTTTCTGTCCCACAGTATGGTGGTTTCGCGCTGGTTGGTAATGCCCAGGGCAGCAATGTCCCTGGCTTGCAGTCCGGCATTTTGCAATACCTGTCTGCAGGTGGCAAACTGGGTTTGCCAGATTTCGTTGGCGTCATGTTCCACCCAGCCTGGTTGTGGAAAAATCTGACGGAATTCTTGCTGGGCCGATGCGATCAATTGACCGCGTTCATTGAAAATGATACTGCGTGAACTGGAAGTACCCTGGTCTAGAGCGAGCAGATAAGTCATGGAAGATCCTGATTTGTCTCGGTGACTGTGGCAATGAGTTGTATCTGTTGTTTTGGATATTGGTAAATTGGCGACAAAAAACAGGTACTGACAACTACTTACAAATTCTTTGCTTGGCTATACAGGCAAATATATTTATATTTGTTATAGTTTAAATATTAATTAAATTTTGACATCTGTCGCATTTGCGTAATGCAGGAAAGGCCAGCTTGTGCCCGGACTCATCAATTTTTCATTGTCTTTACTTATCCTGATCCTGATTGCTTTTGGCACCTTGCGCAAGAGCCGTCGCCTGATTATGCTGGCTTTCTTTTTCATGGTAATTGCCACCTTGCTGGCTTGGTACCAGTACATTTTCCCAACTGGGCTGAGTTTCTTGTTCATTGCTGGAACCCTGGCCACCGTGCTGGTCATCTGCAGTTTTTTCTATGTGGTGTATTCGAATGAAACGGTGTGGTTTGAAGCCCAGGATAAATAAAAACCCGGAACCCATTTCGTCACCACGGAGGAAACGAGTTCTGCCCTGTCTTGCTTATTTTGCGCTCAGTAATTCAATATCAAAAATAAGCTGGGCGTTCGGCGGTATCACGCCATTGCCTGCGCCGTTGGCTCCGTAGCCCAGTTCTGGCGGAATGATAAGCGTGCGTTTGCCGCCGACTTTCATGCCGACCACGCCTTGTTCCCAGCCTTTGATCAATCGACCTGCACCCAGAGTGAAACTCAGCGGTGCACGGCCTTTCGAGCTGTCGAACATCCTGCCGCGTTCCTGTTTGGCAAAGGGGTCATGCAGCCAGCCGGTGTAATGGACTGACACAGTATTGCCGACCGTAACTTCTTTGCCATTACCGATTATCTGGTCGATTTTTTGTACACTGGGTCCGGTAACCACTGCGGGTTCGGCGGGCGTGGTTGCCGGACTCTGGGCTGGAGCTTCTGCTGCCGGGTTTGCATACACGGGCAATGCCTGCAAAAGGCTGCTTGCCAACAGGCTGATGATCAAACGAGACTTCATTCTTTTATCCTTATAGTTGGTGGAGAACAACTTCTTAGCCAATCTTGTCTTTGGACGCCTGCAATTTCTTTTCAAAAGCAATGTCGAGCTTGCTGGCTTTTCTGGGCGCCTGCTTGTGCAGGTTATTCACATAGGCCACAAACTCATCCATTTCCATAGGTTCGCCCAGCACTTGAGGAGCGCCATCTTCGTCGTCGACATTTGCCAGCGTCAGGTAAAACCTGCCATCAGCCATACTGACCATGGAATAAGGGGCATTGTTGCTGCGTTCACGCAGGCGGTTGACGGCATAGCTGGCCTTGGTGGAGCGTGCCATTATTTCATCCCGTACTTGTGCATGATTTTTTCCATGGTACCGTCATTATCCAGTTCTTTATTGAGTTTGTTATAGAGGTCTATTCGCTGTTTGTCCATGCGGCTATTGCACAGCATATTGAGTTCTATACTTTTGTATTTGACGACACGCACAATATCATTTCCAAAGCCTTGCTGCTGTGCAAGGACCATGCCGTGTGATTCAGAGACTACCCAGTAGTTCAAGCGATTATTGACCAGCAGGCGTGGATTGTCTTCATCCTGATTCGAAAACTCGATCTTGTAACCCTGCTCGTTAAGTTGTATGCCGGTTGCCGCATTTTTATAAGAGCCAATGGAATAGGGTTTGGCATCCTCAAAATTTTTTAATACTCTGGTATCGGTTTTGCGACCATACAAAACCCAGTTGTCGGTGACCAGCGGGCCTACCCATTTATACGAGTTTTCTCTATCCGGGGTACGACGAAAGCCAAACAGGCAGGTATTGTCATCATTTAAGGTGGCATTCAGTCCACGGGCCAGGGAAGTACTGCTGATGCTGTAGTTATCACCGGCACGTTTCAGGATTTCTTGTATTTTTTCAGTCAATATCCCCTGAATTTCACCAGTTTTGAGGTCAGTATGGGTGTAGGGGGCGTATTCCTGTATCAGCAGTTTGATGGTTTCCGCCTGACTCATAGCCGGGGTGAGTGACAGACAAAATACTAAGCAGGGTGCTAATAATTTCACGACAAGGTCTCATTATATTTTTTTAGTGTTGGAAATATACCGCTGAATTTCTGCTTTGGCAGCTATTTTCGTTTGTTGGCGTGGTTTGCGACACCTGGCTGTAGTTTCTTCAAAATATGCAATTATTCCCATATTGCTTTTAGTAGTACAAAGCTGGCCGCAATCATGGCTTCGTGTTGGCGTTTTTCCTGGCAGATAAAACTGAGCTCGGTTGGTACGCTGACGGCATCGGCGATAACCAGACCGTGAGCATGGGCTTCGCGTATGGCGATGGAATCACGTATCAGGCTGAGCCCGACACCGGATTTGACCAGATCCAGCATGGATGGCTCTTGATCGACGAGAGCTACCACATTGGCGTTGACACCGTGTTCGTTAAAGATCTTGCTCAGCAGGCGATGATGTGCCGATTCCGGTGGTGTCCACAGCCATGGAAGCTTGGCAAGACTGGCCCAACCCTGGCCTGAAACCCTGTTCTTCCAGCCGCTGGGGGCAACCACACGGTAAGTAAAGGTGGTCAGTGCCAGACTGTGGCAGGGCGTTTTGCCATCGTCCGGGGGCTGCCCCAGATAAAACCCCACATCCAGCGTACCGGCACGGATTTGTTGCAATACTGTACCCGACATGCCTTGTTGCAACTTTGTGGATAACTGTGGATAAGTCTCAACCAGGCGCTTCAAAAATACCCCCAGCCGCGTGAATTCGGGATCGAGTATGGTGCCTATCGCCAGCTCACCAGAAATGGTGCTGTGCAAGGCGTTAGCGGCCTGGCGAAACTCAGTCATGCTGGCCAGTACTTTTTCTGCATAAGGCAACAATTTGGCACCATCATTGCTCAGGCGCATGCCGCTGGCACTGCGTGTGAATAACTGTAGTTGCAGGTATTCCTGCAAGGCCTTGATCTGCAGGCTGACTGCTGGTTGGGTCACATGCAATTGCTCTGCCGCCCGCGTCAGGTTGCCTTCCCTGGCGACGGCGACAAAAGCACGGAGTTGCGTCAAGTCCATTATTAGTAATCCTTATATTGCCATTGATAATAACTCATTGGATTTACCATGAGGAGTGAATTATTCTCGTGGACATTATTGGATTATCCTCAATTCTTCCCTAAGGTTTACTTATGACATCCACACTATCGCATTATATGAATGGGCAAGCGTATGCTTCTGGCAGTGGTCGCCAGCAGGATGTGTTCAATCCCGCCACGGGCGAAGTTACTGCCCGTGTTGCCCTGGCCAACCTGGATGAAGTGCATGCTGTCGTCGCTGCCGCCAAGGCCGCCGCACCCGCCTGGGCAGAAACTGCACCACTGCGGCGTGCGCGTGTGATGTTCAAGTTCAAGGAATTGCTGGACCAGCATCACAAGGAAATGGCCACCCTGATTACCCGTGAACATGGCAAGGTCTTGTCGGATGCCATGGGTGAAGTCACACGTGGCATAGAAATCGTTGAATTTGCCTGTGGCATGCCGCAACTGCTGAAGTCGCAGTTTTCAGACAATATCGGTGGTGGCATAGATAATTACAACCTGCGCCAGCCACTGGGGGTGACTGCTGGTATCACGCCTTTCAACTTCCCTTTCATGGTGCCGATGTGGATGGCACCGCTGGCGATAGCGACTGGTAATACCTTCATTTTGAAACCTTCCGAGCGTGATCCGTCCTGCTCTTTGCTGATTGCTGAGTTGCTCAAAAAAGCTGGTTTGCCCGATGGCGTGTTTAATGTATTGCAAGGTGATAAAGTTGCCGTTGATGGCTTGTTGCAACACCCTGATGTATCCGCCATTTCTTTTGTCGGATCAACACCGATTGCTGAATACATCTATAGCGAAGGTACACGCCTGGGCAAGCGCGTGCAGGCTCTGGGTGGTGCAAAAAATCACCTGGTCGTCATGCCAGACGCCAATCTGGAACAAGCCGTCGATGCCCTGATGGGTGCTGCCTACGGTTCAGCCGGTGAACGCTGCATGGCGATTTCTGTCGCCGTTGCCGTTGGCAATGTGGCGGACAAACTGGTCGAAGCGCTGGTACCACGGGTGCAGGCTCTGACCATTAAAAACGGCATGGAAGCTGATGCCGAAATGGGCCCGGTGGTGACTGCACAACACAAGGAAAAAATTGAGTCTTATATTACTGAAGGCATAGCCGAAGGCGCGCAATTGCTGGTTGATGGCCGTGGCCTGACAGTGCCTGGTCATGAAGGCGGTTTCTTCCTCGGTGGCTGTCTGTTTGACCATGTCAAAGAGGGCATGAAAATCCATCGCGAAGAAATTTTTGGTCCAGTGTTATGCATAGTCCGCGTACCGGATTTTGCGTCTGCTGTTGAACTGATCAACCGGCATGAATTTGGCAATGGTGTGTCATTGTTCACTTCAGACGGCAACACCGCCCGCGAATTTTCACGCCGCATCCAGGTCGGCATGGTGGGTATTAATGTACCGATTCCTGTTCCTATGGCCTGGCATTCTTTTGGCGGCTGGAAGCGATCTTTGTTTGGTGATGTGCATGCCTATGGTGAAGAGGGGATACGGTTTTATACGCGCTACAAATCGATTATGCAGAGGTGGCCGGATAGCATAGGGAAGGGTGCAGAGTTTACGATGCCGGTGGCGAAGTAGCGGCGTGCAGGTTCCTTCTCCTTCAAGGAGTAGGTGGAATGAGGATGGGGTTCTGTCGATACACGGCAATCGTATTGTTGTCGCTGTAGGTTGGGCTACGCTTCATCAGCCCAACACTGTGCTTTTCAACTACGTATTCGTTATTTTGTGCTGAAGCTCAGTGGCGTTTGTTGCATGCTTGAGTTGTTATCAAAGCGATTGCCCTTCGTAGACACAAGCCGGGTCTCGGCCCGGCGGCCGAATTCCTTTCTTTGCTTCGCCAAAGAAAGGATTCAAAGAAAGGCGACCGCAGACTCGCCCTACGGGTGCTTACGCTGCGCTTCAGCATAATTTGTGCATCACAAAAAATGGGAAGATCCGAAACTCGCTTCGCTCAAACATCGTCTCTTCTTTTTCCATTTTCTGTGATGCACAAATTACATCGTCCCAAGCGGTTGAAGGTCAAAAGCAACGTCAATGCAGCCGAAGTTTAATCTACACTGAATACCGTAAATCAACCTTGGTTTTGGGGTTGTCGTTGTTTTTGATGTTGCAGTTGTCTTTGACCTTTGCAGTTCCGCTGTGGCGATGCCGTTTGTTCGGTACAGAAAATGGAATAGAAGAGCCGATGTTTGAGGTGTAGCTGGGATTTCGAGATGCATGCATCTCGCCAGCATAACGGCAATCGCTTGCAAGCGATTGTGCGCCCTGCAAGGGCAGCGAGTTTCGGATCTTCCCATTTTTTGTACCGCATAAACGGGGACCCCGAAGGGGCAGCGACGCCACGGGCGCCTTCTTTGGCTTACTTTTCTTGGCAAGACAAGAAAAGTGAGTAGCTGTCGGGCTACCCCCGACCTGCAATCGCAACACCGTGAGCATGGTAATTAAATGAGTTAGCGTTTAAAGAGCAATTCTTTAATGATTTCAAGTTAGTATCAGTACTAAACAAGACAATGCAATTGAACAAGAAAGCTTGATTTCCTTAACGCAAACCATTTAATTAACACCCAACCCGGAGCCCTCTCATGTCCCCCATGCAAACCCTCTGCCCTCACCCCATCATCCAGGCCCCCATGGCCGGTGGTACCACCACGCCCGAACTGGTGGCTGCAGTGTCGAATGCCGGTGGCCTGGGCTCCCTCGCGGCCCCCTTGCTGACGCCACTGGCCATCATAGAACAGGCTGAACACATCAGAAGACTGACGGACAAACCCTTTGCCATCAACCTGTTCGTACAAACCCGGCCACAGGTCGATATTGCGGCACTGGAAGCGGCCAAGTTATTGCTGCAGCCGGTATGCCAGGAATTGGGTTGGGACACGCTGCCGACACCGACACGCTGGTGTGAAGACTTTGAAGAACAACTGGATGCCCTGATCACGGCGCGCCCGGCGGTTGCCAGCTTTACTTTTGATGTATTGCACGGCAGCCAGCTGCAACGCCTGCATGATGCTGGCATATTGGTTGTCGGTACCGCCACTAATGTGCAGGAGGCCATCGTCTGGCAAGCCATGGGTGCGGATGCGGTCTGTTTGCAAGGCGTGGAAGCTGGTGGTCATAGAGGTACCTTTATCGGTGCTCAAAAAGATTCAACCTTGAGGCTGTTCGCGCTGCTGGAGGCATGCAAACCGCATATCCATGTACCGTTGATTGCAGCAGGCGGCATCATGGATGGCAAACAGATCAAACAGGCACTGCAGGCGGGGGCGCAATTAGTGCAGATGGGGACGGCATTCCTGACGACGAAGGAATCAGCCATCCACCCGGCCTATAAACAGCGCTTGCTGGAAAACAGCAGCGATACCACACGACAGACCCGTGCTTTTTCCGGGCGTATTGCGCGTGGCCTGGATAACCATTTTATGCAGGCTATGGCAGCAGTCGCCGACAAGGTGCCGGCTTACCCGATACAGAATGCCTTGACTGGTGCCATACGGGCAGCAGCGGCAAAAGCAGGCAACACTGACCTGATGTCGATGTGGGCTGGCCAGGGTGTGGCGGCAGCAAGAGATTTGACAGTAGCTGAGCTGATGACAACCCTGCTTGCTGAAATGCAGGATTAACGAAAAATAAGGAAAACAGTATGGAAGCAGCAGGACAATACGATTACATCGTCATCGGTGCCGGTACGGCTGGTTGCGTGCTGGCGAACCGTCTGAGCAAGAACCCGGACAACAAAGTCTTGCTGATCGAGGCGGGTGGTAAGGATGATTATGTGTGGATACATATCCCGGTTGGTTACCTGTACTGTATCAATAATCCGCGTACCGACTGGATGTTCCGCACCGAGGCTGAAGCAGGTTTGAATGGCCGCAGCCTGATCTATCCACGTGGCAAGGTATTGGGTGGTTGTTCCTCCATTAATGGCATGATTTATATGCGTGGCCAGGAAAGGGATTACCAGCAATGGGCAGACCTGACGGGTGACGACAGCTGGCGCTGGGATCAGGTTTTGCCGCTTTTCAAACTCAGCGAAGACCACTATAGCGGCAATGCAGAATTTCATGGCAGTGGCGGTGAATGGCGGGTGGAAAAACAAAGGTTGTCATGGGAAATCCTGGATGCCTTCCGCGAGGCGGCAGCAGAGGTTGGCATACCAAAAAGTGATGACTTTAACCGTGGCAACAACGAAGGTTGTGGTTATTTCGACGTTAACCAGAAACGTGGTGTGCGCTGGAATGCATCCAAGGCGTTCTTGAAACCGGCAGCGGACAGACCCAACCTGACCATCATGACTGGTTGCCAGGTACAAAAACTTTGTATCAAGGATGGCGAACAGGGCAAGCGTTGTGCAGGAGTGGAATTTGTCGGAGGTGGCCGTAGCTGGTTCGCCGAGTCCATGAAAGAAACTGTGCTGGCGGCAGGGGCCATAGGTTCACCGCAGATACTGCAATTGTCAGGCATTGGTGATGGCAGCCATTTGCAACAGGCCGGTGTTGCTGTGGTGCATGAATTGCCGGGTGTCGGTGGCAATCTGCAAGATCATTTGCAGATCCGTTCTGCATTTAAAATCAGTGGCGCAAAAACCCTCAACAAGATGGCCAATAGCCTGCTGGGCAAGGCGCGCATAGGTTTGGAATATGCCTTGTTCCAGAGTGGCCCGATGTCGATGGCACCATCGCAACTGGGGGCATTTACCCGTTCAGATGCCAGCCAGCTTACACCCAACCTGCAATACCATGTGCAGCCTTTGTCACTGGAAAAATTTGGTGACCCTCTGCATGATTTCCCGGCGTTTACCGCCAGTGTGTGCAATCTGCGCCCGACTTCACGCGGCCATGTGCGGATTGCCAGCAATGATGCATCTGCAGCGCCAAAAATCGTGCCGAATTACCTGACGACACCAGAAGACCGCAAGATAGCGGCAGATTCCCTGACGTTGACGCGCAAGATTGTCGCTGCACCATCCCTGCAAAAATATACGCCTGAAGAAATGAAGCCAGGCGCACAGTTCCAGACGGAAGAAGAACTGGCCAGGGCCGCTGGTGACATAGGGACGACGATTTTTCACCCGGTCGGTACTTGCAAAATGGGCCGTATCAACGATACTGGGGCAGTGGTCGACAGTGCTTTGCGGGTAATTGGCATAGCGGGTCTGCGCGTGGCTGATGCTTCTATTATGCCGACTATAACCTCAGGTAATACCAACTCACCAACTGTGATGATTGCAGAGAAGGCGGCGAGGAGTATATTGGGCGCCTGAAAGAAGTTAAAAAGGGGGATTTTTCTGGCTGGGAACAGGGCGTGCGGACCCCTATAGTAGTTATACCGTATTGTTTAGATATCGGTTTGCTGGGTACTATAAAAAGCTAATATAAAAAACTTCCACATTCCATATATTAAGGAAGTGTTGTCGCGTTGGACTAATAACCATAAGCCAGACAATAAGGAGAAGAGATGACCGACGTCATCCTGGAGACAAAGCGCTTGACCAAAGAGTTCAAGGGCTTCACTGCTGTAAGCGATGTTAATTTGCAGGTACAGCGTGGGCATATCCACGCCCTGATCGGCCCTAACGGTGCCGGCAAGACTACCTGTTTCAATTTGTTGACCAAATTTCTTGTCCCGACTTCGGGACAAATCCTGTTCAATGGCAGCGATATTACCTCGGCCAAACCGGCTCAGATCGCCAGGCAGGGGATCATACGGTCATTCCAGATTTCAGCTGTTTTCCCGCACCTGACGGTGATGGAAAACGTGCGCATAGGCTTGCAAAGAAAGCTGGGCACATCTTTCCATTTCTGGAAAAGCGAACAATCGCTGAACCAGCTGAATGCCCGCGCCATGGAATTGTTGACCGAGGTTGATCTGACTTCTTTTGCCGATACCGTTACCGTGGATTTGCCGTATGGCCGCAAGCGTGCGCTGGAAATTGCTACTACGCTGGCCATGGAACCCGAGATGATGCTACTGGATGAACCTACTCAGGGCATGGGTCATGAAGATGTACATCGCGTGACAGAGCTCATCAAGAAGGTGTCGGCTGGCCGCACCATCCTCATGGTGGAACACAATATGAGTGTGGTGTCCGGTATTTGTGACAAGATCTCGGTGCTGCAGCGAGGTGCCATGCTGGCAGAAGGTACGTATGCCGAAGTGTCGACCAATCCCAAAGTCATGGAAGCCTATATGGGTAGCACCAGTGGCGAACTGGAAGGAGCGCACGCATGAGCGCTGCAAATAATGCCGCACTGGAAATTACCGGCCTGCAAGCCTGGTATGGCGAATCACATATCCTGCATGATGTGAACCTGAAGGTGAACCAGGGCGAAGTCGTGACCATACTAGGGCGCAACGGTGCCGGGCGCACCACCACCATGCGTGCCATTGTTGGTCTGACTGGTGCACGCAAGGGCTCGATCAAGATCAATGGGCAAGAGGCGATACACCTGCCAACCCACAAGGTGGCCCATCTGGGCGTTGGCTATTGCCCGGAAGAACGGGGGATATTTTCGTCCTTGTCCACAGAAGAAAACCTGATGTTGCCTCCGTCTGTGTCGAAAGATAACAAGGGTATGTCGGTGGCAGAAATTTATGAGATGTTTCCCAATCTGGCAGAACGTAAAAACAGTCAAGGCACGCGCCTGTCGGGCGGTGAACAACAGATGCTGGCGGTGGCGCGTATCTTGCGCACGGGTGCCAGGTTGTTGTTGCTGGATGAAATTTCCGAAGGCCTGGCGCCAGTCATTGTGCAGACGCTTGCGCGCATGATCACGACACTGAAAGCCAAGGGGTATACCATCGTCATGGTCGAACAGAATTTCCGCTTTGCTGCTCCGCTGGCGGACAGGTTTTATGTCATGGAACACGGGCAGATCGTCGAAAGTTTTGCAGCTGCGCAACTGCAGGAAAAAATGCCGGTCTTGAATGAGTTGTTGGGTGTGTAGGTAAATTGGGCAAACTGCAGTGCCGTCCCGGTGCCGCAGATCAAATAATAAGTGATTGGAGAAGACGCATGAATACAAAGTTCGCAAAATTCGCAACGTCAGCGAAATTGAAAGCAACAAGTCTTGCTGTAACCGCCGCACTGGCTGGCTTTGCAGTGAATGCCAATGCGCAGGTTTCTGGTGATGTGGTCAAAATCGGTTTCATCACTGATATTTCCGGTCTGTATTCTGATATCGATGGTAAAGGCGGTGCTGAAGCCATACGCATGGCAATTGCTGATTTTGGTGGTACGGTACTGGGCAAGAAAATTGAACTGGTTACTGCCGATCACCAAAACAAAGCAGATATCGCCTCTGCCAAAGCACAGGAATGGTTTGACCGTGACGGCGTCGATATGTTGATTGGTGGTACCAATTCAGGTACCTCTTTGTCCATGTCCAAAGTGGCCAATGAAAAGAAAAAAGTCTTTATCTCCATCGGTGCAGGCTCTGCCCGCCTGACCAATGAAGAATGCACCCCACATACCATTCACTATGCGTATGACACGGTGGCGCTGGCCAAAGGCACAGGTTCTGCGGTTGTCAAACAGGGTGGCAAGAGCTGGTATTTCCTGACCGCCGATTATGCGTTTGGTGCATCGCTGGAAAGTGATACCGCCACCGTGGTGAAAGCCAACGGTGGTACGGTGGCAGGGTCGGTCAAACATCCTTTGTCAGCTTCTGATTTCTCTTCTTTCCTGTTGCAGGCACAGGCATCCAAGGCGCAGATTTTGGGTCTGGCCAATGCTGGTGGTGACACCATCAATGCAGTCAAGGCAGCGAATGAATTCGGCATTACCAAGACCATGAAACTGGCTGGTTTGCTGATGTTTATCAATGACATTCATTCCCTGGGCCTGAATGCCACTAGCGGCATGTACTTGACCGATAGCTGGTACTGGAACCAGAACGAAGAAGCACGCAAATGGTCGCGTCGCTATTTTGAAAAAATGAAAAAAATGCCGTCCAGCCTGCAGGCCGCTGATTACTCTGCCACCCTGACTTACCTGAATGCGGTCAAGGCTGCCGGTTCTGATGATACCGTCAAAGTCCTGGCAAAACTGAAGAGCATGAAGGTCAATGACATGTATGCCAAAAACGGTTATATCCGTGGTGACGGCAGCATGATCCATGACATGTACCTGATGCAGGTGAAGTCGAATGCCGAATCCAAAGAGCCATGGGATTATTACAAGGTGGCACAGACTATTCCGGGTGAACAGGCATTTACTACCAAAGCCGAATCCAAATGCGCCCTCTGGAAATAATTGAAATCCAATTCTCGGGCGCATAGCGGCGTTGCAAAGCCTCGCAATACTAAAGTATTGCTATGTTTTGCGCCTTGCTCTGCATTCCGATAATTGAATTTCAAAATTGCCGTTGTTTTACTTACGTGAAGCATCCTTTAAAAAGGATGCTTCGACTTTGTAGAAATTGAAGTTCTCTTAGTCAGATGGACAGGAAGAATGAACAGAGTTTGCCAATAAGAATTGCTCTTCTCTGTGTCTCCGTGTCTCTGTGTTGAGAGGTCTTTCCCCTTTTCACCCACCCGTGCATCATCGGGTCATTTTATATAGAGTGCCATGGAAATATTTGGTATTCCGCTACAGGCGATGCTAAGTCAGCTTTTGCTGGGCTTGGTTAACGGCTCGTTTTACGCGATGCTGTCTCTTGGGCTGGCCGTGATTTTCGGCTTGCTGAATGTAATCAACTTTGCTCACGGCGCGTTGTACATGATGGGGGCTTTCCTCGCATGGATGGGCATGAATTATTTTGGCATCAATTATTGGGTGATGCTGATCGCTGCGCCTTTGCTGGTCGGCCTGTTTGGCGTCATCATAGAAAAGACCATGCTGCGTTGGTTGTACAAGCTGGATCACCTGTATGGGCTGTTGCTGACTTTCGGTATCACCCTGCTGCTGGAAGGTTTGTTCCGCTCAGTGTATGGCGTATCGGGCCAGCAGTATTCGGTGCCTGAAGCACTGACAGGGGCGACCAATCTGGGTTTCATGATCCTGCCGAATTACCGGGCCTGGGTGGTGGTGGCCTCGCTGGTGGTGTGCTTTGCCACCTGGTTTGTGATTGAAAAAACCAAGCTCGGTGCCTACCTGCGTGCCGGTACCGAAAACCCCAAACTGGTGGAAGCATTTGGTGTCAATGTGCCGCTGATGGTGACCCTGACCTACGGCTTCGGCGTGGCACTGGCGGCCTTTGCCGGTGTGCTGGCAGCACCTGTGATACAGGTGTCGCCACTGATGGGCTCCAACCTCATCATCACCGTCTTTGCCGTGGTGGTGATTGGTGGCATGGGTTCGATTCTGGGCTCGATATTGACCGGTCTTGGGCTGGGCATTATCGAAGGGCTGACACGGGTGTTTTATCCTGAACTGTCGGCCACCGTGGTGTTTATCGTCATGACGATTGTGCTCATGATCCGCCCTGCCGGTCTGTTCGGTAAAGAAAAATAAGGGAGCACCTATGATGAATAAAAAAATTGGATACGGTATCGCTTTTGCGTTGTTGCTGGCAGCACCGTTTGTTGTGTATCCCGTCTTCCTGATGAAGCTCTTGTGCTTTGCGCTGTTTGCCTGCGCTTTCAATTTGCTCATTGGTTTTACCGGCTTGCTGTCGTTTGGGCATGCGGCGTTTTTCGGTGGTGCCGGTTACATCACAGGTTGGGCATTGCGCGATGCTGGCTTGCCGACTGAACTGGGTATCTTGCTTGGGGTAGGGGCTGCGGCGCTGATCGGTTTGCTGATGGGCATGCTGGCGATACGGCGGCAGGGCATTTACTTCACCATGATCACGCTGGCCCTGGCGCAGATGCTGTACTTTGTATTTTTACAGGCCAAGTTCACGGGGGGCGAAGATGGTTTGCAAGGCATACCGCGCGGCAAGCTGCTGGGCATGATTGATCTGACAGTGGACCTGAATCTGTATTATCTGGTGCTGGCGATTGCCATCGCCGGCTTTGCCATCATCATGCGTACGGTGCATTCTCCATTTGGCCAGGTATTGAAGGCAGTCAAGGAAAATGAGCCACGTGCGATTTCGCTCGGTTATGACGTGGATAAATACAAATTGCTGGCCTTTGTCTTGTCTGCCGCCCTGGCTGGCCTGGCTGGTGCCACCAAAACGCTGATATTCAGCTCAGAGACGCTGACGGACGCACACTGGTCCATGTCTGGCCTGGTGGTCTTGATGACCCTGGTGGGCGGTCTGGGCACGCTGGTAGGCCCTATCGTTGGTGCCGTCATCATCATCGCCCTGGAAAACAAATTGGGCGAGCTCGGCAACCTGCTGGCAGATGTCACGACCATAGAATGGTTTCGCGGTATCGGGGATTCCGTCACTATCGTTACCGGCTTGATTTTCATCGTCTGCGTGCTGGCTTTCCGGCGCGGGATCGTGGGTGAGCTGATTGCTTTTGTCGGGCGGACTCCTAAGACTAAGGCCGGTTGATTTTAGAAGCTTGGCTATGCAAGCCCCGCAATGTAAATTGCGGGGCTTTTGTTTTGTTGCTCGAGGATTTATTTATGCAAGAATGCGAACACAGATATTATTTTTTAATTGATACTCTTTTCCCATGATAGCCCCAGCTTTTATAGATGATCTTAGCGTTGACTACTGGTATGACGATGGCTACCAATTTTCTATGCATACTTTGCAAAATTTTGACGAGTGTGAATGGCAAGAACTCTCAGTTCTTTGGAGTTCGCAAAGCATAGAATGGCAAGAGAGACTTGCGTATATTCTGGGAGATGGTGCTGTAGTGCGCGAAGCAAACTTGTTGATCAATATGTTTTTCCTGGCAGACAAACAAGTATCTTTGGGAGCCGCAGAAAGTTTGCGTGACATGGACTTTATGCTGATCAAACAGGCAGTGCAGTGTTTGACATATGGTGACTCTCTATCCATCGAACTTGCAAAATGCAAAAGCACCAATGAAGTGCTGGAGATGCTTGCACAAGCTGCGGGTTTTAACAAAAAGCGATAACAATAAATCGACGACTTATTTTCTGAGGCAAGAGAAATTGTTTGTCTTACTTGCTTTACCTGCATTCGTTACACAGGCTTGTGCTGAACTCACGCTATTTTGTTGCGGGACTTTTCTCCGACGCTGCTGATTTATGCCAGAATATGCTTTCCATCATTCACCTGTTTCAACTATGAACCAAGCCACCTGGTCTGCTGTTGACAATTATTTCTGTGACACCCTGATCCCCGACGACACGACGCTGACGCAGGCGCTGGCGGACAGTGATGCTGCCAGTTTGCCGCAACATCATGTGGCACCCAACCAGGGCAAGTTTTTGCACCTGCTGGTCAAGATGCAGGGTGCACGCAAGATACTCGAATTTGGTACCCTGAGCGGCTACAGCACCATCTGGCTGGCGCGCGCCCTGCCGGAAGGTGGTCGTGTCATTACGCTGGAAGCGAATCCGCAGGCGGCAGCAATCGCTGCGGCAAATATCGCCAGGGCAGGGGTGTCGCATCTGGTCGATATCCGTATCGGCAAGGCACTTGATACCTTGCCTTTACTGGAACAGGAAGGCCTTGGCCCTTTCGACTTCATTTTTATTGATGCCGACAAACCGAATAATCCGCATTACCTGGAATGGTCGCTGAAGCTGTCACGTCCGGGTACCGTCATCATCGGTGACAATGTAGTGCGCAATGGCGCGGTGGCTGATGCGGAAAGTCAGGATACCAATGTGCAAGGTGTACGCCGCTTCTTTGAACTGATGGCCGCTAACCCGCGTTTGTCAGCGACTGCCATACAGACTGTGGGCAGCAAAGGCTTTGATGGGTTTTCCATGGCTGTTGTTACGGCCTGAACTGGAATCGCAGCTTGCTGTTGTTTAATTCTTTGCCCGGAAACTCCAGCTTGAAACAGATGCTATTTTCCCGCGAAAGATAAGTCACACTGGCCGCGCCATGATGCAGTTGCATGATGGCGCGGACGATGGATAAACCCAAGCCATTTGATTCTGTGTACACACTGCGTGACGCGTCACCGCGATAAAATCGGTCGAACATGCGGTCAGTATCCACAGGCATTGAGGCATCACATTGATTGGTGACAGAAATGGTGCCAGCCGCTTCATTTTGCCCACTGATCAACTGGATTGTCGTACCGGATTTGCCATAGCGTATGGCATTCAATACCAGGTTGTTGATGGCGCGGCGCCACATGATGAGATTGGCAAAAATACTGCCATTTGCCATGACATCAAAACGCATCTGCCTTTCTTCTGCCAAGGGTTCGAAATACTCGACGATCTTTTCCAGTTCAGTCACTACATCAATTTCTACCTGGTCAGCGACGACGGCTTCCTGGTCGGCATTCGCGAGAAACAAGATGTTTTCTATGATGCGTGCCAGGCGGGATAATTCTTCTACATTGGATTCCAGCAGTTGCTCATATTCTGCCTCGCTTCTGGCTTGGCGCAGGGCGACCTGTGACTGGCCCATCATGATGTTGACGGGGGTACGCACTTCGTGGGCAAGATCAGCAGAAAACTGGTTCAGATGCTGGTAGCCTTTTTCCAGCCTGTCGAGCATGGCATCAAAGGCCCGTGTCAGTGAACGGAATTCTGGAGGGGCGTCTTGCATGCCAAAGCGCACGGACAATTTTGCCGGTGTGATCTCTGCCGCTTTGTCATGCATGAGTTTGATTGGCCGCAGACCACGCCGCAAGATGATAAAAGCCAGTGCCGTGGTCAGCAGGGCGGTCAGGGCGACGGCGGCCATGATGCTATACAGGTAGGTGGACAGCACCCTGGTTTCCTGTGTCATGACATAGGCGGCGGTGATCTCTATCGTATCCTTGTTGGTACCCAGCATCGCCAGCGCTGACACCCAGCGCACACGCACGCCATCGTCTGCTTGCCCGGTGCGCAGGGTGCCTATACTGATGGTTGTTCCTACCGGCACGGCAGACATGGCTGGCGGGGTCAGTTTGCCCGGGTTCACCTGTATAAACGGCGCGTCACCAACGCGTTTGAAAATGCGCACATCCTGTTCATTGCCGAGCATGCTTTCGAACAAGCCTGGGCGCTCTTCCATCTGCTTGATGTCGTACAGGTCATGGAAGAGACTGCGGAAGTGTTCCACCCTGCCTATCAGGGTGTAGTCGGCGCGCATTTCCATGGCTTGCCTGACCGAGGCATACAGGTAGAAACCCAGTCCGGCCATGACCAGACAGGCCACCAAGCCAAATAGCGCAGCGACCCGGTAGCGCAGTTCCCAGTTGTTCCAGAACTTCATGGCTGGTCCGAAAACATATAGCCTATGCTGCGCACGGTGTGTATGAGTTTTTGTTCAAAGGGCGCGTCGATTTTTGCACGCAGGCGTTTGACCGCCACATCGACGACATTGGTATCACTGTCAAAGTTCATGTCCCATACCTGGGATGCAATCACCGAACGGGACAGGGCTTCACCCTGTCGTTTGATGAGCAAGTGCAGCAACATGAATTCTTTTTTGGTCAGTACGATCTGTACACCTTGCCGCGTAACCTTGTGTTTGATGGCATCAAATTGCAAATCGCCGATCTGGAAGATGTCGGCATCACGGGTATCCCTCGCTACACCACGCCGCAGTATGGTGCGTACACGCAACAGCAGTTCGGCAAATGAAAATGGTTTGACCAGATAATCATCGGCACCCAGTTGCAGGCCTTTAATCTTGTCGTCGAGATGGTCTTTGGCGGTCAGGAAAATCACAGGTACATCACGCTTCGCCCTGAGAGCACTGATCAGTGTCCAGCCATCCATGCCCGGCATCATCACGTCCAGAATAATCAGTTCATGCTCGCCTTCCAGTGCCAGGTGCAATCCATCGATGCCGTTGCGTGTCAGGTCCACTGTATAGCCGGATTCCTGAAAACCCTTCTTCAGGTAATCACCGGTTTTTTGATCATCTTCAATGACTAGAAGGGTCATTTGTATTCCTGTTCTGCACATATTCTGCGATTGATTTTACATCCTGACCCGCCATCACAGGATGACAAATTTGTCATCCAAAAGACATGAGAATTTCAGTATCGGTCTTCTAAGATGCGAGTCAGTTTTCAATTATTAAGGAGGTTTTTCATGCGCAACTCCACTTTTAAATTCAAGTACTGTTGGCCTGCGATAGGCAGGTTGACGGCGGTAATCTTGCTCAGCCTGTCCGTCACCGCTGCCAGCGCTCAGGAAACACATCATCATCACGGTACTGGCGCGACTTCAGATCCATTGCCAGTGTTTGTTGCCAGCACCGCGAAGTCTTTCGCCAAGCTTATGGAAGACGCCATGGCCGTTATGGATGACGGTATGCAGCAAGCATTCATGAATGGAGTATCGGAACATGATTTCATCACCATGATGATCCCGCATCATCAGGGTGCGGTGGATATGGCGAAAGGCATGCTGCTGTACACCGAAGACCCGGAAATCCGCAATCTGGCACTGGGCATTATCACGGAACAGCAAAACGAAATACGCTTGATGCAAGCGTGGCTGAAACATCATGCTGATGTGTCAGAAAAGAAATAAATCCTTTCCCCATTTTAAAATCAATCTCATGAAAAATACCTCTTATCTATTGGCCGCTGCTGCAATGGGCTTGCTATTGCCATCCGCGCATGCCTTGCCTCCTGCACAAGACCGGGTGTACACGGCGGACCAGAACAGTAATACAGTGTCTGTCTTCAATCCCGCCACGAATTCCCTGGTTGGGCAGATTCGCCTGGGCAATGCACGTCCGGACGTGCTGTCGCCTTTGTACAAGGGGCAGATCAATGTGCACGGTCTGGGCTTTTCTCCGGATCATAAAACCTTGCTGGTGATTTCCAATGGCTCGAATGCGGTGAGCTTTATCGACACTGCTACCAACATGGTTAAAGGCACAAGCTATGTGGGCCGTTCACCACACGAAGGTTTCTTTAGCGCGGATGGCAAAGAAGTCTGGGTGGTCGTGCGTGGCGAAGATTATGTGTCGGTGATAGACCCTGTCAGTTTCAAGGAAACCCGCCGTATCCAGACCAGCCTTGGTCCGGGCATGGTGCAGTTTCATCCAGACGGGAAATTGGCTTTTGTCGTTTCCAGTTTTACTGCTGCAGTTGATGTAGTAGACGTTAAGTCGCATGAAGTGATCAAGAAGATTCCTGTCGTCAGCCCGTTTTCACCTTTCCTGCAATTCACGCCTGATGGCCGCGAAATCTGGATGACACATAAGGATGTGGGTAAGGTTACGCGCATCGATACCAGGACACTGGAAGTCATCGGTGTGTTTGATACAGGCTTTATTACCAACCATATTGCCTTTGCTAAAGTCGGCGGAAAAGTCCTGGCCTATGTGAGCATAGGTGGCGAGAATGTGGTCAAGGTCTATGCGACCGACAAGAATGCAGAACTGCTGGCGACGATTGCTACCGGGGCTTTACCGCATGGGATCTGGACTTCTGATGACAGCAGCCATGTGTATGTCGGTCTGGAAAATGGTGATGGGGTGGAAGTCATCGATACTGCCAACAACAAAGTGATTGCTCATATGGGTGGCGGCCAGGCACCGCAGGCACTGGTGTACTTGTCCCATGTGCTGGAAAGCGGCGACGGCAGTACCAATCTGCTGCCGCGTGGAAATGGCGAATCCAGCAATATCCGTTTGCAGCCAGTCAAAGGTGATGCCCGTGGCTTTGTGGTCTTACGCAACCTGGGTGTGGTCGATGCGCTGGAAGTGTCGCTGTTCAAGCTCAAGGCGGCAACTACTTATAGCGTGTACGTGAATGGGCAAACCAGTGTCAGTGGTGTGTTCAAGACGGATGCGAAGGGTGCAGTGAACGGCACGATGATAGGGCCGGTCAGGGAGTTGGCTGCCGCAGATGGAAAAAGTGCTGGCAACATTAATCACATTGTCGTTATGGAAGGCAGTGCGCCGGTTGACAAGGCGAATGCGGTGTTGCTTGATTCAATCTGACGCTTAGGGACACTTAGGAAGTAAGGCCAGATGCTTTTCATGCGGCATCCGGCCTTACACATTCTGCTTTACAAAGCCGCTGCGTAAATTGCCCGCGCATCTTCCTTCGTCACTTCACGTGGATTATTCCCCAGCAAGCGCGTTTGCAGCATGGCGTCGCTGGCGAGTTGATCCAGGTCTTTTTCTGTAACGCCAACCTGGCTCAGGCGGGTTTCTATGCCGACTCTTACAGCGAGGTCTTCCATGGCCTTGATCATGGCGTGGCAACGTTGCTCGGCAGTGCCTGTGGCTTCTGGCGCGATGATGGCGGCCAGTTCTGCGTACAGGTCGGACGCGTGGCTGGCATTGAAACGCAGTACATGCGGCAAGACCAGGGAATTCGACAAGCCATGCGGTACATGGAATATGCCACCTACCGGATAAGCCAGCGCATGCACAGCGGCGCAGGGGGCATTGGCAAAGGATTGGCCTGCCAGCATGGCACCCAGCAACATGGCTTGCCTTGCTTCCAGGTTGCTGCCGTTGGTGCAGGCTTCGTCGATGTTATTCCACAGTAACTTCAAAGCCTGCACAGCCAGCATGTCGGACAGCGGATTCTTTTTATGCTTTGTTGTATAGGCTTCTATCGCATGCACCATGGCATCGATGCCGGTGGCAGCGGTGACCTTGGCTGGCAAGCCTGTGGTCAGTTGCGCATCAAGGATGGCGATGTCGGCATACAGTTGTGGTGCGACCACACCCATCTTGGTGGTGGCACCGGTGGTGACGATAGAGATCGGGGTCACTTCAGAACCTGTACCCGCCGTGGTTGGGATTTGTATCAGTGGCAGACGCTTGCCTTTGATGTTGCCTATGCCATACATGGTGGACAGGCTTTGATCGCTGCCAGCCAGAATGGCGATGAGTTTTGCCACGTCCATGGAGCTGCCACCACCCAGACCGACCACAAGTTCAACCTGCAAGTCACGTGCATTGCCAACTGCTTGCAAGACGATTGCTTCTGGCGGATCGGCAATCACGTCGGAGAAAATACTGACTTTAATTCGTTCCGTTTCCAGGCTGTCAATGACAGCTTGGACCAAGCCGGTACGCAGGAAACCGGCATCGGTCACCAGCAGTACATGCTGAATCGCTGGAAATTCCTGGCGTATGATTTTGCCCAGGCGCGTTGCTGCACCGGTTTGGCTGATCAGGCTAGGGACGGTTCTGAATTCAAAGTCGTTCATATTTATTTCATTTTCATTTAGTTCGTTGGAAGAATCTCTACCTTAGCACATGCCGACATTTTCTATTTGTCCAGCAGTTTCAGGTCCCGCATCCAGTCGGCGTACAGGCTGGTCCAGCTGCGGATGCTGCCGCTGGCAGGTGTCATGCCAAAGCCGTGGTCGCCGCGACGGAATGCATGTAGTTCGGCCTGGGCACCGGCTTCCAGCAATTGCTGATATATCTTGGCGGCAACCACTGGCACTGCTTTGGGATCATCGGAGGCGTGGACGATAAATACCGGCGGGGTGTTCTTGTTCATCTTTGGTATTTTGCCGCCAGGCAAGCCGGTATACACCAGGGCGATAAAGTCTGCCCGGTTGCTGGCTTGCTCTACTGTGTCGACGGCGCTGGCATCACCCTCATTCTGGTCCATCAACAATTGCAAGGCCATGATGCCGCCGGCCGAAAAGCCGAGTACACCTATCTTCTTGCTGTCGATTTTCCATTCGTTCGCGTGCTGGCGTAGTACACGCATGGCGCGACTGGTGTCCACCGTCAGGGGCAGGATGGATTTCCAGCTACGGTCGCCGTCAGGTGCCAGCGTACGGTATTTCAGTACGGCCGCGGTAATGCCCTGGGCATTCAGCCATTGCGCTGCTTCTGCACCTTCCTTGTCTATACAGACATAACGGAAGCCACCACCTGGCACCACCAGTACGGCGGCACCGGTAGCCTTCTCGGCAGGAGCTGGGTAGATCGTCAATGTAGGTTTGCTGACGTAGCTGATGTATCTGTCCAGTCGGCCAGTTTCATGCCTGTCTTCGGCTGTTTCTGCATGCTCATGTTGCAGGCCGGGTGTACCGTTTTGCCACAAGGGAATTTCAATTTGAGCTTGTGCAGAGCAGGTGTTGCTGAGGAAGATCAGACTGGCAAAGAGGGACGACAGGCAAATTTTCATTGTTAATTCCTGGTTGGGAAAAGCAGTGTAAGCCGGCAGGGTCAGGCAGATTGGGCGAGCCGGTTTTGCATGTTGTCTGATTTGTAGTGGCTAGTCAAATAGGCAGCGTGCCTTGATAACTGTTATGGCTGTGGCTGTACCTTGTTGGCTTTGGCAGGCTTCTGTATAAGTTATCTGTGCGATGGTGGTGTGCTGCTGTAGTGCTCTTGCCATCCTGCATTAGGGCTTTTAAAACAAATCAAACAAACTCAAATATGGATATTTTTCTTTTAGCGCTGGCGGCTTTTTTCGCTGGCTTCGTGGATTCGATAGTCGGTGGTGGTGGACTGATACAGGTGCCAGCCTTGTTTTCTTTCATGCCCGGAACGGTGCCTGCGACACTATTAGGTACCAACAAGATGGCTGGCATCTGGGGGACGACCGTGGCGGCTGCACGTTACATGAAAACAGTTCGCTTGCGCTGGGCCATGGTGGCACCGGCAGCTTTGATGGCGTTTCTGTTTTCCTTTGCTGGTGCCTTCCTGGTTACGCACATACCGCCGACGTATTTGCGCAAGGCTTTACCTTTTATTTTGCTGGGCGTTGCCATCTATACTTTCAAGAAAAAGGAGTTCGGTGCTGATAACAAGCCTGTATTTGTTGGGTCGAAAGAGATCTATATGGCTATGTTGGTAGGGGCAGGGATAGGTTTCTATGATGGGTTCTTTGGCCCTGGCACTGGGAGTTTCTTCATGTTTTTGTTCGTGCGTATCTTTGGTTATGACTTTCTGCGGGCATCTGCTGCGGCCAAGGTATTGAATGTGGCGTGCAATACAGCTGCCCTGATCTGGTTTGGGTACAGTGGCCACGTTCTGTGGGGCCTGGGTTTGACGATGGCAGTATGTGGAGTAGGAGGCTCAATAATAGGTAGTCATTTGGCAATAAAACATGGAACGTCTTTTGTCCGGAAGATGTTTCTGGGTGTGGTAGTTGCCCTTATCTGTAAGACCACCTATGACGGCTTCTTCAAGTGAACTGTTTCACGTGAAACAATCGTAAAAGTAAAAATGGGGCTTCGGCCCCATTTTTTATGTCTTGATGCCTGTGTTTCACGTGAAACACAGATCTAAATAAAAAGAGAATCTTTAGTTGATCAAAGCTTTGCTCGCAAAACAAACTATAATCGTGCCTCCCAGATCCAAGTTTCTCAGAAATCCATCATGTTTTATCCTAAAGAATTCGATGTCATCGTCGTCGGCGGTGGTCACGCCGGTACTGAAGCCGCCCTGGCTGCCGCTCGTATGGGGCAGTCCACCCTATTGTTGACCCACAATATTGAGACCCTTGGTCAGATGTCTTGCAATCCGTCCATAGGTGGGATAGGCAAGGGTCATCTGGTCAAAGAGGTTGATGCCATGGGAGGTGCCATGGCGATTGCCACGGATGAGGCCGGCATACAATTTCGAATCCTGAATTCATCCAAGGGTCCGGCTGTACGTGCTACCCGTGCCCAGGCTGACCGCATATTGTATAAGCAAGCGATACGCAGTCGCCTGGAAAATCAGCCTAATCTGTGGTTGTTCCAGCAGGCTGTCGATGACTTGCTGGTTGAAGGTAACCGCGTTGTCGGTGCCGTGACCCAGGTTGGCATCAAGTTCCGTGCGCGTGCAGTGGTGTTAACGGCTGGTACTTTCCTGGATGGGAAGATCCATGTGGGCTTGAATAACTACTCAGCAGGCCGTGCTGGTGACCCGCCAGCGATATCCTTGTCTGCCCGTTTGAAAGAATTGGCCCTGCCGCAGGGTAGGTTGAAGACAGGTACACCGCCACGTATTGATGGCCGCAGCATTGATTTTTCATTGATGCAAGAGCAGCCGGGTGACCTGGACCCGGTGCCGGTATTCTCATACATGGGCAATACCAGTATGCACCCGCGGCAGTTGCCATGCTGGATTACCCATACCAACGAAAAAACCCACGATATTATTCGTGCTGGTCTGGACCGCAGCCCCATGTACACCGGTGTGATTGAAGGGGTGGGGCCAAGGTATTGCCCATCGATAGAAGACAAAATACACCGCTTCGCCAGCAAAGAATCACACCAGATTTTCCTGGAGCCAGAAGGTCTGACCACGAATGAGTTTTATCCTAACGGTATCTCTACCAGCCTGCCGTTTGATGTGCAGCTGGATCTGGTGCGTTCCATGCGTGGTATGGAAAACGCCTACATCCTGCGCCCCGGCTATGCAATTGAATATGATTACTTTGATCCACGCGGTTTGAAATCATCTCTGGAAACCCGCCAGATCGAAGGTCTGTTCTTTGCAGGTCAGATTAATGGTACGACCGGTTATGAAGAGGCAGCTGCGCAAGGCATGTTGGCTGGTCTGAATGCGGCACTGAAAACTCAGGGCAAAGAAGCCTGGGTGCCTCGCCGTGATGAAGCTTATCTGGGTGTGCTGGTAGATGACCTGATTACCAAGGGTGTGCAAGAACCTTATCGCATGTTTACCAGTCGTGCTGAATTCCGCCTCAGTCTGCGTGAAGACAATGCTGATATGCGCCTGACCGAGATAGGCCGCCAGCTGGGTTGTGTCAGCGATGCGCAGTGGCAGCAGTTTGAAGAAAAGCGTGAAAGTGTTTCACGTGAAATGGAAAGGCTGCGCTCGACCTGGGTCAACCCGCGCATTCTGGCTGATGTGGAAGCAGAGCGCGTGATAGGCAAAGCTTTGGAACGTGAATATTCCCTGGCTGATTTGCTACGTCGTCCACAAGTGACCTATGAAAGCCTGATGAGTTTGCAAGGTGTGGAAGGGCAGGCGCTGGCCGGGCCAGGTGTGGTCGATCCGCATGTACGCGAACAGGTGGAGATACAGGTCAAATACGCAGGTTATATAGACAGGCAGGCCAAAGAGGTTGAACGCCACGTGCATTTTGAAAACCTGAAAATGCCGGTCGGGTTTGATTACATGGAAGTAAATGGTCTTTCCATCGAAGTCAGGCAAAAGTTGAATAAACACCAGCCTGAAAGCCTGGGCCAGTGTGGCCGTATTTCTGGCGTGACACCGGCGGCGATTTCCCTGCTTTTGGTCCACCTGAAAAAACGTGGTTTTAAAGAGTTCATGGTAAATACCGATGTTTTAGTCGAGGGTCAGGTGGAATGATTCACGTGGAACATACACTGACAGACATGCTTAAAAGCGGTATCCAGGAATTACAACTGGATATCTCAGATGCCCAAATAGATAAAATGATTGCATATTTGTCATTATTGTCAAAATGGAATTCTGTTTATAATTTGACAGCTATTCGTGATCCCAAGGAAATGGTCAGGCAACATCTGCTGGATTCGCTGTCGGCTGCCCCTGCCTTCAAGGATGCCAAAAATGTGCTGGATGTGGGGGCAGGTGGTGGCTTGCCCGGCATGATGCTGGCCATTACCTATCCGGACATCAAGATTTCCATGATCGATACTGTCAGCAAAAAGACGGCTTTCCTGACCCAGGCGAAGACTGAGTTGGGTCTGAAAAACGTGACTGTGCATACCGGCAGGGTAGAAGCCCTGCAGGTGAAAGACAAATTTGATGTCATCACCTCGCGAGCTTTTTCCGAACTCTGTAATTTCATCAACTGGTCGGGTCATCTGCTGGCAGATGGCGGCCAGTTTATTGCCATGAAAGGCGTGGCCCCGAATCAGGAAATTGAACGTCTGCCCACAGGCTGGCAGGTAGAAAAAATACAGCCCTTGACAGTGCCCGGCTTGCAAGCTGAACGGCATCTCGTCTTCATCAAGAAAACCCTGGCTCCGGCTTGAATCAACGGAAATCCCTTATGGCAAAAATATTTTGTGTTGCAAATCAAAAAGGTGGCGTTGGCAAAACCACGACCACTGTTAATCTCGCCGCAGGGTTGGCGCAACTCGATCAACGTGTCTTACTGGTTGATCTCGATCCCCAGGGTAATGCCACCATGGGGGCAGGTATCAACAAGGCCAAACTGACGGCATCCATCTATGAAGTTTTGCTGGGCATGTCGGATGTGACAACGGCTAAATTACGTTCCGAATCCGGTCGTTTCGATGTCTTGCCAGCCAATCGTGAGCTGGCCGGCGCCGAAGTTGAAATGGTTTCCCTGGATAACCGCGACAAGCGCCTGCGTGAAGCGCTGGCCAAGGTCAATGACGACTATGACTTCATTCTCATCGATTGTCCGCCTGCCTTGTCTTTGCTGACCCTGAATGGTTTATGTGCTGCGCATGGGGTGATCATTCCCATGCAGTGTGAATACTATGCGCTGGAAGGCTTGTCTGACCTGGCCAATACCATCAAGAAAGTCTCGGCCAACCTGAACCCTGACCTGAAAATTGTCGGTTTGCTGCGCGTGATGTTTGACCCGCGCATGACCTTGTCGCAACAAGTGTCCGATCAGCTGGAGCAGCATTTCGGTGACAAGGTGTTCAAGACCCTGATCCCGCGTAACGTTCGTCTGGCAGAAGCACCATCTTACGGTATCCCCGGTGTGGTGTTTGACCCCACATCCAAGGGGGCCCAAGCGTATATCGCTTTTGGCGCGGAGATGGTGGAAAGAATTAAACAACTGGAAAAATAAGTATGTCGATCAAAAAACAAAAAGGCCTGGGCCGCGGCCTTGACGCCTTGCTTGGCAACGCCGCCGACTTTGCAGAAGCGGTACCAACCGTCACTGGTGCGCCTACCAGCCTCAACGTGGCCCATATGCAGGCCGGTAAATACCAACCCCGTACCCGTATGGATGAGGGCGCGCTGGCCGAGCTAGCCGCCTCCATCAGGGCGCAAGGTTTGATGCAACCCATCCTGGTTCGGCCAGTAGGGCAAAACAATGGCGTAACCCGTTACGAAATCATTGCCGGCGAACGCCGTTTCCGCGCTTCCCAAATGGCTGGTCTGGAAGAAGTGCCGGTACTGGTCAAGGACGTGGATGACCAGGCCGCCGCCGCCATGGCCCTGATTGAAAACATCCAGCGTGAAGACCTGAACCCGTTGGAAGAAGCCCAGGGCATACACCGGTTGATTACGGATTTTTCTTTCACCCATGAACAAGCGGCCAATGCTGTGGGCCGTTCACGCAGTGCGGTGTCGAACCTGTTGCGTCTGCTGAACCTGGCGAAACCGGTACAGACCATGTTGATGGCAGGTGATATCGACATGGGGCATGCGCGTTCTCTGCTGGTGACCGATGCTGCCACCCAGATACAGCTGGCCAATCAGATTGTTGCCAAGCGCATGTCAGTACGTGAAGCAGAAAAGTTGGTGGCAAAAACCACGGCAGAAATGAGTGCCACCGGCAAGCCGCGTGACAAGGCAGAAAAATCACGTGACATCACCCGTCTGGAAGAAGAGTTGTCCGACTTGCTGGCGACTCAGGTCAGTCTGAAAATGGGTAGCAAGGGCAGGGGACAGATGCTGATCGATTTTGCTGATTTGGATAGCCTGGACGGCATCATCCTGAAAATACGCGGACAGTAAAAAGACCAGACCCATGCAGATACTGATTTTACCCGGACTGTACAACTCCGGCCCCGGTCACTGGCAAACGCGCTGGGAGGCCGAATTGCCAAATGTAAAAAGAGTGGAACAGCAAGACTGGGATCACCCTCAGAAGGATGCATGGGTCGCCACCTTGTCAGCCGCCATCAATGCGACCAACGATGACGTGGTACTGGTAGCCCATAGTCTGGGTTGTGCCACAACCGCCTGGTGGCTGGCATCTGGCATGCCGGGTGTGCTGAATAACAACAAAGTCAAAGGCGCGCTGTTGGTGGCACCGCCGGATGTGGGCCGGGCAGATTTTCCTGCTCCCAGTTTTAGTCCCATGCCCCGGATAAGCTTCCCGTTTCCGCTTATCGTTGTCGCATCCAGTGATGACCCATGGTGTGACTTGTCACTGGCGCAAGATTGGGCAAAAGACTGGGGTGCGGACTTGCACCTGATTGGTGCGAAAGGACATGTCAATGGCGAATCCGGCCTGGAAAGCTGGAAGCAAGGACAGGACTGGCTGAGCGCGCTAATTGCAAAAAAGTCACAATAATAAAAAGCACCAAAATGTCTCATATTGATGCGCCGCATCAAACGTTTGACGATATAACGCACTACCACGTATAATTCCGTGGTTTTGATAGGCGAGGATTTGCGCTGCCTGGTTATATCGTGGCAAGCCAGACAAATTCAACTGCCATGTTGGTAAATATTAGGACTTACACAAAATTGTCCCCCGCAAGACCACGCAAAGACGACTGCGTATCAGTCGGGCTTGTGGCTTGATAAAGCCGGAGAGGTTTTGTGTCAGTCCTGGATAAATGAGGAAAGCATGACACGCATCATACTGCTGCAACTGGTGGCAGCGCTGGTCGCGGGCTTGCTGGCTGGAATTTTTGGCAATATTTCTTACGGACTTTCTGCCCTGTTTGGGGGATTGTCCTGTGCGATTCCAAATGCCTTATTCGCGTTGCGCCTGACCATGAGCGCCCGGAGGCCCGGAGGAGCAAATCCGATGAGTTTTTTCATCGGGGAATTTTTCAAGATTATATTGACGATCGCGCTAATGGCTGCGGTTGTCTTCTGGTACCACGATGTCAACTGGCCGGCCTTTTTGATCGCCTTCATCGTCGTACTGAAAAGCTATTTCATTTTACTCTTTAGGCACTGATCATGAGCTCAGCTGAACAAGTCACTCCGTCAGAATATATAGCCCATCACCTCGGGCATTTGACTAACCATGGCCACACTGCACAAACGTCTTTGTGGGACATGTCTTATATTAACGTTGATACAGTTATCTGGTCAGTATTTTGTGCTGTATTGGCAACGGTCGTCATGTTTCTTGCTGCCCGTAAAGCAACTTCCGGTGTGCCTGGCCGTTTCCAGTGTGCGGTAGAGATGCTCATCGAAATGGTTGATAACAATGCCAAGAACATTGTTCATGGCAACACCAGCTTCATCGCTCCTATGGCGCTGTCGATCTTCGTCTGGGTTTTGTTGATGAATTCCCTGGATTTCCTGCCAGTGGACTTGTTCTCACAATGGTTGTTCCCGGTGTTGGGCCTGAATCATGAAATGCCACATCGCGTTGTACCGACTGCTGACTTGAATGGTACCTTGGGTATTTCCATCGGCGTATTTGGTCTGATGATGTACTACAGCTTCAAGATCAAAGGCGTAGGCGGCTTCATCAAGGAATTGTTCAGCGCACCGTTCGGTCCTATGCTCTTCCCTTTCAATCTGGCATTGAATCTGGTTGAATACGCTGCGAAAACTTTCTCGCTCGGTATGCGGCTGTTCGGCAACATGTTTGCTGGCGAATTGTTGTTCCTGTTGATTGCGGCTTTGCTGGGTGCTTCCGATTCCATCTTCGGCGGTATTGGTCATCTGGTTCTGGGTTCTGCCTGGTCCATCTTCCACATCCTGATCGTACCTCTGCAAGCGTTCATTTTCATGATGCTGACTCTGGTGTACATGGGTCAGGCGCACGAAGCGCATTAATTAAGTTTTGAAGTTTCAGGTTTTTTGGTTTTAGTTTTTTGATTTTGGTATTTTAATTTTAACTTTCAAGGAGTTTTCTCATGACTAACGTCGCTTTCGTTGCATTGGCTTGTGGTTTGATCATCGGTTTGGGCGCTTTGGGTGCTTGTATCGGTATCGCTATGATGGGTGGTAAATATCTGGAAGCGTCTGCACGTCAACCAGAATTGATGGAAAAACTGCAAGGTAAAATGTTGTTGCTGGCTGGTCTGATCGATGCTGCGTTCATTATCGGTGTTGGTATCGCCATGTTCTTCGCAACAGCTAACCCATTCAAAGGCTAATAGCTTTCCTTTTTCTACCGCAGGCCCAGCGCCTGCGGAACGATTAATTTGATAAGGAAACTAAAGTGAATCTGAATCTATCCATGTGGTATCAGGCAGGGGTGTTTATCATCCTGGCCTTGTTTACTGCGAAATTCATCTGGCCACCAGTGATCGGTGCGATTGATGAGCGCATGAAGCGCATTGCAGACGGTTTGGCTGCAGCTGACAAAGGCAAAGCAGAAATGGTTGCCGCTGAAAAGCGTATACAAGCTGAAATGGCAAAAGCTGGTGAAGAAGGCAAAACACATATCATCAACGCAGAAAAACGCGCTGCTCTGATCATTGAAGAAGCCCGCAACACTGCTGCTGCCGAAGCTGCCCGTATTATCGCTGCTGCAAAAGCTGATGCTGATAATCAAGTGACTCAAGCACGTGAAGAATTGCGCGACCAGGTTGCCACTCTGGCAGTCAAAGGCGCAGAACAAATTCTGAAACGTGAAGTCAACGCATCTGCTCACGCTGATCTGTTGAACCAACTGAAAACCGAGCTGTAATCATGGCCGAACTCGCAACGATCGCTCGTCCTTACGCAGAAGCGCTGTTTCGTGTTGCCCAATCCGGTAACCTGTCCGCCTGGTCGGAACTGGTTGCCGAGATGGCACAGGTAGGTGCGCATCCCGATGTACAAGCTCTTGCACACAACCCCAAAGTCTCGGCTGATCAAAAAGCTGAGATTTTCTTGTCTGCGATCAAATCTCCAGTGACTGCTGAAGCGAAAAACTTCATCAATACACTCGCTGACTACGACCGTTTGACTTTGTTGCCTGAAATCGCTTTCCAGTTTCATGCTCTGAAAAACGCCCTCGAAGGCGCTGCAGATGCTGAAGTGACTAGCGCATTTGACATGTCGGCAGCTCAGTTGAGCGAGCTCTCAGTGCTCTTGGAAAAGAAATTTGGCCGCAAGTTGCACCCTACAGTCAAAGTGGATTCCACTTTGATCGGTGGTGTACGCATCGTGGTTGGTGATCAGGTGCTCGACACGTCGGTACGCGCGAAGCTGCAGAAAATGCACGTCGCCCTGACCGCGTAAGAACGTAATAAATATTAGGAGTTAGTATGCAACTCAACCCATCTGAAATCAGCGAGTTGATCAAGAGCCGGATTCAAGGCCTTGGCGACACAGCTGAGATTCGCAATCAAGGTACGGTTATCTCCGTTACCGACGGTATCTGCCGCATTCACGGTCTGTCTGACGCGATGCAAGGCGAGATGCTGGAATTCCCAGGCAACACATTTGGTCTGGCGCTGAACCTGGAACGTGATTCCGTTGGTGCCGTTATTCTGGGTGACTACGAACACATTTCCGAAGGCGATACAGTCAAATGTACCGGCCGTATTCTGGAAGTGCCTATCGGTCCTGAACTGCGTGGTCGTGTCGTTAACGCGCTGGGTCAGCCTATCGATGGCAAAGGTCCTATCAATGCAAAACTGTCCGCGCCGATCGAAAAAATCGCGCCTGGCGTTATTGCACGTCAATCCGTTTCTGAACCTATGCAAACTGGCCTGAAGTCTATCGACTCCATGGTTCCGGTTGGTCGTGGTCAGCGCGAATTGATCATTGGTGATCGTCAAACTGGTAAAACAGCTGTTGCAATCGATGCCGTGATCAATCAAAAAGGTCAAAACGTTACTTGTATCTATGTAGCGATTGGTCAAAAAGCTTCTTCCGTTAAAAACGTTGTGCGCGCTCTCGAAGCCCACGGCGCAATGGAATACACCATCGTTGTTGCTGCCACTGCTGCTGAATCTGCAGCGATGCAATACGTATCCGCTTACTCCGGTTGCGCGATGGGTGAATACTTCCGTGACCGCGGTCAAGATGCACTGATCATTTATGATGATCTGTCCAAACAAGCTGTTGCTTACCGTCAGGTTTCCCTGTTGCTGCGCCGCCCACCAGGCCGCGAAGCTTACCCAGGTGACGTATTCTATTTGCACAGCCGTTTGCTGGAACGTGCAGCACGCGTTAACCCAGACTACGTTGAAGCTTTCACCAAAGGTGAAGTTAAAGGTAAAACAGGTTCTTTGACAGCATTGCCTATCATTGAAACCCAGGCTGGTGACGTTTCTGCTTTCGTTCCTACCAACGTAATTTCGATTACTGACGGTCAGATCTTCCTGGAAACATCCCTGTTCAACGCCGGTATCCGTCCAGCGATCAACGCTGGTATCTCGGTTTCCCGCGTTGGTGGTGCTGCGCAGACCAAGGTTATCAAAAACCTGTCCGGCGGTATCCGTAATGACTTGGCGCAGTATCGTGAATTGGCAGCGTTTGCCCAGTTCGCTTCTGACCTCGATGAAGTGACACGCAAGCAGCTTGATCGTGGTGCCCGCGTGACTGAATTGTTGAAGCAAGCTCAATATGCTCCACTGTCTATCTCCCTGATGGCCGTTACTCTGTTCTCCGTGAACAAAGGCTTCCTGGATGATGTACCGGTCAAGCAAGTGCTGGCATTTGAAGCAGGCGTGCACAATTTCATGAAAACGAGCCATGCAGCATTGCTGCAGAAGATCGAAGAAACCAAGCAACTGGACAAAGATGGCGAAGCTGCCATGGCTGCCGCAATTGCTGATTTCAAAAAATCCGGCGCCTATTAATTTACTGTAGCTAGAAGGAGTCAATACTCATGGCTGCAGGCAAAGAGATACGTGGCAAGATCAAAAGCGTAGAAAATACGAAGAAGATCACGAAGGCGATGGAAATGGTCGCCGCATCCAAAATGCGTAAAGCGCAAGACCGGATGCGTGCGGCTCGCCCGTACAGTGAAAAAATTCGTACGATCACAGCTAACTTGTCACAGGCCAACCCAGAGTACACGCATCCTTTTATGGTGCAACAAGATCTGTCCAAAAAAGTGGGCGTGATTGTTGTAACGACAGATAAAGGTTTGTGTGGCGGTCTCAACACTAACGTGTTGCGTCTGGTCACTAGCAAAATGCGTGAACTCGAAGGTAAGGGTTCAAAGATAGAAGCGGTCGCAATTGGTAATAAAGGTCTCGGCTTCCTGAATCGCGTAGGTGCAAAAGTCGTATCGCATGTCACACAATTGGGCGATACACCTCACCTCGACAAGCTGATCGGTCCAGTCAAAGTTTTGCTGGATGCGTATCAGGAAGGCAAGCTGGACGCGGTTTACCTGAGTTATACCAAGTTTATCAACACCATGAAGCAAGAGCCGGTGATGGAGCAGTTGTTGCCCCTGACAGCGGACAAACTGACGACAGAGAAACATGCCCATTCCTGGGATTATCTGTACGAACCAGATGCAGCTACGGTGATTGATGAATTGTTGATTCGTTATGTAGAGGCACTGATTTTCCAGGCGGTAGCGGAAAACATGGCATCTGAACAGTCGGCCCGTATGGTGGCGATGAAATCAGCAACTGATAACGCAGGTAACGTGATTGGCGAACTGAAACTGGTTTATAACAAAACCCGTCAAGCTGCCATTACCAAAGAGCTCTCCGAGATCGTCGCCGGCGCGGCAGCGGTCTAAACTGAATTTAAATATTAAGAAGGAACGAACATGGCTAATGGCAAAATCGTTCAGTGTATCGGCGCTGTTGTGGACGTTGAATTTCCACGCGACGCGATGCCTAAGATTTATGACGCCTTGAAAATGGAAGGCTCCGAACTGACATTGGAAGTTCAGCAGCAATTGGGTGACGGCATCGTCCGTACGATTGCTCTGGGTACGTCTGATGGTCTGCGTCGCGGCATGACTATTTCCAATACTGGCAACCCTATCATGGTACCAACCGGCAAAGCAACGCTGGGTCGCATCATGGACGTACTGGGCAACCCTATCGATGAATGCGGTCCTGTCAGCCACGAGCAGACAGCATCCATCCACCGTAAGGCCCCTGCTTACGACGAACTGTCCCCATCCCAGGAATTGCTGGAAACCGGTATCAAAGTTATTGATCTGGTTTGCCCATTCGCTAAAGGTGGTAAGGTCGGTCTGTTCGGTGGTGCGGGTGTGGGCAAGACCGTGAACATGATGGAACTGATTAACAACATCGCCAAGGCACACAGCGGTTTGTCCGTGTTTGCCGGTGTGGGTGAGCGTACTCGTGAGGGTAATGACTTCTACCACGAAATGGCTGACGCAAAAGTGGTTGATCTGGAAAATCCAGAAAACTCCAAAGTGGCGATGGTGTACGGTCAGATGAATGAACCACCAGGTAACCGCCTGCGCGTTGCTCTGACAGGTTTGACGATTGCTGAAGGTTTCCGTGACGAAGGCAAAGACGTTTTGTTCTTCGTGGATAACATCTATCGTTACACACTGGCCGGTACTGAAGTATCCGCTTTGCTGGGTCGTATGCCTTCCGCCGTGGGTTATCAACCTACACTGGCTGAAGAAATGGGCCGTCTGCAAGAGCGTATTACCTCCACTAAAACTGGTTCGATCACATCGATCCAGGCCGTGTATGTTCCAGCAGATGACTTGACCGATCCATCTCCAGCAACGACGTTTGCTCACTTGGATTCCACCGTTGTTCTGTCCCGTGACATCGCTTCCCTGGGTATCTACCCTGCGGTTGATCCACTGGATTCGACATCCCGTCAGCTGGACCCACAAGTGGTTGGTGTTGAGCACTACGAAACAGCCCGCGCTGTTCAGGGTACTTTGCAACGCTACAAAGAATTGCGCGACATTATCGCGATTCTGGGTATGGATGAATTGGCTCCTGAAGACAAACTGCTGGTCGCACGTGCACGTAAGATGCAGCGTTTCCTGTCTCAGCCTTTCCACGTTGCTGAAGTGTTTACCGGTGCTCCAGGTAAATACGTTTCGCTGAAAGAAACCATCCGTGGTTTCAAAATGATCGCTTCCGGCGAACTCGATCACCTGCCAGAACAAGCGTTCTACATGGTAGGTACTATCGACGAAGCAATCGAAAAAGCGAAAAAACTGGCTGCTGCTTAATAATAATTGAGCGCACTGGCGGTGCGACTGAACTGGTCGCACCAAAGCTTTTTTAAGCGAATACAAAGGGTCCAACATGGCACACACTATTCACGTTGACGTGGTTTCCGCAGAAGAGCTGATCTTCTCTGGTGAAGCCGAATTCGTCGCGTTGCCGGGTGAGGCTGGTGAATTGGGTATTTATCCGAAACATACACCACTGATCACCCGCATCAAGCCGGGTGCGGTGCGCATCAAGGTTCCAGGACAAGCCGAAGACGAATTCGTATTCGTTGCCGGTGGCCTGCTTGAAGTGCAACCGAATGCAGTGACAGTTTTGGCAGATACTGCGATTCGCGGTCACGATCTGGACGAAGCAAAAGCCAATGAAGCCAAGAAACTGGCAGAGCAGGCTTTGGTTAATCGCGATTCCAAAATTGACTATGCGCAAGCACAGGCAGAATTGGCTTCCGCGATCGCCCAATTGGCAGCGATACAAAGATTGCGTCAAAAGCGTTGATACGCCAGCGGATCACTCCGTTGCGTTGAAAACATTAAAACAAAAGGCAGCTAAGGCTGCCTTTTGTTTTTGTTTATTGAGTTTTTTAAACACAGCTAATGATGAATATGGAACAAAGCAAAACAGATACCAATCTGGTGAGCGCCATGCTTGCCAATAGCAAGACCATTGCCATCGTCGGCTTGTCACCCAAGCCTGCACGAGCCAGTTATGGCGTGGCGGCTTATATGCAGGCGCAAGGTTACAAGATTATTCCCGTGAATCCGCGCGAGGCGGGTAAAACCATACTGGGTGAACTTTGTTATGCAGACTTGATTGCTGCAGCAGCAGATCACCATATTGATATGGTCGACTGCTTTCGCAATGCTGACGATATCCCACCCATAGTCGAAGAAGCGATACGTATTGGAGCTCCGTATTTGTGGATGCAGCAAGGCATCGTCAATGAGGTAGCCGCCCAAAAGGCAGAATCTGCTGGTATCCGCGTCGTGATGGATAAGTGCATCAAGATAGAACACCGTATGCGTTCCTGAAGTTTCTGAGGTGGTTCAAACTCACGTTGTCTTGCTGCATCGTTCAGGGTGTACCTTGTATCGCCCTTCCCACCTTGTTTGCATAAGCTGGGAAGGGATTGCTCACCAAAAACCGTTTATGAACTTGGCGGTGTATGCGTTACCTGCGGACACTGGAATGGTGAAGATGCACGTGATACCGGCAAAGTTTGGTGCTGGTCAAAAAAGTTGGTGAACCCGGTATAGCCGTTCCACGGTCCTGGAGGATCGTCGTAGGTGATCGTCACGCCAAAACATGCCTTGATCTTCGAACTGGCACCAGCGCTGTTATAAGCATTGTTCATCGCTACGCCGAAATTGGCATCATGCTCATCAAACCAGGTGTTCCAGATATTGTTCGCGTCATGCCATTTCAGGGTTTGCCAGCAATACTGGCTGGTCCAGATAGTTGAACAATAATTCTGCAAGGTCACAGCACTGGTATTGGCCGGTGCTTCGTCGTACATCAACACCATCGGTGGAATAGAAGATGAATTTCCTACTGCCCCCAATGAACAACCGGCGCGATAGCCTGCTGGTTGTGGAAACTTTGGATCTGATTCAAACACAGAATAAGAAGATGACAGAATAAATGTTTTTTCCACTGTATTACGGTCATAGCAAGTCTGTGCCTGATAATCCCAGATGGCACTGGCCTTTGAAGATGCAGAACGCCATGGGCGTTGAGGATCACTGCCAGCAGCATTATCCTTGATACCCCACAACATATTCAGCGACCCGCGCGACTGGCCTACCAGAAAAACATTGTCAGGGTCGATGTGCAATTGCTCTGCATTGTAACGAAGGTACTGGATGCCATCGCGAATGTCGGTGTTGCCGGGTGCTGGATTTGCATTGACATCATAGGATGCGATTGGATGCCTGAATTCCAGTGAGATCACTGTGTAACCTGCGTTCAGAGCCTGAACCAGCACACTCTGGAACAAGGTCGATTTTGCGTAAGGGTTGTCGCGTGGTGTGCTGCTGTCCTTGAACAGAAACTTTTCTGTCTGACCATTGGGATGGGTAAAGATAACAACAGGGCGTTTCGTGCCCACAGGGTCAGTCGCCGGATCCGTGAGGGTGTACACCGATGCGCGCTCGGTCAGATAGGCTGCAGAGTCCGGTTCCCACCAAACGGCGCTGTCACCATAACAAAAATTATCGCGTTCCCAAAATGTGATTTGTCCCGATTGCTTCAGGTAATTCATATAGGCGATGGTATAGCTTTTGGCGGCAGGCAGACTGCTGGAACAGTCTGGAGCTGGCAGTGCCGAAGTCTGGGCAAAACATGCGCTGGCTGAAAGCAACAGTAAGGAAAACAAGAATTGAATGCCAGCTCTGAATGTGTACTTCACGAGATACCTCCTTTTGGTTGCCTGTGTATAGAACTAAAAGTGAATCGTCATTCGGGAATTACTGAAAAACATGCAGCATCGTTTTTCCATCCTGTTACACAGAGGGATGGTCGGGATTTTGCATTGAGGCGTACAGCATGGCGACAGTGGCCCACAATACGAGCAGCATTGACACGTTTATATTTACCTTGGGATTTTTAGCCAAAACAATTCTAACTTCGTTTTTCTTCGTACAAAAATGCTGTTACGCCCAATTACAATAAACACAACTCAGTAACGTCAACGGCCTCAAGAGCGGTAATAAGTGACGCTGTGCAATCGCATCACCCACCTGCTGAATGCATAAGATAAGATAGGCCCTACAAACAAAATAACCGAGCGAGGACAGCATGAGCATTGCCGAACAATTCCGCATCAGCAAGAATTTCCAGGTTACGGATGTCAATGCCAAAAAGAAGTTGCTGGGTGCTCCCGCAGACGATAAGAACGCGGCAAAAGTGGCGGACAGATTGGCGACACTGAAGTTGGCAGAACAGATCGCAGAGCTGCAAAACCTCCTGTACGCCGAACATAATCGCAAGTTGCTGATTATTTTGCAGGGCATGGATACCGCTGGCAAAGACGGGACGGTGAAAGGCGTGTTTGGACAAATCAACCCCTTGGGTGCACGTACGGTTGCGTTCAAAGCACCCAGCGTAGAAGAGAACAATCATGACTACTTGTGGCGTGTGCACAAGGAGGTGCCGGGCAAGGGCGAAATCACGATCTTTAATCGCAGTCACTATGAAGATGTGCTGATTACCCGTGTACATGACTGGATAGATCATGCGGAATGCAAACGCCGCTATGCGCAGATTTGCGAGTTCGAGCGCATGCTAGCCGAAACCGGGACGGTGATCATGAAGTTTTTCCTGCACATTTCCAAAGCTGAACAAAAGCTGCGACTGGAAGAGCGCCTGGCGGACCCTGAAAAACATTGGAAGTTTGATCCTCAGGATTTGGCAGAACGTAAATACTGGGATGCGTATCAACTGGCGTATGAAAATGCCTTGCTTGCTACCGATGCTGATCATGCTCCATGGTATGCCGTACCGGCCGATTCCAAGACCCAGCGCAATTTGGTGATTGCCAGTATCGCGCATGAAAAGATGCTGAGTATGAAACTCAAATACCCGGCAGGCAATCCAGAATATGCCAAACTCAAGGTGGAATGACATGTCTTGTTCCGAATTGCTGCCAGTTTGAACCCGGTCAGGAAATTGCACATAAATTGTTGCTGATCAGATATGAAAATACCGCTGCTGTACCAAGTCCAGATGCAGACCGAGGTATCCAGAGCTGGAATCTTACATATTGTTGTTAGCGGGATTTTTGAAGATAAGTGCCTGATGGCCGAAGATGACTACTATCCGACAGTACTTGGCGTCAGTATTTGGACTGGAAAATTAGCGAAAATAATTATTGAAAATCATCAGGAAAAATAATAGAAATTGGCGACTTATGCACAATTTGGTTTGCAAGCTATTTATCTACAAAAACCGATTATTTAAAGAAATCGCGGTTTCAAACCAATAAAATCAATGACTTACACAATATTCCTGTTAACCGAATTTAAAAATAATCAGTAAACCGGCATTCTGTCATTTCTATCCACAAAGTTATCCACAGTTTATCAAGGGAAAATTTTTGATGAAAATATGTCCTTTGTTGCAGATCAGATGCCTATACCGCCTGCATCGGCGATAATGTAGTCTGAATAGAAATTGACTGCGCCGGATGATGGTTTGTACGGCATGGTATTACTGAAAGCAATTATGTCCATGAATTTTGCACCACTCAAGAATGATACCTTCCTCAAGGCCTTGTTGCGCCAGGAAACCGATTACACACCCTTATGGTTGATGCGCCAGGCAGGCCGTTATTTGCCGGAGTATCGCGCAACCCGTAAAGGGGCGGGTTCTTTCATGAGTCTGGCCAAAAACCCTGGTTTTGCCACCGAAGTGACTTTGCAACCTATAGACCGCTACGGCCTGGATGCGGCCATCCTGTTTTCCGATATTTTGACCGTACCTGATGCGATGGGACTGGGCCTGTATTTTGAAGAAGGCGAAGGCCCGAAGTTTGAGCGTCCGTTAAAAGATGAAAAAGACATCCTGGCGCTGAAAGTACCGGAAGCAGGCAGCCTTCAATATGTATTTGATGCAGTGACCCAGATCCGCACCGCGCTGGATGGCCGTGTACCGCTGATCGGTTTTTCCGGCAGCCCGTGGACATTGGCTTGTTATATGGTTGAAGGGCAGGGTTCGCGTGAATTCCACACCGTCAAGACCATGATGTACAAGCGCCCGGACCTCATGCATCACATTTTGCGTACCAATGCCAATGCGGTGGCGGCCTATTTAAATGCACAAATTGACGCAGGTGCCCAGTCCGTGATGATTTTTGATAGTTGGGGCGGGGCGCTGGCAGATGGCGCATATCAAGAGTTTTCGCTGTCTTATATGCGCGATATCGTCAGCCAGTTGCAAAAAGAAAAAGATGGCAAGCGCATTCCTGCTATTGTCTTTACCAAGGGTGGCGGCCTGTGGTTGGAACAAATTGCTGATATCGGTGCTGATGCCGTCGGCCTGGACTGGACAGTGAACCTGGGTCAGGCCCGCGCCAAAGTCGGTACCAAGGTCGCCTTGCAAGGTAATCTTGATCCGGCAGTGTTGTTTGCCGAGCCAGAACAAATCCGCAAGCAAGTTATTACGGCGCTGGATAGCTATGGCAAACCGGCGGCTGGGCATGGTCATGTATTCAATCTGGGCCACGGTATTTCGCAATTCACACCGGTAGAGTCAGTTAGCGTGCTGGTCGAAACAGTGCATGAATACAGCCGCAAGCAACGTCAGACGGGCTGAAACAGTGCTGGAAATCGCTTATAGATGCTGAAAATTCATGCGCTGGTAAAATAATAAATCATTGACACCTTACAACAAGCTCCTGGCATGCTTGCCAGGTCGTCATGTTGCTATGCAAAACATAGATTTGGTGCGGTTCTCTGGCACAAAAGCTGCGGAAAATGAATGGATAAGCCACTGTAGAATTTTTGCATTTCCATGCACGTTTTCTGTCACTTATGCACAAAATCGGGGCGGAAAAAAATAATTTGAAAAATATTTTTTTGTCGCCAAGCATTTTTTATAAGTGATTGATTTTAAAGGACTAAATTCTATGCTGTCAGAACAGGCAATTCGCTGAAACCCGCGTAAACGCTAGCGAAAACCGTTGTCAAGAGACCTTTCTCCACAAAGTTATCCACAGGATCTGTGGATATGTCAAAAAGCCTTATGAAATCAATAGTTAGCGCTAAACTTCAGGCCTTACATTAGATCGTGACACAAATTTATCTACGCGTTGCGCTCGATACGCCACTTGACACCAGCTTCGATTATCGATGGTCAGCAGAAGACGCAAATGCTGATCCAACAGTCATGCCTCAGATTGGACAACTGGTCGCCTTGCCCTTTGGCCGGCAAGAAGTGGTGGGCTTGATTCTTGAAGTACTGACCGAAACTGATGTCCCCCAGGCCAAGCTGCGTGATGTGTTGGCCGTCAGGCACGATTTGCCGCCGCTCAATAAAGAGTGGATGGCCTTGTGTCAATTCGCCGCCGAATATTATCAGCGCCCGCTGGGTGAGGTGGCGTTGCCGGCCTTGCCGAAAAATCTCAAAGCTATCAAAACCGTTTCTTTGCAGCGCGCCATCAAGAAACTCGACAAGTTGCCCGTGCAGGCCGATGTCAGTACCAGTGATGAGCCGGTATTGAACACAGAACAACAGGCAGCGGTGGATGCGGTGGTCCAGTCCCAGGGCTTTGCCCCTCATCTCTTATTCGGGGTGACTGGCAGTGGCAAGACCGAAGTCTATTTGCAGACCGCAGCCAGGATACTGGCACAATCGGCAGATGCCCAGGTCTTGATACTGGTGCCGGAAATCAATCTGACACCGCAGCTCGAAGCCCATATCCGCACCCGTTTTCCTGGCCTGATGCTGTCGACCTTGCACAGTGGCATGGCAGAAGGTGAGCGCTTGCTTCACTGGTTGGCTGCACATACAGGTCGTGCCCGTATCATCCTGGGGACACGGCTGGCAATGTTGGCGTCCCTGCCAAATCTGAAATTACTGATTGTCGATGAAGAACATGATCCTTCTTACAAGCAACAGGAAGGCTTGCGCTATTCAGCCCGTGACCTGGCAGTCTGGCGGGCGCGGCAGCTATCCATCCCGGTTTTGCTGGGTTCGGCAACACCGTCGCTGGAAAGCTGGCAGGGTGCACAGACCAGTCGCTATCGTTTGCTGGAATTGCGTGAACGGGCAGTGAAACTGGCGGTATTGCCTGTTATTAAGCTGATCAATCTGGAACGTGAAAAACCCAGTGAAGGTTTGACACAAAGGCTGATAGCCGCCATCAAACTGCGTCTTGAGAAAGGTGAGCAATCACTATTATTCCTGAACCGGCGTGGTTATGCACCGGTGCTGGCTTGTGATGCATGCGGCTGGATCAGCAATTGCACACGCTGTACCGCCCATCTGGTGTTGCATAAGGGTGACCATAGATTGCGTTGCCATCATTGCGGGCTGGAACAACGCATACCGCGTTCTTGCCCAACTTGCGGCAATATCGACCTGCAACCTTTGGGTCGTGGCACGCAAAGACTGGAAGAAAGCCTGGCGGCAATTTTCCCAGAGGCAAGAGTGTTTCGCATTGATGCCGACTCCACCCGCCTGAAAGGCAGTGCCGCTGCTGCGTTTGAACGTGTGCATGCAGGCGAAGTGGATATTTTGATCGGCACACAAATGGTGGCCAAGGGCCACGACTTTAAACATCTGACCCTGGTGGCTGCCCTTAATCCGGATGCGGCCCTGTTTTCCCAGGATTACCGCGCCAGCGAACGCCTGTTTGCCCAGCTCATGCAGGTAGCGGGTCGGGCCGGGCGGGCAGCGCAAAAAGAAGGTGGCAATCTTTCTGAAGTGCTGGTGCAGACCCGTTACCCTGATCATCCGCTCTATCATGCGCTGATGGCACATAACTATCCCGACTTTGCCAAAGACTTGCTGGATGAACGCCAGCAAGCCCATATGCCACCCTTCATGTACCAGGCTTTATTGCGGGCTGAAGCCAAGGAGCTGGAAACCGCAATTGCCTTTTTGAAAGAAGCCGCAATCTGTACCGAACACCAGGGCATCATGATCAATGACCCTATCCCCATGACCATGACGCGGGTGGCGAATGTGGACAGGGCACAATTATTGGTGGAATCAGTATCACGCCCAGCCTTGCAGGCTTTCGTCAAAGCCTGGATAGCCGATTTACGCGCCATGAAAAGCCGGGTCAAATGGTCGGTAGAAATTGATCCTGTGGATATCTGAGCGGGATATCCACAGGGACTGGCGCTGGCTTCACCTCAGACATATTTGTGGCATCAGGTAAAATGGTATTTCACTGTATCAATTACATCCTGAAATCCATGCCGCTTAGCCCCTACCTGAACAGTTCACCCGAGATTGCCGACACGGCTTATATCCATCCCAGTGCCCAGATTGTTGGTGATGTCCACATAGGCAAGGACAGCTCTGTCTGGTGCAATGCCGTATTGCGGGGCGATGTCAATCATATACGCATTGGCCACAGCAGCAATGTCCAAGACCTGGCAATGGGGCATGTCTCGCACAAAAACGCTGCCAAACCCGATGGCTCTCCCCTGATAATAGGCAATTACGTCACCATCGCCCATGCCGTGATCCTGCATGGTTGCCAGATCGGTGATGAATGCCTGATAGGCATGGGCAGCATCGTCATGGATGATGTCGTCATCCAACCCCAGGTCATGGTGGGAGCAGGTAGCCTGGTGCCGCCGGGCAAGGTACTGGAAAGTGGTTATTTATATCTGGGCCGCCCGGCTGTAGCGGTACGCACCCTGACCCCAGAAGAAATCAGCCGCCTGCGTTATTCGGCAGAACATTATGTACGTATCAAAAATAACTATCAGCAAACAGAGCAAAACTGAAATCTGAACTCGTGCTGACGAATTGGCTCAGACCAACATCACGGCAAGCAGAAAGCGATTAATAAACCGGAAAAAGGAACAACAGCATGGAAGACCGGCGGGCGAAAGAAGGCGAATACTGGATCAGTACCGATACCAATGAGGTGGATGTGGATGTCGTGCATCAATTTCTGTCCACTCAAAGCGGCTGGGCAACCGGCATCTCCCGTGAATTGGTAGCAGAATCCCTGCAACATTCCCTGTGTTTCAGTGTCTTCCGCCAAGACCGCATGGTCGGCTTCTGCCGCCTGATTACCGACATGACTACCTTTGGCTATCTGGTCGATGTCTTTGTTGTGCCTGACATGCGCGGTAAAGGTATCTCACGCTTGCTGATGGATGCCGTGATGGCGCATCCGGCAGTCAAAAAATTCCGCCGTTTCACACTGGCAACTTCAACTGCCCATGGCTTGTATGAAAAATTCGGCTTCACTCCTTTGAGCAAGCCGGAATCTTTCATGGAAGTCTACAGGCCAAAAATTTACCTTGAAGGATAGAGCAGCAGCCTGACGACAGTGGCAGCCAAATTGGCGACTAGAACTCATCCCTATTGATGAAATGAGTTCTAGTTATTCGATATCCGGTACATCAAAATAAAACATCATCTGGTGATGGTCAGCCGGTTTGATCGTGAGGGTTTTTTTGAACTGCTGGTCGATGCGCATGGTTTTTTCGTGAAATACAGCTTCTACTTCATATTGACCAGCAGGCAAACCCAGGAATAACCATGGGCCATCCATGACAGTAGTAAATACGACCCGGTGATCTTTGCTATCCCGCACAACAATCTTCGTGTCAGATAGAAACGCACCGCTTTTCTTTGCTGCGGTGCTTATCCACAGGCTATATTGACCAACCTGCTGACGCAATTCTTCCCGTTCCGGCTCGCCTATGCCACCAGAAAGGCAGGTGATGCCCTTGGCCGAACAAACCAGTCCCGCAGCACTTGCTGTCGATGGCAGACTGGCAAATCCCGTCAAGAGCGTGCCGAGCAGCATACTTTTCCCAATAAGCTGTACTGATTTCATATCAAATTCTCCATATCAAACCTGATTCAATGGTGTCTTCAATATAGTAGTCAGCCATGCAGCGACGTTGACTTGAATCAAAATTGCAACATTTATCCACTTTCCCTGCGCTTAGCGCTTGTCTGCATGGAAGATCTTGCGGCATATTGAAGATGTAGTCTTGAAACTCATTTCATGAAGGGAAATACTGCTTCCCGTTAATGCAGTGAGTTCCATATTTTGACCATCAACTTACTATTTGATTCCATGCACATGTTTACCCAACTGGCACGGCAATGTTCAGCCAGCGTTTTCCTGAAGTACCCATTGTTCATTATTAGCGTCTTTATTTTTGCTGCCCCAGTCCATGCGCTGGAGTCAGCAATGAAGATGAAAGAGATTTATGAAACTACCGTGGAACAGCAACTGACCCCACCCTCTGAAGAGCTACAGACATATATAGATCAGATGAGCGGCGCGCTGACTAACGCCGGCACGATCAATTTACCTTCGCAATTCATCTTGCTGGTAGACCGCAATCCCAAAGTACAGGCAGCCATGTTGTTCTGGATTGATGAAGAAGGGCAGTATCAGTTCATCGGCGCATCACCAGTATCCACCGGTCGTGCTGTTGGTTTCGAGCATTTTGAAACGCCGACCGGTGTCTTTACCCATTCCATCGCCAACCTTGATTACCGTGCCGAAGGCAGTAAAAACAGCAAGGGCATTCGTGGCTACGGTGCCAAGGGACGCCGGGTGTTTGATTTTGGCTGGCAAAAGGCCAAAAAGGGCTGGGGCGACCGCCAGATTGCCGACATGCGCCTGCAAATGCATGCGACTGATCCGAACTCCCTGGAAAAACGGTTGGGCAGCGTCCAATCCAAAGGCTGTGTACGCATCCCGGCAACCCTGAATGTGTTGTTTGACCGTTATGGCGTGCTGGATGCTGATTATGATGCTGCGCTGGCGACCGGTCGTAAATTCTGGGTGCTGGACAAGAACAGGGAAGACAATGCCTGGGCCGGGCGCTATATGGTCGTCATCGACAGTGAACGGCAAGAAAAACCAGAATGGGCAGGCATTGCCATCCGCAAGCAGGTGAAAGTGCAGTAAGGCTGTCGTGATTGCCGTATTGTGACGTGGAACTGGAAAATGTAATACCATGCAACAACGACGTTTAAAGCCTTATTTATTTTTCCCGGAGTTGTTCATGTCTATTGATACTTGGTTACTGTATGTGCTTGCCGTTCTGGTGTTGACGATCACGCCGGGTCCAGCGGTGTTGATGTGTGTGACCAACAGCATCAACTCCAGCGCCCGCATGACCCTGTATCCGGCACTGGGCAACATTACTTCGCTGATCGCCATCATGAGCTGTTCGGCTATCGGCATTGGTGCCATACTGGCCAGTTCAGCCATGGTGTTTACTGTCATTAAATATCTGGGTGTGTTGTATTTGCTGTACCTGGGCATCTCCAGCCTGCGCTCGAAAGCCAGTGATTTTGAGATGCCGATAGATACTGATACCAACGGCACTCGCCTGCGCCTGTATGTCAAAGGCATGCTGGTCGGTGCCAGCAATCCCAAGGCGCTATTGTTCTTTACCGCGTTTTTCCCGCAATTCATCAATCCGGCTGCCGCCAAATTGCCACAGTTCCTGGTACTGGGCATCACCTTTGTATTTTTCGAATTCAGCGTCCTGATGCTGTATGCCGCATTTGCTGAACGCATGGGACCGTGGCTGCGTTCCAAAGGCAAGGCCAGGATGTTTAACCAATTGTCTGGTGGCATCTTTGTTGCTGCTGCCGCACTGCTGGCGACTGTCAAACGTGCCGGGGCAGATTAGGGCGTGTTGACGTCGTCCCAGCACCAAATTCAGCCGGAGAAACAGCGATGACAGAAATCCACTATAGCGAAAGCGGTTTTTGGGACAAGCTTAAACACTTTGCCCTGGCCGCCGGCAGCAATGTCGTCGAAAAAGCCTTGTGGTTGTATTACGCTGCCCAAAGGCCAGAAACCCCGGCCTGGGCCAAAGCTGTCATTTTCGGCGCACTGGCTTATTTTATTTCCCCGCTGGATGCTATTCCGGATGCCATACCTTTTTTGGGCTATACCGACGACATGGCCACACTGGCGGCTGCAGTAGCCACCGTCAGCATGTATATCACCGATGAAGTCAAACAGCAGGCGCAACAGAAAATGCATTCCTGGTTTGGCACAGGGTTGAAATAGCGTCACTACGGGCTTGGGTGGTCAATGGTAAAAATCATAATGTATTACCATCCGCCAGCCGGATTATTTCGGTATCATCTGTGCCTTGTTTGATCAGACTGGCACGACCATGTACACCTCGACTTTCACCTTCCAGAAAAAGCAGTACGATGCCGCGTTTTATGCGCTGGATGAACAGATCGCCAGCCTGGCAAAAGCCATCCCCGGTTACCTGGGCGAAGAAAGCTGGGAAAACGCCGACACTGGCTTGATCTCCAATGTCTATTACTGGGACAGTCTGGAAGCCTTGCAGGCGCTGATGGCCAATCCCATACACCAGCAAGCCAAGGCTGCTCAGGCCAACTGGCTGGATGGCTACCAGGTGGTCGTCGCCCAAGTCTTGCGTAGTTATGGCGATGGCAAACTGGCGCATCCCTGTGCTGAGCTGCATGGTGCCATCTCTTAAGAATGGAAACAAACATGAAAACGACCTGGCTGACAGGCATCCTGACTGCGCTGGTGCTAAGCCTGACTGCCGCGCCGGTATTTGCCAGTACCGCAGATGAACAGGCGCTGATGGCGCGCGTGCATGGTTTTTACGACTGGGTATTGAAGAACGGTACCCAAGTGAGCAAGCTCCAGCCTGCCATCAAGGATATCCCCGGCAGCAAAAAATTCCAGCTCGATACCAGGAATATCAAGGCTTTCAGCGGCAAGTTCATGGCCTCCGGCTATTTTGCGCCAGAATTCCCGGTCGCGATTGAACGTTACTATGACAAGTACCAGCAGCAATTTGCCGCCTATACCCCGGCTGAATTTGCAGAAATGGCCAAGGATGGCCGTGGCCCGCTGATGGATACGGAAGATATGGACATCTTCTTTTGTGCACAGGAATATGAATATAAAAAATCCTTTGTCAGCAAATTGAAGGCCAAGAGCGTCAAACTGGATGGTGACACGGCCACCGTCATCGTGGTATCACCCTATCAATGGGAAACTGAGTTCCGTTTTGCCAGGATTAATAGCAATAGTCAGTGGATGATTACCGGCTATTGTGTGTTCAAGTAAGGTCCAGGGCCTGTAGTTTTTGGCTAGCCATGGCGTGCTATATTACTTCTACTTCATTAGCTTTACTTAATAATTAGCTCTACTGAAGCCTCAACCACCTGAATCTGGCATATGAGCGGTCCTACCACAGTCCTGATCAACGGCGATGTCTTCCTGATACTCTTGTCGGCAGCGGCAATTCGTGCTGCGCGGGCCGTTACCGACGCACGCCAGCAGGCCAATGCCTTGCGCCAGCGCCAGACAGAGCAACATGCCGCTTTGCTGGACCGCCTGCAAAATGCACTTGTTGAGGGGCGCCAGGCATTACAGGAACAGGTGCGCCTTGCAGAGCAAGACTTTGCCCAGTTGCTGGTGCTGGCTGACAAGATAGGTTGCACTGCGCAAGTGACCGCCGTCAGACCTGCCGTGCCTGCAAGTAATGATGAACAAGACATCATCGAATATTGCCGGTCACTGCAATTGCTGATCCATGAAATGCGTCCTGTCTTGTTGCAGGAATCGACCCGACGTGCCGATGCCCTGTTCGACAAAACCGATGTCGACCTGCAGGCAGCCAGCGCCGCAGCCTTGCCACAAGACCGTCTGGCACGTCTGTTGAAACGCCTTGCGCATCTGACGCAATTGCCAGAACACATTGCACAACTGGCGAAAGAGCTGGAAAAATCCTTGCCGGGTGAACGTGCTGATTTGCTTGCCGCTGAGTTGCGCCTGCAAATTCAAGCCCTGCTGGACGCAGAGAAAAAACGCCAGGTCGAAGAAGCCCAGGCCCTGATACTGGAACAGACATTGCAAGACCTGGGTTACCAGGTCGAAGAAGTGACTCATACCCTGTTTGTGGATGGCGGCGTCGTGCATTTCCGTCGTGCCGGTTGGGACAAATACATGGTGCGTATGCGTATGGATGCCAAGACCGGCCAAGCCAATTTCAACGTGGTGCGTGCCGTGAAAGAAGGCGAAAACGAACGCAGCGTACTTGATCATCTGGCCGAAGATCGCTGGTGTAGCGAATTCCCAACCTTGCTGGCTGCACTGGAGATACGCGGCATCCACATGCAGGTCACACGCAGGCTGGAAGCCGGTGAACTGCCCGTGCAACTGGTGCTGGAAGACAAGTTGCCGCAATTTGCCGAAGAAGAACAAGTAGAAAATCAAAGCCGATTACTGTCAAGAAAATTGCCATGAATGTACCCGAAACCCGCTGGCTGCTGGACCTGCAAAGGCTGTTGCCCATACGTTCCCATTTTGTGATTTCCGGTAGCATACGTGACAGTTTTCTGGTCGCACTGGATGCCATTGTCGTCAGCACAATTGACGGCGCTGGCAACAGCAGTGCAGCAACCGCTGTGACCACTACCGCCACCACCAGCGCAACCCTGGTTCCATTGAACCGCGCCTTGTGGGAATCCATGAAGCGCAATGACTATCGATTCTTGCTGTTATATGACCCGGTTGATGGCTTGCGTGTTTATCCTGACGAACCTGCACAACGTGATCTGGCCACGCGTCTGTTTGATTTGAAACTGGCCGATGGCTGCCAGCAAATCAGTCTTGAAAGTCTGAGCAAGCTGATGAAAAAGCTGAGTGCGGAACGGGAAGCCCGCTGCGCGCTGGTGCTCGATTTTGCCTCGCGCATTCCGCGTAAGGCAGAACAGTTGAGCGATCCAGAACATCGTTTCTTTGTCGCTGCCGAAAAAATTTCCCTGACTGCCAGTGCAATAGTGCCGCGCGAGACGGGTGGCGCACCGCAATACAATCCAGTGCTGTGGCTGGTGAACCGGGCGCAGGATTTACCTTCCTGGTTTACGCTGGACAGTGACCGCGTCGCCAGTCTGGTCATCAGCAAGCCAGACTTTGAAATGCGCCAGGCGGCAGCTCTGCAACTGGCACCGTTGTTTCTCGGTTATGACAAGGCAGACGCCGCTGTCCGCACCCAGTTTGTCAAAAGTTTTACCGAAGGCACAGAAGGCATGTCCCTGTCTGCCCTGTCGGATATCACTGTTTTGGCAGACCGGCAAAAACTCGGTATCGCCGACATAGAAGATGCTGTGCGCTGTTATAAGGTTGGAGCGCTGGATAACCCATGGCGCAAGGATTATTTGCGCAAAAAAATCCGTGATGCCCATGTATTTATTGACGAACGTGTCAAGGGGCAGCATCCGGCAGTCGTCAAGACCCTGGATATTCTGAAGCGTTCTGTCATGAGCCTGACCGGTGCACAGGCGCGTTCGGGTGGTAGCCGTCCACGTGGCGTGCTGTTTTTTGCTGGCCCCACAGGTGTAGGTAAAACCGAGCTGGCGAAAACCCTGACGCAACTGGTGTTTGGTGACGAACGTGCCTATCTGCGTTTTGACATGAGCGAATTCGCCGAAGAACATACCAGCGCCCGATTGCTGGGCGCACCGCCGGGCTATGTTGGCTTTGATGCCGGTGGCGAGCTGACCAACGCCGTGCGGCAAAAACCATTTTCCGTGGTCTTGTTTGATGAAATTGAAAAAGCCCATCCGCGCATACTCGATAAATTCTTGCAGATACTTGAAGATGGTCGCCTGACTGACGGGCGTGGTGACACCGCCTATTTTTCTGAAACCATACTGATATTTACCTCGAACCTTGGTATTTATGTGGAAGACGCACAGGGCCAGCGCAACCAGAATGTGAAGCCCGGTGACAGTTACGAGACGGTGGAATTAAAGGTGCGTGAAGCCATAGGCAATTACTTCAAATTCAAGTTGTCACGGCCAGAATTATTGAATCGCATCGGTGATAATATTGTTGTCTTCAATTTTATCTCTGCCGAAGTCGCAGCCAAGATTTTTGATGGCATGTTGCGCAATGTGGCGCGACGCCTGCAAGAAGAATTAAACCTGCAACTGGCTATGCCCGCCAGCGTGCGGGACGATCTGCTGCTGCGTTGTACGCGGGATTTGAGCAATGGCGGACGTGGAGTCGGTAACCAGCTGGAATCAAACTTCATCAACCCGCTGTCACGCGCCCTGTTTGAGCAAGAGCTGGAAGGCAAGCAGCGTGTCGTCATCACGGGTATCAGCGAAGCCGATAAAGTCATCAGCCTGAGCCTGCAATTAGCATGAAGATTGCCATCAATAAAGCGCACTTTCCGGTCACCGTACTGGGGCCGGGACGACGCATAGGAATCTGGCTGCAAGGCTGTAGCATAGGCTGCAAGGGTTGTGTGTCACAAGATACCTGGGCCACAGATTCTGGCAAGGAAATGACCGTCGCCAGCTTGCTCACATGGTGTCGTGAAGTTAGCGCCGGACAGATTGATGGCATCACCATTTCCGGTGGCGAACCGTTTGACCAGCCGCAGGCGTTGCATGCCTTGCTGGATGGCTTGCAGCAATGGCGTAGCAGCACGGGCCAGGATTTTGACATTCTGTGCTACAGCGGTTATCCACTGGCAACGCTACAAAAAAAGCCGGCTGCCATATTGCAAAAACTTGATGCCCTGATCCCCGAACCCTTTATCGACAACAAGCCCCTGACCCAGGCATGGCGCGGTTCATCCAACCAGCCACTGGTGTTGTTGTCAGACCGGGGCAGGGCGCGCATGCAGGCCTATGTTGACGCACCTGTTGATGAACACGACAAGCGGATACAAACCATGATAGATGGCCAGCGCGTCTGGTATGTAGGCATACCCGCGCGTGGCGACATGCAGGCACTGGAACAGCGCTGTGCCGAACGTGGCCTGAAACTGGATAGTGTCAGTTGGAGGCCCTGAGTGAATCCAGTCTATGTACGTCGCTGTCCTGCATGTGAAACCGAGAATGCGCCAGAAGTCATGCGCTGCGCATGTGGCACCTTGCTGTCCGGCATAGATTTGATGGAGAAAAAATCTGCACCTGTGGAGGTCATTGTTGCACAGACCACTTCAGAAACAACAAAACCGGCACAAGCATCTGTTGATCTGATCTGCGGCTATGAAGATTGCGCACAAAGCAATCCACCCGGCAGCATGCAATGCCTGTATTGCAACCGGCCACTGATAGCGACACCAGACAAACCAAACACTCAAAGCGCACAAAACCTGGCAAAGCCAGCCGATGGCGGGCAAATCCAAAGCCTCGTCACCTTGCCTGTTGCCCTGCGTGACCGTTACCAGATAGTGCGCCCTTTGCCTACCCAGGGCGCAGAGGCAGAACTCTTGCTGGTACAAGAACGGGTCAGCGATTTGCTGCATGTGGCAAAAATTTATCGTCACGGTGTCTACGCCAAATCAGAGGTCAGGGAAAGACTGAAAGCTATCCCACCCGAGCACTGTGTGGTTGTACTGGAAGCCGGCGTGTCCGAAGGCCATACGTATGAACTCATGGAATATTGCGAGCTGGGCTCATTGCGGCAACTCGCACAAAAGGGCAAGCCCACACCCGCCGTGCTGGAAAGCATAGTACGTGAGCTGGCGACGGCGGTTGCCAGCGTGCATGCGGTGGGCTTGATCCATCGTGATCTGAAGCCAGAAAATATCCTGATACGCACGCAAGAACCGCTGGACCTGATACTCACTGACTTTGGTATTTCATCCGTGCTGGATGCAACCCAAAGGCTGACTGGCATGGCGCGTACCTTGCCCTATGCCTCGCCAGAAAGCCTGTCCGGCATGATCGATGTCAAGGCTGATTACTGGGCGCTGGGCATGATCTTGCTGGAACTGGCGCTGGGCCAGCATCCATTTGCCGGCTTGTCTGAAGCAGTCATCCTGCATCACCTGACCACGCGCGAAATCGAATTGCAGATGGTGATGGACCCTTATCTGCGCAAGCTCTTGCGTGGCCTGCTGTTGCGTGATCCCAAGGCCAGGTGGGATGAATCACAAATCCTGCGCTGGCTGGCGCGTGACCGCAGCCTGCCTGATGCGGTGGAAACCATTGCCATGGGCGGCTTTCGCGAGCCTTATCACATAGGCCGCGATATCTGTCATTCCAAAGAGCAACTGGCTGTAGCACTGGCCCGTAACTGGGACGATGGCGTCAGGGATATCTCGAATGCACAATTGCTGGCCTGGTTTCGCGATGTGCAAAAAGACCAGAATGCAGTACGGGTCTTGCTGGCCTTGCGCGAAGAAAAAAAACTCTCGGTTGACGTGCAGTTGCTGCGCCTGATTTTGCATCTGGCCCCCGGCATACCACCGGTGTGGCGTGGCGAAACCATAGAATTGCCCGGTATTCTGACCTATGCCAACAAGTCGCTGAAGGGTGATGAAGAAGCGGGCAAATGGCTACACCAGATTTATTCATATGGTGTGCTGGAAGCCTATGCCGATGCAGGCAACAAGGAAGTCGCCAGCATCGTGCAGAAATGGCAGGCTTGTTGCAGGCAAATTCAGCATGCCTGGCAGGAAGCCCACAAGCTGATGAAAGAACATGCCAGCAAGCACTTGCCAGGCGAATATTCCAACATAGACAAACTCTTGTTCGGTCTGGAAACCAATGACAATGCCCCGCTATCCAAGCTGCATGCGCGTGTGCTGGCCCTGGCTTATGATGAACGCTGGCCTGAACGCCTGCGCAAGCGCCTGATCGTCGCCTATGCCGGCATGCAGGCATATTGCCCGTGGCTAACGGTGTTGGGGGATATCGAACAGATGCCGGTAGCATCGCTGCTGGTGCTGGAAATCATGTTGCCGGATGCGCAGAAAGCGGTGGAGCGGCAACAAAAGGCCGAAGCCTGGCAGCGTACCGCTGATCAGGAAGAAGCGCAGGCCATACGCCAGGAAGTGCAGGCCAGCATCAGGGCACTGCGGTCTGCTGCCACTGGCAACCTGTGGGCAGATTCGGCAGCCGCTGACTTGCGGGTGGCGATTGATCACTATTATGAATTGCTGGAAAGGTTGCGTGCTTCTTCCAGTACAGAAGCACCGTGGCTCGAAGCAAAAAAAGCTGCTACCCGGGCGGAACGCAACATTGCGAAACTGAGCTTACTGGTAGATACTTTGACGGTAAGGCGGGTTGAAAACGAGGGCTGGACTGGTACTGAAATGCAAGTATTGATTGCTATTGCAGCGATAGGCATCCCCATATTTTTCCGTTTTAGGAATGTGTATTGGATGCTGGCGGTATTCGTCGCACTTGCCGCCTGGCGGTTTTTGCCGAATTATCTGCTTATGCAAAAGATCCGCACCCTGGGTGAACAACTTTAAATGCGAAGGTAAGCATATGTCCGCCATCTTTCAAAAACTCAATCTGAAGACACAAAGCGAAATCCTGGTATTGCAGGCACCAGCATCCTTCGAGCCGGAGATTGCCGCCCTGACTGATGTCAAGGTGCTCAGGAACCTGTTATCCGTCAAGCAGTGTGAATTTGCTCTGGCCTTTGTCAGCAAGCAAAAAGAGCTGGACGAGCTGTCGCACAAGCTCAGCAAACTTGCCAAAGGTGATGCTCTGTTATGGTTTGCCTATCCCAAGAAGACCTCCAAACGCTATCAATGCGAATTCAACCGCGATACCGGCTGGGATGTCTTGCGTGCCGCCGGTTTTGATTCTGTACGCATGGTGGCCATTGATGAAGACTGGTCAGCGCTGCGCTTTCGCCGCGTGGAGTATATCAAGGCCTGAGTCGTTCTTGCGACGTACCCTGGCCTTGTAAGTTATTAAAATAATAAAAGCACCGCTTTGGGACGAAGATCGGCAAACTGCCTATACTAGCAACTGAGTAGCAACTGAGCGCTGCGTGAAAGCAGCTGGAAGCTTGTCATGGGCAGAGAGCTATCACTTGTAGCCGCCCCCCAGCCTGGTACCCCCGAATTGGCGTGCCCGATTAGGCGCTCATATTTTTGAGTGAGGATAGTCAACATCATGTTGTACATATAGATGTCAGCGCCACGGATGCTAACCTCGCCGTATAAGAAATTCATTCTGGAGCATTCATGTCTGACCCCATCCGTTTTTATTTCCAGGGCCACATCCAGCAGGTCGAGGATGCGGCACCGACGCGCACGCTGTTGCAGCATTTGCGCGAAGACCGCCATTGCACCGGCACCAAGGAAGGTTGCGCCGAAGGGGATTGCGGTGCCTGTACTGTTATCGTCGGTGAATTGAAACAGGGCAAGCTGGAATTGCAGTCCGTCAATTCCTGCATACAGTTCTTGCCCACGCTGGATGGCAAGGCTGTGTTTACAGTTGAAGACCTGCAACAAAAAAATGGGGATCTGCATCCCGTACAGCAAGCCCTGGTCGAATGCCATGGCTCACAATGCGGCTTTTGCACGCCCGGGTTTGCCATGTCACTGTGGAGCCTGTACCTGAAAAAAGAAGGTGATGCGACACCACCATGCCGCAAGGAAATCGATGAAACCCTGTCTGGCAATCTCTGTCGTTGCACCGGTTACCGGCCCATCATTGATGCAGCCAAACGCATGGGTGAATTGCCCGCAGCTGAATTTGATCGTGCCGCCGTCATCAGCGGCCTGCAAGGCTTGCAGCGCGGCGAGATGTTCACCTACAGCGCAGATGGCCAGACTTTCTATGCACCGCGCACGCTGCAACAACTGGCGCAGGTGCGGGCAGACCAGCCACAGGCAACCATACTCGCCGGTTCCACGGATGTTGGCCTGTGGGTCACCAAGCAAATGCGCGACCTCGGTAATATCATTTACGTGCGTGAAGTGGACGAGCTACAGCACATCAGGGAAGTGGATGGCAAGCTGGAAATAGGTGCTGCCGTGTCGCTGAATGATGCCTATGGCGCAGTCTGCCAGCATTACCCGCATGAACTGACCGAGATGTGGCAGCGTTTTGCCTCGCAACCCATACGCAATACAGGCACTCTGGGTGGCAGTGTCGCCAATGGTTCGCCGATTGGTGATTCAGCACCGTGGATGATCGCCCTGGGATCAGAAATTGTCTTGCGCAGTGTGCATGGCAAGCGTGTACTTTTGCTGGAAAATTTTTACCTCGATTATATGAAAAAGGATATGCAGTCAGGCGAGTTTGTCGAAGCCGTGCGTATTCCCCTGCCAAAAGGCGGGCAGCAATTCCGCACTTATAAACTGGCGAAACGTTATGACCAGGATATCTCTGCCGTCTGCGCTGCCTTTGCCATCACCCTGGATGGCGACATCGTGCGCAATGCGCATATCGCGTTTGGTGGCATGGCTGCGACATCACGCCGTGCGCCGCTGGCGGAAGCGGCACTGAATGGGCAAGTCTGGAATGAAGCCACCCTGAAGCAGGCCATGGCCTTGCTGGCACAGGATTACACACCGCTGACCGATATGCGCGCCAGCAATACCTATCGCATGCAGACGGCACAAAATCTCTTGCGCCGCTTCTGGCTGGAAACCAGGACCACGGCCCCGTTGACATTGCAGGCCGTGAACGTGTTTGCATCTGTCACTGAATAAACGATAAGCTCAGGAGAAAACATGAATACCCAAACTGAAGCTTTTTTGACAGATAAAAACCAGGTACAGGCGGACGCAAGCTGGGCCGAAGTCGGCAAATCACACCCGCATGAATCGGCAGTTTTACATGTGCTGGGCGAAGCGCGTTACACCGATGACATCCCTGAATTGCAGGGCACCTTGCATGCGGCTTTGGGTTTATCCAGCAAGGCGCATGCAAACATCCTGTCCATGAATTTTGATGCAGTTAAAAGTGCACGTGGCGTGGTGGCGGTATACACCGCCAAAGATATTCCCGGCACCAATGATTGCGGCCCCATCATTCATGATGACCCGATTTTGTCTGCGGGTCTGGTGGAATATGTAGGCCAGCCCATCTTCGTCGTCGTCGCTGATACCCATGACAACGCCCGCCGGGCTGTACGCAAGGCCGAGATTGTCTACGAAGAATTGCCAGCAATACTGACACCGCAAGAAGCCAAACAAGCCCAGTCTTTCGTCGTGCCGCCCATGCATTTACTGCGAGGTGATGCGCAGGCAGCGTTTGAGCGATCGGCACACCGTGTTAAAGGTGAATTGTATGTGGGTGGGCAAGAACAGTTTTATCTCGAAGGCCAGATTTCTTACGCCATCCCCAAAGAAGACAGAGGCATGCTGGTCTTGTGTTCTACCCAGCACCCCAGCGAAATGCAACACGTGGTTGCCCATGCTTTAGGTGTGCACAGCCATAACATCGTGGTTGAATGCCGTCGCATGGGTGGTGGTTTTGGTGGTAAGGAATCACAGTCTGCATTGTGGGCAGCGGCGGCGGCCATTTCTGCCGCCCACCTGAAACGTCCGGTCAAACTGCGTGCCGACCGTGATGACGACATGATGGTCACCGGCAAGCGCCATTGCTTCCACTATGAATATGAAGTCGGTCATGATGATGAGGGCCGCATCATTGCCGCCAAAGTCGAGATGGTGTCGCGTGCCGGTTTCTCTGCTGATCTGTCGGCCCCGGTGGCAACACGTGCTGTCTGCCATTTCGACAATACCTACTACCTTGGGGATGTTGATATCCGCGCCCTATGCGGCAAGACCAATACCCAGTCGAATACCGCTTTCCGTGGTTTTGGCGGCCCGCAAGGTGCGATTGCAATTGAATACATCATTGATGAAATCGCCCGCAACCTGAATAAGGATGCACTCGATATCCGCAAAATCAATTTCTATGGCTGCAACGATGCCGAAGGCCGCAATATCACCCAGTATGGCCAGAAAGTCGTTGATAACATCATCCACGACCTCGTGGCTGATCTGGAAACCAGCAGCGATTATCAGCAACGCCGCGCCGCCATCAAAGCCTTCAATGCCGATAGCCCGGTATTGAAGAAAGGTCTGGCGTTTACACCGGTGAAGTTTGGCATTGCCTTCAACGTCACCCATCTGAACCAGGCAGGTGCGCTGGTGCATATTTATACCGATGGCTCGGTACTGGTGAATCACGGTGGTTGTGAAATGGGGCAGGGCGTAAATACCAAGGTGTGCCAGGTGGTGGCGCATGAACTGGGCCTGAACCTTGACAAGGTACGTGCTACCGCCACCGATACCAGTAAGGTCGCCAATACTTCGGCTACCGCAGCCTCCACCGGTGCCGACCTGAACGGCAAGGCGGCACAAAATGCCGCACACACACTGCGCCAGCGCCTGGCTGAATTTGCGGTAAAGACCTATGGCGGTGAATTAGCCGAGGTGCGCTTTGCAGCGGGTCTGGTCAGCGTCAATGGTTTGGATATCCCGTTTGAAGCACTGGTGCAAAAAGCTTACCTGGCCAGGGTGCAATTGTGGTCCGATGGTTTTTATGCGACACCTGGCCTGCATTGGGACCCCAAAACCATGAGCGGCAACCCTTTTTCTTATTTCGCCTATGGTGCCTCGGTGTCTGAAGTCATTGTCGATACCCTGACCGGCGAATGGAAACTCTTGCGTGCCGATGCCCTGTACGATGCTGGCAATTCGCTCAATCCGGCGATTGATATTGGCCAGGTTGAAGGTGCCTTCATCCAGGGCATGGGTTGGCTGACGACCGAAGAATTATGGTGGAACAAGGGTGGCAAGCTGATGACACACGCACCTTCGACTTACAAGATACCGGCAATATCGGACTGCCCTGAGGATTTTCGCGTCAGTTTGTACAAAAATAGCAATGTGCAGGACAGCATACACAGGTCCAAGGCGGTGGGCGAGCCACCCTTATTGCTGCCATTTTCAGTGTTTTTTGCAATTCGGGATGCGATTGCCAGCGTGGGGGATTATCGTTACAATCCCCCACTGAATGCCCCAGCGACCAGCGAAGCGATTTTGTCGGCCATCAATGCAGTAGAAAACCTGGCTGCTACCTCTACTGCCCGTACTGCCCCTTGATCAAATATGTGGACCTGTCATGAAGCTTTGGTTAAACGCTATCGTCAGCCAACCGGCACCAAAGATATTGGTGACGGTTGCTACGGTATTGGGCTCTGGCCCGCGTGAACCGGGTGCCAAGATGCTGGTCACGGCGAGCAAATTATTCGACACTATTGGTGGTGGTCATCTCGAAATGAAGGCGATAGAAATCGCCCGTAACATGCTGTCCATGCCAGAATCAGAACTTGCCGCACAACGCAGGCGTGAACGCTTCCCGCTTGGCCCCAGCCTGGGTCAGTGCTGTGGTGGCGTCGTGCATCTGGTGTTTGAACGCGTGCAGTCAGATGCTGTGACCTTCTATCACTTGAACCAGCGTTGGCGCATGGGCCAGGACAGCTGGCGCCTGCTGGCGCTGGATAGTGCACGGGCCCCGACTTTGTGCGGTGCTGATGGTACACATCTTCATGGTCCTGCCTGGCCTGCTGCACTGCCCATTCAGATCGACATGCAAAATCCTTGTCAGGTGCTGACAGATACAGCCGGGCGGCGCTGGTTGCTTGAGGCTTGTCTGGCTTACCCCGCTCACCTGATGTTGTTTGGTGCCGGTCATGTTGGTGCTGCCATCGTGCGCGCCCTGGCTGATTTACCTTGCCGCATTACCTGGGTGGATGAACGTGAAGACATGTTTCCAACCGTGTTGGCGGAAAATGTCGCAGTGGAAGCTACAGATAGTCCAGAAGCACTGATTGATACTGCAGCACCAGCCACATCTTTTCTGGTGATGACACATAGTCATACACTTGACCAGAAATTGTCCGAACATATTTTGCGGCGTCATGATGTGTGCTGGTTTGGCCTCATTGGTTCACAAACCAAGCGCGTGCAGTTTGAGCGCCGTCTGCTGGAACGCGGTATACCAGCCATGCGCCTGAATGACATGGTGTGCCCCATAGGCTTGCCCGGTATCAATGGCAAACAACCGGCCGTGATTGCGGCTTCTGTGGTTGCCCAACTCTTGCAGGTATGGGAAGAGCATGAACTTCACCAGCAGAAAGAACTTGCACGTGTGCTTGCCAGGATAGCGACGCAGACAATTCAGCAGTCTGTAGCAAATGCAGAAAAACAGGTTTTAGATGCATGCCACTCGCTGGCTAAGCGTTAACGTTTCGCGGTTAGCGCTTAGCACCCAGCTTCAACAAATGCGAATGTATTGCTGGACTGAGTAAAGCAATAGCTCGGTCCGGTTTGCTTGCGCCCGCAAGACAGACTTTCACGAAAGACCCTAGTATGACTGCCATTTCATCAGGCAATATGAACAAAACTGGCCTGCAGGCTTACCGCGCCAGTGTGCTGCATTTCAAACACGATCCGGCTTTTCATGACCAGGCGTATGCCTGGCATGAGGATGGCCTGTTAATCGTGAATGAGGGAAAAATTCAGGCCGCTGGTGACTATGCACAATTGCATACCAGCCTGCCAGAAGGGACCGAAGTTATTGATTACCGTGGCAAGCTCATCGTCCCAGGTTTTATCGATACCCATATCCACTATCCGCAAACCGATATGATTGCGTCACCGGCACCGGGTTTGCTGCCCTGGCTGGAGACGTATACCTTTCCGACTGAGCGTCAGTTTGCTGATATCAATCACAGCGCCGATGTGGCACGCTTCTTTATTGATGAGCTGCTGCGCTGTGGCACCACTACAGCCATGGTGTATTGCACCGTGCATCCAGAATCTGTCGAAGCCTTCTTTGCCGAAAGCGAAGCCCGCAATCTGCGCATGGTGGCGGGCAAGGTCTTGATGGACAGAAACTGCCCCGAATTTTTGCGCGATACTGCAGAAGGTGGCATACGTGACAGCGAAACACTGATCAAGAAATGGCATAAGCGTGGTCGCCAGTTGTATGCGATCACGCCGCGTTTTGCCCCAACATCCAGCGATGCACAAATGCAACTGGCCGGTGAACTGGCGCAAGCCTACCCCGACACATTCTTGCAAACCCATGTGGCAGAAAATACCGATGAAGTGGCCTGGGCCAAAGCGCTTTACCCCAAGGCACGCAGTTACCTGGATGTGTATGACCAGTTCGGCATGCTGCGCCCACGCGCCATGTATGGGCACTGTATCTGGCTTGATGATGCAGATCGTGCCCGCATGGCAGAAACGCAATCAGCAGTGGCCCTGTGCCCGACTTCCAATCTCTTTCTGGGCAGTGGCTTGTTTAATTTCGAACGCGCCGATGCCCAGCAGGTCAGCCTGTCACTGGCAACGGATGTTGGCGGTGGTACCTCATTTTCCATACTGTGCACCATGAATGAAGCCTACAAAGTGGCACGTCTTGGCGGTACCTATCTGCCTGCTTTGCGCATGTTTTATCTGGCGACACTGGGCGGTGCCCGCAGCATGCAACTGGAAGGCACGATAGGCAATTTCGTCAATGGAGCCGAAGCCGATTTCATCGTCCTCGACCCGCAAGCCACCCCCTTGCTGGCACGTCGTACCAGTCACACAGAAAGCCTGGACGAATTATTGTTTGCGCTGGCTCTGCTGGGCGACGACCGCACTGTATTGGCAACCTATGCCGCAGGCAAATGCGTACATCAACGGCTGGCGTGAAATTCTGTCGCAACTGACTTATGATGCTGGCTGCTTCATCAATTTGAACCGCCCGTATTTTCATAAGGACACATCATGCCTACCATCAATGTACAAATGTTTGAAGGCCGCACGCTGGAACAAAAGCGTGCCTTTGTCAAAGCCGTGACGGAAGCCAGTTGCCAGACGCTGGGTTGTTCAGCGGAGGCGGTGGATATTATTATCCAGGAAGTCAGGCGGGAGGATTGGGCGTCAGGCGGGACTTTGTGGTCTGATAAGAAGTAAAAGATGTTTTCTTTCCCCTGAACTAACGCGCTTTTTTTTGAGTAACAGTATCCATATTGACGTCGCTCCTGCGAAGGCAGGAGCCCAGCGGCGTTTGTTGTATGCCGTACTTTGATTAAAAGATTGCTCTTCGTAGAACCAAGCCGGGTCTCGGCCCGGCGGCCGAATTCCTTTCTTTGCTTCGCCAAAGAAAGGAATCAAAGAAAGGCGACCGCAGACTCGCCCTACGGGTGCTTACGCTGCGCTTCAGTATAATTTGTGCGTCACAAAAAATGGGAAGATCCGAAACTCGCTACCCTTGCAGGGCGCACAATCGCTTGCAAGCGATTGTGCGCCCTGCAAGGGTAGCGAGTTTCGAAGCTTTCCCATTTTTTGTCCCGCATAAACGGGGACCCCGAAGGGGCAGCGACGCCGCGGGCGCCTTCTTTGGCTTACTTTTCTTTGCAAGAAAAGAAAAGTGAGTAGCTGTCGGGCTACCCCCGACCTGCAATCGTAACTCGACGAGTGAACGTATTTTAAAACGTGAGGATAATGCTGCGTTGAGTCAAACAAGCGATATGCAACAAGCACCACTAGGTTTTAGTTTTCGTTAGAGCGACTGTTGATATGATGGTACTTTAAGCGTAACAACGATCACGTGATCGCTGCTGCACAGCTGAACCCCATCCCCCTTACCCCAACAAATCCACCAAACTCCGCGCCACCACCTTGGTCGCTTTTCTCAAATCCTCCAGGTTCAATCGTTCATCAGCCCGCTTGGCATGTGACTCCAGCACCGTACGTGGCCCCGCACCATAGATCACACCAGGAATACCCACTTCCGAGAATAAGCGCACATCGGTATACAAAGGCGTGCCCATCGCCGGAATCGCTTCCCCAAATACTTCACCACCGTGCTTTTGTATCGCATCCACCAGCGGTGTATTGCCGGGCAGAGGGCGCATGGAATTGGCCAGCAGCAGGCGTTTGATATCGACACTGATGCCGGGTAGGTCGTTGGCAGTGTTGGTGATCAGTTGACGCAGGGTGGCTTCGACTTCTGCCGGGTTTTCTTCGGGGATCATGCGACGGTCAAGCTTGAAAGTGACACGACCGGGGATGACATTGGTATTGGTACCGCCTTCTATGGTGCCTACATTCAGGTAAGGGTGGGTGATGCCTTCCACTTTTGATGTGACTTGTTTGTACAGGGTGTTTTGTGCATACAGGGCATTCAACATCTTGACAGCAGCCTGCAGGGCATCGACACCAGAATCCGGGATCGCTGCATGCGCCATCTTGCCGTGCACGGTCACTTCCATTTGCAGGCAACCATTGTGGGCGGTGATGACCTGGTATGAAAAACCAGCGGCAATCATCAGGTCCGGCTTGACCAGATTGTGCTTCAACATCCAGCCGGGGCCGACTTCGCCACCAAATTCTTCATCATAGGTAAATAACAGTTCCAGCGTGCCAGCCTTGGGCTTGGCAACGGCTTCCAGTGCACGCAGGGCAAAGGTGTAGGTAGAAAAATCAGATTTGCTGACAGCAGTGGCGCGGCCATAGATATTGCCGTTTTCTATTTCACCGCCATACGGGGCTTTGGTCCAGCCTTCGCCGGGTGGCACTACATCACCATGGGCATTCAGCAAGATGGTCTTGCCGGGGCCATACACACGGCGCACCAGCAGGTTAGTGATGCTTTGCAGGCCAGCGGCTTTGACTTCACTGTCGGGCACCGCATGTTTTTCTGCGTTGATACCCATGTCCTGCAGCAGATCGGCAGTGCGGTCAGCATGCGGGGCATTGTTGCCGGGTGGGGTATCGGTGGGTACGCGTACCAGTTCTTGCAGGAATTTCACCTGCTCGTCAAAGTGGGTGTCGATCCAGGTGTCGAGTTGTTCGTAGTGATTCATGGGCTTGCTTTCTATTGTGCTGACGTATCGCCGGGCTTATTTGGCACCGGCCTGAAACCAGGCACCGATGACGGCGCGCTCGTCTTCTGTCATTTGCGTCAAATTTCCTATAGGCATGGCTTTTAGCTGCACTGCCTGCATATTCACCTTGACGGCGTTCTGATGTATCAATTCAGCAGTATCCAGCCTGATACCTGCCGGTGCGGTGGCAAAGCCTGGCTGGGTTGGTGCCGCCGCATGGCAGGCGACACAGCGTTGACTGATGATGGACTGCACTTTGGCAAACTGGGCAGCGGCGGCATCCGGGCCAGTCGCTGCGGCTTGCGCTGCTGGAGGTTTGGGGGCGATAGCAATTGCCACTGCCAGCAACAAGACCACGCCAACCGCAGGGTAAGCCCAGTTGGTAATCCCCTTGTGACGCAGGTTGAAGAAATGGCGTATGGACACGCCCGCCGCCATGATGACCGCCAGCACCAGCCAGTTATAGGCATGGTTGTACGTCATCGCGTAGTGGTTGCTGATCATGATGAACAGCACCGGCAGGGTAAAGTAATTATTGTGGACGCTGCGTTGTTTGCCCTTTTGGCCGTGTATGGGGTCAGGCGATTTGCCTTGCTGCATGGCTTCGACCAGCTTGCGCTGACCGGGGATGATCAGCATCAGCACATTGCCAACCATCATCGTACCCATCATCGCACCGACGTGTATGTAGGCAGCACGGCCGCTAAGCAATTTCGACAGTACAAAGGCCACCCCAACAATAAATGCAAACATGACGATGCCTAGCAGACCATCGCGTTTGCCCAAAGGTGAACGGCACAGCAGGTCATACACGGTCCAGCCCACCAGCAGGGTACCCAGGCCTATGCCTATGGCTTGCCAGTTGCTCAGGTCGGCGACGGACTTGTCTATCATCATTGCCGACGCATTGAAGTAATATACGATAAACAACATCGCAAAACCTGATAGCCAGGTGGAATAGGCTTCCCATTTGAACCAGTGCAGTTCTTCCGGCAATTCCTTGGGGGCAACCAGGTATTTTTGCGGATTGTAAAAGCCGCCACCATGTACGGCCCACAATTCGCCGGATACACCCTTGCTGGCCAAGTCAGAACCGGGCTTGGGTGGGCGGATAGTGTTATCCAGCCAGACGAAATAGAAGGATGCGCCTATCCAGGCGATGCCCGTGATCAGATGCAGCCAGCGGACGATCAGGTTTAGCCATTCTGTGCCATACGCAAGTAAAAAAGCTTCCATGTGTTCTCTCATGTTTGAAGCTCGTCTGCCTCCGCGGGCTCTTCAGACGAGAGGGATAAAAAAATCCCAAAGTGGTCGCGAACCATGACAGCTCCGCTGCGACCAGGACAATGACTTTCAGAAACGTCATTCTTATTGACGAATTTAGCACTAAAAAAAACCACAGCACTTCTTATTATTATTTACAGCGGATTTCACTACTGCCACCTGCCGACTTGTGGTCGGCAAGGGCGATAGCAAAAAAACTGGGAGTGTTTAGGTCAACACTCCCCTGTCAACGATAAACTTTTTCATCGCGAACTGCATAGAAAACACAGTATAGTAAAAATACGGATTTCCATATAGGTAGGACATACGCAAAAATCGCCCCAGCAGCGTTGCAGCTCCTTGCCGTACTAAAAGTACTGTCTTCGTCGCTGGTGCCTTGCTGGGACAATTTTGCGTAAGTCCTTAATGGCACGACCTTATTGCACAATCAGGTCAACACTTTTTAACTACCTCTGTAGGTCGAATACGCCCAGGGTGACACCACCAGTGGCACATGGTAATTCTGGCTGGCATCTGCCACGCCAAATGCCAGGGTCACACGGTCTATGAATTTGGGATTGGGCAGATCCACACCCTGCTTGTCGAAGTAATCGCCGGCGGCAAACACCAGTTCGTACTGGCCGGGTTTCAGGCTGTCGCCCTCTAGCAGAGGCGCATTGCAGCGGCCATCATGGTTGGTGACCTCGGTTTTCAGCAAGGTCTTCTGGCCTGCTTCAACTGCATACAAGGCCACTTGCACACCCGCACCGGGTTTGCCTATGCTGATATCCAGCACATGCGTACTGAGCTTTCCCATTGTGAACTCCTATATTGATGTCTTGAAATACCCTATCAGCCAAATCTTATACTCTCTGCAGTCTATCAATATACTATCGAAGATATACAGATCATGGAGATGGCATGAACTCGGCATGAAGTCAGATAAGCGTTGCAATGCCGGAATTTTGCGGAGTTGTGCAGAGTTGTGATTGAGCGACATGATCATGCCAGGGTCAAACCGGCATACAATTTTCAAAATTTAGCCAAGGCCTTAGCGATGACAACTACCACTCTGGACCACCTGAACCACTGCACGGCGGCGGAATTTGTGCAAATCCTGCATGGTATCTATGAACATTCCCCCTGGATACCGGAACGAGCAGCAGCACACAGACCTTTCACCAGCATCGCCGCGCTGAAGCTGGCTTTGCAGACCGTGGTCACCGCAGCCACGCAAGACGAACAACTGGGCCTGATCCGCGCCCATCCGGAACTGGCGGGCAAAGCAGCCATAGCAGGGGAGCTGACCAAGGAATCAACCGGTGAACAGGCCAAGGCTGGCCTGAACAACTGTAGCCCGGAAGAATTCGCCACCCTGCATCAACTGAATGCCGGTTACAACAGCAAGTTTGGCTTCCCCTTCATCCTGGCCGTCAAAGGGCCGGATGGCAAGGGTTTTACCCGGCAAGCCATTATTGCCACTTTCCAGCGCCGTTTTAAAAACCAGCGCGAAGATGAAACGGCAGAATGCCTGCGTCAGATAGGCCGTATTGCCGAACTGCGCCTGAATGACTTGCTGGGCCACACATTGCAATTTGGCCCCACCATCATGGAATGGTCAGAAACCCTGGCAAGCTGGAGCGATGATGCCGATGGTCTGACCTGTGCCTATATGACGCCAGCGCATCAGAAAACCGCAGGGCAACTGGCGACCTGGATGCGCGAAGCTGGTATGCAGGTGCATATTGATGCCGTCGGTAATGTCGTTGGCCGCTATCTGTCTGATGCCCCAGACGCCAAAACCCTGATGACCGGTTCCCACTACGACACCGTGTGCAATGGCGGCAAATATGACGGGCGTGAAGGCATATTGCTGCCCATTGCTATCATCAGGCATTTGCATGAAAGGGGCGAGAAACTGCCTTTCCATTTGGAGGTTATAGGTTTTTCTGAAGAAGAAGGCGTGCGCTATAAAAGCACCTTCCTCGGCAGCAATGCCATCATCGGCCAGTTTGACCTGGCCCTGCTCGACAAAACCGATGCCGTCGGCATCAGCATGCGTGATGCCCTGATAGCTGCCGGACATGATGTCGGCCAGATACCCGCGATAGCCCGTGACCCTGCACAAATACTGGGTTTTGTCGAAGTACATATAGAGCAGGGACCGGTCTTGCTGGGACGTGACCTGCCGGTGGGCATAGTCACTTCAATCGCCGGTAGTTGCCGCTATCAGGTGCAACTACAGGGCGTGGCCAGCCATGCCGGTACCACCCCCATGCATATGCGTAAGGATGCCGCTGCCGCTGCGGCAGAAATCATCCTGTACGTGGAACAGCGTTGTGCCAATGGGACATCGCTGGTGGGCACAGTGGGGCAATTACAGGTACCGCATGGTTCGGTGAATGTGATACCTGGGGCCTGCAACCTGTCACTGGATATACGCGCTGCCGATGATGCCCTGCGCGATGCGGCTGTCAATGACATTCTGGCGCATATCGCAGCCGTCTGTCAGCGCCGCAATATAGAAGTCAATGCCGTCAGGGCCGTAGCCGCCCCGGCTGCCCCATGCGCCCCCTGGTTGATGCAGCAACTGGCCTCTGCCACGCAAAGAGCGGGTTTGCCAGCATTTGAACTGCCATCAGGGGCAGGCCATGACGCCATGGCCATCGCCAGGATGACTGATGTGGCCATGCTGTTTACCCGCTGTGGCAACGGTGGGATCAGTCACAATCCGCTGGAAACCATGACTGCCGATGATGCTGAAGTATCGGCGCAGATCTTGCTGGATTTTCTAAGGAACTTTACAGCCAAAGACTAAATTCTGCCTAGGCGGCGATTGCCTTCCTTATCTCGGTTTTTTCCTGTTCGGTAAAATCCAGTACAGTCAGCTGTTCATCCAGTAGGATGACGTGGTTGGCTTCGGGCACCTCAACTGCCAGCGCCATATTGGCCTGCTCAGACAGGAATAATGGGCGATCTTTTTTACGCAAGATGTTGCTGCGTTTTTTCTTGATGCCGCCAACTTGAGTTTCAAAAGTGATGTTTCGCTCGTTTTGTATATTGGTGACACTGACCAGTATTGGTTTCAGCATCAGCTTGTGCTTTGTGACGCTATGCAATTTAAAGGCTTGCCAGGCAACGAAAAAACTGCCTATGGAAAGCCCGCCTAATATCAGGGTAAAGCCCAGTATCATGAAAAAACGGTTGGTGATATGCTCAGTCGCCATTGTTGTCGTAATCATCGTCATGTCTTTTCTGTACCTGACCGCATCGGTTTTCAGCGAGGGGTTGAAACTGACAAACCAGAAACTGTGTTTGATTTCTTTGACTGCACTGTCTTCTGGTGTTGCCTGGTATTTGATCGTGACATCACAATCAACAAAAATGACTTTCCGCGTTTTGCATGAACCATTTATTTCGGACTGCGTATCGACCACGGGGTCTTTGGACACCTTATAGTCATAAATGAAATCCGGCACGGTGAAGTACACGATCACGGCCGTCAGGGCGGCGAACAGTAAACCCAGGCCTATGCTGGCCATCAAGCCTTGTTTTCCGGTAGCCAGTACAGTCATGCGACGTGTAGGAAAGGCCGTAGCAATGCTGGCGAAGTGATCAGTAGCTGTCATGGACATGTTCTGGGTTCCCTGAAGTGTTTTGAAATAATTTCCGCCTGTGCCGACGGTAAGCTTAAAGTATCGCGAGAACCTTGTTTTCAAAAAAGCACTATTGCAAATTTTTACAAATTGCTTGTATATGACAAATACATTCTAAAATATGTGCCAAATAAGCAAGTTGACCGTCTGATGCGACAGCAAGCCGCCTCACTTATCTTATCGTGACTGCGTTTATCGTTAAAATCATGCGCTTGTCGCAAGCCTGCCATGGCCGCATTTGTCTCTGGCAAAGTAGCCACATGACATGTCGTCATGAAAAGGAGAAAACATGAAACCTGGATACATTATTTTGTCTGTACTTGCCGCCTCATCTCTGTACGCACTGGCTGCTGAATCGGTAGAGAAACTGGCCGAACCTTGGCTGCTGGCTGGCGAAACACCGAAATCCTATCAAATTGGTATTGACCGCAGCCAGACCGTCACTGGTAAAGGTGGCAAGTTCATACGGTACGTGAGCGGCGAAGGCAATAGCTGGGGTACGCTGATGCAGCAGATTTCTGCGGACCAGTATCGTAATAAGCGCGTGCGCTTTCAGGCTCGGGTGAAAACCAAAGAGGTGGATAGTTGGGCAGGTCTGTGGATGCGCGTTGATACACCTTCTCGTGATGAAACACCGTTTTACAACAGCGAAGATAAACCCATCACCGGTACCACTGACTGGCAATTGCGCAGCGTGGTGCTGGATGTGCCGGCCAACGCCAACTCCATTGCTTTTGGTGTGATTGATGGGGGTAAGGGTCAAGTCTGGCTGGACGATCTGAAGTTGGAAATAGTCGGTAATGATGTGCCGGTAGATAAAATGAAGCAGGGCAAGCAATTGCCCGCCACTCCCAGCTTATGACATTAGCGTTATTGAATTCCCTGGCCACAGCGGGTAAGCAGATGCTGTGGACCAGTCCCACTGGCAAAAAATGGTTTCCTGTTTTCGGCGGTGAGCCTGATGGTGATGTGGCAGGGCTTGTGTCCGGCGCGCTGGGTTTTTCCAGACGGCAGGCATTGCTGAGTGCAGGTTTGCTGGTGGGGGTTATTTTACTGGCATTCCTGTGGCAGGCCCATGCGTGGTTGGGCTTGTTTGGTTTGTTGCTTACGCCCCTGTGTGTAACGGGGTGGATACTGCTCGCCAGCCTGCGCTTGTCGAGCAGGTCGCATAACTGGCTGTGGGTATGGTGTTGCTTGTTGTTGCTAGCTGTATTGACATCCTGGACAGCGGTGAACGCTTATCACTGGTGGGTGGATGTCAATGACTTGCGTGGCCTGAATACCCTGCAGGGTTTTGTCAGCGCCTTGACGTTCACCAGCTTGTTATTGGGTTTGCCCTTGTGGCGGGCGCAGACACAGTCGCGTGACTTGCAGATCGCCAATTTGAAACAGCTGGCGCTGGCGGCTGAACTGAAGGCTTTGCAGGCGCAGGTCGAGCCGCATTTTCTTTATAATACATTGGCCAATAGCCGCTATCTGGCGCGCCACGACCCGGATAAGGCCGTGCAGATGCTGGACCACCTGATCGCCTATCTGCAAAGTGCCTTGCCCGATTTGCGCAGCCTCATGTCCACAGTGGAAAGAGAATTCGAACTCGCAGAACATTATCTGGCATTGATGGCCATACGCTTTGGTGACCGTTTGCGTTTTCAATTGCAATTTTTGCCGGCGTTGAATGACGTAGCCTTGCCACCCATGATGCTGATGTCACTGGTGGAAAACGCCGTACAGCACGGCGTTGAACGCCAGCCAGGGCAGGTGGAAATCATACTGCAGGCACATGAGTTGGCCGGATATCTGCATATCACCGTCAGCGATGATGGTGCCGGGCTGGAGCAAAAGGTACTCGGCAGCGGCGTAGGCTTACGCAATTTGCGTCAGCGTCTGCATGCCCTGTATGGTGACAAGGCTAGATTTGAATTGCGTGTGGCACCAGACCAACGCACAGTAGCAGAGCTGATCGTGCCATTGACCGCAATCAAAAAAGAATCATGAATAACCCCGACAGAAAACCGCGTGTGCTGATAGCCGATGATGAACCCTTGCTCAGGGCAGAACTGCGCGAGTCGCTGGCGCTGTTATGGCCCGAAGCTGAGATAGTCGCCGAAGCGACTGATGGCTTTGAAGCGCTCAGGCTGGCAAGAGAAATGACGCCAGATGTCGCCTTCCTCGATATACGTATGCCGGGTCTGAACGGACTGGAAGTGGCGAAAGCCTTTGCGGCCCGCACCCATGTGGTGTTTGTTACCGCATTCCAGGAACATGCCATCGCCGCCTTTGAAGAAGGTGCACTGGATTATGTCGTCAAACCCAGTAGCCCAGCCAGGCTGGCACGCACCATCACCAGAGTACGCGAACGTTTGGGCACGCCACCACTGGATATCAGCCGTGTCATGCAGCAAATACAGGACAGACCACAGAGCAAGGCGAAGTCTCCGGCCTGGTTGCAGGCGGCGGTCGGCAATACCATCCACTTTATCGATCTCAGCGATGTTATCTATTTTTGCGCCGAGTTGAAATACACACGCGTGGTGACCGATACCATCGATGCACATATACGTACCCCTTTGAAAGAATTGGCAGACACGCTGGAAGAGGCCGGATTCTGGCAGATTCATCGCGGCTACCTGGTGGCTGTAAAGCGGATTGCCAGCGTCAACCGCGATGCGGATGCCGCGCTATGGCTAAGCTTGCGCGAACACAGTGCGCGCTTGCCGGTAAGCCAGCGTTATCAATATCGGTTCAAGGGTATGTGAAGGGGCTTGTTGAATTGCCCTTGGGTCAAATCGCATTCGAAGATAAAGTATGCTCAGCCTTAATCTTGGCCATATCTGCTTAACTTCTTTATGTCCAGATGAAATCGCAACCTTGAAGAAATAGTTCTTTCATTCTAGAATCAGAAAATTCTACAGATCCATCCAGCGCGACCGTGTCAGACTCAAGGCGATAAACCATGCCTGACAACTTGGAACCTTCATCAAAATGAAAAACCCATTAAGCCGCAGTGTCATCTGCCCGGCCTTGCTGCTGTTGGCGAGTTATTTCATGCCGGTGCTGAGTTATGCTGCCGATAATGTGGATAAACCAGCCCAGGTCGAATTCAAGCCCAGCCCTGAAGTGTTAGCCCGTGTGGAGCAAAGCCAGCGACTGGTAGAAACCTGGTATCCATTGATCAATAGCCTGCTGTTTGATGAAGGCCATGCCTTGCCTTTTGCGAACGTTGAAATTGTACTGATGCCCGGTTTTGGGCCGGAACTGGCAAATGTTGTTGCCTATGCCAGCGATAATAGCATTTACATTTCTGCTGAACAGGTGGCGGCCATGCCCGACAACTTCCAGGCCATGTTGGTGCACGAAATCACGCATATCAACCAGCAATACCCGCCATCGGAGGAACAAGTCGGCTGGTTGGTGGAGGGTATCGCTGACTATGTGCGTCACAAGTATTTTGAAAAAGATATCAGCGCCACTCTGCAGATGAATGGGCAAGACCAGCTCACAGGCTATCAGCCCGATGCGCCGTATTTTTATATGCTGGAAAAGCATGGTGTCAATATGAAGGAACAGGGTTATCTGAAGGCTTACACCGTCGCTTCCAGTTTCTTGTACTGGCTGGAAATCAACAAGAACAAGGACATCGTCAAAAATCTGAACCGTGCACTCAGCAAGGGTGAATATACACCGGAGCTGTTTGCCGTGTATGGTGGTGCCACGCTGGATACTTTATGGCAGGAATTTGTCGAGGCGTCCAAAGCGGCAATAATGACGACAGCGGCACCCGTCAAATCCTGATACCCCCGATAGTAAAAAAGGCAGAGCCTTACATTTGCTGGAACAGATGGGAGTGGTTACGGCTAACCTCCAGTTTCTCTGTATGACCTTTCAGGCCGACGAGCTGGCGGCCACGAAAATCCCGCGTTACTTCAGCAATGGCCGACACACGTACCAGCGTGGATCGATGTATGCGCCAGAATTCTTTGGGGTCGAGTTCGTCTTCCAGTTCCTTCAGTGATTTGCGTATCAGGAATTCTGCCTGCTCGGTCTGTACCAGGGTGTATTTTTCATCGGAACGGAAAAACAGAACTTCTTTAGTACTGATCATACGCAGGCTGCTGCCTACGCTGGCCTGTATCCAGCGCAGGTATTCTCGGTTTTGGCCCTGATGCTGCATCAACTGTGTCAGCAATTGTTCTACCTGTGCTGCCTGGTTGTGTGCATTGGCGGGTAATTGTTTTTCTTGTCGGCGCTGTTCCAACTGTTGTTGCAGGCGCTCGCAGGTAGCGACCAGGCGTTCGGCTTCTACCGGTTTCAATAAATAATCCATGGCACCGCGTTCAAACGCCTGTATTGCATATTCATCATAGGCGGTGACGAACACGATCAGTGCCTGTTTGGCCAGGATGCTGGCAGCTTCTATGCCATTTTTTCCTGGCATGCGTATGTCCAGGAAGATGATGTCGGGCCGGTCGATTTCTGCCTGTTCGATGGCGGCAATACCATTCGCTGCTTCGGCAATGATGGATAGCTGTGGCCATGCCTGTTGCAGGCGCGAGCGCAATTGCTCACGCATCGGGGTTTCATCATCAACGATCATTGCGGTTGCTACTGCGCTTGCTATTGCTGACATGTTCTTGCCTTATGCTGAAAACGGGTGTTTAATTTTTTATATCCAGAGGCACCTGTATGCCGACCGTGGCACCTCCATTTTGCGGTGCCTCAATGATGAGCTGGGCCTTGCCTGCATACAGCACTTTCAGGCGTTCACGGATATTGCTCAGGCCCAGGCCATCATCGGCATGCATATTGAAACCCATGCCATTGTCTGTGACTTCGACCAGCAACTGTCCATCCACTTTTTTGGCGCTGATGGTGATATGTCCACCCGTGGTCTTGGGTTCCAGGCCATGCTTGATGGAGTTTTCCACCAGAGTTTGTATCATCATGGAAGGGAAGGGCAAGAACTCCAGCTCAGAAGGCAATTCTATCTGATAAGTCAGGCGTTCTTGCATACGTGCCTGCATGATGTTCAGGTAAGCACGACACATTTCCATCTGCTGCCCCAGCTTGCCATTGCCCTTGTCGCGCATTTGCGGCAAGGCAGAGCGCAGGTATTTGATCAGGTGCTGATGGACCTTGCTGGCTTCAGCAGGATTGGTTTCTATCAACTGCCCTATCAGGGCCAGTGTGTTGAACAGAAAATGCGGCTCTATCTGGGCTTGCAGGGCTGCCATTTCGGCTTCCAGCACTCGTCTTTCCAGTGCTTCAACATCGGCACGTGTGGCGGCTGCCGTGGCGGCAATTTCTGCACGTCGCTTGCCGCCGGCAAGGCTCTTGATCATGATGGAGACAACGATCAGCAAGAACACAAAGCCACCCAGACCCAGCATGCCGCCACCCACAATCATCGCCACCAGTGCGGTGATCAGCAGATACGTCCATGATACGACTGCCAGCCAGTCAAAGAACTTCCACCACAGCACGGTCACCGTTTCGGTGACATCCGTGACGAAATCCAGCACTTTATTATTGTCTTGGTCTTTCATGATCATTTCTCGATATCTTGTTCACTGCCAGCTTGTTTGTCTGGTCGGGTATTAAACCCGGGAAGCAGTCTGCTTGTCTTTATTGGCAAACAGTTTTACCAGAATAGAACCCAGGACTGCGGTATTCGCCAGGGATGACAGATGGATCAGGCCGCCGGTGATGATGGTCAGCAAGGATACCAGCAAGAGCTTTTTCCAGGATGCCTGGATGATCCAGTCAAAAGCATGTTGCCCTACGTAGCGCAGTGTTTCACCCAGATTCTTGACAAAGTTGAGTGTAGAGTTGTTGTTTGTGTTGTTCATGTCATTTTCCTCTGTGTTTGTGTGTTGGATGGTCATCAAATCATTGCCTGGGTTCATGGTGTTCTCCTTCGTTTGCTGCCATGTAGTGACTATAGCGATACTCTTTTGCAGGTGACAGCTGCTTGCGACCAAGTGCGTAATGGCGAGGTTTAATGGTATTGGGGGAAGATAAATGGGGGTGGTCGCATCCCCCGTTATGGACGGCAGATGTCAGGATGCCGGGTTTTTTAGATAGAATGACGGTTTCTGCTTAAAAGAATAATAAGATGGTCATCAAGGAATTGATTAAATTTGCCATGGTTGGCTTATGTGGTACGGCAACCCAGTACCTCACGCTATGGTTGGGGGTTGAGTACTTGCATCTTTCTCCTACCGTTTGTTCGGCAACAGGGTATTTGCTGGGCTCACTCTTAAACTATGCATTGAATTATTTTTTTACCTTTGAAAGCGATGGCGAACATCTTTCATTGGCTCCCAAATATTTTGCCGTGCTGGGTGTGGGATTTTTGTTTAATGTCGTGGCGATGTGGTTCCTGACTACAAATCTGCACGTCAATTACTGGATATCTCAGATATTTATTACCGGGATTGTTTTTCTCTGGAATTTTATAGGTAGCAAAATATGGGTTTTTAAATGAACCCTGATATGCGTTAACCCGTTCATCTTTAAAATGTGAATTGCTTCGTTGGTAAGAAACACTTTGACCGGAGGTACACATGCATAAAAGTCGATTGGCAGGTCTGGTCATCGATTGCCAAGTGGATGACATCAATTCAGCCGCCACTTTCTGGGCCAGCGCTTTGGGCTATCCCACTATCGCCTCTGATGAAGAGTGGGCGACAAAGTATGTCCACCTGGATGTGCCAGAGGAAGAGGCAAGGTTGCTGGTGCAAAAGGTTAGCCACCCCAGCCGCGTGCATCTGGATATAGAAACCGACAATATCCAGGACGAGGTACAACGCCTGGAAAAGCTGGGTGCCAAAGTCGTCCAGGTGATGGAGCGCTGGACGGTGATGGAAGCCCCCACCGGACACCGGTTTTGTGTGGTGAATCCCCAGCGTTCAGATTTTCATGAAGCCGGGGATGTGAATGTCTGGAAATGAGCTGTGCTGTTAAAAAGGTGAACCTACATTTTCATAGGCTTGCCATGCCACACCATCTGGCGGTGGGCGATAGCCAGGAACCGCCGCCACTGATAACTTCCAGCCGTTCTGGCCGGTAAAGAAATCCAGTGGCGTGGTGTTCAGGGAAAAAATGGCTTCCATCAATTTTTGATGCGGAAATGGTCCATTGGTCTGCTGTTCCAGCCCGGCACCGACTTCCATGCAGGCCCACCACCAATAGATTTTATTTTGCTTGGCATCACTGACGGTCTTGAACATCAGTGAATAGCGTGGCACCTTGTGCATAAACGGATCTAGCGGCGGCTGGTAAGCCTGCACGCCCTGGCACAGTACAATTTTCCATTTGACAGGCATCAGGGACTGATAAAAATTCAGTGCAATCGACGGCCCCAGCGTTTTAATTTCTGTGTAATTGGTTTCCGGCCCCCAGTACCAGACACCGCTGCGTATCGCTTCACCGCAGCCACTAAGCTTGCCCCAATCAGTCAATATGGCTTTTTGATAGGTGCCGCGCGCTTTTTCGCTTTCCAGGATGATGTCAGTCAAGGTGGCTGCCAGCTTGGAGCAGGCAATGATCAGGGGTACCGTGCCATCAGGAAGATTGTTCTTTTTGGCTATCTGGTCATTGGCAAACTTGTAGCAGGCCATGGCGATGCCAACCGCTTCTGATCCGATATAGGTTTTCGCCTTGTCAATCACCGCTCCCTGCAACTTGCCTACCAACTGATCCAGCACCATGCTGATAACTGTGGATGGCTGTTGGGTGGTTTCTTCCGGCAGGTCCATCAGTTTGATGACCTGGTTGTAGGTATTGGTATAGATCTGGCCCACAGTACCGTTGAGCAAACCGACATTGACTGACAGGGCGCTGACTGCCTTCACATATTCCAGTTCATCCCTGAGCTGGTTCCTGATCAATTCCCAATCAGCGACTGTAAATTTATCAGGGCGGGTGATGTTTTTGAGCTTGTCATACCAAATCGAAAAGGGGGCATTCACATTGGTGTATTGGGAGCGTACCCCCAGTGCATCCACCACACCGAGTTCTTTTGACATGGTGTTATAGATCTGTGTTTGTGCCGGGGTCATGGCGGGCCAGGCTTGATCTGGCTGATCCATGATCCCCATTGCTGCCCGCATGAAACAGATGGATTCGAGAGAGAAGAAATAGCATGAACGGACAGTGGCGGCCGTGAATCCCACCCCACCTTTCGGTATGTTGAAGCTTTGTACCTTGGCACCATCACGTATCAGATGCAGTTCACCATTTTTTTGCATGTCGGCTGAGGTCCACCAGTATTCCTTGCCTTCGCACGCACCTATCCAGGTCACACCCTGATGCAGCAAATCATCGTGTTTTACCCATGCCCCATTTTGCAGACGCAGTAACTGGTCCAGGCCATGTTGGCGGTTCAGTGCCAGGATAAAATCCGCAGCGCCGACCGAGATATGCAGCAATTTGGTGCCCTCAGGCGCGGACAGCTTTTGCCAGCCTTGTGCGCCCTTGTAGAGCCAGCCGTGGCCACTGCGTCCCAGCACGCACATGCTGCCATCGGAACCTGCGCTGATGGCGCTGGGTACATCATTGTCCGGCAAGGCGGCAAGAAATTTGACAAAGCCATCTGCTTCAGGGAAATCCTGCTGATATTCTGTCACCACGGCGACATTGTTTTTGGACTGGATAAAAAAAGCCCGCTGAAAATTCACTGGTGCCAAATGGCGGGGAAAGCCAAACATGCTGGGCTTGTGGAGCGTGTTATCACAGACTTTGTTCAGCTTGCCCAGGCTATGGCTGAATTGCGAGACTGAATTCATGGTCAGCGTCCAGATACTGCCGTCAGCCGCCACTGCCAGGCCCTGATTTTCCATGAACTCTTGGTAAATCAGGGCCTGGTTGATACCGGTGCGAAATCCCAAAGCCGGTCTGGGTGCGTAAGTGCGTAAGGAGTTGGAACGGAAAAGGCTGGACATTGGGACAGCGACTGCAGCATTCATGGGCATCCTTAGAAGGAGGGATCAAATTAGTGGACTGTAACAGTCGAAAACAGAGTGCCTTCCGCTTGCGCGACGATCATGGCTGCGTTGCAAATGCTCGCGATAGTTCACTATCGCTCCGCTTTGCGCCTTGCCCTGATCGCCGGGCAAGCGTCTTTCACTTCTGTTTCAACTGTTACAGTCCACTAGTGGTCGCAGTGACACGGATATGGCAAAAAGAAGTTTCCAAGATTGTATGTCAGGAGAACAAGACGGAGTTTGCCTGGAAGTGATTTATTTGTAACGCCCGACGGCTCGCTTACCGATTTTCTAGTATTTGCAAATTTGCAAAACATTATTTTTAATGCAGCAAAATTACTGAATAGAAATTCTGCATTACATGCCAAAAGCCTAATTTCCCTTGTTTATATTGAATCTCCTAGATATTAATTAAATATATTACTAATATATTTCAATCAAATGCATAAGCATTTGATCTCGTCGGCATTCAAGTCTTTATTTCTCAGCTGCGGCTACACCATATGGCAAAGATGGGTGGCATGTGCAGACAGATGGATGTGTTGACATAAACGGGGCAAGGGAATGCATCAACGTTTGCAGGTCTTGTTTGCATGCATGATGTATATCTTCTCGCCTCCTTCAAAACAACAAGGGAGACGTATCACATGAAATATTCAAAGAACATAATCACCACAAGTGGTTTGCTGGCCTTGTGTCTGGCAAACACGGCGTATGCAGCCAATGGAGCAGACGCCGAAGAACATGCCAGACTCAGGCAGGCACCGATGCCGCATCAAAGATTGACGCTGCCCCCGACTGTGGAGCAAAAGAAATTCAACCTGCCTCCAACAAATGCCCCGCGCCTGGATCTGGGTATTGTCACCAAACAGAAAACCCTGGCTGCACCGCCACCGACGGCGGATTGCCAAAACATGAATACGCTGGGCAGCTATAGTGGTGATGCTTTGGCGACGTACATCGTCAACCTGCCCAGTTATGATTGTCATTACGGCCTGTTTTCCTTGAACGCAACGGATGCGGCAAAGATTTATTCGCCAGCCAATTTCAGCGCTATCGTGAATCGCTTTGCGCAAGAGGCAGCCAATTACAACGCCAGCAATATGGCCGTGGTTAACTTGTTGATTTATTTGCGCGCCGGCTATTACCTGGCCAGTGGCAATACCATTCCAGCACCGGCATCGAGCCTGCTGACAAATTTGCGTATGCCCATCAAGCAATTATTGGATGGTAGCCAGCTGTTCAGGGCAAACGCCCAGGCACCCAGCACCGCTGCTGAAACTCTGAAGCTGGTCACCAATTTACATGATGAAGCATATTACCTGCCCAGTGTCAAAAACTTGGTGATACGCTATACAAACACCGCTTCCAATCCAACTGCCACCGACGCACTTAAATCTTCGACGGTAGCTGACGGTTATACTGCCGCGCTGACAGTGTTGTTCTATGGGCATTCACGCCCAGACGCCCAGCCAATTTTGCTTAATGACCTCTCTTACGTGACGGCCCTGAACAATTTTGTGGTCAACAACAAGGCCGCCTTGCTGGGCAGCAGTCTGGAATATCAGCTCAGTGATACGGAAAACGAAGCCTTCCGGTTCATGCAGTATGCCAGTCTGCAAGCTACGGTCAAACCCATGGTCAAATACCAGCTCAGCAGTTCCAGCATGACCGGTGCCGACAGCATGTTGTGGCTGAATGCCGCATCTGCCGTCAAATACTATGACAATGCCAATTGCGCCGAATATGGTACTTGCAATTTCGAAACCACACTGGCCAATGCGATATTGAAGAATAACTATACCTGCAGCCCCAGCATCAAGATCCGGGCACAGGATATGACCACCGCGCAGTTGCAGGATTCATGCGCCATGCTGGCGACGGAAGAAAATTATTTCCACACCATGTTGCAAAGCAAACGCCAGCCAGTAGCAGGGGACAATAATACTTCACTCGAAGTGGTGGTATTTGATGACTACACCAACTACAGCAAATACGCGTCCCTACTGTATGGCATCAGCACCGACAACGGCGGCATGTATCTGGAAGGTGACCCCAGTTCCACCAGTAATCAGGCGCGCTTTATCGCCCATGAAGCATCCTGGTTGCGCCCGGTTTTCCAGGTCTGGAATCTGCAACATGAATTTGTACATTACCTTGATGGCCGCTTCGACATGAAAGGGGATTTCAATGCTGCTACGGTCAAGCCCACGGTCTGGTGGATAGAAGGTATTGCAGAATACCTTTCGCAAAAAAACAATAACCAGAAAGCCATAGACGCAGCCAAAACCGGCACCTACAAACTCAGCCAGGTCTTTGGCAACACTTATGGCATGGCTGATTATGTGAACCGCGCCTATAGCTGGGGCTATATGGCCACCCGCTTCATGGTGGAAAAGCACCGCAGCGATGTCGATGCAGTCGTCGCCAAGTTTCGCGTTGGTGATTACGATGGCTATCAAAGCTATATGAACTATCTGGGCAACCGCTACGACAATGAATTTTCATCCTGGGTTGCTGCGGCTACTACTGCCGGTGAACCACCTTTGCCAGTCGATAACAGCTTGCCAGATTGCCCTGCAGGCAGTTATCTGGGCAAAAACTGCGCAAAGCGTAATCTGTCATCCAGCAGCCAGGCATATGTGTACATCATGCTGCCGGCAGGTGCAAAAAACCTCAGGCTGGCTACCAGCGGCGGTACTGGCGACGTGGACTTGTATGTCTCCATAGACAAATATCCCAGCACGGGTATCTACGACGCTGCTTCAGTCAAGAGCGGTAATGACGAAAGCGTGACAATCAGCAATCCAACAGCTAACCGCTGGTATTACATCATGCTGAATGCGAGACAGAGTTTTGCCGGGGTGACCTTGTCAGCGACGTATGATTGAGTGAAGTAAGGAGTTGGTGAGTGCTTAACGGCAAGCACTCACCAAAAGGGAGTGCGTCGAAGGAGGGCATTATGTATTTACATTTTTTTTGTCCATACAGGTCTATTTTTTAAACAAATGAGGCGTTGGTTTTTAATAGTTATACTATCAACTCTATATGAGATTAAAGAATCTATAACTTGTTGACAAAAATGGTAAGAATTATTTTTTTTAATAAAAACAATTGATATAAGGTCGTCTGATATCGTACTAATAACAAGTTGTATGACCTTATCCAAAGAAAAAAAGATTTGGGATTTACATTCAGTAATTCTTAGCTATTTTAAGGATGTATAAATTGATTAAACTTCTATGAGTCTCAATGCTGCTTTAAGTCTATTTCTTGAAGAATATCCAAAAGCGACTAAACGTAATTTTGGAGGCGATGGTGTTGCTGAATTTGTGCGTAGAGAGGTACCTGCAATCCTTGCTGAGATAGTTGGAACTGATCCCCGCTATATTTTTCATGGCAGTGTAGGTCAGGGCAATTGGGCTCGTGCCCCATGGGCCGCTATCTTTGATAGATTCATTACTGAGAGTGCCAGGGACGGATATTACGTAGTCTACTTAGTTAAAGAGGATTTTTCTGGTATCTATCTCAGTTTAAATCAAGGTGTCACATCTGTACGGAAACAATACGGTGCAGAAGCTAAATTGGCTCTTAAAGTACGCGCAGCGGATTTTTTTGCTCGTCTCGGCCCTTTGGCAGAGGAGTTGCTTACTGGCACAATTGACCTGGTATCAAGTACCGCTTCAAATCTCAGTTCGTACTATGAAGTGGGTTCTATATGTGCCATTTATTATTCTAAAGAAGCCTTACCCAATGATGAGTTACTGAACTCGGATCTCAAAAAATTTATTAATTTGTACTCTCTTCTTGTTTCCAATGAAGCGCAATTGTTTGAACGAGCTGATGCAGAAGACGATGAAATTATGTTGGAAGCAGAGGATTTGCGCACTTTACGGGAGCATAAACGCGTTGAACGAAATCGGAAGCTTGCGCAGCGCGCAAAACAAGCACAAGGTTATGTATGCAAAGCTTGTGGTTTTGACTTCGAAAAAAAATATGGTGTTATAGGTCGTGAGTTTATTGAAGCTCATCACTTAACTCCCATTTCAGAGTTAAAAGGTAAAAAACTAATGCTAGATCCCAAAAGAGACTTTACTGTTTTATGTTCTAATTGCCATCGAATGATACATAAGACAGCTTACGTCCACAGTGTTGAAGAATTTCGGGCTGAATATGTTGTTACCGATGCTTTCTAACATTGTCTTCGCTGATGCGGGTTGTTATTGTGGAGTGATGTTTATAGTATCAGTATCGCCCTGAAATCATTGACATTGGTACGTGTAGGGCCGCTGACGACCAGGTCATCGAGTGCACTGAAAAAGCCGTAGCCGTCGTTGTTATCCAACAGATTGCGGGCGCGTAATTGTTTTGCCGCTGCACGGTCAATCGAATCAGGAGCATACACGGCACCGGCATTGTCTTCGGAACCATCTATGCCATCGGTGTCGCAGGCTATTGCGTGGATATCTGTATGGCCATCAAGTGCGACTGCCAGGCTCAGCAAGAATTCTGCATTGCGGCCACCACGGCCTTTGCCACGCACGGTGACGGTGGTTTCACCGCCTGAAATCAGCACGCACGGTCTTTGAAATGGTTGATCATGTTTAGCAACCTGCTTTGCGATTGCAGCATGCACCAGCGCCACGTCGCGTGCTTCGCCTTCTATGCCATCTGACAAAATGTAGGGCGTGATACCTGCTGCACGTGCAGTGGCGGCCGCGGCTTCCAGTGCTTCCTGTGCGGTGGCGATAATGTGATGACTATGGTCGCTAAAGCGTGGGTCGTCGGGCTTGGGTGTTTCGCCCTTGCCACTTTCCAAATGTTGCAAAATTTCTGCAGGGATGGCGATGTCGTATTTGCGCAAGATCGCCAAGGTTTCTGCACATGTTGTCGCATCGGGCAAGGTGGGGCCGCTGGCGATGATGCCAGGTTCGTCACCGGGTACATCGGATATCAGCAAAGTCACCACGCGTGCCGGGGCGCAGGCCAGCGCCAGGCGACCACCCTTGATGGCTGACAAATGCTTGCGCACGCAATTCATTTCAGAAATCGCGGCACCGCTTTTCAGCAAGGCCTTGTTGATGGCTTGCTTTTGTTCCAGGCTGATACCGTCTGCCGGCAAAGCCAGCAGGGCAGAGCCGCCACCAGAGATCAGGCACAGTACCAGGTCATCCTTGTTCAATCCTTGCACCATGTTCAGTATGCGTGCAGCTGCCTGTTTGCCTGCTTCGTCGGGTACCGGGTGGGCGGCTTCAACCACTTCTATCTTGCTGCAATCCGCACCATGGCCATAGCGGGTTACCACCAGGCCAGATAATTCGCCTCGCCAGTGATCTTCCACCACCTTGGCCATCGCTGCTGCACCTTTGCCAGCGCCAATGACCAGAGTGCGACCTTTTGCAGGTGGAGAGGGCAAAAATGCGGGCAGACATTTTTCTGCACTGACGGCGGCAACGGCGCTACTGTACAGGTCAAGCAGGAACTGGCGAGGGGAAAGGGTGGTCATGTTGTGGTTTCCATAAAAGGGCCGATGTTTCATATCGAACGGCGTAGTGCAGTTCTTAACGCCTTGCTATTCAAACAAAATTGAGTATGCCTGACAGAATGCCGTCAAATCGCCATTCATCGAATGAAATTTTTTCGTGTATGCCACGGTTACCATGCCCATGACGAGGACGGACCGATGCTGGTTTTTCTCCATCTGGTGGTACTTCAGCGGTTTTGTGGTTAAATCTTTCATTTGATAAAACTGAGCGGTGCGTTATGACAGTAAAAGATAACAAACAGCACATATTCGCCAGCCTGCTGGAAGCAAAAGCAGCACTGGACAATTTGCTGACCAATGAAGAGGCACTTGCCTCGATTGAGGAGGCTGCGCGGCTACTGATAGGTGTATTTGAAAAACAGGGCCGTGTGTATAGCTGTGGCAATGGTGGTTCCATGTGTGATGCCATGCATTTTGCCGAAGAGTTGACTGGCCGTTATCGCAAGGACAGGCCAGCGCTGGCCGCCATGGCCATCAGCGACGCCGGTCATCTGAGCTGTGTCAGCAATGACATGGGTTATGAACAAGTGTTTTCCCGTTTCATAGAAGCCCATGGCCGGGGTGGAGATTGCCTGCTGGCCCTCAGCACCAGCGGTACCAGCAAGAATGTGATCCGGGCGGCAGAAGTGGCACAGGCGCGTGGCATGCACGTCATCATACTTAGTGGCCGACTCAGCGAAACGCTGGAAAAATTAAGCAGTGTTTACATTTGTACACCTGGTGGGCAGTTCGCCGACCGCGTTCAGGAATTGCATATCAAGGTCTTGCATATCTTGATCGAGATGGTGGAACGTCATTTTTTTCCGGGAAACTATGTCTGAACAGTCAATAATCAACATACGTCGTGCCGTTCAGAATGATAATGGACAGATACGCAAGATCGTTAGTGCATCGCTAGCCGACTTTGGCATCAGCGTCGAATTTTCCGGACTGGATGCAGCGATAGGGGCGGCGGGTTTGCCAGACAGTAGCAACGCCATTGAACTGGTGGCTGAACTCGATGGTGAAGTGGTCGGCTGTCTGGCGCTGGAAGCCTTGCCTGACGGGCAAGCCAAACTGTTTGGTTTTCATGTGAGTCAGCAATGTCGCGGTCTGGGTGTTGGTCGGGCCCTGCTGACGCAAGCGCTGGTTGCGGCCAGGCAGGCTGGTTTTCAGGTCTTGCATCTGGATACCTGGGATAGCATGACCAGTGCCATTCGTTTGTATGAATCCCTGGGCTGGCGCGCTGCAGAAAATCCGCCGCCAGAATCCGGGGCAAACCGCTCTTATGTGCTGCAACTGGGTTGATTAGAAGCGCTGCTTCAGCAAGCCATCCGCCAGGAAATCAAACACGGTACGGATGCGTTTGCTGGATTTCAGTTCACGGTGGGTGGTCAGCCATACCGGCAAGGCTGGCAGGGTTTGCTCAACCAGCACCTGTTCCAGTTCTTTGTGGCGTTCTGCCAGCCAGCACATGCCGATACCTATGCCCAAACCCTGCAAAATGGCTTGCCAGTTGACCAGGTGATTGTCACACCTGAAGTCGAAGAAATGACGGTCTATCTGTATGCCAGCATCGCGAAAACCAGCAATGTACTGGTCTGACTGATCCAGACCCAGCCAGCGAAATTGCTTCATCAGGGGCAGGGCAGCAGCCTGATTTTTGTCTGGCAGGCTGGGCAAACTGGCCAAATAATCGCGATGTCCATACATGCCTATCGGCCAGTCGGTCAGGTGACGGGCGATCAGGGCGCTTTGTACGGGCCTGACCATACGGATGGCAATATCGGCTTCGCGCTCCAACAGGTTGCTGACCTGGTTGCTGGCGACCACTTCAATTTGGATTTCCGGGTGTTGCCGGGCAAGCTCGCACAACAGGGATGGTAGTACAAAAGCTGATACCATTTCACTGGCCGTGATCCGGACAGTGCCTTGCAGGCTATTGTCCTGCGCTGCGGCGGCCATGCTCAAGGCACGGGCTGCTGTCATCATGTGGCGTGCCGGTTCTACCAGTCTGTCGCCAACAGCGGTCAGCTTCAGGCCGCGTGCCACCCGTTCGAATAGTGGTGCCCCCAGCGCTTTTTCCAGCTCAGCGATCTGGCGTGACAAGGTCGGCTGGCTGAGCCCCAACACTTCTGCCGCACGCGTCAGCGAGCCTTGCTCCACTACCGCAATAAAGCCACGGATCAGGTTCCAGTCGGTTTGGCCAGGGTCAAATTGCAGATCAGACATACACATTCCAGACATCAGGTAATTTGCGGGATGTATTCAAATATGCATAAAACCTATGCATTCATGTCGATTGTAAATACTTCTTTGTTGTTTGAAAATGTATTCCACACCAGCCAATCAATATTTCCCAGGGACATGAACATGAATACGCCATCCACTTTGTCGCAACGCCCATCCGTATTGGTCATGGGTGCCCGTGGCCGTTTTGGCCAGGCAGCGGTACAGGCTTTTGCAGCCGCTGGCTGGAGGGTGATTGCGCAGGCACGTTCGCCAATGGCAGACCCGGCGGCAAAGGGTGTTGAATACCTGCAATGTGATGCTCTGGATACCGCACGTATCCTGGCTGCGGTGCCTGAAGTGGATGTGGTGATCAACGCCGTCAATCCCGACTATGCGCGCTGGGATACCTTGCTGCCACCAGCGACGGATGCCGTGATACACATTGCCACAGCGGCTGGGGCATTGCTGATGGTGCCAGGTAATGTGTATAACTTTGGTGAAGAATTGCCAGCCGTGCTCAATGAAGATACACCTTTTATCGCCAATACCCCCAAGGCGGCACAAAGAATTGCCATGGAACAGAGCATGGCCGATGCCAGCCGCAAGGGTTTGCGCTGTGTGATCGTGCGTGCCGGTGATTTTATCGGTGGCAGTGGCACTTGGCTGGATATGGCAATCACCAAGTCGCTGGATAAAGGTGTGGTCACCCATATGGGGCCGGATGACCTGCCGCATGCCTGGGCGTATCTGCCGGATCTGGCCAGCGTGTTTGTGCGACTGGCTGAGCAGCGGGATGTACTGCCCGCATTCGACATCATGCATTACCCCGGCATTACCGCCACCGGCAAGGATGTGCATGCAGCGCTGGAACAACTCAGTGGACGCAAGCTCAAGGCCAAAGCAATGCCCTGGTGGCTGATGAGCTGCATTGCCCTGTTTTCACCTCTGTTGAAGGCAGTCATTAAAATGCGTTATCTGTGGCAGCGGCCACATCAGTTGAGTGGCGACAAGCTGGAAAAATTACTGGGCAAGCTGACCGGCAGCAGCTTGCAGGATGCCTTACGCCCGTATGTGAAAAATCGGTAGATAAGCCTGAGGCGGATAGCAATCAATACCGCTTCCTGCAAGAAACTGGACATCGGGGTATATTCAGGGCTTCCTTGGCTTCAGAATATTCCGATGTCAGAACCACGTACCGTCATCCTGCTTGGCAGCTCGCGCAACCCGGGCAACACTTTCCATCTGGCGCAAGTGCTGGCCGATAAAATGCAGGCCAGCTTGCTGGATCTCAATCGCTATCAGATCAAGCCTTTTGATTACGCTTTTCATAATCAGGATGATGATTTCCCTGGCCTGATCCGTGAAGTCCTGAGCTATGAACGCATCATCCTGGCCAGCCCTGTGTATTGGTATGCCCCCAGTGGCAGCATGAAAATTTTTATGGACAGATTGTCTGACCTGCTGAAAATTGACAAGCCGCTGGGCCGTCAGTTGCGCAGCAAGCGGGCTGCGGTCCTCGCCACTGGTTCGGATGCCATCCCGGCAGACTGTTTCGAACAGATGTTCAAACTCAGTTTTGCCTATCTGGGCTTGCAGTATGAAGGCATGCTGTACGCCGCTTGTGATGAGGATTTTATTCCCGAGCAGCATACAAAAGCTATCGATCAATTTTGCCGGAGGATGCATGCTGGATGAAGCACAGATACAGGCTTACCTGACCAGAATCGCCTATGCCGGGCCGCGTGCAGCAACCCTGGATGTGCTGACTGCTTTGCATGTCGCTCACTTGCAACACATTCCATTTGAAAACCTGGATATCAGCCTGGGTCGCAAGCTGGATTTATCCACACCAGCATTGCTGGATAAATTGTTGCAACAGCTGCGCGGTGGTTTTTGCTATGAACTGAACCAGGCATTTAGCTTGTTGCTACAATCTTTCGGTTTCCAGACCAGCCTGATTTCTGCACGCGTATTCAATGGCAAAGACTATGGGCCGGATTTTGATCACATGTTGATACAGGTACATGTGGATGGACAAAGCTGGATCGCTGATGTCGGTTTTGGTGACAGTTTCCGTGCACCGCTGAATATGAATGGACAGCCCATCATTGAACTGGGCATGCATTATCAGGTACAGCCTGATCCTGGCACAACTTGCTTCAGACTGATGCAGGGCAAGGATGACAAGAGCATGCAGCCACAATTTTGCTTTTCTTTACAGGCTTTCGAGATCGGTGATTTTGAGGCCATGTGCCTGTATCAACAGACTTCACCGCTATCGCACTTCACGCAAAAAACCATCTGTTCAATTGCCACCCCGGAAGGACGCGTCAGCATTTCCAACAACAAATGCATCAGCACCGAGCGTGGCGTCAGGCATGTGCACAGCATTCGTGATGAGGATGAATACTGCGCTCTGTTACAGCAACATTTCGGCATCCGTTTGGCAGCTGATGCTGATATAAAAAAATTGATGGCGCGCCACCCTGTCTGAAATGAGTTCTAAAGCAATCAGTCGATGATGCGCATCTTGAATTGCCTGCCCTTGATATTCGTGCGGCTCAGACGGTCTACGGTCTTGACGGCGACATGGCGGTCCAGTGCGACATAGGTGATAAATTCAGATACGTTGATTTTGCCTACCTGTTCTTTCTTCAAGCCCAGGTCCGCTGTCAGGGCACCCAGCAAATCACCGGGACGCAGTTTGTCTTTTTTACCCCCCATGATGCAGACCGTCATCATCGGTGCTTGCAGGTGCTGTGCATCCTGATTCTGCAGTTCATGAATGTCGGCCCAGGTGACGGCTTCACCCTGGTATTCTTCGATCAGCTTCACCCATTTCTTTTCACCCGGCGTCGCCAGACTCAGTGCCAGACCTTTTTCACCAGCGCGGCCAGTGCGGCCTATGCGGTGGATATGCACTTCGGTATCTTTGGAAACATCGACGTTGATGACAGCCCCCAGGGTTTGTATATCCAGGCCACGGGCGGCAACGTCGGTGGCTACCAGTACCGAACAACTCTGGTTGGCAAAGCGGATCAGCACTTCATCCCGGTCGCGCTGTTCCAGGTCGCCATGCAGGGCCAGCGCGCTGATACCCTGGGCATGTAATTCTTCCGTCAGCTCACGGCAATGGATTTTGGTGTTGCAAAAAGCGATGGTGGATGCCGGTTGATAGTGATGGAGCAGTTGTGCGACGGCGGCATTGCGTTCTTCTGGCGTCACAAGATAAAACAGTTGTTCGATATGATTAGCCGCATGTTGCGATTCAACCTTGATTTCTACCGGTTCACGCAATAACTGTTCGCTGGCCTTGCGGATGTTATCCGGGTAGGTGGCGGAAAACAGCAGGGTTTGCCGGCGCGGTGAAGTGGCTTCGACAATGTTATAGATATCATCATAAAAGCCCATGTCCACCATGCGGTCGGCTTCATCCAGCACCAGGGTCTGGACCGTTTTCAGGTTGATGGTGCCACGGCTGATATGGTCTATCAGCCGTCCTGGGGTACCGACGACGATATGTGCACCGTGTTCCAGCGAAGCGATTTGCGGGCGCATGGCGGTACCACCACACAGAGTGATGATCTTGACGTTTTCTATGGCTCTGGCCAGGCGGCGCAATTCGTTTGCTACCTGGTCTGCCAGCTCGCGTGTCGGGCAGATCACCAGACCTTGTACCGCAAAATAAGTGGGATTGAGCTTTGCCAATATGCCCAGACCAAAAGCCGCTGTCTTGCCGCTGCCGGTTTTGGCCTGGGCAATCAAGTCCTGCTGCTGCAGTATGACTGGCAGGCTGGCTGCCTGTATGGGGGTCATTTCCTTGTATCCCAGGCTTTCCAGATTACTGAGCAGGGGGGCGGACAGGGACAATGAACTAAAAGCGGTAGAAGCAGACATGGGAATAATTTCAAAATAGGGGTAGTGGTTGTGGTGGCGTGCCAATTACGGGCTAAAAACGGGCCAATGGCAGTTCCACAGGATATGTCGCCATTGTAGGTGAAGCAGGCAGCGTGGGGGAAAAGCTTTGTGACGCAAGCATCTATGGCAATAACAACAAGGCCCGCACTGCGGGCCTTGTTGTTACTGACAGCGTTGTAAGGTTATCAAGAGGTAGCGTGCCAGAGCAGATATTCTATGCCATTCTGTATGGCACCGATGACCAGTGCCTGGTTTTCGGTACTCTCGCAAAAACTGGCAAGGGCACCGGCAGCCGTGATCTTGTTGGTATTGAGCTGATCCAGCCAGTAATTGAAGCCCGACTGATCAGGGGCGCGATGCAATACGTTCTGGTAAAAGTTCGTGACCAGCGTGGTATTGGTAGGCTTGCTGCCATACAGCTTCTGAAATTCAGCAGATTGCATGAAGCCGGCAGCCACTGTGGTCAGGCTGGAACCCTTGTCCATGTCAGCGATCCAGTAACCCAGGCCCAGCAGGTCAGGCTTACGGTCAAAGGCGGCTTGATACAGCCGGTAAGCTTGGCCAGCAGTACCGCTGATATCCAGTGCAATGTTTTCATCGGTGAATTGCAGGCGTTCAACGTTAATCAGGTTATCAGCACCATCTGTGCCGCTTTTGGCTTTGATGAAAGCAGTATTGCCACTTTCCGTGACTGAATAATTTCCATGTGCACCGTTGTAAATGGCAATATCAAGCCCAACACCGCCATCTATGGTGTCATTGCCACCGTTGCCGGTAAAGGTATTGTTGAGAGTATTGCCTATCAGCGTGTCATCGCCGGCACCACCGATGGCATTTTCAATATAAGTACCAAAGGCAATGCCCAGATTCCCTACACCGGTATAAGTGGGTACCGTTCCCCCAGTGTAACCGGCAGGATTAGGGGCAGAAACCATGCGTATGTCAGAATAATTGCCCGGCGTCAGATCGATTTTGCAGCCCAATGTAAAATTGGAAACTGAGATCGTATCATTGCCACCCGCATCCCATATCGTTTTCAGAAAAGCTTTGTTGGGGTCGAAGGTATAGACATCGTTACCTGTTTGGTAATTCATATTCGCCCCATACAGCAACTGCATGGCGGCGATGTCCAGAACCATGGGGGTTTCTGGCACGATATTAAAGAAAGTAAAGATGGGTTTGCCATTGCTGCCATACGTGATGGTGCGGAAGAGATCATTGCTGATGTCGTTATAGGCCATGATGGAATATTGCCGCGTGTCCAGTGCTGCTGGCAAGACAACGCCGTCTTCGAAAGGGTGTTTTAAGCCCAGTGAATGACCCAGTTCATGTATAAGTGACTGATAGTTGTAAGAGCCAACAGACCAGTCGAGATTTTTTGCACCGGAGCTGCCAGTGGAGATCCAGATATCACCACCGCGCGGATAGTTCGGGGACGGATCATATGCCCATCCCCATGCCGTGCCGCCATCGCTGGACTTGTCCTGTGCCGAGGTCCAGCCAATCCGTATATCACCTACATTGGTGCTGGTGTCGGCCACTTCCTGAAACTGCACATTTGCCACGTTCGACCAGGCTTGCATGGCGAGTCTGGCTGCCTGCTGCTGATCACTGGTCAGCGCGTAATGGGAAGCCGCGTTCGGTTCATCCAAAGTGGAGTATGTGGAAGAAGTACCGCGCCCGGAAAAAGTTGCGTTTCCTGCAGACCAGGGGAAACTGTAGGTAAGTGTGATACCGCTATGTAACGTGGTACCCCATTTAACACCTGTGAGTAAAGCATCAAGATCGGTAATTCCAGTCAAAGGAACCGTGATGGTGGTGGTACTGCTACTGGGCGTAGGCATAAGAATAAAAATTAAAAATTGGTCGGACTGAAGACAGTTTAAATTGTTGTTTATTGTAACGGCGAAACAATGGATTATTATGGTCGTTGTAGTAATTTATTTAAGTTTTTTGTTCTAAAAAAAGTTTCTGCCAATTTCGTACAACTGAAGCTGATAATAATGTCGTTGCCGTTCCAAGTTCATATTACATAACCGGAGTCTGCTCATGATGATACTTGCCATAGTCGGGCTTTTGCTCATCGTTTTCCTGTTGTATGTCGCGTCTTTGCCAGATAATTTTCGGGTCGAACGATCGCTGGAGATAAGGGCTGGCAAGGAGGTGATTTTCCCCTTGATTAATGATTTTCATGAATGGGAACCGTGGTCCCCTTGGGAAAAAATTGACCCGCTCGTCAAACGTACTTATAGCGGCAGTGACAGCGGCAAGGGCGCGGTATATGCCTGGCAGGGTAACAAACAGTTGGGTGAGGGGCGCATGGAAATTCTGGATACACAGCCATACGATTATCTGCGCCTGCAAATCAATTTTTACAAACCTTTCGCGGCCCAGAACACCATAGAGTTCAAACTCGAAAGCAAAGGCGACACCACGCGTATCAGTCACGCCATGTTTGGTCCCAGCAATTTCATGTCCAAACTGATGGGCCTGTTCTTCAACATGGACAAAATGGTCGGCGGAAAATTCGACGAAGGCTTGCAGAGTTTGAAAGCCATTGCAGAGCATTCGCCTTTGGGAAAATAAAGATGGCAAGGCAGCGTAAACTTTATATCTGGTTGTGTGAACACAGTGTCAGCTGCTTTGCCTTGCTGACCGTCAGTTTCTTAGTGTTCGGCAAACTGTCATTTGACCTGGTGCATTTGTTCAGTGCCAATGCTGAATATTTGCTGGACAATGGCTGGATGGGATTGGTTGACGGTGGCTTGCAGCAATTGCTGGAATTGTTGGCGACCTCTTGCGCAGCCATGATCGCCTACCTGATTTTCAAACTTTGTGAAAATGCCTTGATAGAGCGATTGCGCCATCGTAAAAAGGAGCAAGACTGATCATGCCCGGCAGGCAGTGCTTGCGTAAGCTGTCGTTTGTCAGGGGAAATCATATTGAATGCCAGGGATTTAGCTTACCAAACCAGAATGCTAAGGGTACTGGATTACATCGACCGGCATTTGGACGAAGACTTGTCGGTAGAGTCGTTGAGCGAAGTTGCTGCATTTTCGAAATTTCATTTTCACCGGCAGTTTTCTGAGTACTTCGGCATAGCCGCGATTAAATATGTGCAATTGCTGCGATTGAAGAAGGCAGCACATATGCTGGCTTTTCGCGAGCATCGTCAGGTCATCGATATTGCTCTGGAGAGTGGTTATGAAAGCAGCGAAGCATTTTCACGCGCTTTCAAGAAAAGCCTGGGACAAAGTCCTGCTCATTTCAGAAAACAGCCACAGTGGAACACCTGGCAGAACAGCTACTTATCCCTACATCACATGAGAGAACAGCATATGTCAGCCCAACACCAGCTTGATGATGTGAAAATCATCACCTTTCCAGAAACCAGAATCGCTGTCCTTGAACATCGCGGCGATCCTGCACTACTGAGTAACAGCATTCAGAAATTTATTGCCTGGCGCAAGCAAAACAAATTGCCGCCGACTGTCAGCGCGACATTCAACCTGATTTATGATGACCTGGAGAATTGTATTCCCAGTCAATACCGTTTTGATTTGGGAGCGGCAGTGAAAGCGCCAGTAGAAGAAAATGCCGCAGGCATCGTCAATAAAATCATACCGGGTGGTCGTTGCGCCGTATTACGGCATACCGGTTCCGATGCCTTGCTGGGAGCCAGTGTACGATTTTTATACGGTCAATGGTTGCCACAAAGTGATGCCAGCCTGCGCGACTTTCCGCTGTTTTTGCAGCGGCTGAGTTTTTATCCGGATGTGCCGGAATATCAGATGGAAGTTGATATATTCCTGCCCTTGAATTAGGGCGGGTTACACCCAGACTTCCGCAAATCGTTGATGGACTTGCGGAAGCTGTCTGGACATTACGATTACTTCAATGTCCATGCAAACGCCAGGTCATTCCAGCCTGGTGTGGCACCAGTCTGGAAGCGACATGCTCTCAAGGCCTGCAGCGATGCTTTGTCGAGTTTGCGAAAACCACTGGAGGCTACAATTTTTGCGTCGACAACAGCACCTTGTTTGTCCACCATGTAACTGAGTTTTACCAGACCTTCTTGTTCGTCAATCAGGGCACGCAGATCATAAGATGGCACTTCGCAACCGGACTCGGAAAATGGGTTGCGGGTTTCCACGGCAAATGCCGGAACGGTAACCAAAGCAAAAGCCAGGGTGGATACCAATGCATAGAGGCGGAAGTGTGGGGACATAATAAACTCCTGAAAATAAAGAAAACAATCGATGAATTTGCTGTTGCCCTTTGGGCATTGACTGCCACTAAATCGAGCAGATGTGTGCACTATACGTCGCGCTGATGCAGCCAAAAAATCAATAATTCGTATAGGCATTATTTCCAAAAAGTATAATTGCTGCGCCGCACCAATTCAGAGCAATTGTCTTGTTGCTATCCTCCTTGAAACTCTCCTTGCTTGTGCAAAATGGGCTGTAAAGCGCGCCATTGTTGCGTTTTCTTTTCATGATGGTGCAAAAAACGGCAGGTATCGCCACGAAAATATTTTTCGTTTTTTTGTAACAAGATGATTCAACTGAGCAAATTTTTTTCATAGGTGCCTGGAGTGTCTGTATTTTTCATATTTCTTTTCACCTGACACGGGATGATAAAATTACTAAAAAGATAATTTTTCATTCGCTCTATTTCGAAATCTGCCTCCATTCATAACTTGAACGTAAGCTAAAAAAGCTTTCGTTTTGTCACGGCGTTGTATGACGAGCAGTTGCCGTAAAGATATTTGCCTGAAATCAATGTTTTCACGGTAGCGTTAATCATCTTCAGGTTAGAATTGCCATCAGTGTAATAGTGAATACCCATGACCAATTCACCCTGCTTCGTTAACCCAAATGCTTTATTTCACTGAAATTTGTTGAATTTGTGCAAACACTACAAGATTTTTTACAGCGTTGGCAGCAGCAAGGAATCTATACCCGGCTATTTGTACCCATTTTTGTCTTGATATTTGCCGTCAGTGGTTTGCGCTACCACATGCTGATTGACGCTGAAATTCTGGATGCTCGCCAAAGGTCAGAGGCAGAGCTGCGTCATTCTTTCCATTACCTGATCCCGGTATTGAGCACCCTGTCAGTTCAGGGCGATAGTAAGGGCATACACACCATCCTCGAACAAGAGGTGCGTTCCAGCCCCTTGATCGCCCGCATTGTCTGGAACGATGGCAAGCGCGAAGTCGTTGGGCAAGATCAACATCTTGAACCGGCGGCCATACCAGCGTGGTTTAGTGCCTTGCTGGCGTTGTCTGCGGAAACTTTTGCACATGAAGTTCGCCTGAACAATGGTGATGTCGCGGTATTGCGGCTAGATACTACGGTCGAGCATGAAAAAGAACACATTTGGGGAAAATTCATTGCTCAGGCAAAAATTTCGCTGGGTATCATTTTCACCATTTATTTTTTGCTGGGCCTGATCCTGCGCTCAAATGCGAGAACCGTGAGCCGACTGACCAATGCGACGGAGCAATTCAAGAAAGGCCAGCATGCGGTGCGGATGTCCGTATCCGGTACGGCTGAGGCCCGTGCACTCGCCACGACTTTTAATAGCATGGCCAATGAAGTGCAAACGCTACTGCAGACCTTGCAGCATAGCCAGCGCGAAAACAGTGAGCAATTGCATTTCACCTGGCAATTGTTGAATGCCTTGCCCATTCCGATTTTCTTTCAGGACCAACATGGTGTTTGCAGGCGCGTGAACCATGCATGGGAACAGATGTTTGAGCGCATGGCAGAAGACGTTGTTGGTCAACCCATGCCGGTACTTTTTAGTGGTGACGTTGTACCGGATACGGCATCGGCGGTGGATGCAACCGATTCCATCAAAAAGGTGACTGAAGCCAGATTGCGTGTTGCCGATAAGGATCTGGACGTCATCTTTTACCAGGCCAGTCTGACCAATGTCGATGGCGAAGCCGCTGGCAGTGTCGGTGCCCTGATTGACATCAGTGAACGTAATCAGGCACAGGCTGCATTGGCGGCGGAAAACGAAAAAGTGGAAACCACATTGGCTTCTATAGGTGATGCCGTTATCAGTACGGATGTTGATGGTCACATCCTGATGCTCAATAAGCTCGCGCAGCAATTGAGTGGCTGGAGCAGGGCTGAGGCATGTGGGCATCATTTGCAGGACGTATTTTTCCTGGCCGATTCTGCCAGCCGCATTGGATTGGGTGAATTTGTCAACAATATCTGCAACAGTGAAGACATTATGCAGGCCAGCAATCAGATACTGGCCGCACGTGGCGGCAAACAAATAGAGGTCGATTACACCGCTGCACCGATACGCCAAAAAGACGGTGGCGTTACCGGTTGTGTCCTGGTGTTTCGCGATGTCAGTGAACGTCGGCAACTGATACAGCAATTGTCCTGGCAGGCGGGCCACGATGTATTGACGGGCCTGGAAAACCGGGCCGCACTGGCAGACCGTTTTAGTCTGGCGATCAATACCGCGCGTGAACAACAGTGCTGGCTGGCCGTCTGTTTGCTTGATCTGGATTATTTTCAGGTCATCAATGAAAAATATGGGCATGAATTTGCCGACAAATTATTGCAACAGGTAGCGCGTCGCCTGGAGATCAGCGTGGGGACGAGCAATAGTGTCGCCAGATTGGGTGGTGATGAATTTGTCGTGCTATTGCACAACCAGACCAATGTCGCCGGGGTGGAACTGAACCTGGCGCTGTTGCTGGCAGAATTGGCGCAACCCTACGAAATTGAGCAGCGCGCGGTCAGCATGTCTGCCAGCATAGGTGTGGCAATATATCCGCGCGATGATATCAATGCTGATACGCTGTTGCGCTGCGCTGATCAGGCCATGTATCAGGCAAAACTGAATGGACGCAACCAGTTTCACCTGTTTGACGCTGAGCAGGACCAGCAATTGCGCACGCATCACAATCAGCGCGCGCGCGTCAGGCAGGCTTTACATCAGAGCGAGTTATGTCTGTATTTTCAGCCCAAGGTGAATATGCGACTGGGGCACGTGACTGGTATGGAAGCGCTGCTGCGCTGGCAGCACCCCGAACACGGCATCGTCGGCCCGCTGGAATTTTTGCCGCTGATTGAACATACGGATCTGATTATTGATATCGGCGACTGGGTCTTGCAGCAGGCCATGCAACAGTTGCGCTTATGGAATCGTGAACACCGGACCTGGATTGTCAGCGTGAACATCGCTGCCCGGCATTTCCAGAGTCAGAATTTCTTGCCACGTCTGCGAAAAATTCTGGCTGACTATCCGGATGTTGCGCCTGAGCGTCTGGAAATAGAAATTCTGGAATCTGCTGCCATACAGGACATTCAACATGTACGCGAAGTCATGCTGGCGAGTCAGAAACTGGGCGTGAGCTTTGCACTGGATGATTTCGGCACGGGATATTCTTCCCTGTCTTACCTCAAACGCCTGCCGGCCAACACCTTAAAAATTGACCAGAGTTTCGTGCGCGATATGTTGGACGACAAAGATGATCTGGCGGTCATCAGTGCAGTCATCGGCCTGGCGCGTGCTTTTAATCGCGAAGTGATTGCTGAAGGGGTAGAAAGTCCGGAACATGGGGTCGCCCTGATGCGACTTGGCTGCATGCTGGCCCAGGGCTATGGTGTGGCGCGGCCAATGCCGGCGCTGCAAGTCAGTGACTGGGCAAAAAATTATATAGTGCCTGCAATATGGGGTGCGGGTAAAGATCTGCAATGGGAAGGTGCCTGACTATGCTGAAGGCAGGCAGCGTAATATGAGACGTGGGCAGCAGACAGACGTAAAAAAAACGAATCATTGAGATGATTCGTTTTTTTTGGGGCAGTATGATTACTTCGTCGGGTACTTGATCGTCATTTCCTTCAATACATTGTCAGCATGATCGACTTCGCTCATGACCCACAGCATATAGCGGATATCGACATGGATGGCTCTGGTGATAGCACTGTCAAAATACCAGTCCTTGGTGATGGATTCGTAAGTTGAATCAAAATTCAAGCCCACCAACTCACCATTCTTGTTCAGCACGGCAGAACCGGAATTACCACCTGTTGTATCCGCCGTGGACAGGAAATTTACTGGCACCGTATTCAGTACCTTATCCTTGAATATGCCATAGTGTTTGTCCTTGATACTGGCCAGCAGATTGACAGGCGCATCAAAAGGCGATTTACCGGTATCCTTTTCCAGTATGCCTTCCACCGTCGTGAACGGTCCCTTGCTGATGCCGTCGCGTGGTGTGTATGGCGCTATTGTGCCGTAGGTGACGCGCAAAGTGGAGTTAGCGTCGGGATACACGGGTTTGCCGAGTGACTTCTTCCAGGCAATGACAGCCTGCATGTATAGCGGAATGATGCGTTCAAGATTGCCATCGACCTCTTTGCGCTGGTTTTCCAGCATCATGCCAGTCTCGTGCAGCTTGATCGCCAGGCGAATGAAAGCATCGTCCGATGCTTCAAATGCAGTGCGGTCTTTACTCATCCAGTCCAGTCGTGTTGCGGTGTTACTCAACTGGCTTTGCTGGTACAGGCTGACCACGCTTTCCGGTGCAGGCAGCAAGGTATCCAGCCCCGCCGGATGGGCTTGCGCCGGTAATTTGTTATAGCGTTGCAGGGCTGCCGTAAAGCGCGCCTGATCGACATTTGGTAGGTAGGATTGTTCGAGACGGTTCAGACGCGCGGCGATGAAAGGCAATTCGCGTTGCTGATAATCGCTATCCCGCTCAACATCCGGTTTTTCGCTTTCGATGGCGACGCGGTACAGCGTCTGTGCACTTTTCAGCATCTCAGCGGTATGGACGATGGTCCACGCGGTCTCTTGTTCGGACAGTGCCATGTCACTGGCGATGACTGCATCCAGTTCCGGCAGTAAATTCTTGTTGTCGCCATGTTGTTTGTACCAGGCGCGGAAATCGGCGTCCTGGCCATCCTTAATGGTTGCCAGGTCCTTGCGGGCAAAGCCTGCCAGCAAGCCTTCGGTCTTTTTCAAACCGTTATTGATACCTTTGACCACACTGGCGTACCGCACTTCGGCAGACTTGTTGCCTTCGGTGGCGGCCTGGATGACGGTAATATCGGCCTTGGATTCAGCCACCTTGGCCGGATAGCTATGGTCGCGCGCAAAGCGGATTTCTGCTGGCAATTTATAACGGCTGGTGCGTCCGGGGTAACCCGCCAGCAAGATGGGGTCACCATTCTTCAAACCTTGTGCTGACACCACCAGGAAGTCTTTTGACTGATAAGGGATATTGTCGGCTGACGGGTCAGCAGGGCGACCATCCTTGCCTACATAGGCGCGTAAAAAGGCATAGTCACCTGTATGGCGCGGCCATTCAAAATTATCGATTTCGCCGCCAAAGTTGCCAATCTTGTCGGATGGCGCATACACCAGCCTGACATCACGTATCATCATCTGGCGTATGCGGTAATACTCCAGTCCACGATGGAAGCTGGGTACGGAACAACGATAGGCTTTGTCCTGTTCGCATTCAGCAATCAGGGCCTTGATGCGGTTTTCCACCTGTTCATGGCGGGCGCGGCCAGACATGTCGGCGGTCAGCCCCTTCAATACCTGCTCAGTGACGTTTTCTACCTTGTCGGTGATGTACATGTGTGCATCCGGGCCGGCAGGCAATTCCTCTGCCTTGGTACGGGCCAGGAAACCCTCGCTGATGTAATTCTTTTCAGCGCTGGAATTTCTTTGTATGGCCTTGTAAGCACAGTGATGATTGGTCACGGCCAGACCGCTGTTTGAGACGAAAGAAGCAGAACAGCCGCCCAGCGACACGATTGTATTCAGCGGGTGCTTGCTCAAATCCGCCAATTTTTCAGCTGGTATGTTGATGCCTATACGTTTGAGCTCGGATTTTAATTGTGGCAACTGATGCGGCTGCCATTGACCTTCGTCAGCATGGGCATATGAAAAAGTGCCAGCAACGGCTAGCACGAGGGTGATAACTTTGAACAAATTGGTCTCCAACGGGATAAAACATAGGGTGGCGGTATAGTCGCACCATTTACAGAAATTAGCTGATTAGGACTTACGCAAAACCGCCTCAGCTGTGTTACAGCTCCTTGCTGGGACGATTTTGCGTAAACCCTACTGACATAAGGCGAAATACACAGATTTTCAGCCGTATTCTCTGTTTGCAACAAAGAGGGACACCAGAAAATAGCAGTCTTTTACAGACATATGTCTACAGATTTAGTTCCAGCTTTGCACGACAACAATTGAATATGATCTTAATTATTTCACTTAATGGAATAATGAATTATAAATTATGAGGATTCTCTTCCTTCCGCTAATGATACACAGTAGATGCTGCTTACCCATCATCTACCTGAATGGAAACCATCATGTCCCGCGCATTTGCCGATATTACTTTTACACCCAGTGTCAAAGCAGCACAAAGCCTGTATGGTAGCCGCGAAGCCAATCTTGGTTTTGAACTGACAGACGAAAAGCGTGATCATTTGGTGGAGCGCGATACAGACTTCCTGCAAGCACGGGACAGTTTTTATCAGGCGACGATTTCGGCAAATGGATGGCCTTATGTACAACACCGGGGCGGTCCGGCTGGCTTCTTGAAAGTGTTTGATGCAAAGACCATCGCTTATGCCGACTTTTCAGGTAATGCGCAATATCTGAGTGTGGGTAATCTGTTTGCGAATGACAGGATTTCTCTGATCGTCATGGATTACGCAAGACGGCGACGCCTGAAAATTTGGGGGCGGGCTCGTATCGTCCATGAAAATGAACAGCCCGACCTGATTGCCAGGTTGGCGATGCCAGAATACGGTGCTGACGTTGAACGTGCAGTCGTCATTTCGGTAGAGGCTGCTGAATGGAATTGTCCGCGCCATATTACGCCCCGGTTTACGGATAAGGAAGTGCAGGGGATGATGGCAGCATTGCTGGAAGAAAACCGCCTGTTGAAAGAACGCTTGCAGCCGGGTGCGGCTATAATGGGCAATCCCAAGTAAAGACAGTGACCATGAAACTCTATCGTTATCTGACCGGCCCTGACGACAAGGCATTTTGCATGCGTGTATCTGAAGCACTCAATAAAGGCTGGACTTTATATGGGGGACCAACCCTGAGTTTTAATGGCAAGGAAACGATAGCCGGTCAGGCTATCATCAAGGAAGTGGACGGTGAATTTTCAACCGGTCTGGACTTGCCTTCGATGTAATGCTGGCAGCACCACTGGATAATGTGGGTTTGCAGCCGTACTTGTCATTTGGTCTGGTCTTTACTTCCTATTCATGAAACAGCAACTCGATCAATTTCCTTCAGCACTGGAAGCGGTTTTTCTGGTCGCCTTTTTGATGGGTGCGGAATTTCTCATCAACGCCACATTTTACGATATGCGTTCTGTGCTGGGGATGGACCCTGCTCACATGATAGGCATCGTCTTTCTGTTGGCCAATGCGGTGCTGTTTACAGTGCTGCTGCACTACAAAAAGATGACTTATTCATCTCTGTTTCATGCATCCCGTACTTCGGTCAGGGCCACTGTTAGTTTATTGGGTGTGCCGGTATTGATGCTGGTGCCGGCATTATCATTACTCATCATGGTGATGGAAGAAATCCTGGTATGGTGGCTACCGGTGTCGTCCGGGCAGCAAAAGATTTTTGACCAGATGATGTTGAGCGGTTTGTCGTCTATTGTCACCGCCTGCCTGATCGCACCGGCGGTGGAGGAAATGCTGTTTCGCGGGATTATCCTGCGTAGTTTTTTAAATCAGTATTCGCGCTGGCAGGCAATAATCGGGTCAGCTCTGCTGTTCGGCTTTGCACACCTGAATATTTACCAGTTCTTTGCTGCTTTCCTGCTGGGTTGTCTGTGCGGCTGGCTGTATGAGCGCAGTCGTTCCTTGTGGCCTGGCATGATTTTACATGCCAGCTACAATAGCCTGGCCATGCTGCTGGAACGGCTGGCGGTATCCGGCGAAGACTGGCAACCGGCACCACGGCATTGGTTCATCGCCATCATCTTGTTTGTCATTGGTGCTGGCTTGTTGCACAAATTGCTAAAAAAACGGACTTTGCCAGTAACAGAACAAATTAATTAGGACGTGTTGACAACTGAGGGGGCAGACACAAATCCTTCCCCCTTGGTTTTTAGTCCGGCTGCATTTCGCGTTTCAGGCGACGCTGTACTTCCCAGTCCAGTTCGGTTTCACGTTTCTTTTCCAGTGCATCGATATGGCGCAGTTTCTTGCCTTCGACAAATTGACCGGACAACAGCAGACGTGGTTTGCTTACTGCCGACACCATGCCATGTGTCGCCCAGCGTGAACGTGGCAGAGTGGTGCCAGCCAGGATGCCGTAATCGCTGCCGCAACTGATGCCTTTTTCACCAATTACGGATTCACCCGACTTGATGTACTTGGCCGCATAAATCGTTGCCTTGGTAGCAATCCAGCGTCCGCAATGGATTTCACCACGCAGGCTGCTGATCTCGCCCGTTGCACGCAAGCTGCCCCAGGTACTGATATCGCCCTGACTGCACAGGCTGTCCACTTCCAGATTGCCCTGGCAAATCACGATGGCAGCAAACAGGCTGCCTTCCACCTGGACATCGGTTTCGCTGAATAATTCACCCTGACAATTGCAGTCACCGGCGACATGAATACCGGCAGCAGACAGATGTCCGCCGATGAACTGGATTTCACCGGCTTCCAGTACGTCGTCAAGTTGCACATTACCGTGGCAGTCCAAGTCGGCACAAGTCAGATAACCCAGTGCCTGGATATCGCCATAACCACCAAAGGCATCATGATGATCATGACGTGCCAGGATGGCCGGATGCACCAGTTGGTGAATGAAATTGCTCTCACCCGCCACAGGCTTGCGCTGATCCAGTTCCAGCATGCGCGCCATCCAGTCGGCGCTGCAACCGGTCTTCAGCAGGTATTCCACTTCGATATTGCCACCCACATCCAGCGTATGGCCAACATACAGCGATTGCACACGGATATCGCCGGTCACGGTCAATTTACCCAGGCAAAATACTTCTTCTGCCTCCAGGTCGCCATCAATCAGGCAGTCGCCACCAACGATAAGCTGGGTAGTGATCAGCGCATCACCCTGTACATGTACGTCACCCGTGCTGGCAAATTGCTTGCGTTTCAGGCGTGTGGTTTGAACCGGTAAGGGCGCAGGAAGAATGGCGGGCACGGTAATTTTACTGGCCACAGTGGCAGTGCGCTTGGACATGGTAAGCCTTGCAAGAAGAATGGTAATCGGAGAAAGCTAAAACGAGAATACAGCGGAATACGGCGGCATTATCCCAGAGTTTTGCCGTCAGTCTCCATTTGGGCTGACGGTATTGGCGGCGTTGCCAGCCAGCTCAGGATGGCAAGGCATCCAGCCTGCCAGCTTCTGCCAGCTCGCGGATGATGCGTACAGTTTCCACATCCGCCTCGTGATAGGCTGATTTGCGGTATTCGTTATACATATCATTTTCAGCATCGTGCTGGGCGCTTTGGCCATTGTCATAGCTAAAACGCACAAACAGGGCCTGTGGCTGCGGTTCTTCTATACTCATGCGCAGGGTGGAATGCGGAATTTCCTTTTGTGCTGCCACGTCGTAATGCACATGCTCCAGATGCACAAAACTGACACGGTCGGTGACTTCTAGCTCACCATATTTCAGTGTACGCGTCATACCGGCTTCAGTGCGCTCCATGATCAGGGCATCATCCAGATAAGACACAAACATTCTTGGCATTTCTGCCCTTAATACCAGACCACGCCACAATTGCTCGCGGGTGATGACTTCTATCATGGGATTACTCAGATCATTGATTTCAACCAAATGCTCAAATTTCATAGGCCACCTTTTTTCAGTAAGCCATAGTTTACCTCGCCGGCCCGGCATTGTGAGCAAATTCTCAGTTAGCAGGCCTTGCCTTCATAGCAATATGATAGCAATTTAACGGCTCAAGACCTTGTTGACCAGATCCATGAATTGCTGATAACGGATGGGTTTTGCCATATAGGCATCACAACCCGCTGCCATAAAGCGCTCTTCGTCGCCATGCATGGAAAATGCGGTTAATGCCATGATACGGATGCGTGCAGTGCTCTCGTCCGCCCTCAGCAGGCGGACAGCTGTCATGCCGTCAATACCAGGCAATTGCATATCCATCAAGATCAAATCCGGTCGCCGTTCTTTGGCATAGCGCAGACCTATTTCTGCATCGCTGGCCTGCAATACTTCGTGACCGGCATTGTTGAGCAGAAATGAGGCCAGTTTCATATTGACAGGATTGTCTTCCACGATCAGTACGCATGCCATGTCATTTCCCCCTGCCAGCCATTGCGCGTCTTACTTCGCCGATGAAACGGCCGTGATTGAATTCAGATTTTTCCATTACTTTTTTGACATCGCCATTCAGGCGCATCTTGTCTTCAGTGGTAATTTGTTTAGCTGTCAGTATCATAACGGGAATACTGGCCGTGCTGGTATCCGCCTTCAAAGCTTCAACCACGTCGAAGCCATTTACTTCGGGCATCATTAAATCCAGTACGATCAGGTCGGGTCGCATGTGACGGGCGGTATGTATACCTTCTTGTCCACCCAGGGCAGACAAGGTGCGGTAGCCGAAACTGTCCAGATAAGTCGAAATCAACTGGATTGCCTTGGGGTCATCATCGATGATCAGTGCGCTTAACTGATGCCCACCATTGTTGCAGGCAAAACCCAGATGTGTCAGGGCAGCATTCAATGTTTCCCTTGAGACGGGTTTTTGCATGACTTGTGCTGCACCCAGCGACATGCCGCGGCCACGGTCAGCCACGATGGAAATAATGACCACAGGTACCGATTCAAACCGGGTCTCTTGCTTGAAGCGATGCAGGAATTCCCAGCCATCCATGCCGGGTAATAAAATGTCCAGGGTGATCAGGTCCGGACACTCGTGTTCTGCCAGTGCCAGCGCGCTTTCTGCCGAGCTGGCGCGTACGACGCGAAAACCTTCGCTTTCCAGTTGCAGACGCAGTACTTCGGCGGCATGGTCGTCGTCTTCAACCACCAGTGCCATCAGGGTGCCGCTGGGGGTAAGCTCGACTACTGGCATGTGACCGCTGGATCCTGATGTTCCCGGTGTTTCCAATAGCGACGTGCTGTTGGCAATGGCAGTTATCTGCCCGGCAGAACGCCAGGGCAATAGCACCGTGAAAGTGGACCCTTTACCGGGTTCGCTATGCAGGGTCACGCTACCGCCATGTAATTCTGCCATACGCCTTACCAGTGCCAGGCCCAGTCCTGTACCCTGATGACGGCGTGCCAGGCCGCTGTCGATTTGCGTAAAGGGCTGGAACAGGCGTGCCTGCCCCTCCGCTGAAATACCGATGCCCGTGTCACTGACCTTGATTTCAAGATATTGGGTATGCGGATCAGCGGGGACCTGGCTGTCCACGCGCCGCGCCGCAATACTGACTTTGCCACCTTCCGGTGTGAACTTGACCGCATTCGACAACAGGTTATAGATGATTTGTTTGAACTTGACTTCATCCAGCCAGGCTTCGCCCAAGTCTTCCTGTACTTCTGCACTCAGATGCAATCCCTGTATCAGCGCCTGCTCACGCACGATTTGCAGGCTGGCCTGGATGAGCGGAGCAATGGTGACAACGTCGAAATTGACATTCATTTTTCCAGCCTCGATCTTGGACAGGTCAAGGATGTCATTGATCAGGCTTAACAAATGTTTACCGCTATTAAAAATATCGCTGACGCCTTCGCTTTGCCGGGCATTCAATTCTCCCATCAAGCCATCTCTGAGGATTTCGGAAAAACCGATAATGGCATTCAAGGGAGTACGTAATTCATGCGACATATTTGCCAGGAATTCGGATTTCATCAGGCTGGCCTGTTCCAGTTGCTGATTTTTCGCGGCAATTTCTTCGCTGCTGGCGCGCAGGCGGTCAGCCAGTAATTTCAGGTCGCTGTATTGACGCAGATTGTGCAAGGCGACACCCAGTTGTATGACCAGTTTCTCCAGAAATGCCTGGTCGCTATCGGTCACCTTGGCTGTTGCGGCCAACACCAGCACGGCCAGGCGGCGTTCCTGATAGGCAACAGGTAGCATCAATACCTGCGCCGGAGCAAAATCTGCCAGCCCGGCCTGCAGATTCAGATAGCCGATATCCAGGAAATTGATTTTGCCGCTGAGAGCTGCCTGCCCCAGCAGACCCTCACCCAGTCCAAATTGACGTGGCACTTCACGACCCAGGCCATGTGCTGCTTCACAGCGGAACTGTGCATTCCATTCATCAAAAAAATACAAGGCAGATACGGCAAAATTGTGGCGTTCGGCCAGCAGGGCCAACAAACCTGAAAAAATTTCCTGACGATCGAAACTGTTGGCAAACAGGGTTTGTGCTTGTACCTGAGTATCATCATAGAGGGCTGCCGCTCGCAACTGGCGTTCCGTGCGCATGAATTCGGTGACATCCACGTTCACTGACAGGCCACCTATGATGGCCCCGTTTTCGTCACGCAAAGGGGCGGTGCTATTTGATATGGTTTTGCGGCTGCCATCAAAGCAGCGTATGTCCGCCAGTTCATCAAGAATGATTTCGCCGTTTCTTAAGGTACGCACCAACGCCCATTCGTCCGCAGCAATGCGTTTGCCACTATCTGGCCACCAGCCTACATATTCGCCATACTGTTCCATGCCAACATGGCGTGCCCCGGCCCAGATTTTTTCACCACAGGGGTTGATCTGTGTCAGCAAGCCTTCACGATCTGAAATAAAGACGCCTACCGGCAGGATATTCAGTATCTGCTTGAGCAGGGATTCACTGTCGTGAACGGCTTTCTCGGCCGTTGCGCGATGTTTGACATCAATTTTGACCTGTTGCCATAACAAAAACCAACCTAGCAAAGTAATCACCACCATCAGGGCGCCGACATTGCGTGCTTGCAGCGAACTCTGTTCGACCTGCCTGGTGCGTTGACTAAGTAGTACCTGCTCTTCCTGTTCCATCAGCCGGATTTGTTCCAGCAGGGTTTCCATGACTATGCGTGGTGTTCCGCTAATCAGTCTTTTCCGGACCGCATCAAAGCCGCCATTCTTGTAGACGAGCAAGGTCTGATTGAGGGTGCTTAGTCTTTCGTCCAGTTTTCGTGCCAGTACCTTGCTTTGCAATAGCTGGCGAGGGTTGTCGGCAGTAAGTTCAGTTATTTTTTTCATCGCTGCCAGCACCTGGGCTGACTGTGCTTCGCGCTGACCAATGAAGGAGGCATCGTCGGTGATGAAATACAGTCTTTGCACGCTTTCCAGTTCCAGCACGCCGGACTTCATATCATCCAGCGCGCCCATGACCAGATAAGTGTGTTCTACCCAATAGGAATTATCGCGGTAATCCTGTAAGGCGCGGTACAGTTGCCATCCTGCCGTGAATAGAAGCACCAGACCAAGGCCCAGGCCGGTGAGCAATCTGAATTCAGTACTGGTTTTTTTCATGTGCTTTTCCCGGGGCGCTAGGTCGTGTCATTTCCATTGTATGTTGAGTGTGGGGAGGATGATCACCTGTATTCATGCATCCGGCGGACGTCCAAGACTGGGTTCGGGGGCAAAAGCAATCAGTGTACCGGCAGTCAGTTCCAGCACAAAATAATCCAGTCTGCGGTTGATGGCTGAGCGGTGTTGCAGACGTTGGCAGCGTGGGCCGTGTAGTGCATTCAGCAAGGCGGTGGGTAAGTGTGCCATGGTTGCGCCACTCTCCGCCACGGCTTCTTCCATCTCCTGCAAAAAACGTCGCGCCGGTGCATTTGACTGATTGATATTACCATTCACCAGCAATAATGCACCCACTGGCAAATGATGAATTGCAGCGGCAGCCATGTCCTTGTGGATAGAATGCATGAGCGCATCTAGTACACGGAAAGCATGAGCACTTTCGGCATTTGCCAATATACCCCGGTATTCACGCAAAAGACGTTGTTGTTCCCGTCTTTGGGTCACATGTTCCAGTGCCTGTTGGACAGTATTGATCAATTCTTCATCACTACAGGATTTGACCAGCAGGCGGCAAGGCTGGACTTGGTTCAGTACCTGCAATACTTGCGGATGCTCAGGATGACTGGTCAGGATCAGGCTGGCCATGTCGTCGTGGTTTGCATGCATGTCTTGCATGAAATCACTCACGCCGACATCTGTCGGTTCGCCGATGAGCAGGGTGATATGCTGACTGCTGATCAAGCTGGCAGCTTGCTTGCAGTCGGAGGCAATGAAGAGGGGCAATTGCAAAGGCTGTAGTAATGCCGGTAACCTGATTTGCAGACCGACATCGGCGTCAATGAGCAAAATACCAGAATCAAGGTCAGGCATCGCCATGTTGCTCATAGATGGCGGCAAAACGACTGGCCTGTGCTACGAAGCAGGACAGCACGGCAGGATCAAAATGTTGAGGTTCCGTGCGCCCATCGCCTTGAGTGATAATGTTCATGCTGCGTTGATGATCAAACGGTGGTTTATAAGGCCGGCGGCTGCGCAGCGCATCATAGACGTCGCAGATTTGCATGACGCGGGCTGCAATGGGAATGGCTTCACCTTTCAAACCATTTGGATAGCCACTGCCATCCCAGCGTTCATGATGGTTGAGCGCGATTTCCGCCCCCATCTCGGTGTACGGTGAGGTCCCGCTGGCCAATATGCTGGCTCCCAGCGCACAATGGGTTCGCATGATGTTCCATTCATCCCCTGTGAAGCCGCCTGCCTTAAGCAGTATGTGGTCGGGGATACCTATCTTGCCTATGTCGTGCATGGGGCTGGACTGGAAAATGGCATCATGAAATTCCAGCGGTAAATCCATCGCTCTTGCCAAGGTTTTACAGTAGTGACTGATGCGGCGCACATGGTGGCCGGTTTCTTCATCCTTGTGTTCGGCGGCACGCACCAGGGTAAATACGGTTTCGCGATACGCGTCTTCCAACTGGCTAGTGCGTTGTTTGACCTGTTCTTCCAGCAGGTGATTATGTTCATTCAGGAAATCCCCATATTCCTTCAGTCTGAGCAGGTTACGCACCCGCACGCTGAGATCGGCACGGTCTACGGGCTTTGACAAGAATTCTTCGGCACCTGCCTGCAAGGCGCGCAATTTTGAATTGCGGTCGTCCAGCGCTGTCAGCATGATGACTGGTATGTGCTGGGTTGCTGGATCGGCTTTGAGCGCGGTGACGGTTTCAAAACCGTCCATGCCGGGCATCATGATATCCATCAGGACCAGGTCAGGTGGGGAGGTGACTGCCATACTTAATGCATCGCGCCCGTTGCTGGCGGCTATAGTTAGATAGCCCTCTGACTGCAAGAGCAACTGTAATAGCTTGATGTTTCTTTCTTCATCGTCAACAATAAGGATACGAGCGGGTTTTAAATCTTTCATAAAAGTATCCCTCCTGTACTGAGAATAGTCCGAACTTGCATAATTGTCTAGTCTTTAATGCCATTTTAGTCCGGGAACCTGGCTTTTTGATGACGATTTTGTCATTAATGTGGCTATCTTGGCTAGTACCTGGATTGATGTCCTGGTCAGGGCGGGAATTGTCTGCACACAAGTTACAATAGCGCCTGAAAGTTTTTCCGGATGTGCTCCGCCTGCCAGCTATGTCTCATGGTCTGAATACCCCCCAACGCAATGCAGTCAATTATATGGATGGCCCTTGCCTGGTACTGGCTGGTGCCGGTTCGGGCAAGACGCGCGTGATCACCCAGAAAATCGTCAACCTGATCGAATTGCATGGTTATGACCCAAGGCATATCGCTGCCCTGACTTTTACCAACAAGGCCGCGTTGGAAATGCAAGAGCGCATCGGCAAATTGCTGGCAGAACCGCGTCAGGCCAAGCAACTGACGGTATCCACCTTTCACTCGCTGGGGGTGAAGATCTTGCGCCAGGAGGCGCAGGCCCTGGGCTTGAAAGACCGCTTTTCCATCATGGACAGCGATGACTGTTTTTCCCTGGTACAGGATCTGGCGATTACCACCGACAAGCAATTGATACGTCGCATACAGACTGCCATGTCGCTATGGAAAAATGGTCTGGTTGATCCTGAAGTCGCCCTGAAACAGGCGCAGGATGAGGACGAAGCCATCGCTGCCCGGGTCTACCGCAGCTACGTCGCTACCCTGTCTGCCTATCAGGCGGTGGATTTTGATGACCTGATACGCTTGCCGGTAGAACTGTTTCGCAGCAATGAACAGGTGCGTGACAAGTGGCAGCGTCGCCTGCGCTACCTGCTGGTGGATGAATACCAGGACACCAATACCTGCCAGTATGAACTGGTCAAGCTGCTGGTGACCGGCATAGGCAAGAAACCCATGTTTACCGCCGTGGGTGATGATGACCAGGCAATTTATGCCTGGCGTGGTGCTACCATAGAAAACCTGAAAACCCTGCAAGTCGATTTTCCTAACCTGGAAATCATCAAGCTGGAACAAAATTACCGTTCCAGTACCCGCATTTTGCAGGCTGCCAATTCTGTCATCGGCAATAATCCCAAGCTGTTTGAAAAGTCGCTGTGGTCAGAACACGGCCTTGGTGACCCAGTCAAGGTACTGGGCATGCAGGACGATGAGCAAGAAGCTGAGCAAGTTGCCATCATGATCTCTGCCCACCGTTTTGAGCGCCAGGCTAAGTATTCAGATTATGCCATCCTGTATCGCGGCAATCACCAGGCCCGTGTCATCGAACAAGCACTGCGGCGCGAGCGCATTCCTTACACCATATCCGGCGGCCAGAGCTTCTTTGACCGGGCCGAAATCAAGGACATCATTGCCTACCTGCGCCTGATCGCGAATGAAGATGATGACCCTGCCTTCATTCGCGCCATCACCACACCCAAGCGCGGTGTCGGCCTGGCCACGCTCGAAGTGCTGGGCGAATTTGCCGGTCAATGGCAATGCTCGCTGTTTGCCGCAGTCTTCAAAGGTGGTATAGAAGCCAAGCTGCCTGACAAACAGCTACGGCCATTACGGAATTTCTGCAGTTTCATCAACCAGGTCGAAGCCCATGCTCACAGAGAAGGCCATGCTACTGAATTGCTGGATGACCTGATGAAGGAAATCAATTACGAAGGCTATCTCTACGACAGTTTTGAAGACAGGGCGGCGCAAAGCAAATGGCAAAACGTGCTCGACTTTACCCAGTGGCTGAAAACCAAGGGCAGTGGTGGCAAGGATGGCACCGACGACCACCGCAGCCTGCTGGACCTGACCCAGATGGTAGCGCTGATGACCATGATGGAAGGCAAGGATGAAGAGCCGGATGCCGTGCGCATGTCGACCCTGCATGCCTCCAAGGGGCTGGAATATCCGCACGTGTTCCTGGTTGGCGTGGAAGAGGGTATTTTGCCGCACAAGGGTGACCCTGATGCGCCAGTAGAGACCATGGCGGCGCGGATAGAGGAAGAACGTCGCCTTATGTACGTGGGCATCACCCGTGCCCAGCGCAGTTTGCATATCACCTGGTGCAAAAAACGCAAACGTGCTGGTGCGCCTGTGCACTGTGATGTCTCACGCTTCATCAAGGAAATGAAACTCGACGAAGGCATCGCGTTGCCAGCAGAGACCGAAGTGTTGACACCGAAAGAACGCCTGGCTGGCCTGAAGGCCCTGTTGAACAAACCTAGAGAATAAACGCACCGTAAAATCGCATAAGAAACCTCTGCCCTAAAAAGGTGAAAATGTTAGTATTACTTACCAGGCTGGGCTGACGCACTGTTACAAGTGTCGTGGCCTTACCATTTCTGTGGAAGTGATTTATGCATCGTTGCCTGATTTTGCTGCTCTTCATTTTGTTTGTCCCGCCAACTCATGCGGCAGGACGATGTGAGCGCGTGGTGATTTCGGCCGATCCTGCCTACCCACCCCTGCATTGGCATGATGGCAAAAAATTCCATGGTGCCAGTATAGACATTGCCACCCGCATCCTGAAAGATCTGGGTGTGCCATATGAAGTGCGTTATCTGGGGCCCTGGAAACGGGTCTTGAATGCGGCACAAAATGGCAGCATAGACATGATCACCTCCCTGAAAACCACGCCAGAACGCACCGGTTTTTTACTCTTCAGTGATCTTGTGCTGGTTAATCCAGTGGCTGCCTTTATCAGGAAAGACCATGTTTTAGCTTACAACAAATGGGATGATTTGATTCCGTATCGTGGTGGGATCGCCCGCGGCAACCGGTTTGGCCGTCCATTCGATGATTTCATGGATAGCCGTTTGACCATCAGTGAAGCAGATAACCTGGAAACGGCATTCAAAATGTTGCAGGCAAAGCGTTTTGATTATGTCATCACCGGTTATCATTCCGGCATGGCCTACCTGGCCTCGGGCAAACTGGACGACAAGCTGATGCCCTTGACACCCTACCTGATCGAGACTGCGAATTTACTGGGCTTTGTCGCCAGCAGCCCTTGCGCAGCCTATCTGCCTGCAGTTAACAAGCAATTGTTAAAACTCCAGAAAGAAGGATACATAGAACGCGCCCTGCAGCAGGCCATAGAAGATTGGCGTGTCGCCCCTTATCTGGGGAAAAACTGATCAGCCTAAAGCTCCTCGTATTCATTACAGCTCTTACCATTACCAATCATGACCCATTCACATCTTATTACGACTGCTGAACAACTTGCCGGGCTCTTCGATGTTGTCGGAGATGCATCACTTAAAAAAGAAGTGAGCTATTTGCATCCGCATTACCTGGCGATGATAGAAGCCTCTCCATTTGCCATCCTGGCCACCCACGGTGCCGATGGATTGGATGCCTCCCCCCGTGGCGATGCTCCCGGCTTCATTGTGGCAGAAGACCAGCACACCTTGTTGTTGCCCGAACGGCGTGGCAACAATCGCATCGACAGCTTGCGCAATATCCTGCATGACCCGCAGGTGGCATTGCTGTTCCTGATTCCGGGTCTGGGTGAAACCCTGCGCGTGAATGGACGGGCCAGTATTTCCATTGACCCATTGCTGCTGGATAAATTGGCAGTAGACGGCAAGGCACCGAAATGCGTGATACGCATACAGGTAGAATGCGTATTTTTCCAGTGCGCCCGTGCGATTTTGCGTTCGCAGTTATGGCAACGTGCAGGTGCAGAACGCCCGGTTGGCATACCCAGCGCCGGCACCATTCTGGCAGCTCTGAGCAACGCCGCTATTGGTGGTCAACAATATGATGCTGAGTTACCCGCCCGCCAGCGTGCCACTTTGTATTGAGGGCTAGTTGCCTTAGCTTGGTGCGCATTTTTTTAAATACTGTCTGTAGCTTCGACTCGCCTTCACGTCGTAACAAGCTTCAGGAATCGCTGGTGACTAACGCATTTCTGCTATTCTGTGCCGCGTTGATACGTGGCAAACGCTTTACCTATTTTTGACGGAACATCCATAATGAATTTTAAAACTTCCTTTACCCGCCTCGCTACCCGTTACCTTGGCATCATCGGCTTGAGTCTGGCATTTGCCAATGCCCATGCACAGGCTGCGAAAGAAGAAACAGCCAAAGGTGTGCTGTGGGAAGTGAAATCAGGTAGCAATACAGCTTATCTGTTTGGTTCTATCCATCTGGCCAAGGCCAGCTTTTATCCTTTGCCCGAGATAGTGGAAAATGCCTACAAGCAGGCCGACACGCTGGTCGTCGAGGTTGACACCTCCGACGCCAAGATAGCAGAAAAAGCCATGCCGTTTTTTATCTATACAGCACCGGACAAACTGGAAAACCATATCACCAAAAAAACCTGGGAAGAATTGCAGGGTATAGTAGGTACAGCCAGTGCACAGTTGCAGACATTGAAACCAAGTATCGTTGCAACGGCACTCAGTGTCGGTGTATTCAAGCAGCAAGGGTTTGATGCCAGCAAAGGTGTAGACCTGCACTATTTGCTGAAGGCAAAACAGGACAAGAAAGAGATTGTCTCACTGGAAACCATGGAATTTCAGGCGAACGTGCTGGCTGGCTTAAGTGACGAAGATGGTGACGCCATGCTGGCACAAACGCTGGACGGCTTGAAGAATGGCGATTTGCTGCGCGAAACCAATAATATGATCAACGCCTGGAAAACGGGTGATGCTGAAGCGTTGACCAAAATCCTGCAAGACTCTGCCACTAAGGATGCAGGCTCGCGCAAGGTCATGAAATTGCTGCTGGATGACCGCAATCCTGGCATGACAGGAAAAATCAGTAGCATGCTGGAAAGTGGTAAAAAATTGTTTGTAGTTATTGGTGCCGGACATATGAGCGGCACCAATAGCATTACTGAATTGCTGGAAAAACAAGGATTGGAAGTCAGGCAGATCAAGTAATTCTTCACATACTGCTCAGAGGCCGCATAACGTGGTCCTGAGCAGCAACAGCCATCAAACATCAGATTGACACAATCAAGCTGACGGCCACTGCGTATATTCAATTCCGTTCTGAATTGAACCTATGACCTGTGCCTTGTTTTCTACGCTTTCGCAAAAACTCACCAGCGCTGATTCCGGCGTACTGACCCCGCTGCTGAGTTCCTTGTTCCAATAATCAAAGCCTGCCTGATCAGGTGCGCGGTGCAAAACATTCTGGTAGAAATTCGTGATCAGTGTGGTCGTCGATGGATTGCTGCCATACAGTTTCTGGAATTCCGGTGACTGGAAAAAACCTGCTGCAACAGTCCTCAAATTGGACCCCTTGTCCATATCTGCAATCCAGTAACCCAGGCCGGTGGCATCGGGTTTGCGGTCAAAGGCCGCCTGGTACAGACGGTAAACTTGCCCTGCAGTCCCTTCAAAATCGAAGGCAACAACCTTGTCGTTCAACTGTACTCTTTCTACATTATTGACAGAGATTGTTTCATTCGTCAGCGTATTGCGGAAGCTGATGTCATTCGCCGTCTTCTGTATGGAAAATGCAGCGCGGTTTTCCCTGACGATCAATATATCAACACCGGCACCACCATCGACCGTATCACTGCCGCCGTTGCTTTCAAACGTGTTATTTGCGCTGTTGCCGATCATTACATCACTAAAGCGCGTGCCGATCACGTTTTCAATGATCGTGTCATAGGCGATGGACAGATTATTAATCGATGCTGCACCGCTGGCCAGCGTGCCTATCGAGCTGTTGGCACCCGGGTTCAGATTGATGGTGGCAGCCACTGAAAGTGCTGACAGATTGATGGTATCAACGCCACCGGTATCATTGATCACTTTCAGCATCTGACCATCGCTATCCTTGAACGAATAGGAAGTCGTATCGGCGTTATAGGCTTTACTGCCGTACAGATATTTCAGCGCCAGATAATCGTATTTACCAAAGAAATCCCGCTCCTGAGCTTGCGGAGCTTTAATATATGACATGACGGTATTGGCTTCGCTATCTTCGGCCGCAGCCAAAAAATTATCTGGTATGGTCGATGCTGCTTCACCCGCATTGTAGTTGCCAGGATGTTTCAAGCCTATTGCATGACCAATTTCATGCACCAGGGTGGACCAGGCAGTTGTTCCCGGCATGATATTGCTCAGATTGTCGCTGACTTCATTGTTCAGGTAGACATCGCCACTGGCTTTGGTATCTGTTGTATCGGGATAGCTTGCATAGCCCGCACTGGTCGTACCCTGGGCATTGTTACCAAGGCGGATATAACCATAGCTGCTGTCGGTATCTGCAACTTCCTTGAAAGTGATGCCAAATTGTTGGGATATCTGTTCAAAAATCTTGCGTGTTGCCGCTTTTTGCTCTTCCGTAAATACAGTAAAACCCTTTTTATCCGAATCTTGTGCATAAGCCGGTGCGGCGCTCATGAAGCTGAAACTGACTTCAACGGCTGAACCCGCCGGGCTGCCATTATTCCAGCGTGCCGTGGCAGACGGCAATAAGACATCTATCCTGTAATCACCACTGTACGCGTTAACAATGACGGTTTCTTTTTGTGTAGAGATGGTTTCTGCCATGAGTTGTATTCCAGATTGTAATAACGAAATATAGTGGAATTGACTGAGGACTATGCAGTGCCTGACGCGCCTTCCTGCATAGCTGGAGATATGTTTCAGCCAATTTTTTGGAGCAGGGCATATGACGAACGGTGAATATTATTTGCAAAATAAATCACACGACTCTGATGCTTCCAAAAAAATATTCTATAAGAGCACCGTAAGCGCATCGTAAGATACAACTGTGCTGTTAGCGGGTATTGCAATGAAATTATGTTTGTTGTATTTCGATATAAGTTCAATTTTTAACTGTGATTTATTGTTAATTGAGGCACCAACTTATCGATGCTAATTCATGATAGAGGATGAATACTCTTGATTGACGATCCTGGTTTCACGAAAAGACGCAAGGTTTGACCGGTAGTGGACACTACTTCAGTGTGGGTACATAACCTGAAGTTTCACTGCGTCTGACTGTGCTTGATGTGCGGGATGGTGTCCGCGCTGGCGGCGAGGTCGGGATATTCAGTGTGCTGGGGCGGTTAATGAAGATCCGGGTGCATATTGCCTTTCACAATCTAGTAACTAACGAATTAAGTAAGCAAGGCATGATAAGAGTATTGATAGCGGATGACCACGCCATTGTGCGTGAGGGCTTGAAGCAGTTGTTTGCAATGGACAAGGATGTGCAGGTTGCGGGAGAGTCCGTGGATGGCGCTCAGACGCTTGAAACTTTGCGCAAAGGGGGCTTTGACCTGGTGTTGCTTGACATGACCATGCCCGGTGTCAGCGGAGTGAATCTCATTAGTCGCATCCGTGCCCAGGACGGCGCACCGCCCATTCTTGTTCTCAGCATGCATAACGAGTTACAAATTGCCCGGCGGGCACTTGCCGCCGGCGCGTCCGGGTATCTGACCAAGGACAGTCGCCCTGAGATACTGATGGCGGCCGTTCGCAAGGTGGCCGCAGGGGGGCGGTATATCGATCCGGTATTAGCCGAGCAAATGGTGTTTGAAACAGCTAACACCGGGGAGCGACCACCCCATGAACTTCTTTCTGATCGTGAATTTCACATACTGCGTTTGCTGGTCCGGGGTGTGAGTGTCAATGAGGTTGCCGAAGAACTGGCCATCAGCAATAAGACCGTCAGCACCCATAAAGCACGTTTGATGCTAAAAATGAACTTTCGCAACAATGCCGAATTGGTGCGTTATGCAGTTTCGCATGGCTTGGTGGAATAGCCCGGTAGCCTGATGGCTGTTCAACTGTTCATCGTGGCAGAGAAGGAAATCCCTACACGCATCATCCGCGTCCCTACGCGGAAACCAAGATTCCCTGATAGTTAAGCTCGTTCGAAGCCTCTACGATTCGTTCTGTGTCCAGTAACTATTGGGAGATGGCATGAGCGAATTGCAGCTGATTGCAGCAGCCAATGATGAAATAATGAGCATTGCGGGTGGCGCACAGCGTCAACCTGATTTCGGTCTGTGCAATTCCGGTGACAGGTGGATCACAATACTGCGGGCTTTGGTACGGTCATCATCCGGCTCACAGGACTGGAAGTGGCGACAGCTCTATGAATAGCTTGCGAGAGGGATTGGGTCGCCTCGTCAGACGCATTGCTGTGTCTTGGAATACATTGTTGAGTCCAGACAATGCTAGTCACACGTTGCCGCCGTTGACTTTGGGAAAACGACTCAGGCCGGAAGAATTCGTCCTCAATCAAGTACGTGAAGCCATCTACTTGATCGATGCCAATCTCTGCCTTATCTATGCTAATGATGAAGCCTGTCGTGTTTTGGGTTACCGTCAGGACGAATTGCTTTGTCTTAAGACGGACGATATCGACTTGGACACAGCACGAACAACGGCCCTCCAGATTTGGGTACAAACGGTCACTGATGGCCCGGTGACGTTTGAAACCCGCCACCGACGGTGCGATGGCAGTTTGTTCCCTGTGGAAATCAGGACTTCTTCTATCGAATATGAGGGCGAGACCCTGTGTATTGCGCTGGTCCGGGACATCACAGGACGCAAACAAGCAGAAAATATCATTCAAGAAAGGCTACTGCTTGAAGAGCGGGCTTCCCGACTTACCGAGGTGGTGCCTGGCGTGTTGTTCACCATGTGCCGCAGCCAGGATGGACAGCTGTCAATGCCTTGGGCGGCGGACAAGCTCGTCGAAATAGTAGGTTGCTGGCCCGAGGACACGCGGGAAGACATCGGTGCGCTGACCACGCTCATGCGCTGTGACGATGCCAATGTGTGGCACCAGGCTGCCGCTGAATCAGCGCGTACCCTGTTGCCCTGGCGCAGCGAATTTCGTCTCGCGCATCCTATTCATGGCGAAACCTGGATCGAATGGCGGGCCACACCTTCACGCGAGTCCGGCGGCAGCGTGTTGTGGCATGGGTTTTTGCACGACGTCAGCGAGCGCAAGCAACATGAACATCAACTGAAGTTCATGGCTCATCACGACACGCTGACCGGCCTGCCCAACCGTATCCTGCTCACCGATCGCATGCAGCAAGCCATCGCCCAGTCGCTTCGTCTGGGCGAAATATTCGCGGTGCTGTTTATCGATCTGGATGGTTTTAAGCCTGTCAATGACAAGCACAGTCACGAGGTTGGGGACAGCGTCTTGATCGAGATAGGGAAGCGCATGACCAGGATGCTGCGTGCCAGCGATACCGTAGCCCGGATTGGTGGCGACGAATTTGTCATCTTGCTACCTGGCCTTTCTCGCGCTGAGGAGTGTGAGATTTCCACCCGACGACTGTTGAAAGCGATTTCTGAACCCGTCGATGTCGGAGAATGCCGGGTAATGCTTTCAGCCTCCATTGGCGTCGCTCTTTATCCTGAAGATGCTGACAGTGCCGATAGTCTGCTGCGCCACGCCGACGAGGCGATGTACACGGCCAAACGCACCGGGCGCAACCAGTTTGTTCTTTTCGGTAATGATGAACGGGATGTTTCCAAACTGGATGGAGACATGGTGCACGACCTGCGTGTGGCACTGGAGCAGAACCAGATTGATGTTTATTACCAGCCCATCGTAGACCTGACTACCGGCCATATTTACAAAGCTGAAGCGCTGGTGCGTTGGAAGCATCCGAAAAGGGGCAACATTTCGCCGACGGAATTCATTCCCATTGCGGAAGAGGTCGGTTTAATTCACGCCATCGGCAACAGGGTGTTCCAGAAAGCAGTGCAAACTGCCAGAGAGTGGAACCGGACTTGCACTGGAGGTACGGTACGAAGCATCAGCGTCAATCGTTCGCCTCGCGAGTTTTTCAGCCACGATGGCGCCGATGAATGGATCGACCATTTGAAGTCCCAGAACGTACCCGCCGATATGCTGTCCCTGGAAATCACCGAGGGCCTGCTGCTTAACGATCGCCCCAAGGTACTTTCGCAATTGACGCAACTGCGGGCTATGGGCATGACTGTAGCACTCGATGATTTCGGCACGGGCTTCTCGTCGCTTTCATATCTTAAGAAGTTCGATATCGACTACATCAAAATCGACCGTTCCTTCGTGCGCGATATCGTTGACGACCCCGCTGACCGGGCTATCGTGGAATCTATCATCGCCATGGCCCGCCGGTTAGGTATCAAGCTGATCGCGGAAGGCGTGGAAACTGAAGGACAGGCCGTACTCCTGGCCGCTGCACACTGCGATTTCGCGCAAGGTTATCTGTACGCCCGTCCAATGCCGGAGAGAGAATTCCTCGACTTCGTGCGTGCCGCAGACACCACTCCACTGGCCGTGTCGGCCCTGCGCACTGATGCGCATAAGTAAAACCCATTGGCCCGTCGCCATTGTCCTGCTGTCTGCGTGGTGGCTGGCCTGTTGGCTTGCCACCGGAGCATGGTTCGATGGCGAGGCAAAAGATGTCTACCGTACTGAAAGTCTTGCTGCTGATCGTTTCGTCGCCAACACCGTAAAAGGTTTTGACGGTATCGTTGCCAGCCGGGTCGGCCTGCCCCGGTTGCTGGCCCGTGATCCGGTATTGCGGCAAGCGTTGACCTTTTTGGACCCACCTACCGCCAGCGCGCCACCGCCCTACGAGGAGCGTAAGCGCCGCTGGACAGAAGCCCCGCTCCTGGCAGCGGCGAATCTCCATTTGAAGGCCGACGCGGATGATCTCGGGCACGGAGTCATCGGCGTGTTTGACCTGTTCGGCAACTGCATCGCAGCCAGCAACGCCGCTACCGATAAGAGCGCTGTCGGCATCAACTACGCTGACCGCGATTTTTTTCCAGATGTCCTTGCTGGTCACAGCGGCTACCGCCTCACTATCGGAAAACGATATGGATCAGTCGGCATAGTCTTCTATGCCCCTGTCATAGACCGTGGTCACCCCGTTGGCGTGGTGTTTAACCGTATCGATTTATTGCCTTACGTCAGTTGGCTCGCGTCGGCCAACGCCTTTATCACCGACCGCAGAGGAGTGGTCATGCTTTCGTCTGACCCTGCTCTGGCAATGCGTGCCACAGCCGACGCGCCAGTGCGGCAACTGGATGCGACCAAGCTGCAAGCGGTTTATGGGCGCGCCGAGATTGGATTATTGGATCTCGCGCCTGCGGGAGACAAGCGTTTTCCAGAACTGCGACAGGTGCCAGGCCGCATCGTGCCCGTCATTTTTCGCAGTCATTCTGTTGAGGGTGGCGAACTGATGGTAAACGTGCTCTGGCCCATGCCACAACTGGTCGTGCTGCCACAGCAACGCCTGATCTATGCCGGAGCGCTTGGCAGCATAGGCACACTCATGCTGTTGCTACTCACTGGCTACGGTATCCGTCGCCGGGAACAGCGCGCCATGCGTCTGGTACTTGCGGAGCGTGAACAGCGCCTCACGGATTCGCGTAACTTTCTCGATCAGGTCGTCAACGCCATTGCTGATCCCATCTTCGTCAAGGACCGTGAACACCGCTGGGTACTGGTGAACCAGTCGTTTTGCAACATCTTTGGTCAGCCACGAGAACATTTCATCGGCAAGTCTGCTCATGACGTTTTCCCTGAGCGCGAAGCGCGCCGCCTGCACGACATTGATGAACGCGTTCTGACCGCTGGCATCGAGAGTATCAACGAAGAAAAACTCATCGATGGCCAAGGTATCACACACATCGTTGTCACCAAGAACGCCCCCTACACCAACGCAAATCAGCAGCGCTTCATTGTCGGCACCATCTCCGACATCACCGAACGCAAGCAGATGGAGCGCCAGCTGCGCGCCAGAGAGCAAGTGTTCCGCAGTTTGGCCGAGAACTTGCCTGTTGCTGTGATTCGTTATGATTCAGGATACCGATGTCGTTACCTTAACCGGGCAGCAGAAAGAATGTTGCATGGCAATGCAGCCGGGTTGTTGGGTCATGTGCCAGATGGTGATAATGTTCCTGCAAGCCCCGCGATGATCGAACATTACCGGGACAAGATGGAAGAGGTTCTGGCCACGGATACGGCACAGGAACTGGATTTTTTGTTGGACGCGCTGCCCGCCAATCAGCAAGAACGTTACGAAGTCCTGTTTGTGCCCGAACACAGCACAGATGGAAAAACCTTTGGTGTGCTGGCGATCTGGTACGACATCACTGAGCGTAAGCAGATGGAGTTATCGCTGAAAGAGAGCGAGGCGCGCTACCGCGACAATAGTAATCTGCTGAAATCGATTTTCGAGAGCCCGTCCGGCATATACATCTATGCGCTTGATCGTGACTACCGCTACCTTGCCTTCAATAGCAAGTTTCATGAAGCAGCCAAACGCGCCTGGGGAGCAGACATCATTGTTGGCATGAGCATGCTTGAAGCAATCGATACCGTAGCACACCGGGAATTTTGTCGCAAAGGGTTTGAGCAGGTGCTGGCTGGACGCAGTTTTACCCTTGAATCGAAAGAGTCAATAGTCAAGGATGGGGTCACGACTTACGAATACCATGACAACTACGGCTCGCCGATCCGCAACGACCAAGGGGAAATCGTCGGATTGACCATATTTGCCGTCAATATCTCAAAGCGGAAACGGCTGGAAGCAGAACTCGTCGAGCGTGAACAGGAATTTCGCACCTTGGTGGAAACAGCTCCCGAGCCGATTCTCCGTTACGCGCCGGATGGCCGCCGCATTTATGTCAACGCTGCCGTTGAGCGCATCGGTGGTATACCTGCCAGTTCACTATTGGGCGAGCCATCATCGGACGGAAAAATCGCTTCTCTCCGTGACGGTGAAGCCACAGTGGCATTGGTCCGGCGCATTTGCGAAACTGGCGAATCTGGGGAGATAGAAGTAGAGGCAGTGGACAGTGCAGGGTGTCGCCGCTATTTCCATAACCGCCTGGCCCCTGAATTTGGCGTGGACGGCAAGGTCAGGAGCGTTTTCAGCATTTGCCATGACATCACCGGGCGAAAACTAGCCGAGCATTCCCTGACAGAGGCGCGTAATCGTTTGCTTAGCGTACTCCACACCATACCCGACCTCGTCTGGTTGAAAGACCCGCAGGGTACCTACCTTGCCTGCAACCCGATGTTCGAGCGCTTTTTTGGTGCCGCTGAGGTACAGATTGTGGGCAAGACAGATTATGACTTTGTTGATGCTGAACTGGCAGACTTCTTTCGTGAGAAAGACCGCCAGGCCATGGAGGCGGGTGACATTTGCATCAATGATGAAGATGTTGTGTTTGCTGACGATGGTCACAAAGCTGTGCTCGAAACACGCAAAGTGCCCATGTATGACGCAGGCAGAAAAATCATCGGCGTGCTGGGTATCGGGCGCGATATGACTGAGCACAAACGCCTGCAAGCCAAGATCGTCCAACGGGAAAGTGAATTCCGCACCTTGATCGAAAATTCTCCAGACACCGTTGTCCGTTTTGACCGGCAATGCCGCCATATCTATTGCAACCCGGCCATTTTGAAGTTAATGGGGCATTGCCTGGCCGACATGCTGGACAAGACCATTATTGAATCAGCGGCCTACCCATTGGAATTTTCCATCGCGCTTACTGAGCTGGTTCAAAAGGTCATGGAAACGGGACAGCCTGGCGACATGGAGTTGTACTGGGAAAAGATGGCGACGCCTGTTTTCCTGCAGTTCCGCGTAGGTCCGGAATTCGATCAGGCAGGGCAGGTAGTCAGCGCGCTGTCCATTGGCCGCGACGTCACCGCTTTGAAGCTGGCACAAGAGCGCCTGCGCAAATCTCATGACGTCCTGCGTGCGCTGGCCGCACATCAGGAGACCGAGCATGAAAAAGAGCGCCAGGATCTGGCCTACCAGATTCACGAAGACCTGGCTCAGAACCTCGCAGCCCTGCGCATCAATATCTCACTGTTAGAAATGAGCGGTGAACCCGCAAAGCATGCTCATCTGCTCAAGACCATGCATGATATTGCAGACCGCAGCATTGTCCGCATTCGTGACATTGTGTCTATGCTGCGTCCAACGGTGCTCGACCTGGGGTTGGTTCCCGCGCTGCAATGGCTCACTGATGACTTCAAAGGTGTGGGGCTCAAGTTCGATTTAGCCCTGCAGGAAGACATTCTGCTCAGTAATGAAGTGTCAAGTTTTCTGTACCGCGCGGCTCAGGAAGCCCTGCTCAATATAGCCCTGCACGCAGCGGCCACGCATGTTCATGTATTGTTCGACAACGTTGCCGGCACCTGTCGCCTGGTTGTACGTGATAATGGCCGCGGTTTCGACCCCGCCACACCATACCGCGAAGGCTGTTTTGGCCTGATTGGCCTGACTGAGCAAGCTCGCCATCTGGGCGGCTGCCTTTTCATTGATTCCAGGTTTGACCAGGGTACCGCGCTGGAATTCACCATGCCTGCGTTTCCAAAAAACAGGAGTTAGTTTTCAAAACAACCACGCCAGGAAAGCTTCCCAAATCATGCTCATGGGTCAGAGCGCCAGTGACATGTCCCGGCGATATGGACGAATAGCCTCTGACTGGTGATGTGGCGTTCTTCGACGCTGTTCTTTGAATTACAATGGAGCATCATGTTTCGGTGGGGCGACAGGTATGAAGATACGGTGGACTGCGGGTTTGGTCAAAAGAATCGAGCGTTTCGTGGGCCACTGCTGCGTGCTGCTACTCGGATTGCTGCCAGTGTTGGTACTCGCGCAGCAACAGTCACTACGTTACTTCACGGCGGCCGATGGCTTGGGTAACCTGGGCGTTAACGTGTTGGGACATGAGCCCGGGGGGGCTTTATGGATAGGCACCGAGAACGGCCTGTACCGGCACGATGGCGCGACTATCCGTAGCGTCGAGGGTGGACCGAAACAGATCATCTACAACATGGTCTTTGGCGCGGATGGAGCGCTTTGGGTGGCTAGTCAAGCCGGATTTTATTACCGCAGTGGCAAAGGTTTTGTCGCATTACCAGCCGACGATGGGATTTGGAAGCTGCGCTGGGGCCAGTCGCTGGCGGCATTGCCCGATGGGGGGGTGCTGGTGATTGGACTTGATGACAAGCTGTGGCGCGTGACGGCCAAGGGCGAAGGTGCACGCAGGGAACCCGCATTGCCAGCCACGTTGGGGCCACCGGATGCCCATGTGCTGGATGTGCGCTCCATCCTGGTCGCCCGCGACGGTGCATGGTGGTTTGGCTGCGGCAGCGCACTTTGCCGCTGGTACGAAAACCGGCTCCAACGTTGGACTGAGGCAGATGGTGTGCCCCAAGGTGAATGGCTGGGCTTGTTGGAAGCGAAAGATGGTTCCATTTGGGCACGTAGCGACCACCATGTTGTGCGGCTAACTGCTGGCGCGACCCGCTTTAGCAATGTGACACCCGAGAGACTGAGCAACGGTGTGACGCGCCGGTGGCTGCCGCTGTGCGAAGATCATGAAGGCCGCGTGTTGACGACGGGGGATGGTGGGGTCTTTCGCTGGCAGGCTGGATATTGGCAGCACTTTGGCGAACGCAATGGACTCGCAGAAGATCACGTACACGCGTTACTGCAAGACCGTGATGGCGATGTGTGGTTAGGCACCAGCGGGCACGGGCTGGCGCAGTGGCGCGGCTACGCCAACTGGTCATCGTGGACCCGTCGCCAGGGTCTACCCTCTGATGAAGTGTGGTCTATCGCAGACGACGGCGCGGGCCGGATCTGGATCGGCACCGATCGCGGCATGGTCTTCATGCAGCACGGCACCACCAAACTGGTGCCTGATGTGTCGCCATTGACCGGGCACACCGGCGGCATGGTGGCAGATGGTCATGGTGGCATGTGGTTGTACAACCTTGGTGGCAGCAAGTTATTCCATCGTACCCGTGCTGCCCCGTGGCGCTTGGTGAAGGATGGCTTGTCGCGGTTGCACCGCATCTGGGCCTTCGATGGTGAACTGTGGGTTTCCGCTGCCAATAGTCTATTTACTGCACCGCTGGACGGCAGTGGGTCGCTGCGTCGACGCGACGAACTGGATCGCGTCGTCGTCACCGACGGTGACCGGTACATCATTACGGCATGTCGCGACGCGACCAGTGGCATCACGTGGGTGGGTACCGGCGGTGCACTGCTGCAGTTTGACCCGGCACGCGGCTTTGTACGGCCACAGATACAGGGGCTGGCACCGAACGATGGTGTGGTATATCTCGCCTGCGGTGCCGGACGTGTGTGGCTGCGCACTTTGGTCGGTCAGCGACTGCTGCGCATCGACCTGACTCGCCCTGGTGCGCTACAGGCAGTGCCAGAGCAACCCGCCGTGTTTAATGGTCGCCGCATTCTGTCGCTGTTGGAAGACCACCGTGGCTGGCTCTGGGTGGGCACCGACGCCGGTGTCGTCCTGTGGAACGGCAAGGACTGGCGTCGCTTTGATGAAAGTAACGGTCTCGTCTGGAACGACTGCGACCAGAACGCACTCGCCGAAGATGCGCAGGGTGCCATTTGGATAGGGACCAGCCGCGGCGTGACCCGCATCGACAATCCCGACCGGTTGGGAAGTTCACCACCACTGAAGCCCAGTCTTACCGAAGCAAGGTTAGGCAATGTTGATCTGGCATTGGGGCGCAGGGTGGAAATACCCTGGTCCACGCAGCCGCTGGAAGTTCGCTGGGAGGTGCCGCTCTTCACCAACCGCCAGGCCCAGCACATGCGTTATCGTTTGCATGGGCGCGAGGACGGCTGGAGTGACATCACAAGCACCGAGCTGCGCTATGCTGGCCTGGGGCCTGGCAGCTACAGCCTGGAGTTGGTTGCCGTCAACGACGATCTGGCACAGAGCAGTTCGCCTCTGATACTGGATTTTGAGATTGTACCGCCCTGGTGGCGGAGCTTACCAGCGATTGCTGCGGCGCTGGCGATGCTGCTGTTGCTGGCTTACGTCGGATATCGTGCGCGCGTCCAGCGGCTGGTGCGGCATCAGGCCGGGCTGGAAGAGCAGATACAGGAACGCAAACGCATGGCGCAACGCCTTGAGCAGAAGCAACAACTGTTGCGGCAGTTGGCAGCCCGCAACGAAGAGGTGCGCGAGGATGAACGCAGGAGCCTCAAGCGTGAAATCCACGATGAGCTGGGACAGTACCTCCTGGGACTACGACTGGGCATTTCCATTGTGGACCTGCAGCTTGGGGAGAGCCATTCGCCCTTGCGGGAAAAAACCCAACATTTGATCACCGTGGTAGATACCACTATCAAGGTCGTACGCAATGTGGTGTCGGCGCTGCGTCCATCGGCGCTTGATCTGGGGATAGAGTCCGCGCTGGAGTGGCTGGTGGGACAATATTCAGAGGGAACAGGCATCCAGTTCGAACTGCAAGTTCCTGAAGGTGATCTGGATATGGATGACAAGCGTGCCACGGCGGTATTCCGTATCGTTCAGGAATCCCTCACTAATGTTGTACGGCACGCGCAGGCAACGCGGGTGAAGATTTCTCTTGAACAAAAAGACGGCGATTACCTGCTGGAAGTACAAGACAATGGCCTAGGGTTTGATCCCTCTATACGCAAGGAAAAATCGTTTGGTCTGGTCAGCATCACGGAGCGGGCGCTGATGCTGGGGGGCGAGGTCGAGATATCCAGCGTGCCAGGGTTGACTTTGATCCGGGTGCATTTTCCGGTTCGTATTGCGCCAACGGAGGAAGTAGGAATTTGCTGATAGCGCTATTCCGAAATCCCTACGCGACCACCACATCTCCTGACACCAGAATCAAGATCGCCTGATAGCCCATTTCTCTCAAGTCATTCATCCTTCCTGTCCTCGGCAGCATTTGTGCAATAGCCTGAAAAAGCAGCCCTGCCTGGCTATCTGGGAAATGAAAGTTCATGCGAGAGACTATATTCAATCGGTTTGTTGGCCGCTGCTGTGTGCTGCTCCTGGGGCTGCTGCCGGCGCTGGTAAGCGCACAGCAGTTGCCGTTGCGCTACTACACGACAGCCGATGGGCTGGGTAACCTGGCAGTCACGGCACTCGCAGAGGACCCTGACGGCGCATTGTGGATAGGCACGGAGAACGGTATATATCGCCATGACGGTGAGACTATTCGTCGCCCCGGCGGCGGGCCAGCGCAGGAAATCCATAGCATGGTCTTCGACCGTGATGGCTCATTGTGGGTAGGCGGTCAGACTGGCCTGTACCGTCGTAGCGGCAGCAGGTTTGTCGCCGTGCCTGCTGGAGATGCGGCATGGTCGGTGCGAAAAGGCCAAACACTGGCGGCACTACCTGATGGTGGTGTGTTGGTCGTCGGTGTCGAGGGAACCTTGTGGCGGGTGGAGGCTAGCAGTGAGCGCACACGCAGGGTGCCCGTATTGCCACCCACGCTGGCATCATCAGATCCCCATGCACTGGACGTGCGCTCCATCCTGGTTGCCCGTGATGGTGCCTGGTGGTTTGGCTGCGGTGGCGCACTGTGTCGCTGGCATGCAGGCCAGCTGGAACGCTGGGGCGCGGCCGATGGTGTACCGGAAGGCGAATGGCTGGGCCTGCTGGAGGCGAAAGATGGCTCGATCTGGGCGCGTAGCGACCGCCATGTCGTGCGACGTGCCGCTGGCACGGACCATTTTGCCAATCTGACGCCGACTGGGTTGAACCGCGGCGGGATCCATCGCTGGTTGCCGCTGCGCGAAGACAAGGCTGGTCGCATACTGACAGCGGGCGATGACGGGGCATTTCGCTGGCAGGCCGGGCACTGGCAGCACTTTGGCGAACGCAATGGTTTGCCGGAGGAGGGCTTGCGTGCCATTTTACCCAGTCGCGACGGTGACGTGTGGCTTGCTACCAATGGGCACGGACTGGTGCATTGGCGCGGCTATGCCCACTGGTCCTCATGGACAACCCGCCAAAACCTGCCCTCTGATGTAGTGTGGTCCATCGCCGACGATGGCGAGGGTCGAATCTGGATTGGTACTGCTCGCGGTGCGGTTTCAATGGACAATGCTGGCACGGAGTTGGTGCGCGAGGCTGCAATGGTTACTGGTCAGGTTAGCAACGTCGTTGCTGATGGCCGTGGCGGTATGTGGCTGGCAACCTTTGGCGGCGAGTTGTACCACCATGACCGCGCAGCCCCATGGCGCCAGGTGGCAAGTCGCCTGCCACTGGTGATCAGACTGCTGGCCACCAACGACGAATTGTGGGTTGCCACTGATCGCGGCCTGTTCGCCACGGCGCTGGACGGTGGTGGATCGGTACGTCGGCGCGACGAACTGGACCGCATGGTCACCGGCAGCGACCGGCGCATCAATGGCGCATGTGCTGAAGTGGGTAGCCGTATCGTCTGGTTGGGAACTGGCAGCGGGCTGCTGAGGTTCGACCCGGAGCACGGTTTTGCGCGGGCGCAAGTACAAGGATTGGCGCCGGACAGAGGCGTGCTCCAGCTCGCCTGCGGTGTCGGTCACGTGTGGCTGAGTACGGTGGTCGGTCATCAATTGTTACGCATCGACCTCACCCATGCCGGCGTGTTCAGGGCTGAGACGATGGAGCCGCCTCTGCTCAACGGGCGCAGCATCCTCTCGCTGCTGGAAGACCATCGTGGCTGGTTGTGGGTCGGTACCGATGCCGGTTTGGTTCGCCGGAACAGCAAGGACTGGCGTCGCTTTGACGAGAGCAACGGCCTGGCCTGGAACGACTGCGACCAGGGCGCGCTAGCAGAAGATACATTGGGGGCCATCTGGGTGGGCACCAGCCATGGTGTGACCCGGATAGATGATCCCGAAAGTATGAGGACTGCTGCACCCCTGAGGTTGCGGCTTGCCGAGGCAAAATTGGGCCATGTCAATCTGGTGCTGGGGCGCCGGACGCAAATACCCTGGTCAACACAGCCGCTGGAAGTGCGCTGGGAGGTGCCGTTCTTCACCAATCGGCAGGCACAACACACACGCTACCGCCTGCATGGGCACGATGACAGCTGGGTCGATATCACAGGTGGGGAGCTGCGCTATGCTGGTCTTGGATCGGGCAGCTATAGCCTGGAGCTGGAGGCGGTTAACGACGATTTGGGACAGACCAGCCCACCCCTGATACTGGATTTCGAGATCGCACCGCCATGGTGGCGGAGTCCACCGGCGGTGGTTGCGGCGCTGGCGCTGGCGCTGCTCCTGATTTACGCAGGTTATCGGATGCGTATCCGGCGATTGGTTAAGCACCAGACTGAGCTGGAGACACTCGTGCAGGAGCGCACCCGTGAGCTTGCCGAATCGCACGAGCGCATGCGTGAACTCGCGTTCACCGACAGCCTGACCGGCGCTATGAACCGGCGCGCCATTCTCGACCTGGCGGCGCGCGAACTGGCTCTACGGCGCCGTTACGGCGGCGCGTTGACGTTGGTGATGCTGGACCTGGACTACTTCAAGCGCGTCAACGACAACCATGGTCACCCTGCCGGTGATGCGCTGCTGCGCGAGCTGGTATCGCGCTTGCGTTCCCGGATTCGAGATGGGGATTGCATCGGCCGCTATGGCGGCGAGGAATTTCTGATCTTGCTGCCAAAATTGTCGCTGGACGAAAGTGGTGGCATGGAACGCGTGGAAGCGTTGCGGTGCGCGGTCGCCGGGCAAGCGTTTGACATTGGTACCGGGACGCCGCTCACGACGACCTGTAGCATGGGTGTGACCAGTGTGACGGATGCTGACGAAACGCTGGAATCGGTAATTGCCCGTGCCGACGCTGCGCTGTACCGGGCGAAGGCAGCCGGACGCAACCGCGTCGAGGTTGGTGTCTGATCCGTTGGCCGACGGTCGCCGTGCGCTTCAGCCAGATACGATATTTCTGATACGTGCGTAGGGATATGCTGACGGCGCGTCTCTAGTATCCCTACGGACTTGGTGCATCTCCTTACAGCAAAATCAAGATCACCTGATAGTTCATTCTTTCAAGTTCATTCATTATCCACGCAGGTCGTGGTGTTCTTGCAATAACGCTGCAAAACGACCACTCAAGGAAACCCAGGGGATGGAATAGCATGCGAATGGCTGGAAGCGGGATTGACTGTTACAAGGGGGGGCTACCCGTTTTCTTATGTGGTGCCGCAAGCGTGGCTGCCATTCTCGTCCCTGCTGGCATCCCGCCGCTGATGCTGGCGGCGTGTGTGGCGGCGGTCACAGCCGCTATGGCATGGTGGGCCGTTTGGCAGTGCAAAGCCCAGCAGCGGCACGTGGAGCAAATCGTCAGCGCCCAGTATATTGATGGCCTTGAGCCACTTTGCGTGGGTGTGCTGCCTATCTGGTCAAATCAGATAGAAATGGCCCGAAACCAGACCGAGCAGGGCATCAATGACCTCGCGACCCGCTTTGCCAACCTGTCCCAGCGACTTCAATCTGCCGTCGCGGCATCGCAAAGCAGTTCTGGTGGTGACGGTTCAGCACAAGGCGTTGTTGCCCTCCTGAATGACAGTCAAACCGAACTCAACGGCATCATTGCCTCGCTGCGCTCCAGCCTCAAGGAGAAGGAAGAGTTGCTGCATGAAATCCGTGGGCTTTCCCATTTCACCGAAGACCTTCAGCAAATGGCGAAGGACGTTGGTGCCATTGCCCAGCAGACCAATCTGCTTGCCATCAATGCGGCCATTGAGGCGGCGCGAGCCGGTGCGGTGGGCCGGGGTTTTGCGGTCGTCGCCAGTGAGGTGCGCATGCTGTCCAAACAGTCGGGCGAAACTGGCAAGAAAATCGCGGACACCGTCGAAACCGTGAACATGGCGATTGCCAACACGCTTCAGGTCTCTCACCAATACGCCCTGCAGGATGCTCAGATGGTTTCCCAGTCAGAGCAGGTGATCGAAAGTGTGCTGGGGCGGTTCCGCAGCACTGCGACCGACCTGAACGACTCGGCCACTGTTTTGCGCGAGGAGAGTCAACTCATTCAGGGAGAAATATCCGAAGTTCTGGTGGCGTTGCAATTTCAGGACAGGGTCAGCCAGATGCTCACTCATGTCCGCAACGATCAAGACAAGTTGAGCCAGACACTGGCCGAGAGTGATCAACAACTCGCCTCCGGAGTCATGCCGCAATCCATCAATGCTAGTGCCTGGCTGGATGCGCTGGCCAGCACCTACACCACGCAGGAACAGTATGCAATGCACAGTGGTAGCCAGGAGCAGCAGTCATCCAGCTCAACCGAAATCACATTTTTTTAGGAGATACACATGGCGAAAACTATTTTGATAGTGGATGACTCCACATCCCTGCGGCAAGTTGTCAGCATTACCCTTAAGGGAGCGGGTTATGACGTCATCGAAGGTTGCGACGGGCGTGACGCATTGAGCAAACTCACTGGTCAAAAAATCCATCTCATCATCTGCGATGTCAATATGCCCAATATGGACGGCATCACCTTCGTTACGGAAGCCAAGAAATTACCGGCTTACAAATTCACCCCCATCATCATGCTGACCACCGAAGCGGGCGAGGCCAAGAAACAGGCCGGCCAGTCTGCCGGTGCCAAGGCTTGGGTAGTCAAACCGTTTCAGCCTGCACAAATGCTGGCTGCTGTCGCGAAACTGATCTTGCCCTGAGCAACTCCATCAAAAACACGTCAGGGAGAAATGCATGGCAGTGACTGTTGAACAGGCCAAGGACGGCGTGTATCACCTCACAGTGAAAGGCGAGATGACGATTTACACCGCACTGGAATTGAAAGCTGAATTGCTGTCACCTCTTGCGCAGTGCGAAACCGTGGAGATGAATCTGGCAGGGGTCAGTGAAATCGATTCGGCGGGTTTGCAATTGTTGGTCATGGTCAAGACCGAAGCACAAGCGCTCGGCAAAACACTGCGCATCAGTGGCCATAGTCCGGCGGTACTGGAAATACTGGACCTGTGTGATCTGGAAGGTTTTTTTGGTGACAACGTTTTGATCCACACGGGGGAGTAACAAGATGAATCTTGACGACGCACTACAAACTTTCATTGCCGAGTGTCGCGACCTGTTGCAAGACATGGAAGAAGCGCTGCTGCGTATCGAGCTAATGCCAGAGGATGCGGATACCGTCAACGCCATTTTTCGTGCCGCACACACCATCAAGGGCTCTGCCGGATTATTTGGGCTGGACGACATCGTGGCTTTCACCCATGTGGTTGAAAGTGTATTGGACAGGATGCGCAGCAACGAGTTGCAGGTGACTCAGGAATTAGCGGCATTACTGCTGCAGAGTGGCGACCACATGAGTGAACTTGTGGACCGCATTGCCGACGGCGGGGAAATGGCCATGTCAGTGGTCGGGCAAGGTCAGACCCTGGTCAGTCAACTAAGCGCCTATCTGGAGGATGGGCCTGGTATGAGTGCCGTGCCGAACGCTGTTGTGGCTTCAGTCAAAACCCCGGTGGAATACACTTTTCCCGACACTACCCAAGGTGGCGGAGGGGAAGTGGAAACGGATCACTGGCACCTGTCGTTACGTTTTGGACCCGATGTATTGAAAAACGGTATGGACCCTTTGTCCTTCATCCGTTATTTGGGCACGCTGGGCCAGATTGTTCACATCGTTACCTGGACAGACGCCATTCCCCCGGCAGCCAGCATGGACCCGGAGTGTTGCTACCTCGGCTTCGAAATCGGTTTCAAGAGCGAGGCCGACAAAGCCACCATTGAGGGCGTGTTCGAGTTTGTGCGTGAAGATTGCCGCATCCGGATTCTGCCGCCTCACAGCAAAATTACAGAATACGTCGGGCTGCTCAGTGATCTGCCGCAGGAACAGGATATTCTGCTCGGTGACATGCTGGTGCGCTGCGGCACGCTGACACAAAATGAACTGGATATCGCGTTGGGCATCCAGAAAGCCCAAGGCCAAATGCCCGGCCAAACCCAGCTTCCCATCGGCGAAGTGCTGGTGGGTGAACATATGGTGCAGTCACCGGTGGTGGATGCCGCACTGGAAAAGCAAAAACAGCGCAAAGACAGCAAAGCTGCAGAAGCCAACCTCATCCGTGTCGATGCCGACAAGCTTGACGCCCTTATCAATCTGGTCGGCGAGCTCATTATCGCTGGTGCTGGTGCAACTCTGGCGGCCCAGCGTGCGGGCGTACCTGATCTGCTGGAAGCTACGGCCACGTTCTCAAGGCTGGTGGAAGAAGTGCGCGACTCGGCACTGGACTTACGCATGGTACAGATTGGTGGCACTTTCAATCGCTTTCAGCGCGTGGTGCGCGATGTGGGGAAAGAGCTGGGCAAGGACATTGAGCTGATTATCAGCGGTGCCGATACCGAGTTGGACAAAACCGTGGTCGAGCGCATTAGCGACCCGCTCACTCATCTGGTGCGCAACTCTATGGATCACGGCATCGAATCTGCAGACGTGCGCCTGGCCTGCGGCAAGCCTGCTAAAGGTATGCTCAAGCTTAACGCTTATCACGATGCAGGCAGCATCGTCATTGAAGTCTCAGATGATGGTGGCGGCCTGAACAAACAACGAATTCTCAAGAAAGCGATTGAGCGTGGCTTGATCACCGAAGGCCAGAATTTGAGCGATAAGGAAATCTACAATCTCATTTTTGAAGCTGGTTTTTCCACCGCCGATGCGGTCAGCAATCTGTCCGGTCGTGGTGTCGGCATGGACGTCGTGCGACGTAACATCGCCGCCCTGCGCGGCACGGTAGACCTCGACAGCATCGAAGGCCAGGGCAGTACGGTATGCATTCGCTTGCCACTCACACTGGCCATCATCGATGGCTTTCTGGTAGGTGTGGGTAATGCCGTCTACGTTATTCCGCTGGATATGGTGGTCGAATGTATCGAACTCAGCGCAGCTGACCGCGACAGCGGTGACAAGCGCTACCTCAACCTGCGTGGCGAGGTGTTGCCTTACCGGCGGTTGCGTGAACATTTCGAGGTGGAATGTGAGCCGGTACGACGTGAAAACATCGTGATCGTGCGCTATGGCGAGCACAAAGCCGGGTTGGTGGTGGACAAGCTCATGGGCGAATACCAGACGGTCATCAAGCCGCTGGGTAAAGTACTGCAGCAGATACAGGGCATTGGCGGCTTCACCATTCTGGGCAGCGGCGAAGTGGCTCTGATTCTGGACGTGCCGGGCCTGATGCGCCAGGTGGTGACCGGCGAAGAACCAGCCGAAGACCGGGGGCGCGTGTTGGCACGGAGTCGTTAGTTTTTCTGAATTCGTAGCGCGATGCTCTCGCTCTTATTGAGCTGCAGCTATAAAACATCAATGAAAATCCAAAAAGGCATTTAAATGAAACTTACCATTGCAAAAAAAATGGCTCTGCTGGCTGGTTCCGCATTGCTCGGTGTTGTCCTGCTGACCGGGCTGGGCCAACAGCAGATGGACAAGGTGTATGAGACAGCCAATTACGCCAACGTCAACACCGTGCCCAGCATTTTGCTGCTGGATGGTATGAGAGGCGACTTTGACAACATCCGGGCGCTGGTTCTGACACATGTTGTGACCGATGACAGTGCAGTCATGCAGGACCTCGATCAGAAATTAGTTGCTGCCCGTCGCCAGTTCGATGAGAAGTTGAGAACTTACGATATCAACGGCTGTCTTGGCATCTCCTGCATCGCGGACGACAAAGAGAAAGGGCTGCTGGAGGTTGTGCGTGCCCGGCTCGTGGATTACAACGTGGTCTACACGAAGGTGCTGGACCTGTCTCGTTCCCATAAGGACGCTGAGGCAGTGCTACTGATCCAGCCCCAGTTGGCACCTGCGGCCGCCAAGCTGAATGAGGCTTTGACGGCCCAGATCGACTACAACGCCGAGTTGGGTAAAAAGGGTGCAGAAGCAGCCGTTGCCGCCAAGACCAGTGCGCATAACTTTTCGCTGCTTATTGCCGCACTCACGCTGGTGGCTGTGGGTGCCATCGCCTTCATCATCACTCGTGCCTTCATGCGTCAACTCGGCGGTGAACCCGATGTGGCAGCCGACATAGCCGGACGGATCGCGCAAGGCGACCTGTCCAGCAAGATCGATGTGCAGCCAGGCGACAACACCAGCCTGATAGCGGCGATGAAGCACATGAACGACACTTTGCAAGGGCTGATTGCCCAGATGAACCACATGTCCAGTGAGCACGACAAAGGTGACATTGATGTGGCAATGGACGGCAGCAAATTTAACGGCTCGTACAAAACCATGGCAGAAGGCGTGAACACCATGGTCTTTGGTCACATCGCGGTCAAGAAGAAAGCCATGGCCTGCATCAAGGAATTCGGCGAAGGTAACTTCGACGCGCCGCTGGAGAATTTCCCAGGCAAGAAGGCTTTCATCAACGATACCATTGAGACAGTGCGTGCCAAGAGCAAGGCACTGATCGCTGACACCGAGGTGCTGGTGCAGGCGGCTAGTGACGGCAAGCTGGATGTACGTGCAGACGCCAGCAAACATCAGGGCGACTTCCGCAAGATTGTGCAAGGTATCAACGACACCATCAGCAACATTGCTGAACCGATGAAAGTCACCTCCAACTACGTGGACCAAATCGCCAAAGGCATCATCCCTGCTCAAATCACTACCGACTACCAGGGCGAATACCTGGTCATCCGCAACAACCTGAATGGCCTGATCAAAATGATGGGGGACCTGCTGTCGGAAACCAACATCCTGATTCAGGGGGCAGCCGTGGGCGAGCTCGACAAGCGTGCCCGCGCCGAGATGTTCCAGGGCGGCTGGAAGCAACTGGTGGTGGGCATCAATGACACGGTGCGCAACATTGCCGAACCGATGAAAGTCACCTCCAACTACGTGGATCAGATCGCCAAGGGCGTTATTCCCACCCAAATCACCACCGATTACAAGGGTGAATACCTGATCATTCGCGACAACCTCAATGGTCTGATCATAATGATGGGTGATTTGCTGGAAGAGACTGGCACCCTGATCCAGAGCGCCGCCGATGGCGCACTCGACAAGCGAGCCAATGCAGCCATCTTCCAGGGGGGCTGGAACGAACTGGTTGTGGGAGTTAATCAGATCATCGACGGTATTGTGCTGCCTGTGAACGAAGCAGTTGCTGTCCTCTCTGAAATGGAGAAGGGCGACCTGACAAAGACAGTTAACGGTAGCTATAAAGGCCAGTTGAACGACTTCAAGAACACCGTCAACAATACTATCGCCAAACTCTCGCAAGTCATCGGTGAAGTCAATGGTGCGGCAGCCAGCATCGCCTCGGCCAGCGAACAAGTATCTTCCACTGCCCAAAGCATGAGTCAGGCCACCAGCGAACAAGCGGCGAGCGTGGAAGAGACCAGCACGTCGGTGGAGCAAATGAGTGCGAGTATCAACCAGAACACAGACAACGCCAGGGTGACGGATAGCATGGCGTCGCAAGCGGCGAAACAAGCGGTAGAAGGAGGTAAGGCAGTCAAGGAAACGGTAGCAGCGATGAAGAGCATCGCAGGCAAGATAGGTATTATCGACGACATAGCGTACCAGACCAACCTGCTGGCGTTAAATGCAGCGATTGAAGCGGCGAGGGCGGGAGAACACGGCAAAGGCTTTGCGGTGGTGGCGGCAGAGGTGCGCAAGCTGGCGGAACGGAGCCAGGTAGCGGCGCAAGAAATCAGCGAACTGGCCAGCGGCAGTGTAGAAAAAGCGGAGAGTGCGGGCAAGCTGTTAGATGAGATAGTACCGGCGATAGGCAAGACATCGGATCTGGTGCAAGAAATTGCAGCGGCCTCGAGTGAGCAATCAAGCGGAGTGGGCCAGATTAATACAGCCATGAGCCAGCTTAACCAGATCACGCAACAAAATGCGAGCAGCAGTGAGGAACTGGCGGCGACGGCGGAAGAGATGAGCGGGCAGGCGGCGCAGTTGCAAGACGTGATGAGCTTCTTCAGGGTGGGGAGCAGTCATGCGCAGGCCGTGACAAATATCACCAAAGTTGCTGTAGCTTCCAAAACGGTGTCGGCTCGACCTGCCAGCAAAAAGGCAGCGACCAAAAGTGCAGTGGTCAGCGAAGCCGGTTTCATCCGTTTCTAAGGAAAAGCCTCATGAGTACCATGATTCAAGCCCAAAACAAGCTGCCCGCCGTGCAGAATTCCAGCATAGGACAAGGTCAGCCCGACCAGCACCAGTATCTGACTTTTATGCTTGGTGGCGAGACCTACGCCATGGGTATTCTGGCCATCAAGGAAATCATCGAATATGGCAACCTGACCGAGGTGCCGCGTATGCCGTCCTTCATCCGCGGAGTGATCAACCTGCGTGGTGCTGTGGTCCCGGTGATTGACTTGAGCGCCCGCTTTGGCAAAGCGATCACTACAGTCACACGGCGTACCTGTATCGTCATCGTGGAAGTGGTCGGCGGCGATGATACGCAGTCCGACACCCAGGTGGTGGGGGTAATGGTGGATGCAGTCAATGCGGTGCTGGAAATACCGCAGAACGAGATTGAGCCGCCACCATCCTTCGGTGCCAACATCCGCGCTGATTTCATGAATGGTATGGGAAAGGTCAATGGAAAATTTGTGATCATTCTGAACATCAACCATGTGTTGTCGGTCGATGAGATGGCAGCGCTGGCCGGGGTGGCAGGCGCGGATGCATCGCTGGCCTGAGCGCTGTTTTTGACCCTATAGCCCGAATCATGGAAAGTCGCATGAAATACACCATCTCCCTGAAAAGAATAGTGCTTACCAAGCGCTTGTATCTGTCGGGTATTTCTGCACTGACTGACTTGTCGCTGGTAGCCGCGCTGAGTTTCCGGGTTGCCCAAAGCGTGTCATACGTATAGTGAATGGCAAGCAGATTTCTACAGCGTCGCGACGCATCATTTTCCAGATTGCACGCGTCGGTACAGTCAGTTTCATTTGTCTTGGGGGAGGGGGCGTGAGTGCGTTGAATCAAAATTCATTAAAACCATCCACATCCCTGACCGCACGCGCTTTGCGTCTGGCGCTGTGCCGCATCGGCTTGGTGTCGCTGTGTGCGGGGCTGATTTCCTATTTTGTCAATCAATTGACGATTGAGGACGATGTGCGCAAGCGGCTTGTGCTCTCCGTGGAACAAACACTGCAGCGCGAATCACTGCCATTTCAGGAAATCATGGATGCGCAGCGCAACTTCCTGGCTGAGTTCAAGGACATTTATGCCAGACCAGACGAAAAGAAGGCGCTGGCAAGCGACTTTGATCAAATTTTTTACCGCCACCCGGATGGATCTTATACACAGCGCCCTGGCCTGTTTGAAGGCCAGCCGCTACCAGACGGGCGGCGCTTTGCTGCTATGTCTGCAACGTATGCGCCAGACATTGCCCTCAATGATGATATTAAGGCGCGTTTTGCCCTGTCCTACATCCTGTCCCACAAGTACGGCAGCAGCACCAGAGGGCGCTTGTTCAATTTCTATGGAGTGATTCCGGAAAAAGGATTTCCCGTCTATCAGGCAGCCGACATCGCCAAGGCATTTACGTACTCTGGCGCTGATGCGCTCCGGCTTGAGACTTTCGAATTTTACCAACGCGGTTTTGGTTCGCCCAGCAACGACACTATTTTCACGTTGATGTATTGGGATTTGTCCAACCGGGCCTGGATGACGACCATTGCGACACCTGATGTGGCCGATGCGTCTGGCAAGCATCGCATATTGGCTTGCGTGGATGTGCTACTGAACGAGTTGATGACACGCACCGCCAAGCCGGGTCCGCCGGGAGCCCACAGCATCATTTTTCTGGCAGATGCCGACGGGACGTTAATCTACCACCCGGATTATTTGGACGCTATCAAAAGCAGTGAAGGAAAGGCATCGATCAGATCACTGAAGATTTCCGACGATTACGCGGTACTCACCGCCACCCAAGGACTGTCCCCTGGTAAGACGAAACTGGTGGAAACGCGGGATGACATTATTGCCCTGGGAATTATTCCCGGTACACCCTGGGTGTTGTCGGTTCATTACCCCAGAGCTTTGATGATCCCTTCAATTGTTGAGAATCTGATGATTCTGGCAGTGTTGGGTGTGGTTACCCTGCTGCTTGAAATATTTTTGCTGCGCTCCATTCTGCAGAATCAGGTGGCACAACCCCTGTTGCGTCTGATTCGGGCGACACGCACGGTCAGGCTGTTCAAGGATCGTCCGGATCACGATGACTTGCCGATTCAATCCGATGATGAAATTGGAGAACTTGCACGCGAATTTTCTCAAATGGCCAATCGCATTTATGACGCGCGTGACCAATTGGAGAGCAAGGTTCACGAACGCACGGTAGCGCTCGAAGAGGCAAACCGGCAACTGTTGAAACTCTCTAACATTGATGGTTTGACCGGCATTGCCAACCGCCGCAGCTTTGATGAGGCACTGGAGAACGAATGGCAACGTGTTCAACGTTCTGGTGGGTTGTTGTCGCTGGCCATGATCGATGTGGACTGGTTTAAAAAGTACAACGACCACTATGGTCACCAGGCTGGTGATGATTGCCTGCGCAGTGTCGCCAGCACGCTTAAAGCACATGCTTTGCGGGCAGGGGATCTGGTGGCGCGCTATGGGGGAGAGGAGTTTGCCGTCATCAGCGTGTCCGTTGAGCAGGATCGCGTGCTGGACTTTGCGCAAAGATTGTGTCGCGCACTCCAGGCCTTGGCCTTGCCACACGCTGCCTCCCCGCTGGGGCATGTCAGTATCAGTATTGGCGTGGCAGTGATTACGCCGGTGTCAGACAAGAACGCGGCAGATCTGCTGAAAATGGCGGACGAGGCCCTGTATCGCGCCAAGGCACAGGGACGCAACCAGGCGGTCCTGGCGGGATAGTCGCGGCGAATTCATATGCTTTGATAAGTCATCGTAGTGTTTACAAGGAATTGAAAAAAATGGAAAAGCAGATGCGTGTGGGCACCAAGGTCGCGCTGGGTTTCGGAATAGTAGTGGCACTGCTGTTGAGCATCGTGACGATTTCTTCCAGCGGGATGTTTTCAATGCACGCCAGTACAACATTGATTTTGGAAGATCGCTACGTCAAAGTGAAGATGCTTGATACCGCAGTGCGTAATGCCTTGGACCAGGGCTTGCAGTTGCGCGATATGATTTTGCTTGCGGACAGCGAAGCAGGTGGTGTGCGACAGAAAATCGAGACCTTGGGAACTGAAAACAGCGAGATCCTGCAGAGGATCGACAAAATGCTGGTCGCGCCCAAGGGGCGTGAATTGTTTGGAGCGGTCATAAAGAAGCGCGATGAATTGTCCACAAGGTACGAGTTCCTGTATGGCTTGCTCAAGAGCGACAAGGCGCGGGCTCACGAGTATCTGTTGAAGGATTTCGTGCCATTCAACCGGGCCTACATAGCCGCACTGCAAGAGCTGGCACGCTTTGAAGGAGAGCTGATGGATTCCGATGCCAAAGCGTTTACGGCGCAATACGCCAGCACCAGTCAGATGATGCTGGCTTTGAGCGCGGTGACTGTACTGGCCGCCATGCTCGTCGCCTGGCTGATCACGCGTGGTCTGCTGCGCCAGCTGGGCGGTGACCCGGGAAAAATGCTTGATGTCGCAAACAGCCTGGCCGCAGGCGACCTGGCTTCGACAATCAAGCTTCGTGATGGCGACACGAATAGCGTGATGGCTTCGATGGCGACGTTGCAGCAGAAACTGCAAGAGCTGATCGCCGAGATGAATCACATGTCCTCGGAGCACGATAAGGGTGATATTGACATCAGGATCGACGAAGCAAAATTCCAGGGTTCTATCAAAGCGATGGCCGCTGGTGTCAACAACATGGTTTTCGGTCACATTGCGGTCAAGAAAAAGGCCATGGCCTGCATCAAGGGTTTTGGTGAGGGTAATCTGGACGCGCCGCTGGATAAGTTTCCTGGCAAGAAGGCCTTCATTAACGATGTCGTCGAGCAAACACGTCTTCAACTCAAGGATGCGGCGTCGGCAGCAGCAGTGTCAATGCGCATCAAGATCACGCTGGATAATGCCGCTGTCAACGTCATGATGGCGGACAACGATGGCGTTATCCGTTACATGAACAAGGCCACCGAGGCGCTCATGCGGCGTTCCGAAGCCAATATGCGCAAGGCGTTACCACAATTCAGCACTGACAAGATCATCGGCCAGAACTTTGACATTTTCCACAAAAGCCCCAGTCACCAGCGCAACCTGCTGGGTAGTCTGCGCGGCACGCACGTCACTCAAATTGCGGTAGGCGACCTGATCTTCAAATTGTCGGCCAGCCCGATATACGACCAGAAGGGCCAGCGCCTGGGCACGGTGTTGGAGTGGACTGATCGCACGGCGGAAGTAGCTGCCGAGAAGGAAGCTGCAGCAGTAACCCAGGCCGCACTGCAAGTCAAGACCACGCTGGACAATGCGGCTGTCACCGTCATGATGGCCGACAACGACGGCGTTATCCGTTACATGAACAAGGCCACCGAGTTGCTGATGCGCCGTGCTGAGTCGGATATGCGCAAGGTTTTGCCGCACTTCAGCGCTGACAAGATCGTCGGCCAGAACTTCGACATCTTCCACAAGAGCCCCAGCCACCAGCGCAACCTGCTGGCTCAACTGAAGGATACCTATCACACCCAGATCAACGTTGGTGACCTGATCATGAAGCTCAGCGCCAGTCCCATCCATGACCACCAGGGCGTTCGCCTGGGTACGGTGCTGGAATGGGTTAACCGCACCAGTGAGGTGGAGGCCGAGCGGGAAATTGCAGCGCTGGTTGCCGCCGCGACGCAGGGCGATTTCAGCAAGCGTGTCAATGTGGATGGTAAGCAGGGGTTCTACAAGCAGGTTGCCGAAGGCATGAATGAAGTCGTGAGCATCAACGAAAGCGGGCTCAACGATGTGATTCGGGTATTGACCTATTTGGAACAAGGCGATTTGACGCATCGTATCGACCGGGATTACCGGGGTGCCTTTGCGGCGCTGAAGTCATCTATCAACAACACGACCAGCAGGCTGACTCGTACCATTACCGACGTCCGCGGCGCAGCGGATATGCTGGCTTCTGCTTCCGAGACGGTGAGTGCTACGAGCCAGGCCATTGCGCATACCACCAGCGAACAAGCGGCGAGCGTGGAAGAGACCAGCACGTCGGTGGAGCAAATGAGTGCGAGTATCAACCAGAACACAGACAACGCCAGGGTGACGGATAGCATGGCGTCGCAAGCGGCGAAACAAGCGGTAGAAGGAGGTAAGGCAGTCAAGGAAACGGTAGCAGCGATGAAGAGCATCGCAGGCAAGATAGGTATTATCGACGACATAGCGTACCAGACCAACCTGCTGGCGTTAAATGCAGCGATTGAAGCGGCGAGGGCGGGAGAACACGGCAAAGGCTTTGCGGTGGTGGCGGCAGAGGTGCGCAAGCTGGCGGAACGGAGCCAGGTAGCGGCGCAAGAAATCAGCGAACTGGCCAGCGGCAGTGTAGAAAAAGCGGAGAGTGCGGGCAAGCTGTTAGATGAGATAGTACCGGCGATAGGCAAGACATCGGATCTGGTGCAAGAAATTGCAGCGGCCTCGAGTGAGCAATCAAGCGGAGTGGGCCAGATTAATACAGCCATGAGCCAGCTTAACCAGATCACGCAACAAAATGCGAGCAGCAGTGAGGAACTGGCGGCGACGGCGGAAGAGATGAGCGGGCAGGCGGCGCAGTTGCAAGACGTGATGAGCTTCTTCAGGGTTTGAGTTTCTAACTGGCGCGCACTGAATATTGACCACCAGTCTGCATTGTGCGGCAGGATTAGACCGGATCATATGGTAGATGGCTCCCCAAACAGGCAAAAATGCCTGCATGGATTGGGGTAAAGAAATCCCTACGGCAGTTTGCTGAATCCCTACGGACAAAGCAAGATTGTCTGATAGCCTGAATCACTTATTTAGGCCAATCTACACGTATGTTCATCGTATCAAAGTGGGCGAATTGTCGCTAAAAGAGGAAGAGAATTGTCATGACGTTGGAACATCAAAAGAACACGCTTCGTGGCAGCGCAATGACGCTGCCAGCTGCTGTGGTTCTGCATGACCAGGAATTTGCACTGTTCAGCGACCTGATTTACCGCATCGCGGGCATCAGCATGGCTCCGGGTAAGAAGCCGCTGGTGTCCAGCCGCCTGGCCAAACGGCTCAAGCATCACTGCCTGGACAGCTATGGCGATTATTTTCGTTTGATCACCTCACCACGGGGCAAAGACGAATTGCAGATGGCGGTTGACATGTTGACCACTAACGAGACGCATTTTTTTCGTGAACCGAAACATTTCGATTTTCTGCGTCAACGGATCATTCCAGAACACCGCAAAGGCATGGCGTTTCGTGTGTGGAGCGCGGCTTGTTCCAGCGGTGAGGAACCTTACAGCATCGCGATGGTGCTTGATGAGTTGTTGGGTAATCAGCCATGGGAGGTGGTGGCCTCGGACATCAGCACACGCATTCTGGACAAGGCGCGCAGTGGACTGTTCCCTTTGGCGCGTCTGTCGGAAATTCCCAAGCCATATTTGACCCGCCATTGCCTTAAAGGCATTGGCGAATATGAGGGAACCTTGTTGATTGAAAAATCGCTACGTGAGCGGGTGCGTTTTATGTTGCACAACCTGCTGCAGGCACCTGCAAAACTGGGTGAATTCGATGTGATTTTTCTGCGCAATGTGATGATTTACTTCGATCAGGAAACCAAGCAGAAAGTGGTGTCGCACCTGTTGCCGTTGCTACGCCCCGGTGGGTATCTCCTGATCGGGCATTCAGAAAGTCTGAACAGTGTGACCGACCTGGTAAAACCCGTTGCCCCGGCCATCTACCGCAAGCCTGACTGATGGATAACCCGGCGCACACCGTTGATATCTTCCTGCAGCCAGGGGAAGTCTATTTTGGTGGCCGTGACACGCGCATACGTACCCTGCTTGGTTCTTGTGTGGCGATCACGATGTGGCATCCCGGAATGCTCGCGGGCGGTATGTGTCACTACATGCTACCGGGTGCTCCAAAGGGCAGGCGCGGTACACCCGATGGGCGTTATGCCGACGAAGCCATGGAGCTGATGTTGTGTGAAATACGCAATGCTTACACCTCACCGGATGAGTATCAGGTCAAATTGTTTGGTGGGGGGCATATGTTCTCTATGCACCAAGCAGTCGGCACAGACCATGTGGGTGCCAAAAATGTCGAGATGGCACGTCTATTGATGAAGCGGCATGGTTTTTCGATTAATGCCGAACACTTGGGTGGGATTGGGCATCGCAGTGTGATATTTGATCTGTGGAATGGTCACGTCTGGATGCGGCACCAAGCGCCAGCAGCTTTCGATACCAGAAAAGGCGTGCTATGCGTGCAGTGAAAGTGCTGATTGTCGATGATTCCGCCGTAGTACGTCAGTTTTTAACTAGTGTGCTAGGGGAAGATCCTGGAATCGAGGTGATCGGGGCCGCATCTGACCCGGTATTTGCCATGGCGCGTATGCTGCTGCAGTGGCCGGATGTGGTCGTGCTGGACGTGGAGATGCCGCGCATGGATGGCATCACTTTCTTGAAGAAGCTCATGGCCGAGCATCCAACGCCGGTGGTGATTTGTTCTACACTGACTGAAAAAGGGGCTGCCACTACCGTGCAGGCGCTGGCAGCCGGGGCTGTCAGTATCGTGACCAAACCCAAACTCGGGTTAAAACAATTTTTGCACGACAGCTCTGACGATTTGATCAGCGCTGTCAAGGCGGCGGCGCGTGCCAACGTGCGCCGGCTGATACCGGCAGGAATGGCAGTGCTTCCCCAGCCCAAGTTATCGGCGGATGCCATTTTGTCGGCCTCTGCCCATGCCATGGCGGAGACCACAGATTGTGTGGTGGCCATTGGTACGTCTACGGGCGGGACGCAGGCGCTTGAAGCCGTACTCACTGCCTTGCCACGGACCTGTCCTGGTGTCGTGATCGTTCAGCACATGCCAGAAAAGTTTACCGAGGCCTTTGCCAGTCGGCTCAACAGCTTATGCAGTATGGAAGTGCGCGAGGCGAAGACGGGGGACAGGGTGATCCGAGGGCGGGCGCTGATTGCGCCAGGCGGCCGCCACATGCTGCTCAAGCGCAGCGGGGCGCAGTATCACGTAGATGTGGTGGACGGCCCGCTAGTGAGTCGCCACCGGCCATCGGTGGATGTGCTGTTTCGCTCCGTGGCCAAGTGTGCCGGCAGGAATGCGCTGGGTATCATCATGACCGGCATGGGGGACGATGGCGCACGCGGGCTCAAGGAACTGCATGACATGGGCGCACGTACGCTGGCACAGGACGAGGAAAGTTGCGTGGTGTACGGCATGCCCAAGGAAGCGGTGAAGCTGGGTGCCGTAGATCGGGTGTTACCACTGGGTGAAATTCATATGGAGATTCTCCGGGCTTGGCAGGGGGCGCGCTGATGGGAAATTCACTTTTCCAATTTACCGGTTTGGATTTTGCAGCAAGGGGGCGCTTGTTCACGGACGTGTTTGAATTCAGTTCTGATCCCTTGGTGGTGGTTGATGCGCACGGTGGAATGATTGAGGTCAACGCTGCCATGGAAAAAATCACCGGGATTGCGCGCGAGCAGTTAGTGGGCGGCGATTTTGTCGACTGCTTCAATCAACCTGAACAGGTTCGCGAGGTTCTGCTAAGGGTAGCGCAGGAGCAGGAAGTTCGTAATTGTGCCTGGACCGTGGTGCATGAAGAGGGGCGTGTAACAGATGTTGTCTGCAATGCGACCCTCTTCCGCGACGCGTTGGGTACAGTGCAAGGTAGCTTTTTCGTATTACGAGACGCTACGGATCTTCGGCAGTACGAAGTACAGATGTTGTTTCAAGCCAGCTATGATGCGCTGACATCGTTGCCAAACCGCAGGTTGTTTCATGACCGGCTGGAATGGGCGATGGCACAGGCGCTACACCATGAGCGCATGTTGGGCATCCTGTTTATTGACATCGATAACTTCAAGGATATCAACGATACGCTGGGACACACCGTCGGCGATGAAGTGCTTAAGGTGGTGGCCTGGCAACTGCTGGCTTCAATGGGTGAAGCCGATACCATTGCCCGGATGGGCGGCGATGGGTTCGCCGTGCTGATCGAGGATGTCAACAGTGTGGATGCCTTTCAACAGCAGGCGGAAGGGCTTTTGAGCGTGGTAGCACAGTCATGCTCCATCGAAGGTCACGAGATCGTTGTGAGTTGCAGCATCGGCGGCACGATTTACCCCCTCAACAACGGTGGCGTCAATACGCAGTTACGAAACGCGGAGGCCGCGATGTACAGGGCGAAGGATGCCGGAAAGAACAGGTTCCAGCTATTCACCCCCGGAATGGCGGCCACAATGCAGCGGCAGGTCCATATCAGCAACTGTTTGCGCGGCGCTTTAACGAGGTCGGAGTTCATGCTGCATTACCAGCCACGTGTGGAACTTGGCAGCGGGAAGATGACTGGAGTAGAGGCACTTCTTCGCTGGCAGACCGAGGGTATGGGTATGATTTCTCCAGTGGAGTTCATCCCTGTGGCAGAACGCAATGGCATGATCGTGCCCATCGGCGAATGGGTTCTATTTGAGGCTTGCCGCCAGGCGCGGCAATGGCAGCTTGAAATGGGAGCCGCGGTCAATGTGGCGGTCAATCTGTCGGCTCGTCAGTTACGGGATATTGACATCGTGAAGCTGGTTGCCCGTGCATTGGAGGAAACGGGCCTGCCAGCTCACCTGCTGGAACTCGAACTGACCGAGAGTATGTTGGTACACGATACCGAGCGGGTATTACGCACGCTCGAAGCATTGAAGGAATTGGGTGTCAGTCTGTCTGTCGATGATTTCGGCACGGGTTATTCATCCCTTAGCTACCTCAAAAGCTTTCCGCTCGACTATCTCAAAATTGACCGGTCATTTGTAATGGACCTTCCCCATGGTCCCAACGATGGAGCCATTGTGCGAGCCATTATTGACATGGCGCATAGCCTGGGACTGAACGTCATTGCCGAGGGCGTGGAAACACGCGAGCAACTGGATTTTTTACTGGAGCAGGATTGTGATGAGATTCAGGGCTATTACTTCAGCAAACCTTTGCCGCCGGATCAGTTGACGAAATTGTTGAAGGAAAACCGGAAACTCGGTTTGTGATCTTGCATTCTCGCTAAGATTGACAAGTCGAAGTTCGATATTGAAGCAGAACGGAATGACCGACCGCATCAAATTTAAACATTTATACATATAAAGAGAACTTTAATGACTGTTGCAAAGCGTTTGTATTTACTGATTATTTCTGCCATCTTAGGACTGGCTGGCTTGGCCGGTTTCGGCATTGTCGAAATGGCTAAGGTTTATAGTGCCGCCAATTTCGCTAATATTAATACCGTGCCCAGCTTGCTTGAACTGGATATTACGGCCAGGGCCGTGAACCAGATGCGTACGTATACCTGGCAATACCTGGCTGTGACCGATCCGGTTCAAAGAGCCGATATCGCCAGAAAACTTGCTGAGACACATTCCCAGGTCATCGATTCATTGAACAAATACGAGAAGGAAGATATTGACGATGATACCGACCGTGCCCTTTTGGTGGCTGACCGGGTAGCATTAGCAGAATACGACGCACTACGTACAAAGTTACTGGTTCTTGCTGATGCCGATAGAACCGCGGAAGCCAGGGACATTTTGTTGGCAAAGCAGTCCGTGATCGCCAGGCTCAATGATGCCATGACTGAACATGCAAAATATAATGCTGACCTGGGAAAAAAGGCTGCTGAGGATGCCGCCGCTACGCTGAAGAGTGCTAATTTTCTGGCAGCCTGCATAGCCTTCATTACGGTTGTCGGCGTTGCAGGTATGGGATTGATAATTGTCCGGAAAATAATCAGATCTTTAAATGGTGCAGTAGCAATCGCGCAGGCAGTTGCTGCGGGTGATCTGACTGCAAATATCGAAGTTACTTCCAAAGACGAAACAGGCCAATTGCTACAAGCCCTAAAAGACATGAATGGCAGTCTGGTCAATATTGTCGGACAAGTGCGCAATGGTACAGACACCATTTCTACTGCATCTCGTCAGATTGCCAGTGGTAACCTGGACTTATCATCACGCACGGAAGAACAAGCCAGTTCACTGGAAGAAACTGCATCTTCAATGGAAGAATTGACTTCTACAGTCAAGCAGAATGCAGACAATGCGCGGCAAGCCAATCAGTTGGCGATTTCGGCCTCTGAAGTTGCTGTCAAAGGTGGAGCTGTGGTAGCGCAAGTCGTCGACACAATGGGGTCTATCAACGGTTCTGCCAAAAAGATTGTTGACATCATCGGTGTGATCGATGGCATTGCATTCCAGACCAACATCCTGGCGCTGAATGCGGCGGTGGAGGCGGCTCGCGCCGGCGAACAAGGGCGAGGTTTTGCGGTGGTTGCAAGCGAAGTACGTAACCTGGCACAACGTGCGGCAAGTGCCGCCAAAGAAATCAAAGCCTTGATTGATGACTCGGTGGAAAAAGTCGAAGCTGGCAGCAAACTGGTCGATCAGGCGGGTACGACAATGCAGGCTATCGTCGGCAGTATCAGAAGCGTGACCGATATCATGGGTGAAATCACGGTCGCCAGCCAGGAGCAAACCTCCGGTATTGAGCAGATCAATCGGGCAATTGTGCAAATGGACGACGTCACTCAACAAAATGCTGCATTGGTGGAGGAGGCTGCGGCGGCCTCTCAATCACTGCAGAACCAAGTCGATAGCCTGGCACAGGTAGTCGGCATATTCAAGATCGGGAAAACGCAAACTGCTGTCATTGCGAAGTCGAACAAGACAAGTCATTCGACACAAGTCAAGGCAGCAGGCCAAAAGATAAAACCGGCGACATCGCAGAGCACCAATACAATTTACCCGACAGAAAAGTTGAAACTCGCCGGGAGTGAAGAAGATTGGGAAGAATTTTGACTGCATCTGGGTTGAATAAATTTTTAAACAGAAGCTCTCCTGAAAATATTTATCTTTGCTAACCGAAAGAAGAACGAACAAATTTCCAGCATTCACAAGTTATTTTGAATGCGTTTTATTTATGTCGTGGCTGGATGGCATACAGCCTTTTGATTATTTTTGAACATTCTATGGACAACAACACTGAACAAGCGGATATCGACAACCTGATCAAACTATTGATTGCTATGCGTGATTCGCTTGTAAACACCTCGCAAATATTGGGGGAATTACAGGCTATAGTGGATTTGCAAGGGCAACTATCAGCAAGACAAATAATGGAGGCACAACTAAAAAAAATACAAAATATTGATGCCAACAAATTGAACGAATTCCGTAATTAATCCAGTTTAAGGTGCCATGGCAGCAAAGGCGTCTCATTGGGAATCAAGGAATGAAGGCGTTTGTAAAGAAAACGTGTTTCCAGCAAATTGGTGATTCTCAATATGGTTTCAATAAAATCAAAAGGCTTGGTCAGAAAATCTTTAGCACCTAAAGCCAGTGCCCGGTGCTTTGCTTCCGGCATGGCGTCGGCGGTAAGTACCATAACGGGCCGGAAATCATTTTTCGGTGTGCATCTGGTTAATTGTTCAAGGACTGCATAGCCATCGAACTCGGGCATCATTAAATCCAACAGGACAAGGTCCGGGTCAAAAGCAATGACCAGATCAAGTGCACGGCTTGAGTCGGTGGTGCTGACGACGTTATTAAAACCTTCATGGGCCAATATTTTTTCGAGTAACTGCACATTGTCGATTTCATCATCGACAATCAGGATACGCATGGCAAGTATGTCAGAAACATTCATGGCAAAAGACGATTCAGAGTTGAAAGGAAAAGTGTTACGTCCAGTGGCTTGGTCAGGTATTCGTTTGCGCCGTTGGCACGAAGCCGGTCGATTGTAGCAGTTAGCGCGTCTGCACTCAGTATGACAACCGGAATGTCTTTCAGGCTTGACGATGCACGCACCTGCTGCAACACTTCTTCTCCGGACATGTCTGATAGTTGAAGATCAAGCAGTATCAAATCTGGTAGTTGCTGATGTGCAATGTGCAGACCTTCTGCTCCTTGTTTTGCACTGAGAAGTTTTATATTTTTGTTGCGTGTCAACAGTATTTCAACCAATACCAGGTTCGATGAATTATCTTCGATGTACAGTATCGTGCAAGGTCGATTCAAATGTGCCAGCAGAGTGAATGTCGGCGGCTGTTTTTTTTCCGGCATCGCTGCTTGCGCAATAGGTAGCTTTACCCAGAATTTGCTGCCTTCGCCCTCTATGCTGGATATGCCGATTTCCCCGCCCATTGCATTCACCAATTGCTTTGATACGACCAGGCCAAGACCGGTTCCTTCCACTAATTTTCGTTCTGCACCGAGACGGTCAAAGGGAGTAAACAGTCGCTTTTGCATTTCGGGCGAGATGCCAACACCACTGTCGGCTACCATTAGCTGCACTTGGGTTGACTGCACATGTACACTAAGTGTGACCGTGCCATTTTCCTTATTGTATTTGACTGCATTGGACAAAAGATTCAACATTACTTGCAGCAGGCGTTTGCGGTCTGCAAGCAAGTAGATTTCATTGGTTTTTTCCGGGCCAAGCAATAAAATATGTTTGGCATGTGCCAACGGTGCAATCAGTGACAGTGCTTCGCGCAAGAGCCCTCCAGTCTCGACTGGCTGCAATACAAGATTCAAATGGCCGGTTTCGATACGAGCGATATCCAATACCTCATCGATCAGGGCAAGCAGGTGGTGACCACCTTTCAGGATGTGACTGACGCTTTGCTGTGCATCTTTAGCCTGCATGTCCAGTTGTAGCAGTTGCGCAAAACCAAGGATGGCATTCAGCGGTGTGCGTAACTCATGGCTGGTGCGGGACAGAAATTCGGTCTTGGACTGATTGGCGCGCTCGGCCTCTTGCTGTGCCTTTTGTACTTCCTCTGAACGGGTTGCAAGCAGATGGCTGGCGCGTGCCATGCGGTCGGAAAGTTGACCCAATTCATCATCGGCTGCATCAATCGGAACCAGTGTCAGGCCGTGTTCCAGGCGGCCCGCATTTGCCGTCAATTGATGTACCCGCCGCACTATACCGGCAGAAAACAGCAAACTTGCAAACAGGGCGCCAAGTACACCTGCAATTACAGTTCCAGCCGTGACAACCATGGTGAGATTGTGTACCCGGTTTGCCTGTTGCACGCTTTCTTGTCGCAGTTGTTCTTCCCGTATCAGCATCGTATCGATATGGGCACGCAAATCATCCAGTACTTTTTTATTCAGGATCAGGGCCTGCGTCAATGTCTCATGGGGGGATGCTGGCCCCATGTTGATCAGTTCAACCAGGCCATCGCTTTTCTTGTCAGCAAGAGAAACCAGGCGTTTAAGTAAGCTGATTTGTTGTTCATCGCGGATTTGCGATTTAAGACGCTGCAATGTTTTTGGTAACTCGGTCTCACTGACATAGTAAGGTATAAGAAAATTTTGATGCCCGGTCAGCAAATAGCCGCGAACACCGGTTGCTGCTTCAGCCAGCAAAGTATGTACTTCTTGAATATCTCTTTGGATTTGTATCGTGCGTTGTACATTTTCCTGGGCACGGTTCGCCTGGATTCCCATCAGGTAACTGGATATCAATGTGCCAAGCAAGACCATGATGGGCAAAGCGATCACAATCAAGCCTTTGATCCGCATGGGGCGGTTTGACCACCACCGCATTGGCCAGCTTGATAGTGCTGTCATGATGTCTTGATGCCGGAAGACCCGGAGCTACCCATACCCAATTCGACTGCGAGGGCGGCCACTTGCGTGCGGTCCTGTAGCTGGAGTTTATGAATGATGCGTTCCACATGTACTTTGACCGTGCCCTTGGTGATACCAAGCCTGTCACCAATGTCGGAATTGGTCAAACCATGTGGCAGCAGTGACAGCACTTCCCGTTCGCGGGCAGTGAGCAGTGCGGCTATCTGCTTGATATGGTCATTCTTCTTAGTGGTGCTTGCTTCTGATGGTTCATGCAATGTCAGCGCCAATATGTTGGCAAGCGTGCCAAGAGTGAGAATATCGGCAGGCGCTGGTTCCGCCAGTTGCTTGCGATTGACCAGTACCAATATGCCTCTGGTACGCGTCTGCTTCACCAATGGAAAAAGCATTTCCAGTCCTGCTACGCCCCCTGCAGGCAACAATAAGCGGCTGATGGTTTTTTGTCTGATCACTACTCTTGCATCCGGCTTGAGCATTGTTGACAGGATGCCCTGCACCGGGAAGCGCGTTCCACAGGGTAAAACAGGTCCCCTTGACGCATGCACACGTAAGGCACCTGCGTCTTCCACCAACACGGCACCGGCTTCCAAAGCTGAAAACTCCAAAGCATAGGCAAGCACTGCAGATATGGCTGATTCTTCCCCATCAGCCAGTATCTGGCCTACATCATGCAACAAGCGAAGACGGGCAAGATTTGCCTGGTTGTCGCGATACTGTTCACGTAAGGAATGCGCTGTGGTCGAGGGTGTAGTGTCCATAACAGATAGTATATGCCATACGGCATATCGCATGCTAGGCCACGTGGCTGATGGCAAGTATTGGACAGTCCGGCATCATCATTTCAACTTCTTAGGAAGAAGGTTTGAATATATTGTCAACTATAGGAAATATGAAATGAAAAGTCTGTTCTTTGCGATTGCTTTGCTCGCTGGTGGTACTGTTTATGCAGAAGCCCCTCCCAAACGATATGATCATGTAGCAACCGCACCAGCTACTGCTGCAGAAAAGGAAATTGCCGGACTCTTTGATCGCTGGAATGCCGCGCTTGCCACTGGAAAGCCCGAAGAAGTCGTAAAGCTTTATGCGACTAACGGTATCTTGCAGCCTACGGTGTCGAATAAAATTCGTGCAACACCGGAAGAAATTGAAGAGTACTTTGAGCATTTTCTGTTACTCAAGCCAAAGGGCACCATCAATTATCGTCAGATTCGCCTGTTCGGTGAGAATACAGCACTCGATAGCGGTGCCTATACTTTTGACGTGGTGAAAAATGGCAAACCAGCAAAGGTGCGAGCACGGTATACCTATGTATATGAGAAAATCAATGGCGACTGGAAAATCATCAATCATCATTCGTCAGCAATGCCCGAGTTTGTCGAAGAAAAATGATCTTCAATAAATCAGACTAGTAAATCTGTCCGTGTGTTGTATTATCAGGCACGGACAGCTTGTCTTTTGATAAATGGATGGGTCAGAGTAAAAAGCGATTTACTTATGCTGGCAAGAACCGGTCATGATATTCCTGAGAATTGATGAACTGCCCAATCAACGTCACCACATCCGTCCCCTGCTGCGCCAATAACTGATTAAACGTCGCCTGATCCGGTGCATGTCCCAGCAAGCCAATATAATCCAGTGTCAGTGACACCTTGGATTGGGAACTGGCCTTGAACTCCGTCGATTCCGTAAAGCCCGCCAGCAAATCGCCCCGGCTCACCCCATTACTGAGCTGCCCCAGCCAGTAAGCCTTACCGGCCGCATCTGATGTTCTGTGCAAGACATTCTGATATACCCGGTCCACAAAGGCACTATTGTCCAGACTGCCATAAGTAGTCTGGAACTCCGTACTGGCCACAAACGAGGCACTGATCTTACTCAGATTCATGCCCGCCTTCTCTTGCTGCATCCAGTAAGCCAGCCCATCGTGGTCCGGCAAACGGTCAAAGGCACCAAAGTACAACCTTGTCAGACTACCAATCCCATTCTGGAACTCCGACGATGCCATGAAGGACGCCGCGACCTGTGCCTTGGTCATCTTGCCACTGTCAATCTGCTGCTGCCAGTACTGCACACCAGCCGTATCGGCTTCCCGGAACAGCACGTCGCGGTACAGCTGCATGGCAAACAGATCAGAACGGTGGAACACATCATTGTCCTTCACCAGCGGATTGGTACCCAGTGTCAGTTCCACTGCATCCGGGATGCCATCAGCATCCTTGTCATTCGGCAAACCAGTCGCTGGGGTGGTCGGCACTGTCTTAAAGCCCAGCGCCCCTGTCATCAGGATCTTGCCATTGGCCAGGCCATCGCTATCAAAGGCACCGCCATTGGTGAGTTTAAAGTCCACTTTGAGCTTACCGTTGACGGCCAGGGTAGCGGTGCTGGGCCGCATGCCTTGCAAAATTCGTATTGCGGCATTGAAGCAGTGTCTATATTTGGCGAATTCGCAACCATACCCGACAAATGCGAAAATTTAAATCAGAGATGTGGAGGAAATATGAATGTGAAGAATTTGCGACATACCGAAGTAATATTTTGATAATGATATGGACGTAATATTTGTGTCAAAATGCAGTCGTCAGCGTCAATAAGCTGTTAAGTTGAAAATGAAACGTGAAACTGGAACGAAATGACGCGCATGAAAGTAAAAGAAGCAAGATGATGTTTAATGACAAACCGCAATCTGATGCTGTGCCGGATTTGCAAGAGCATCCCTGGGTCTCGCTGGAAACCGCGCTGGACGTTGAAGCATGGATGGATTTGCAACACCGTGAATTACAGCAGGCCCTGGACAACAAGCCAACCACAGGGCAGGGCATCTGCCTGACCTTATTGCATGGTGGTCAGTTGTATCTGCATACCAATTCTGATGGCGACGTTTTGTTGGACCTGACATCTGAAGCGCAATGGGTCGCTCCGGTACTCACAGCGGTGACACAGGCAAGCGCGCCGCGTGGTCAGGTATGGTGCCTGCAAGGGCATTTGTTAATACAACTGATGTTGGGCTTGAATAGTCTGATCGCCAGCAGCAGGCTGGTGCTGAAGCATCAGTTTAAAGGGGCACGCAACAGTATGCAGTAATGCCGGTTGTTGCCAACTGATAGCAGCTTAGCGTAGTGAGTATACCCTGGCCAGTTCACCTTCCTGGCGGGCGCGCAAGATGGCGCGGTCGATTTTCTGTATCAATCCCTTGTCAAGATCAGGCCGGACAGCGATATGAATGTCCACAGAAGAAACCGGCTTTGGCAAAATACAAAATACTTTTTCCGTTGTCCGGCTCATAGTGAATTTCGCTGCATATTGCTGGTTGATACGCTTTTCCAATTGGCTGATGTTGTTTGTCGAGCTATATAACAAAAACGCATCCATGCGACCCAGGTACAGTTTCTTCAGACGCATCAAATTATTGCTGGTATCGTCTTCCACCTTGAACAGCACATTGCTGAGCTGGTCAAACTTGTCCCCATTGCTGGTACCACGAACGATACCTATTGTTTTGCCTTTCAGGTCGTCCAGCGACCGAAATATAAATTTGTTATCACAAAGGGTGACGAGCAAGGACTGATCGGTAAAAATCGGCTGGGAAAACTTGAAACTGCCTAATCTTTCCTGCGTTTTTGATATGCCAAAGATCAGACCCTCTCCTTTTTCCGCGTTTTCCAGCGCACGTTTCCAGGGATAGCGCCGTATGTCGAATGTAAGTCCGGAATGCTGTTCCAGGTAGTGCAACAAGGCCGTGACTGCTGCAGATATCGGAACAAGCTTGCCTTTGTCATTCAATTCTTCACTCATCAACAATACCGGATGCTGGCCAGTTCTGGCGTGCACCTGAGCCGTCAGGCAAAGGTATGTTGTCAAGAGGCAGGCAAATAAGCGCAAGAACCTGGGCATGGCGATTCCGGTTGCGGACGAAGCGTGGTTTATCTTAGCGCAATTTATCTCCTTTGTTCTACTTTGACAGAATTGGTCGTTTCGCTGATTGGACTTGATACGCGTTGGGAAGTCTTGAAACTAAGTTCTGCACAATAAAAAAGCCCAGCCGCTGCTGCAGGCTGGACTTTTGAGGTTGGACTTTTCTGGCTGGCGACCTGACTGTTGATGCACAGCTCAGATGGACGAGAGATTTTTAGCTCGCCACGCCATTACGATCTATTTTGACTATGCGTGAACCGCCAGCTTTCTTGACATTGACTTCTGCTTCGCCAGGGCCAGTGACCTTGATACTGGCGCTGTCGAGCAACAATTCGCTGGCACGCAGGTCGCCGCTGCCACTGACTTTGGCAGTCAGGCTTTTGGCCTTGCCTTTCAGGTTTGCCTGGCCTGGGCCTTGCATGGTGAGTTCCAGTGATGCATCCGATTGCAGTTCAGCATCCAGATCTCCAGATCCTGACATGTCTGCCTTCAAATTTCCTTGAATGTGGTGAAAGGTCTGGTTGGATGGGCCGCTGTTTGCAATTTGCAAGTCCTTGATCTGGAGATTATTCGCATCCAGATCACCAGAGCCACTGGTCGTGACCGTTAACTGGCCGACTTCGCCCGCCAGTTTTACATCGCCTGAACCGTTGGAACGTACGTTCACCTGTTCCGCCTTGATACCCTGGATATCAGTGTCCCCAGAACCTACCGTTTCCAGCTGTAAGGCTTTAATGCTGCCCATCAAACGGACATCGCCAGACCCATGTTTTGTCAATTTGACGCTGGCTGTTTGAAGGTTATCAACACGCAGGTCACCGCTACCGCTAGCGGTGACATCCAAAGATTGACTGACGGTATCAAAACGGGCTTCACCGGACCCGCGCATTTCCAGTTCGGCCTGTGCGACTTGCAATTGTTGCATGTCAAGATCGCCGCTGCCGGTGGACAGGAATTTCAATGCACCCACCTTGCCAGTAATCCTGACATCGCCAGAGCCATGCATGTAGAGTGCCAGCTTTTCTGCCTGCAAGTCGTGCACATCCAGGTCACCGCTACCGGAATTGGTGACTTTGCTTAGCCCGTTCGTGGTGGTCACCCTGATCGTACCGGGTTGGTTGCTCCAGGTAAAGCTGTAGGATTTGCGCTTGCTGCGTATGATCAATACCTTGTTTTCCACCACGGTTTCAATTTCCGGTACCAGATTGTCGTCGCCACTGATGACCACGCTGGCTTGCGGTCCGTTGGTGACCACGACGTCAAAGAAACTGGAGTTTTCTATGGCATTGAATTCAGTCACACTGCGCTGTTCGGTAGCGATTTTACCGCTACCCTTGATGGTATCGCCGTCGACACTGATTTCGCAGCCACCCAGCATGAGGGCCAGCAACGTGAGGCATCCAAGTGATTTGATCATGATTTGACGTGATGAAAGAGTTAACAGTATCCAAGTGTAGTAGGATTTATATGTTTTTTCACTGCCCATAGAGACAGACTGCAAATTCAGTGTCATCAAACGCAAATTTGCCCGATGAAGCGTTGTCACATCAGCCAAAATCCCGATTCAGATGTACACTTGGCAGCAGTTTCTTCAAGTGCAACCATGACGACATAATGATGCCAACCCGACGCCAGCTTTTAAAACAGGGTTTATTGCTCAGTGCTACCGGCTTGCTCGGTCAGCCGGTGCTATCGCAGGCGTCTCCTGCGGGAGAAAAATCTGCTCAACCTGCGCCGCCGCCGGATTTGTTTGATTCCCAGGCGCTGGATATCGAATTTTGGGTCAAGCCCAGAACCCTGGACCTGATACGACCGGCGACCGGTGAACGCAGCAAGATCCTGTACTGGAAAGACGGTGACGTGCTGGAATCTGCGTATCAGCAACTCTGCCATTTGCTGCGTGATGTGAATGGCAAGCAGACTGCCCCCATCGACCCCAAACTGCTGGAAACCCTATGGGCTACCCAGGCGTATGTGGCACGCTTTGGTGTCAGCCGCCCACTGGAGATTTTATCCGGTTACCGCACCCTGGCATCGAACCAGCGCCTGATCGAAGAAGGTGTGCCGGCTGCCCGCAAATCCCTGCATATGGAAGGCAAGGCCGCAGATATCCGCATACCACAGTTGCATGAAGAAATACTGGGGGAATTGATACAGAGCTTCCGTCAGGGCGGTGTCGGTTTTTATTACCGCCAGACGGCGCAAGGCGGCTGGATACATACCGACACCGGCTTGCAAAGAAGCTGGAAGGGTTGATTAGCCTTTCCAGCAAAGTCTGAAAATTTACTGTTTTTGATTCATCTTTTTAGTATCCCCCGTAGTCACTATGCTCCACAAGCCGGGTTGCAGATATTTCCGGCTGGCCTGGTTCAATTGTTCCAGCGTCAGGTTTTGGATGGCGGATTCTCTTTGTGCATACAGGGAAAAGTCCTTGCCCTGATGCAAAGCGGTATTCCATAAACCTGCCAGCCGGGTATCGTCGGCGCGTTGTTGCTGGATCAGACGGCCCAATGCCTGTTTGGCTTTTGCCAGCTCCTCTTGTCTGAATCCACCACTTTCGACTGCGCGTAGTTCTTCAATGATCGCAACTTTCAGCTTGTCCACGTTGGCCGATGCGGCGGTGGCGATAATTTGCCAACTGGCAGACGGGTCACTTGCCTGCGCGTCGAGATGCGAGCGAACATGATAGCTCCAGCCTTCTTTCTGGCGTACCCGCAAGCCCAGTCGTGATTCTGCCGTTGAACCGCCTATCAGGTAATTAGCGACTTCCAGGGCCACATAGTCGGGGTCATTCTGGCTGATGGGCAAATCCAGACGCCCCATGAAATAGCCATTGTCTTTACCTGGGGTAGGGATGAAGGTATCGAGTGGCAGGCGTTCCATGATACTGGTATGGGCGGGCTTATAAGGAGCCTTGCTTTCCCAGCCGGCTAATTGCTGCTGCAGGATGGCTATGGCTTCATCCGCGTCAAAATCACCGACAATAGCCAGGTGGCCGTTGGAGGCACCATAGAACTGTTTATGAAAATCAAACAAGTCGGTAGGTTTGATGGCATTCAGGTCTGAAATGATTTGCTGGGCGGTTTCTTGCGCCCTTATATCGCCGTCGGGATAGACATTGAAATGCCTGGCCATTTCATCCATGCCCATTTGCACCGGGTTACCCCGTTCTGCGTGCCATTTCCTTTTTTCCTTATCGATGGTCGTTTGCGCCTGGGCGAAGCTGGGTTCCTTCAAGTTCATGACCATCAATTGCAAAGCTTGTTTCAGGTGCGCCCTGTCAGTGGTGAACTGGGTCAGGCCACCACGGATATGTGATTTTTCTCTTTCTGCTTCCAATGCTTCCTTGCCAAACTGGTTGCTGCCGTTGAGCATATTTTGTTCGGTCATGCGTTCCAGCCAGCGCTTGGCGAACAGGGATTGCTCATCCCCCCAGTGCAGCGCCAGATCAACGCTGACAGCCTGGCCCCGGCTGGGTTTGGAGAGCAGGGCCACATCCAGGTTACCGATTTTCAGACGCCGGGTTTGCTTCTGGATATTGGCGACACTGGCATTGAAATCACTGGCCAGCGCATACTCATCGACATGCGAAAAATTCTTCATGACCTCGCTTAAAGGCGGTGCCGGCGGGATACTGCTATCCAGGCTTTTTTCTTCTGACAGCAAGACAGCAACTGTACGGTTGTCGCGCACAAAATAACGCTTTGCCGCATTTTGAACCTGTGCTGTCGTCAGTTTGGCGATACGGTCTTTTTCCACAAATAGCAGACGCCAGTCACCCAGCGTTATGTATTCCGGTAGTGTGGTCGCCAATTTTTCCGCATCATTCATGAGCCTGGAAAAATTATTCACATACTGGCTTTTGACAAAGTCGAGCTCATCCTGACTCATGGCATGCTGGCCAAAACCTTCTATGATTTTGATCAGGCCCTTGGCATTTTCATCAGAAGGTGTACCGGCATAACTGTCAGTGGTAAACACGGCCAGGCCAGCTTCTGCATTGCCTTGCATGGAAAAAGCAGGCGAGAAATTGGTCAGGACAATGTCATTGCCTTGATTGCGTTGCTCGCGCCCGGACGACAACATGGCCCCGGCCACTTTCAGGGCAGCATAATCCGGATGCAGGGCAGAGGGTTTGTGATAGGCCAGCATGGTAACGTTGTAATTGGCTTTTCTTCTGATGACGACCTGACGTTCACCCTGTTGTGCCGGTTCTATGGTGGGTATGACTGGCAGTGCAGTTTTGGGTGTCACCAGACGGCTGAACTTGCGTGCGATGACCTCCAGCACATGGGCTGCATCAAACTTTCCTGCCACTACCAGTACGGCGTTGTCGGGGCGATAGTAATTGTGATACAGCTGACGCAATTGCTCGATGTTGACCTTTTCTATATCGCTTTTTTCCCCGCCAGTACTATGCCCATAACCATGCCAGTCAAAGGCAACCGCCAATACACGTTTGCTGAGGATTTCGGTCGGACTGACCTCGCGCAATTCCAGTTCATTGCGCACCACCGTCATTTCCGTATCCAGCTCAGTTTGCAAGACCTGCGCATTTTGCATGCGGTCTGCCTCCATCCCCAATAACCAGTCCAGATCAGCCTGATTGGCATCAAATGATCCTATGTAATTGGTGTAGTCGAGATGGGTAAAAGCGTTCCAGCGCACCCCGCGACTGCTGAGTTGACTGGCAATCTGCGGATAATTTTTGCTACCCCTGCACAGCATATGTTCAAGCAGATGTGCATACCCGGTCTGCCCAACGTTTTCGTGCCTGGAACCCACCATATAAGTCATATTGACCGTAATGGTTGCCTGCGAATTGTCAGGCATCAGCAAGACTTTGAAACCATTTGGCAAACGGTATTCAGTTATGCCTTCTACACTGCTGGTGCGCGTGACATCCGCAGGCATGGCAACGGCAGCATTCGTTTGGGCATGTGATACCAGCAGGGCAATTGCCAGGACAAGGGATTTGAGTGAGGTGTTCAAGACGGATATATTGAGTATAAATAAAATAAAAAAACCGGAAATCATTGATCTCCGGTTTCATCACCAGCCAGACTTATTTGGCTGCTGCTACCGCTTTCGCTTTGGCTTCATCACCAGCGATGAAAATACTCATCTTCGCTGGATCAATATAGCGACGGAATGCCTCGTTGATCTGCTCCACAGTCAATGCCTGTATCTTGTCATCCATGGCTTGCGACCAGCCCCAGTTGCGGTTCAGATACAGGTTGCTGTTCCAGCCGCCAGCAAGATTGCCGTCACTGGTACGCGCTTGCAGTCGTTGTTGCAGCAAGCCGGATTTGGCTTTGGACAGTTCTTCAGCGGTAAAGCCTTCCTTCAGGGCACGGTTCAATTCTTCCTTGATGGCGATTTCCAGCTTGGCCAGATTTTGTGGCGCTGCCGTGGCGCTGATGCCAAAGCTGCCGACGCGATCAATTTCACCGACATTCAGGCTGGACCCGCCGCCATAAGACAGCCCGTCTTTTTGACGTATGCGTTCCAACAGACGGGAATTCATACCCGCACCACCACCAAAAATATAATTGGCAACACGCAGTGCAGGGAAGTCGGCATCGTCCTCCTTCATGCTGAGATTCATGCGGCTCAGATAGACAGCACTTTCCTTATCCGGCGTGTTGAAGGTTTTGCGCACCACTTCGACATCGGTGCTTTTGCTGACCATGCGAGTGTACGGGGCTTTGCTGGTCCAGCCATCAAATGCCTTGTTGATCACCTGTTTGGTCGCGTCCACATCAAAATCACCGACGATACTCAATTCACCTTTGGAGACGCCATAAAAATCTTGATGGAAAGCCTTGATGTCTTCCAGCTTGACTGCACGCAATTCTGCCAGTGCCTCATCCAGCGTCACGGCAGCACGCATATCACCTTTTGGGTAGCTGTTGAAATGCAGAGCCATAGCGCGGCTGACAACGGAACCTGGTTCATTGCGTGAAGCTTCCAGGCCGACCAGGGACCTTTCCTGTATCTGTTTGAATTCATTGTCCGGGTAATTGGCTTCTTTCAAGACATGGGCCACCAGTTCCAGGGCGGCAGGTAAATTTGCCCTGGTGGTCTGGAAGGAATACAGGCCACCACTCATTTTCAGCTTGGACATTTCATCCGATAGCTGGGCGCGTGAATATTTGCTGGTGCCGGTAGTCAGCAAGGATCCGGCAAAACCGGCGATGGTGCCTTTCTTGAACAGACTCTGTTCATCGCCCCAGTGCAGAGACAGCGACACGTTGACGGTTTCGCCACGGGTTTTCTTGGGCAACAGCGCCAGTTGCAGATTGCCCATGGTACTCAATTGCGTACGTTTATCAATATTTGCCGGGGCTGGGTCAAACGCTTCCCCCGTCAAGGTGGCTGCCTTGGGCTTGAAGTCTTTCATGACTTCAGCCATGCTGGGTGCTGCTGGTACTTCTGCACGTTGCGGATTATCTTCCGGAATAAACATGCCTACCGTGCGGTTATCGCGCACCAGATAGCGCTTGGCGGCGGCTGTTACCTGTTCGGCACTGACATTGTCAACATCATCCCTGTCCTTGAACAGATAGCGCCAGTCACCCATGGCGATATATTCAGACATGCTGATGCCGATTGATTCGTGGTTATTCAACAGTTTTTCGTAAAAATTGGCCGTATCTCGCCTCAGGCGATCCATTTCTTCCTTGGTCGGCGGGTTATTTTTAAAATCTTCTATGCCAGCCAGCAGTGCATCCCTGGCTGCGTCAACCGATTCCCCTTTTTTTACTACCGCACCAATCATGCTGATGCCAGGTTCCACATGACCGACACTGCTGGAAAAGACCTGGACCACCTTGCCAGTCTCCACCAGTTGTTTGTGCAAGCGACCATGGGGTGCCGCGGTCAGGATGCTGCTGGCAAAACCCAGGGCGTCGCGGTCGTGGTGCAAGCCTGCTGGTACTTTATAGGCGATCATCACCAGTTGTACGTCACCCTTGCGACGCACGATCACGCTGCGTTCACCATCCTGTGTCGGCTCCACGGTCCAGAATTGCGGCAGGCTGCGTGTTGGCTTGGCGATCTTGCCGAAAGAAGCGCTAATCCATTGCAGCACTTTTTCCTGCTCGAACTTGCCTGCCACCATCAACACTGCATTGTCGGGCTGGTAGTAGTTGTGATAAAACGCCTGCAAATTTTCAATTTTGACGTTTTCGATATCACTGCGATTGCCGATGGTAGCATTGCCATAGTTGTGCCAGTCATAGGCCACACTTTGCAGGCGTTTCATCAACACGGCACCAGGTGAGTTTTCACCTCGCTCATATTCATTGCGCACGACCGACATTTCGGTATCCAGGTCTTTTTTGGCGATGAAAGAATTCACCATGCGGTCCGCTTCCAGTTCCAGTGCCCATTTCAGGTTGTCATCACTGGACTGGAACAGTTCATAGTAATTGGTACGGTCAAGCGAGGTGGTGCCGTTCATGCGCATGCCGCGCTTGTTGAACTCTTCCGTGATCTTCGGGTTGTTGGGTGTACCTTTGAACAGCATGTGTTCAAGCAAATGCGCCATCCCGGTTTCACCGTAATTTTCATGGCGTGAACCGACCAGGTAAGTGATATTGACAGTGACTGTGGGTTTTGTTGCATCCGGCATCAGCAATACCCGCAAGCCATTTGGCAAGCGATATTCGGTAATGCCTTCGACACTGCTCACCTGGCTGACACCTGCGGGCAAGCTGTCCGCCAGCGCCAGCGGCGCAGTGAACAGGAAGACGCCACCCAAAACCAGTGCGCGCAACACAGGTTTGAGTGAAAGCTGGATACCGGAGCGTGCTGAGTGCATAAAATCCTTCAGTCGAAAATAAGAGCAAAAAATAAATGATCCGGCCAGTGCTTTTACATTGACGGGATCATTCCTGGATTGGTGACGATTTTGTACAAGTGGTCAATTCTATACTGTCAAATACGGCTTGCCATGGGCCAATACATGGGTAAATACCCCGCAAAACCGGCGATTGTGACTATGTGTTAAATAAAACGCATTGTCAATTGGTTCATGCAGGCAATATGGGGGCTATGGGGGGCTTATACAAGGATTTCCAGAGTCTGGCTTCCGCTCCAGCTCCCACCGGGGGCCAGGTTGACGGGGCGCAATATGGTCGCTGCTTCTACGCACAACATGCGTTTTTCGCCACCAGCGTCCATATCGCTGATGTTGGCCGCACTAGCACCCGGGTTCCATACCACTGCATCGGCAAAGCCTGCACTGCTGATGACCGTGGTTTGATGCGGCTGGCGCAATTCCAGACGGGCCGGTGCACCGCCATAGATACGGTCGGTTTCTGCCTGTACTTGCAGTGCAGCATCACTATCGAGGCAATGGTCTTTACCAGTGACAGTATCGCGGTAATGCAGACCTTGCAAGCCGTGCAGACTGGCCTGGCTGATATCCCTGACGGTCAGATAGGTGTGCAAGGCGCTGCAAAAGCTGAAATGGGTGTCGCCGGTATTCTGTACTTCCAGTGTCATTTGCAGGGCATTGCCTTGCAGGGTAAAACGTAGCACCGCACGGAATACATGCGGCCATATCGTCAGGCGGGCAATATTTTCCTTGAGTTCATACACGGCCTGGGCGGCACCGTTGTCGAGTACGCCGGATTCCAGCAAACGCCATTCAGACGTGCGGGCAAACCCGTGCTTGGGCAAGGTACCCAGATTGGAAAACTGGGGAAACACTACAGGCACACCGCCGCGTATGGCAATACCTTCCTTGAATTCTGAACGGCTGCTCATGAATAATTGTTCGGAGCCGCCCGCAGGTATCCATGAACACAAATGGGCGCCCTGGCTGGCAATTCTTGCTTTGGCACCATCTTTTGACTGCAGGTCGAGGAAATTCATCAAGTGAGGCTTTCTGGTTGATCAGTGATAGCCTGAAGTTTAATGGATTTTGCCGCGTGCTTGTCAGCATCCGCCTTTGCCTGCTTTCGGGTAGTATTGCAGGCACAAAAAACGCCAATGAGGTTTATCTATGGATATGCAGCCCAGCTATCTTGCCATCAAACATTTACACATGACTTGTGCCGCCCTGAGTGGCAGTTTGTTTTTGTTGCGCGGTATCTGGATGCTGCGTTCTTCAGCCATGCTGACACGACGCTGGGTCAGGATATTGCCGCATGTGATTGATACCGCCTTGCTGGCAAGCGCATTGACCTTGGCGATGTGGAGTGGGCAATACCCTTTCCGCCAGGATTGGCTGACTGCAAAATTGCTGGCACTGATTCTGTACATCGTGCTTGGTACTGTCGCCCTGAAACGCGGCAAGACGCCTGCAATAAGGGCGGTGGCTCTGGTGGCAGCGCTGCTGGTGTTTGCCTATATTGTCAGTGTCGCGCTGACCCGTCAGGTTTTTCCCTTGTGAATGAGAAGAGGAATCAATTGATGAAATGCCGATTGCTGAATCTGAAGCTGAATCCGAAGCTGGTGCTGGCCAGTACCTTGCCACTATTGTTTATGCAAACTGCGGCAGCCAGTGATGAATTAAGCATACTGGCACAAGAGCTGCGTCAGGGTAAAACCACGGCACAGGAAGTGTTGGCAAGTTACCAGGCCAAAATCCAGTCAACCAACCCGGCGATTCAGGCCGTCATGACCATCAATCCGCAAGCGCAGGCAGAAGCAATAGCCGTGGATCAGCAGGTACCACGTCGTGGCTACCTGGCAGGACTGCCCATATTGCTGAAAGATAATATTGATGTCAGGGGCATGGTGACCACAGCAGGTTCGCTGGCGCTGGCAGAGAATCAGGTGCAAAAAGATGCGGCTCTGGTGGCGCGTTTACGGGCTGCAGGTGTCGTCATCGCTGGCAAGACCAATCTCAGTGAATGGGCGAATTTGCGTTCCAGCCAGTCCAGCAGTGGCTGGAGTAGTGCCGGGGGCCAGACCCGTAATCCCTATGCACCAGATAGCAGCCCTTGTGGATCAAGTTCAGGTTCCGGTGCAGCTGTGGCGGCACGTCTGATACCCGCAGCGATCGGTACCGAAACCGATGGTTCCATCGTCTGCCCGGCATCGGTCAATGGACTGGTGGGGTTGAAGCCCACGGTTGGCCTGGTCAGCCGCACTGGCATCGTGCCACTCAGCCATAGTCAGGACACAGCGGGGCCGATGACGTTGACGGTACGCGATGCCGCCATGCTGCTCAATGCCATGGCGGGCAGTGATGTGCACGACCCGGCGACCCGGCAGGCTGACCGCTACCGCAGCAAGGACTACACGGCAGGGCTGAAGAAAACTGCACTGAAGGGTGTACGGCTGGGCATAGTGCGCAAGATGGTGGATGGTTATGATGCCGAAACCCGGGCGCTGTTTGAACGCAGTCTGGCGACATTGATCGCCAATGGTGCCACCATTGTTGACCAGATAGATTTGCCTTATCTGGAAGAACTGGACAAGGATGAACTGACCGTTCTGCTGCATGAATTCAAGGTTGACCTGAACATATATCTGGCTGCTACACCCGCAGCGGTCAAGACACGCAACATGGCCGATGTGATTGCTTTCAACAAACTGCATGCCGATACTGTCATGCCGCATTTTGGTCAGGAATTGATGGAACAGGCGCAAGCCACGCCGGGTTTGCAGGATGCAGCCTACCGGCAAGCTGCAGCCCGCATTAAATCAAGGGCGGGCAAGCAAGGCATTGATGCCGTGCTGAAAAAATACCGGCTGGCAGCACTGATTGCCCCCACCACCGGCACCGCCTGGGCCATCGACTACAAAGCCGGTGATGTGGTCGCTGGCAGCGCCAGTACACCCGCCGCCGTTGCTGGTTATCCGCACCTGACTGTGCCCATGGGGCTGGTGCGGGGTTTGCCAGTGGGCTTATCCCTGTTTGCCGGTGCCTGGAGTGAAGCAAAGCTGCTGAATATGGGCTATGCCTTTGAGCAGGCCAGACCAGCTTTGCCGGCACCAGCCTTGCTCCAGTCTCAAACCGTGGCCAGGTAAATTACCTGGAGGGCAGGGCGGTCACAGCCCGGCCCGTATCATGTCCGCCGCTTTTTCTCCTATCATCATGGTCGGTGCGTTGGTATTGCCACCGATCAGGGTTGGCATGATTGAGGCGTCCACGACCCGCAAGCCGGTCATGCCATGCACACGCAATTGCGGGTCAACCACGGCCATGTCATCCACGCCCATCTTGCAGGTACCGATGGGGTGATACACGGTATCGCAAGTCTGGCGCAGGACAGCACGGATGTCGTCGTCGGTGTGTACATTGGCGGTCTGGAAGTCGCTGCTACGTGCAGCCACCAGCGCCGGGGCATTCATCAACTGGCGTGTCAGTTTGAAAGCCTTGACCATGTTTTCCAAATCATCCGGATGTTCCAGGAAACGCGGGTTGATCAGCGGGACTGCCATGGGATCGGCACTGGCCAGTGTCAGTTCACCCACGCTTTTCGGACGCAACAGACAGACATGACAGGAATAGCCATGGCCCAGATGCAGTTTGCGCGCATGGTCATCCAGCATGGCCAGTACAAAATGCAGTTGTATGTCGGGTGCTGACAAGGCCGGGTCGGTCTTCAGGAAGCCACCGCCTTCAGCCCCGTTGGAACTCAGTATGCCGCGCCGCTGTTGCTGATAACGTCTGAATTCCTTCACCATGCGCACGCTGCCAGCCGCAGAAATACCCAGCAGGTCCAGGCTTTTTGACCGGTACTTGAACACAAAGTCAGGATGATCCTGCAAATTCTGGCCAACGCCTGGCAAGTCATGCACGACCTCTATCCCCAAGCCTTGCAATGCCTTCGCGTTGCCTACGCCGGACAGCATCAGCAATTGCGGAGTTTGCAAGGCACCTGCTGCCAGCAGCACTTCGCGCCTGGCTTTCAGGGTTTTGGTTTGCCCGCCCTGGCGATATTCGACACCGACGGCACGCTTGCCTTCAAACAGGATGCGGGTCACATGACAGCCGGTTTCCACCTGCAGATTCTGGCGCTTGCCCATGTGCGGATGCAGGTAGGCCCGCGCTGCCGTCCAGCGTTCACCATTGTGCTGGGTGACCTGGTAAATGCCTATGCCTTCCTGATCTTTACCATTGAAATCGGTATTGATGCGAAAACCGGCCTGGCGCGCGGCTTCCAGGTAAATTTGCTGGTACGGATTGTCACTGCGCAATTCGCTGACATGCAGGGGACCAGACTGGCCATGATACGGGCCGCCATGGGTTTCATTGTTTTCTGAACGCTTGAAGTAGGGCAGTACTTCATCAAATGACCAGCCAGGATTGCCCAGTGCAGCCCAGTGATCATAATCCTGTCTGTGGCCGCGGATATACACCATCGCATTGATGCTGGAAGAACCGCCCAGCATCTTGCCACGCGGCTGGTAACCACGGCGGCCATTCATGCCGGGTTGCGGTACAGTTTCAAAAGCCCAGTTATTCAGTTTGGTTGGTAGCATGGCTACCACGGCAGCCGGGGTATTCACCACCCAGTTATCCGCTTTGGCTCCGGATTCCAGTACGGTGACATGCAGGGCAGGGTCTTCTGTCAGGCGTCCGGCAACGGCGCAGCCGCCCGAGCCGCCACCAACGACGATAAAGTCAGTAGTAGTTGTCATTTCGTCTCTCTTATGTTTTTGCTGTCTTGCCGGAATCGACGTTCCGGTGTAATTTCAGATATTAAGCCCCTGTCTTTCAGAAAGTAAGGACAATTACTGCCATGTTGCACGCTTATCCATGCTGAATCCGTCTCCAAACCAGGCCACCTCCCCGGTGCTGTCGGTACAGGATGCGGTGTTTCCGGCGCACCCGTTTTCGGGTTTGCTGGCGATAGGGCGTGAGCGCGACTGGCAACTGAATGCCATGTTTCCGGCACTGGGTCTGGATGCGGAGGGCAAACCGGCAAGCGATGTGCGCATCAGCTACCGTCAGGCCAGGGAAAGTTTCTTGCAGGCGCGCCGCCAGGGTGGTGCTGATCTTGGCATCTTGTCCGGCGCACGCAAGTCCCTGCCGCAACTGGGGGCCATGGCCAGGGGAATGCTGGCGCAAGAGAGCTTGTTCAAGGCCATAGAGTTTGGTCTGGAATACCAGTTGATTGCCGGTGCCATGGTGCAACTGGTGCTGGAACCAGGCGCGCAGTTCTCAACGATATCGGCAAGACCGCTGTTTGATGATATGGAATTGCAGGATTTTCTGGATGCTGACCATTTGGCGACCGCCATCAATGCCAGCCGCGCGCTCTGTGGAAGGGGCTTGCAACTGGAAAGGGTGGAATTGCGCGGCAACCGTCAGGCCAGCCGTTCTGTAGGCGAAGATTTTTTTGCCTGCCCGGTGGTGTATGGTGCCGATGTCAGTCGCATCATTGTCAAAAACAGCGTGCTTGACACCCTGTTGCTCACACCTGATCCTGAACTGGCGGACGCCTCCAAAAAAGTTTGCGATGCCGAATTGGCAGCCGTTGGTTTAAGTGGCAAGCAAAGCCTGCTGCATCAACTGGTCAGCCTGCAATGCGAATGCCATAGTGTGCAGGAACTGGCGCAAGTGCTGGGCATCAGCCCCCGGTCATTGCACCGTTTGCTGGCGCGCGAAGGCTGTTCATATTTCCAGATTGCCGAAAGCCTGCGTATGGAAAGGGCCAGACATTATCTGCGTCATACGTCCATGAGCCTGGATGAGATTGCCGAGCAATTGCAGTATTCAGACAGCCGCAGCTTTCGCCGTGCGTTCAAACGCGCCAGTCAACTGAGTCCTTCAGAATTTCGCAATCAGGTTTTGAAAGCCGTCTGAACATTCAGCGATAGACATCGAATTCAAACCAGAAGGTGGTACCGATATCAGGGGTACTGTGGAAGCCGATTTGCCCATGCATTTTTTCCAGCATGGCCTTGGTAATCGACAACCCCAGTCCGGTCCCGCCTTTTTGCCGGGTGTTGGTGCCGTCTGCCTGGGTAAAGGGTTCAAATAGATGCTCTTGAAATTCCGGTGCTATACCACTGCCGTGATCACAGACTTCAACCCGGTAGCGCGGTCCAGCATTGATGATATGCAGGGATACGGCATCACCCTCACGCGAGAATTTTGCAGCGTTTGAAATCAGGTTGGCCATGACTTGCATCAGCCTGTCACTGTCGGCCAGTATCCATGCCTGCGCCGGATAGCTTTTCAGTATCAGACTGACTCTTAGCGATGCTGCATACGACATATTCGATTCGATGGCATTTTGCACCAGCGTCACCAGATCCAGCGCTTCCGATTTGAAAATCATCTTGCCGCTGGCAAGCTTGTCCATGTCCAGTATGTCATTGACCAGGGTAATCAGGCGCTTGCTGTTATTGTGGGCGATGCGTATCAGATGTTCCGCTTGTAATGGCAAAGCCCCGCTGACGCCAGATTCCAGCAAGCTGAGTGAGCCGCGGATCGAGGTCAGTGGCGTACGCAACTCGTGGCTGACGACGGAAATGAATTCTGTCTTTAGCCGGTTCATGCGCAAGCGGTCGCTGATGTCCATGGCAAAAGCGACCCATTCACGTTCTGAATTTTCCAGGTGGCTAAGGCCGACCAGGATGGGTACGCCATTACCATCTTCCTGTTGCAGCATGATTTCAAATGGCACGGTGGTGCCGGTACGAATCAAATCCTCATAGGCCTGCTGGCAGATTTTGATGTCCTGCTGCGACAACAGGGTTTCCCAAACGGCGCTATGGGTCAGCAAATAGTCACGGCTATAGCCACTGAACTGGGTGAAGACATCGTTAACGTCCAGTATCTGTCCGGCTTCATTACCCTGGATGATGCCGATCAGGCTGGAATTCATCAGTCTTTGCAGGCGCTGCTCACTATTGCGCAGGGCATCCAGCATGGTTTTTTGTTCGGTGATGTCCTGTATCATCCAGACTGCACCCTTGACATAACCACCGGTAGGCAAGGCGCGCCCGGCGATGCGGCCTATGAAGGCTTCCCCATTGTAGCGACGCAGAGGCCATTCCAGCTCTACCAGTTCATCTGCCAGCAAACCGGGGACGACTTGTTTGCTGAAAGCCTCATAATCTTCCTGGCCCTGGTACAGGAAGGCCGTTTTTTTACCTATCATTGCCTGTACATCGTGGAAACGGCACAGTTCGGCCAATGCCTTATTGGCACGTACGATCACGCCATCGCTGACAAACATGATGCCTACCGGCACATTGGTAATCAGGATTTCCAGCTCTTTCGCCAGTACCTTGTAGCGGTCCTTACTGGATTTCAGCAGTTCCTGGTTTTGCCGCAGCATGTCTTCGGTCTGCTTGCGTTCGGTAATATCGATGTGGGTACCGACCATACGTAGCGGTTTCCCATTGCTATCCCATTCGACGATACTGCCCAGCGACATGATCCAGCGCCAGTCACCAGCCTTGTTCTTTTGCCGGAATTCAGCATGGTAATCCCCTTTACCCATGCCTTTGGCGTGCGCCTTATAGGCTTGTTTGAGATTGCCTACGTCATCCGGATGCACACCCGCACCCCAGAAATAGTCCCAGAACAGTTGCGGTTCGGTAAAATCATCCGGGCTATAACCCAGCATTTGCAGGTATTCCGGGCTGAAGCTACCTTCCCCGGTTTGCAGATTGATATCGTACAAGCCCTGGTTCGATGCCTTCATGACCAGGCGGCGTTGACGTTCAGCGGCCAGCAACCTTTGCTCGGTCAGCTTGCGTTCGGTATTGTCAGTCAGAAAACCATGCCACAGCACACTGCCGTCTGGCAATAACTCTGGGGTGGAATCACCAAGCACCCAGCGGTCTGGCTTGCCTGGAGAAATGATGCGGTATTCCTGATGCCAGATACTGAGCTCTTTATATGACTTGCGTATGCTCGCAATCAGTTTTGGCAAATCTTCTGGATGTACGATGGATGCCAGGAAACTGGCGTCTTCACTTAGTTGCTCTGCCTTGACACCAAAAAAAGTAATAACTGCATCGCTGGCATAAGGGAAACAGGTGCGTCCATCTGGATAGCGCCGGTATTGATAAAACATGCCGGACAGATGACGCGAAAAATTCGACAGCAGCGCATGGCTGCGTCTCAGCATGTCCAGTTCCGCCTGGTCAGGCGGAAGCAGAGGCGGGGGTGGCAGATCAGACATGCCTGAGTTGGTAATGCTTAGTGATACAGGGCCGTAATTTCATCAAAGAAATCATATACTCCCTGATCACTCATTTTGCGGGCATTCGACAATTCACCGCCTTTGGATGCATACAGTACGCTATTGTCCGGTCTGAGTAAGACGGCTGCAGGTATGCCTTTTTTAGTGGGCGTGCCATAGCTGTTTGACAGGTCCATATTTTTGTCGAACTGACCTACATTGACTTTGACCATGACAAATTTGCTGGCCAGCAGGGGAGCGCTTTTGCCATGCATGGATTTGTCCAGCTCCAGGCAATCCTTACACCAGTTAGCACCGAAAATGACCAGTACTTTCTTGTCACTTTTTTTGGCTTCTGCCAGTGCCTTGGTAATGGCAGCCTGGGCGTCGGCGTTTTCATCATAGGGTTGTGGCGCATTTGCGCTGGCCTGGGCCATGCTCAAGCCAAAAACCAGTGTGCAGATCAGGGAAAACAGTTTTTTCATTATTCATCCTTCAAAAAGCATACAAACCGTGTTGCTACAGATAAGACTATCTTAGCTTAAACCGCAAGATCTGGTTATTTCTTGCGAGAATTAACTGGACTTATACTGTATATACGTTCAGTTGAGAACGGATTTCAGGATAAAATACGGCATTCTTACTTTGAGTGGCCAGTTTGAAAAAGATTATCCATTGCGACTGTGACTGTTTTTATGCAGCGATAGAGATGCGTGATGATCCGGCGCTGCGCGGGAAACCCCTGGCGGTGGGCGGCAAGCCCGACCAGCGCGGGGTCGTGGCGACCTGCAATTATGAAGCCCGTCGCTTTGGCATACGCTCGGCCATGCCAATGTCGCAGGCGGTGCGACGCTGCCCGGATCTGATGATCATGCCGCCGACCATGGAAAAATACCGCATCGCCTCACGCCAGATACTGGCGATCTATCGTGATTACACCGACGCGGTGGAACCGCTTTCGCTGGATGAAGCCTATCTCGACGTTAGCCATTCCACCCAGCACAAAGGCAGCGCCACCCTGATCGCGCAAGAAATACGGGCACGCATTGCCGAGACCGTGGGTATTACCGCCTCTGCCGGCGTGGCACCGAATAAATTCCTGGCAAAGATCGCCAGCGACTGGAACAAGCCGGATGGCATGTTCGTCATCTTGCCCGACCAGGTAGAAGAATTTGTTGCTGCATTGCCAGTAGCCCGCCTGTTCGGGGTCGGCAAGGTCACTGCTGCCAAACTGCATTCCATGGGCATCCATGAATGCCGCGATTTGCTGAAATGGTCATTGCCTGATTTGATGCAGCACTTTGGCAAACTGGGGAATAATCTTTACCAGCTTTGCCGTGGCATAGACAGACGTGAAGTATGCGCTTACTCGGAACGTAAATCCGTGAGCGTGGAAGAAACCTATACCATCGATTTGCCAGACCTGGCTGCCTGCCAGGCTGAATTGCCGGTCTTGTTCAAGTCCTTGCAGCAACGCATGCAAAGGGCGGCGGCAGAAGACAGCATACAAAAGCTGTATGTCAAAATCCGTTTTTCAGATTTCCGCGTCACCACGGTGGAATGCGGAGCCAGGGCGCTGGATCAGGACATGTATGCACAGTTGCTGGCAACCGGCTATTCACGTCGTCAGTTACCTGTACGCCTGCTGGGCCTGGGGACACGGCTGGCAGACGAGAAAACGGAAAATCAGTTGAATTTGTTTGGTGGTGAATAGCTGCAATGGCAAGGACTTTCCTCATGGGAAAGTCCTTGCAGCCTGGTTGAACGACTTACTTGAAATCACCCGCAAAAACACGTACCAGCTTGTCATAACCCAGATACCGGTTCATGGCTTCCTTGATGCTGGCGACACTCAATCCCTGGATTTTCTTTTCCATCTCGGCCTCAAACTGCATATTGCGGCCCAGATACAGGTTGTTGGTCAGCATGGGGGCCAGTACATTATCCTGGCTGCGTTCAAGTTGCATTTGTTGTAGCAGGCTCTTCTTTCCATCTTCCAGCTCTGCAGTTGTAAAGCCATCTTTCAGGACACGGGTAAGTTCTTCCCGTATGCCGGTTTCCAGCTTGACGCGGTTTTGAGGTGCATAAATGGCACCTACCGAGAAGGAGGCGACTTCATCAATGGATGAAGCATTGAAGGAAGAACCACCACCATAACTAACACCATCTTTTTGACGTATGCGTTCCAGTATGCGTGAATTGGAACTGCCGCCCAGCAGGTAGTTACCCATGAGCAGGGCCGGATAATCAGCATGTTTGATACCGACGGGAACATGCATGCCGGCAAAGAAGAAGGCATTTGCCTTGTCCGGCGTGATCAATTGCTTTTCCTCGGCCTTAGTGACGTGATACGGTCTGGCCAGGCGGCTGAAGTTCTGCTGTGCCTTCCAGTCACCAAAGGCTGTTTGCAACTGGGTTTTGATGGCAGCAGTATCGAACTCACCAACGATGGACAATTGCGCCTGAGCAGGCTGATTGACACCGTAGAATTCTTTCCAGAATGCCTTGGCATCGCCGAGTTTGGCGGTTTTCAGCGCAGCAATCTGTTCATCAATGGAACGCTGGTAACGTGGGTCATCTGCTGGCCAGCTATTCAATGCTTTTTTGGCGGCATCTACTGCAATTGCCTGTGGATCTTTGCGTGACTCTTCCAGTTGCGCCAACTGTGCATTGATCAGTTGGGTAAATTCAGCTTCATTGAATGCAGGCTGGCGCAGGGCGTCATGCAATAATTCCAGTACCCGTGGCAGGTTGTCACGTATGGTTTCCACATAGACGTTGACAGTCGATGCATTGCCACTGATTTGCAGCTTGGCCTTGAGCTTGTCCAGTTCCTCAGTGAATTGCTGACGGCTGAGTTTTTCGGTGCCACGGTTCAGCATGGCGGCTGCCAGTTCACCGGCACTGGCCTTGCCTTTCAGGCTGTTTTCATCGCCCAGGTTCAGCATCATGGACAGCACCACGGTATTGCCGCGTGTGGTCTTGGGCAGCAGTGCATATTTCATGCCGTTGCTGAGTGCGCCGGTCTGGGTGCGCTTGTCTATGTTGTCTGCGGTGGTGACAAAGTTTTCTGCCTGCGCCAAGGCTACGCCGGGTTTGAATTCCTTGATCTGCTCATCGACGGCCACTTTGGCTGGTGCTGGTACACGCTCTGGCTTGTCGCTGGGGATGAAACTGCCGGAAGTACGATTGGTGGATTTCAACCAGGTGGTGGCTACCCGCTGCACGTCATCGACTTTCAGTGCTTTGACGCGGTCGCGGAACAGGAAGAACAGGCGCCAGTCGCCGCTGGCGATACTTTCTGACAAAGAGACACCCAGCTTTTCCGGATCGTTGAAGACCTGGGCAATGTCAGAATCCAGCTTGGCCTTGGCGCGCGCCAGTTCAGCTTCGGTCACCGGGGACTTGTCGAAGCTTTCTATGGTGTCCAGCAAAATCTTTTTCGCTTCCGGGACATTCTGTTCGGTACGCATATTTGCGCCCAGCAGCAGGAAGCCCGGCTCTTCCAGATTGGCTGCCCATGGGAAAACGTCGGCGGTTTTCTTGGTTTCCACCAAGGCTTTATACAAGCGGCCATTCGGTGTGTCACCCAGTATCAGGGCTAGTGCTTCGGTTGCTGCATAATCGGGATGCGCTGCCGGCACGGTATGGTAAAGCGCCACCACCGCCTGTGAATCACCAACGCGGCGTACGGTCACGTCACGCTCGCCATCCTGTGCCGGGTCCAGGGTATAGGTGGTTTCTATCTGGCGTTTTGGTCTGGGGATTTTACCGAAATGGGTACTGATCAATTGCAGCACCTGTTTGGCATCAAAGGCCCCGGCGACGATGAGAGTGGCATTGTCTGGCTGGTAATATTTGCGCCAGAAAGCCTGCAGGTGCGGGATATTGACGTTTTCCACGTCGGTGCGGGCGCCGATGGTGTCCTTGCCGTAATTGTGCCATTGGTAGGCGCTGGAAATGACGCGCTGTATCAGGGTGCCGACCGGCGAGTTTTCATTTTTTTCCATCTCATTGCGGACGACAGAAAATTCGGTCTTCAGGTCTTCACCGGAAATTCGCGAATTCACCATGCGGTCTGCTTCCATGGAAATCGCCCAGGCCAGGGTTTCAGGCTTGGCGGCAAAGGTTTCATAGTAATTGGTGCGGTCCAGCCAGGTCGTGCCATTGAATTGCACGCCGCGCTGCGACAGTTCTTCCCACAGGCGGGGATGGGCTTTGCTGCCCTTGAACATCAAGTGTTCCAGCAAGTGCGCCATGCCGGTTTCGCCATAGTTTTCATAACGTGAACCGACATGGTAAGTAATATTAACCGTCGTGGTTGGCTTACTGGCATCCGGTACCAGCAATACCCGCATGCCATTGGCAAGCTGGTATTCATCTATGCCTTCCACCTGGCGTATCAGTTTCAAACCAGCTGGCAAGGCGGTTTTGGCAAGTGGAACTGCCTGCTCAGCCGCCATCGTGGCGGGGGCCATGGCAGCACAGGCCAGGGCGATAGCAAGGCTAAGCGTAGTAAGCTGGAGACGGCTTGATTTCATAAGCGACCTTCATGTGTCATGTGTATTGGGAAAAACCTGTGCCTGCTCTGTCATGGCGGGTACCGGTATGACAAAGCAGATAGGGACAGGTTCAAAAAATGAAATACGTGCAAGGCAATTAAGCCGGGCTAGCATATAGCAGATGTCGGAATGTCGACAAGGGCAGAGAAAATGTCCGTAGCGTCCGTAGCAAGTATTGCTTAGCTAAGGAGGCCGTGACAGGAAGGAAACTTGGTGCGCCAGACACGAATCGAACGTGCGACCCCAGCCTTCGGAGGGCTGTACTCTATCCAACTGAGCTACTGGCGCTTGGGGGGAAACTGTTTGGAACTCATTTCATAATCAGGCATGAGTTCTGGTAGTGCAAGGGCAACATTCTAACCTAAATTGGGCTTTATCTCCCGTCCCAAACCAAGGAATTTGTCGTTAAACAGGCTGGAGTTTCTGTATTCTTGGTCAAGTCCTCTTGCTTTTCATTCCAAACAGGACACTTTCGCACTATAATCCCAAGCTTTGGCAATTGCTTGTGTAAGCGGCATGCCTGCACTCCAGATTTATTTTCAGTACCTACTTTATTTGCAACGAGGAAACCATGAGCGACGCGCACGACGAACACGAATCAGCGATTAAGACCCCTAAGCAACTTATCGTTGCTGTACTCGCTGGATTCCTGGTCCCCATTATCGCCATTGTCTTGCTGGTACAGTATGTATCGAATGACAAAAAAGTCGGCGCTGGTTCTTCTGCACTGACGCCGGAAGCGACAGCTGCGCGTATCAGCCCGGTCGCAGACCAGGGCTTTACTTTTAAAGATGCAAGCGGTCCTAAAACATTGCAGGCAGGCGAAACTGTTTACAAGACAATATGCTCGGCTTGTCATGATACTGGCGCTGCTGGCTCACCGAAGTTTGGCGATGCCAGCGCTTGGGGCCCACGTATTGCTCAGGGTTACGACAAATTGGTGGCCAATGCCATCTCCGGTATTCGTGCCATGCCTGCCAAAGGCGGCAATCCTGATCTGGATGATATAGAAGTTGCTCGTGCAGTCGTCCATATGGCCAATGCAGGTGGTGCCAAATTCAAGGAACCAGAAGTCAAGGCTGCTCCAGCAGCAGCCTCGGCAGAAGCTTCAGCCAAGTAATTCTCCCACCAATTTTTTTGGTGTCTTAACAAAAACCCCGGTTCGCCGGGGTTTTTGCTTTTCAGCATTAGATTTTCTCTTCATTCCTTTGGTTTTAGATTGTTTATTTCCGGCTATTGTTTTTTTGAGTGCTTAATATGTTAAGCGCACAAAATTAGGGCGAATTTCTGTAGGTAAAAAATCACTAATTGTCGTTTTCATCTTATATCGTCGCGGTACTACAAAATTGCAAAAAAGCAATTTGCAAGGGATGTAACACTAGAAAAACTACGTTACAAAATAGTTAAAATTATTTTCATTTCCCCGGAACTTTCGTCCTAATCTGTAGACTTATGCGAGCGACTTGTTTCAAGAAAATGGCTAAATTTAAGCAAGTGTTGTTTTTTCGTCGTTTGTACAATTTCAAGATTGACAGCAGATTCTCCAAGGTGGTTTCATTCTAGGGCTAAATTTTTGAAAGAATTTAATTCAAAAATTACTCATGAATGGAAATATTTTTCCATTTTAATTTGGTGATTTTGCTTAATTGCAAAATTTATCTGGTTGTCACAGATTTATTGGTAATGTACAAACAACGGAGCGCAAAGTGATTAAAGAAAAAACCATTTCAAGATCAGTACGACTGATCTGTTCTAGCGGCCTGGTGCTGAGCATGGGTGTGTTGGCCCCAACTGCTTTCGCACAAGAAGGCGTCCAAAAGGTAGAAATTACCGGTTCCAGTATCAAGCGTACTGAAACAGAAGGTGTTGCAACGACTCAGATTTTGAGCCGTAAAGACATTGAGCAAACTGGCAAAACGTCCATCGCTGACGTGGTACGCAGCATCTCTGCGGATAACAACGGCAGTATCAGTGGTTCTTTCACCAATGGTTTCGCCGGTAGTGCTTCAGGCGTGTCCCTGCGTGGTTTGAGCGTCAGTTCCACTCTGGTGTTGATCAACGGTCGCCGCACAGCCCCTTATGGTTTCGGTGATGACGGTCAGCGCAGCTTCGTTGACTTGAACTCCATCCCTCTGGATGCAGTTGAACGTATCGAGATTCTGAAAGATGGCGCTTCTGCGATTTACGGTTCCGATGCGATCGCCGGTGTGGTCAACATCATCTTGCGCCAAAATTATGTAGGTCAATCGGTTTCCGCCAGTATTGGTCAATCTTCCCGTGGTGATGGCCGCATTTCCAGTGCTTCGGCTTCGATAGGTTTCGGTAATCTGCAAACCGAAAAATACAATGTCTTTATGACCATTGATGCCAAGAAGCAAGAAAAAATCTGGCAAAAAGACCGTGACGATTACATTGGTCAGGCTGATGCCCGTCCATGGGGTGGTCGTGACCAACGTGCCGGCTTTATCACATCCGGTAATGCAGGCGGCAGCAATATGCTGGGTACAGTGCGTCCTGTGAGCGCCACTGGCGGCACCATTGCTGGACGTGGCATACAACAATTGCCAGGTACTTGCGACCCCAAAAATCTGGATCCAGTTGGTGGTACATCGTTGGATAACGCTGGCGGCGGTTGTATGTTCGATCCGGTGCAATACCAGACCATACAACCAGAAACACAAAATCTGAATCTGTATGTACGGGGTACTTTCGCCATCAATGACGCGACCACGGCCTATACCGAGCTCGGCTTGTTCAACAACAAGGCGAAAACCCAGACTACACCATCCGGCTTGACCGGTGCTGGCTTCGATCTGGTGAATGCACGTGTCAATAATACAGGCACAGGCCCTGACCAGCTGTTGTTGCCTATTGGCCATCCGGACAATCCATTTACCGATGCCCGCGCACGCCCACGCTGGATTGATGCTTCCCGTCCACGCACAGCCGATCTGGAAACAACGGTTACGCGTTTCCTGGCTGGTGTAAAAGGTACCGTCGCTGAATGGGATTACGATACAGGCTTCCTGTATGCAGAAAGCAAAACAGACAAGACACAAAACGGCTACTACCGTCAGTCTGCTTTGAAGACAGCAATAAACAACGGCACTTTCCGCATTGGTCAGGGTCGTGTTAATTCAGCCGACGTGTTGGCACTGGTATCCCCTACCCTGCTCAATTCTGGCGTGACCAAGAGCACATCTGTGGATTTCAAAGCCACACGTGAACTGATGCAATTGCCAGGTGGCGCCATGGGTATTGCGGTTGGCGCAGAATATCGCAAGGAAGAAACCAACAGCGAGCCAACACCGTACACCGATACCAATGACATCGCTGGCCTGGGTTACTCTGCTGCCAAAGGTTCACGTAACGTTACTGCGATCTACACAGAGTTGGCTATCCCAGTATTAAAATCGCTGGAATTCCAGCTGGCTGCGCGTTCAGACAAATACTCTGACTATGGTCGTTCTACAACACCAAAAGCCGGCTTCAAATTTACACCAACCAATACCATCGCTTTCCGTGGTACGTATGCTGAAGGTTTCCGTGCTCCTAGCGCGGCAGAGAATGGTGACAGTGCTGTAGCCGCATTTACCAACATCGCCAGCGATCCTATCCGTTGCCCAGTGACCAAACTGGCAGCTGACTGCTCTTCACAAAACGTGGGTGCAATTACTGTAGGTAACAAAAACATCAAACCTGAAACTTCCAAGAGCTATAGCCTTGGTCTGGTTGTAGAACCGATCAAGAACTTCAGTATCTCTCTGGACTGGTGGAAGATTGTTCGTGATGGTGAAATCAGCGGTTCTGATCCTGGCTCTATTGTTGCTAATCCAGCCGGTTACCCAGACGCTCAAATCGTCCGTGGCGAACCAACAACCAACTTCCCTAACCTGGTTGGTCCTATCCTGATGGTGAAAGCACCATACCTGAATGCTGGTAAGACACAGACTTCCGGTCTGGATCTGGATATGCGCGCCAAGTTTGACCTGGGCAGCAATGGAAAGTTGAATGCTGGCCTGGTTGTGACTTACATGAATGAGTTCAGAAGGACTGATGCTGATGGTACAGTGCATGAATTTGCCGGTACCCATGGTGACGTGAACCTGTCTGGCGATGGTGGTACACCACGTACCAAAACCACATTCACTCTGGGCTGGGAACGTGGTCCATGGACACTGTCTGGTAACGTCAACTATGTTTCCAGCATCAGCGACACCAATGAAATCGGTGGCGACTGCCTGGACGTAGATGTTAATGGCAATCCTTATCTCGGTTGCCGTGTTGCCTCATTCACGACTATGGACGTATTTGGAAAATGGAAAATGTCGAAAAACCTGGAATTCACGGCATCCATCACCAATCTGTTTGACAAGATGGCTCCGCTTGATGTCCAGACTTATGGCCGCATCAACTACAATCCGTCCCTGCACCAGTCTGGCGCAGTCGGTCGTTACTTCAACGTTGGTGCACGTTATACATTCTGATAAATGCACAGACGGGCGCTATATGTAAAAATCTTGCCTCATCCTGTTCAGTTCCAGACAGGATGAGTGGGATGTAAACAAGTCATTGTTGCAGCAAAAAACCGCAAGCTTGCTTGCGGTTTTTTTTCGACTGAACCTCGCTTAAGAGGGCTTGGTTTTTAGTCGGAAATGTAAAAACACATTTTTCTGCCTGCGGTGTGGACCCATGACATTTGTCTCATTAAAGATACAGAAAAGATCATGAAAGAAAATATATTAACAATATTGACCCCATCAATTTCCATAAAATTTACATCATACTAGTTTGTAATAATTGTGTTAACTGCAATGTAAATACTTGGGGCTGCCTATTCTCCAAAAAGGCCAAATAGTTATTCTCGAATTTTCGTCCATCCAATAGCCACCGTTGGCAATAAAATTTTGTCCCAAGTCCATGTGGGTGAATTAAATCGAACAAAGTTACTGGCAGTTATAAGAATAGAAAATGTTGGCAAGAACAAACAAAAAAAAGATTCTTTTATTTTGTTTTTTTATTACCCGGATTTACCGTCGAAACAGCTTACAAGGGCCAAAATTTCGGCCTTGACACTGCCTTTGAGCGATGGTTCCATGCAATATGAGTATTTTTGACAGGAAAATTTACATTTGTAACTTCAAAATCTAAGCGGGATGATGTCTGCATTTTCTTGAAGCCAATAATTGCAATAACATAAGTTTTCTTTGGGAAATATTTCTGGTGTGTTTCGATCATTATTTACACAAGCAATGTGTGTTCTCTGACAGGATGAAAAAGCATTTGAGTAGATATTGATTTTAAGAAAGAGGAAGTTGCGCGAAATTGATGGTGAGTTGAAGGAAGTTTCGCGCTGCGTTTTATTGATACAAAATACTTAGGAAAAAACATGTCTAAAAACAGTCTGGTATTTAAAAAAACACTGGTAGCACGCGCGCTCATACTGGCGTTTGGTGCTGGTGTGATGACCGTCGGTATGAATCCGGTTGTCATGGCACAATCAAATACAACCGGCACGATCTCAGGTAAAGTTGCTGTTAAGGCAAATACAAGCGTTTCCATCGTCGGTGTGGATAATGGTGTCAAACGCACTATCACACCAGATTCATCTGGCGCCTTCCGTGTTCCCTCCGTGCCTATTGGTAATTACAAGGTGTCGTTGCTGGAAGGTACGTCCGTAATCGCTACCCAGGATCTTGAAGTCCGTATCGGTCAGGACAGCGAAGCGACATTTGGTACCCAGGTTGTCCAAATTACCCAACGCGCCAAGGCAATAGATGTGAAGAGTTCCAATTCTGGTTCTTCTTTCACAGCCAAAGAACTCTCAGTAATCCCGATTGCTCCAGCTGTCGCCAACATCGTTCAACTGGCCGGTGGTACGACCCGCGCAGAATCACGTTTCGGTAATAACGCCGCTTCCTTTGGTGGTTCCAGTGCGGCAGAAAATGCCGCCTACATTAACGGTTTCCCCGTGACCAGCGCCCTGTATCAGGTCGGTTATTCCTCCCTGCCATTCGGCTCAATTGCTGAAGCCCAGGTCATTACCGGCGGTTATGGTGCAGAGTTTGGTCGCTCCACTGGTGGCGTTGTGAATATCACCACCAAGAGCGGTACCAATAACTGGGAAGTGGGTGCAGGTTTTACTTATGCCCCGAATAGTCTGCGCTCAACGCCGAAAGACATCTTGTACCCAAATACAGGTGCTGCTCGTAATGCAGGCACCGACGGCAAAATTTTCAACTATAAAGCCGGTGACATCGTAGACGAGAAGATCTACAATTTTTCTCTCGGTGGTCCGATCATCAAGGACAAGTTGTTTGTCTACATTGCGGCTGAAACAACACAAAAAAATACCCAGACAGCACGCCTGGCGTCGTCCAACACGACCAATAACAAATTGGGTTGGCTAGAGCAAACTTCTGAAGTCCCACGTTACCTGGCCAAAGTCGACTGGAACATTACAGATGATCATCATCTTGAATACACCCGCATTGGCGATGAGTCCCGTGTAGAAGACAAATATTTTGGCTTTGACTATACAACCAAGCAACGTGGTTATACCCAATATGGTGGCGCCACATTTAAAAACTATGCATCTGGCTTGCTTGGGTTTAACGCCAACGGCGCGGCTTTGCAGGCACCTCAGGGTGCTAATATTGATATCCTGAAATATACGGGCTATCTGACAGACAATTTGACCGTGCTGGCTTTGGTTGGTCAATCCAAAGTTGATCACGTGCAGACGCCATTTGGTTACATTCCCGGTGTAAAACCTTTTACAGCGGCGGATGCTAACCGCGTACCGGGTGTCAATTACAACGTAACGGACCCACAAACTTTTGCAGGTAGTTTGTTACGCGAAGGTGCCAATGACCAGAATAAGGGTTATCGCTTCGATCTGGAATACAAGGCTACTAAAGATCACACTGTCCGTGCCGGTCTGGACTACAACAAGATCAACTCGGTAGCTGGTAGCCAGGCTGCAGGTGGTGGTACCTGGACTTATCTGCGTGCCACAGATCCGAATGCAGTGCTTTCTGGCCATAATATGTCTCCAGCAGCAGGTGGTGGCTATGGTACGCAAGGCTACTATGTTGATTTGAATCTGCAGGCTACTGGCTCGACCCCGTCAGTCAAACAATCTGCGCTGTATATCGAAGACCGTTATCAAATCACCAAAGATGTGTTGCTGACCGTAGGTTTGCGTAGTGAAAGCTTCTCTAACCAAAATGAAGTCGGTACGACTTTCGTTGAGCAAAAAAATCAAATCGCTCCTCGTTTTGCGGCAGCCTGGGACGTGAACGGTGACGGTTCCTTGAAAGTATTTGGTACTGCAGGTCGTTATCACTTGCCATTGCCAACAAATCTGGCGGTGCGTTTTGCGGGTGCATCTTTGAATACTGACCAGTTCTACACCTATACTGGGGTTGATCCAAAGACGGGTGCTCCTCTTGGCCTGAACAAGATCAGTGGTGTGTTGTCTGCCAACTCTGAATTCGGTCAGCCTAAAGTTGCCAATGAATTGGCTGCAACCAATTTGAAGGCTCACTATCAGGATGAAATCAATATTGGTTTCGAAAAAGCGCTGTCGTCAGAATTTAACGGTGGTGTGAAATTTACTTATCGTAAATTGAAAAATACCATCGACGATTATTCCGATACCCGCGCCATCCTGAAGAAATTGAATGCAGCCGATTTGGCTACTTACAATGCAGCAGGTTTGGGATGGAATGGTGCCTTGTTCAATCCAGGCCAGGACGCGACATTCGTTTTCCCACTGGGTAACGGACAGCAACGTACCATATCTATAACTGCGGCAGAAATGGGTTTCCCTGAAGGTCCAAAACGTGAGTACACAGCCCTGGAATTCATGCTGGAACATCCAATGCGTAACAACTGGTATGGTAAATTCAACTATACCTGGTCACGTAGCGAAGGTAATCAGGAAGGTCTGACCAAGTCCGACAATGCGCAGTCTGACGTAGGTAACAGCTCTTTGTGGGATTTCCCGGAAACCATGATCAACGGCAGTGGTTTATTGCCAAATGATCGTACACACCAGTTCAAGGCTTACGGTTTGTATGAAATCAACCCTGAATTTGCGGTTGGTGGCAACTTGCTGGTGGCATCTGGTCGTCCAAAATCGTTCACATGTAATATTCCATCAGCGATGGATCAGGAAGGTCTGGGCTTGTCACAATACGGCTCTATCTTCTACCTGTGCCCAGCCAGCTCAGGTGTTCCAAACGGTCGTGGTGCAGCTGGCCGCTTGCCATGGGATACCCGTCTGGACCTGAACTTCATGTACAAGCCAAGTATAGTTAAAGGCTTGTTACTGAAGATGGATATCCTGAACGTCTTCAACAGGCAAGTTGTACAGTCTATCGATGAAGGCTATAACGTCAGGTTGGCTGGCGACGCAGTCAGCCCAACAGCTGGCCAGGAATTGTCTTACACAGCACCTCGCTCTATCCGCCTCTCAGTTCAGTACAACCACAAGTTCTGATGCTCGTCTGAGTAGCCTGAAAAAAAATTTCCCCTGTTGGCGCAAGCCAGCAGGGGATTTTTACATTTTGGAATGGAAAACATAGTTCAGCCTGACAGGAAATCAGCTCTTTTCAGGTATCAATTTGTTGTACCTTTACGACAAAAAGTTGTTTCAGAATGTACGCTCTAGTGTGCTGCAAGGCATTTGACTCGTTTGTTTTTTTTACTACCAGGCGAATATGTGTTCTTTTGAAATTTCAAGTTGACAAAAGTCTTAAGGACAATTTCTTTCATTTTAGAAGTGCACTTTTTAGTGACATCTTTTATCAAGAAAAAGTCATTTCAATGTCGCAAAAATTTTGTTGTGATTGAAATGAACTAAATAATATGGATATATTGCAGAACGAGGTTAATTCGCCACAACTTTTCTTGCGGAAAATCCCAGATACTGATCAATCAAAGTTTGGATGTAGACCCCACTTCCATAGAAAACAATCTTGCTTTTAAGCATCGAAGACTTGCCTTGACATCAAACGCCCCAAATGGTTCCATAAAAAAAGGTGTTTTTTGATGAAAAAATTTACATCGGCAAAAATAAAAAAATAAATGATTTACATATCCATGTTTAACATGAAGTTTTTACATTGCCGCCAATCAAAAAACATCCAAGATAAAAATGTGGCTTTGCCATGCAGATAGGGGGTCTTACTTACGAGGTGAGGCCTTGCATGCGAAGTCTGACTTGTTAGTTTTTTTCGGGGGAATAGTCATGGTAGAAAAAATGTTGGCCCGGTCAGTGCGCCTGATGTTTGTAGGCGGTTTTGCTGTCGGTGCAGGCTTGCTGGCACAACCGGCAATGTCGCAAGATGCAGTTCAAAAAGTGGAGATTACCGGTTCGTCCATTAAACGGATTGCGCAGGAAGGTGCTTTGCCTGTACAAACCTTGACACGTAAAGACATAGAACAAAGTGGCTTGAATAATGTGGCTGACCTGGTTGCCGCTTTGCCAGCCATGCAAGGCTTCATTACCTCTTCTGCTTCGGTTAATGGTGGTGGCGCAGGTCGCCAATCTGCCTCCATTCATGCGATTGGTACAGATTACACTCTGGTGCTGTTGAATGGTCGCCGCATGGCGCCGTATGGTACAGGTAGTGCAGTGAACTTGGGCAGTATCCCTCTGTCCGCCGTAGAACGTGTAGAGATCCTGACGGATGGTGCATCGACTTTGTACGGTTCAGATGCGATTGCCGGTGTGGTCAACTTTATTTTGAAAAAAAACCAGACTGACCTGAACGTAGAAGCCACACTGACCAGCCCACAACAAAGCGGTGGTCGCAGCAGCAACTTCTCGATTTCCAAAGGTTTTGGTGACCCGGTAAAAGACGGTTACAACGTTTTGTTTGCCTACAGTCACGATGAACAAAAAGCCCTGGAAGCGTCACAGCGCAGCTTCGGTAGCTCCGGTGTTCAGAAATTCGTCAAAGACGGCAAGATGTATGCTACCTGGCAAACCAGTATCAATTCCATTCCTGCGAATGCTGATATTTATGATTCCCTGGGCAATAACGCGACTTTCTCGCCTGACCTGGTGAATACCGGCAAATGTAATGGCCCAAATACTTTTGCACGTGGCGGCGTTTGCCGTTATGACTATGCGTCCACAGTGCAATTGCTACCAGAACTGAAGCGCGACAGTTTGTTTGCCTCTGGCAACCTGAAAGTCGGCAAAGACACGACACTGTTTGGCGAACTGGTGATGTCCAATTTCTCCAACACTGCATATTATGCGGCTCCAGCACAACCTTTGACTACTTTCAGCACGGACCCTGTCACTGGCGTCAAGGTGATTAACCCGAACTACATCGGTGCCTACAACAAATCTGTAGTGCCTCTGTTGGCAGGACAAGGTATCAACCCTACCGACGTGACCGATGCCTTCTTCTACTTCCGTGCCCGCGATGCAGGTGGCCGCGCCGACAAGTACAAAACCGAAGCACGTCACGGAGTAATCGGCCTGGAAAGCAATTTTGAAGGCTGGGATTACAGTGCCAGCTATACACACTCCGAAAACACGGAAAAAGATGACGCTGTTTCCGGTTACATGAGTGCTAATCGTTTTGATGCACTGGTCAAATCCGGCGCTTACAATCCATACATCATCAATGCGAACGCCAGTTCGATTCTGGCACCAGCAATACTGCAAGAAAACCTTAGTGTCACGAAATCCAAGATCGATGTCTTGAGTGCCCACGCATCCAAAGAGTTGTTCGACATGAGTGGCGGCAAGGCTCAACTGGGTCTGGGTGCAGATATGACCAAGCAGTCTTATGACGATGCGCCTAGCGAGCTCTCGCAAGGTCCTGGTCCACAGCATCCCGCCTGGACTGACGTCATTATTGGTGGCAGCACCGGCTCACAAGGTCTGGTCGCTTCCCGCAAAAGCTGGGGTACTTTTGGTGAATTGTTGATGCCTGTCATCAAAAACATGGATGTCACTGCTGCCGTACGTTATGACAGCTATGATGCTGTGAAGAAAGACAATGTCAGCTATGACGTGAACGGCAATGCTTCGCAACCTGGTACTCAAGGTATTTCCGTTTCCAAGGCAACTTATAAATTGTCCGCACGTTACCAGCCAGTGTCAAACCTGATGCTGCGCGGTTCTTACGGCACTGGCTTCAAAGCACCTACGCTGAATGACATTTCCGATCCATTGAAAAATGACGGTTCGTCGAACTTCTTCCCTTGCCCCATCACCCAGGCAAGTGATCCACGCTTTGCTTATTGCCGTGGTACTTCCGAATATGGTCTCTTGAAAAAAGGTAATCCAAGCACAGGTGCGGATGCACTGAAGGCAGAAGAATCAAAACAGGCGGCTCTTGGCTTCCGTTTTGAACCGGTCAGCAGCCTGTCGTTGGGCCTGGACTGGTGGGATGTGAAACTGAAAAATCAGATCCAGAGACTGTCTCAGGATTTGATTTTCACGACACCGTCACTGGCTAATCAATACATCTCCCTGTACTACGATCCTATCCAGAAATCCAAAGTTCTGGTGGCGACGCGTAGTCCTGTGAATCTGGCCAGCTCACGCTATTCCGGTCTGGATTGGGATGCGACCTTCAAGACAGCCCTGTCTATCGGCAAGCTGACCATGAACTGGTCCGGTACTTATATGCTGACAGCAGAAAAGGATGTACCCGGTGCAGCCAAGGAAAGTAGCATAGGTCGTTTCGACTCCTATGATGATGTCACCTTCCGTATCATCTCCAGACTCGTGACTTCCCTGAAAGTGTCCGATCAGTACACGCATAGCCTGACCATGAATTACCGTTCTGGCTATCACGACAAGGTAGCGACGGCAGATGATGCTTATGTCCGTTCCGTGAATGCTGACGGCAGTATTGGTGGTTATGTAGACATGGCGCGTGATGTCAGCAACTACATGACTTTTGATTATCAATTGCAAGCCAAGGTAATCAAAAATCTGACTATTACTGGCGGTATCCGTAACCTCTTCAATGTTGATCCTCCATTCACCATTCGTAATACCGGTGGTGGTAATCAGGTTGGCTATGATGGTCGTTATACTGATCCACTGGGTCGTACCTTCTATGTCACAGCTGCATACAAGTATTAATTATTGATATGCCTTATAAAAACCCCGGTAAAAAAACCGGGGTTTTTTTTCGAATTTCAATTCCCATTTTTTCTCGCTAAGTCTTTGATGCAAAGAAAAAAATACAAAAATTTTTGCTTTTATCAATGAGGTTGATTTGCTAATAAAGCATTGTTGCGATGGGAAAATCAAATAAAGCGTGAACAAAATTTAGTCAAAACACCCACCCGGCAAGAATAGTTAGTCCACATGAAAAAAAAGCAAATTTATATGCCTGCATAAATGAAAATACTTTCTGTCAGGAACTATAAAAATCGCGCATTTTGATAGAGACCATCACAGTAAAAACCCCTTGCCACTGGGCAAAATTCGAGTATATTTCTAACTTTATTTGCTGTATTCCCACAAATTAAAAGCTGATCACTCCAAAAAACCCTGTTTTCATCGGTTTTTGGTGAATAAGGCCGATCAGAGTGAATTTCGGTCTGGCGAATTAAAGACGCAGTAATTGCGTGGAGAACAGCAAGTAATAAAGCTTTGTCGGTATTCGTCACTTCCTCAACCTTTTTAAAACCAGTCAAGCAAATGAATTTATCAACAATGACAGTAAGTAAACGTCTGGGGCTGGGCTTTGCTCTGGTGTTAGCGCTATTGATTGCAGTGGCGGTAGTCGGCATTTCGAGGATGTCACAAATACAAGGGCGTCTGGAAAAGATCGTTAATGTCAGCAATGCCGAGACTCGTCTGGCGCTGGACATGCGTGCGATTGTGTATGACCGCATGGTGTCACTGCGTAATCTGACCTTGCTCAATGACGCAGGGGATATGGAACCGGAACTGGCCAAGATCGCTGACCAGTCAAAAAAATATGCCGCAGCAGATGAAAAACTGAGCAAGATGGGTGCTGAAGACGGTAATGTCTCAGCAGAAAAGAAAGCGCTGCTGACCAAGCTCAAGGAGGCGGAAACGGCAGCGGCATCTTTGCCAGCCAAAGCCCAGGAACTGGGTATGGCCAACAATGCTGAAGCCGCAACTATTACCCTGATCAAGAAATTGCGTCCTGTCCAGAAAAAATGGCTGGATGCTTTGGACGAACTCGTTACATTAGAAGACAAGCTGAATGGACAAACGGCAGACGAAGCCAAATCCGCCTTCAAGGCAGCAACTACCCTGATGCTGGTGCTGGGGGCACTGGCGCTGGCAGCTGGTATCAGTGCAGCATGGGCGATCAGCCGCAGTTTGCTGAAACAATTGGGTGGAGAGCCTGATTATGCAGCCACTATCGCGGGCCAGATTGCTGCCGGTGATTTGAGCGGACAGATAGACCTGAAATCAGGTGACCAGAAAAGTCTGCTGTTTGAAATGAAAAACATGCGTGACAGCTTGGTGAACATCGTTGCACAAGTACGTACCGGTACCGACACTATTGCCACGGCATCCAGCGAAATCGCCACTGGCAACCTGGACTTGTCTTCTCGCACAGAACAGCAGGCCGGTTCGCTGGAAAAAACCACGTCGTCCATGAAAGAATTGACGACCACCGTGAAGCAGAATGCTGACAATGCCCGTGAAGCCAATCAACTGGCCGCATCAGCCTCTGAAGTTGCACGTCAGGGTGGTGTCGTGGTGGCGCAGGTGGTTGATACCATGGGTTCCATTAATGAATCGTCCAAGAAAATTGTGGATATCATCAGCGTCATTGATGGTATTGCTTTCCAGACCAATATCCTGGCGCTGAACGCAGCTGTTGAAGCAGCACGTGCCGGCGAGCAAGGTCGCGGGTTTGCCGTGGTTGCTGCCGAAGTGCGTAACCTGGCACAACGTAGTGCTGCTGCTGCCAAAGAGATCAAGACCCTGATTGGCACCTCGGTAGAAAAAGTCGAAATCGGTACCAAGCTGGTTGGACAGGCTGGTGTGACAATAGATCAGGTGGTCTCCAGTGTAAAACACGTGACGGATATCATTGCCGAAATCAGTGCTGCCAGCCAGGAGCAAAGTGTCGGTATTGAACATGTGAACCACGCCATTATCGAAATGGATGGCGTCACCCAGCAAAATGCTGCTCTGGTAGAGCAAGCTGCTGCTGCCGCACAAAGCTTGCAGGATCAGGCCTCTGAACTGGCAAAAGTCGTCAGCGTATTCAAATTGCAGGCTGGTGAGCGCATCCAGCAAACGCTGGCAACGCCCACACCCACACCTGCACCGGTACGTCGTGTTGAGCCTGTGGTCGCAATTAAGCCTAAGGTCAGAAACAATCAGGTAAAATCTTTACCTGCGGCCAAGGTGCAAGTAAAAAAAGCCGCATCAGCAAACAGAAAAGATGAATGGGAAGAATTCTGATTACGCTGTCATGATTCCCGACCGGCTGTTTTGATACAGTTGGTTTGCCGATAGTAGTCAGGGTTCATGCTATTCGAATGTCAGTTAACAATGCTTGACTTGTGATCTGCCGGAATTTTTTTATACTGAACAAAAGTGAATAAAAATATTTTTATGAAACCGCAAATATCCGTTCTTGTTTCATCTCTGCTACTGCTAATGAGCGCTTCTGTACTGGCTGCTGAAACATCACCAGTCATGGAAAGCAAATCCTGCGAACCACCGAAATACCCAAAAGCCGCGCTGATGAATGAAGAGACAGGTACCGTCACCATGGGTTTCCTGATCAGTACTGATGGTAAAGTCGTTGAATCAAAAGTCGAAAAATCCAGCGGATCCAAAAGCCTGGACAAAGCCGCTTTGGGCGCATTAAGCCAATGCAAATTCAAACCAGGTACCAAAGATGGCAAACCTGATCAATTGTGGGCCAAGGTTGATTTCGTCTGGAAACTCGAGTAATCGTCGGGAGCGGTGACTTCAGAAGTTGGGTCATCTAAGTAGCAAATCGGAATATAAAAACAGGAAGGGGACACAATTATGTGTCCCCTTCCTGTTTTTGACTGAGTTATCAGCGTTTATTTCTGTCCTGATTGCAAACCGCGACGTATCAGCAAGGGTTCGATCTTGGGATCACGTCCACGGAACTGACGGAAGGATAACAACGGATCAACGCTGCCACCTTTGGACAGCAATTGCTGGCGGAACCAGTCGCCATTCTTGCGGCTGAGACCACCGTTTTCCTTGAACCATTCTACCGAATCGGCATCCAGCACTTCACTCCACAAATAGGCGTAGTAACCGGCTGAATAACCGCCGCCAAAAATATGCGAGAAATAGGTGGTGCGATAGCGCGGAGGTACCGGGGCAAAGTCCACACCAGCCTGTTTCAATGCCTGCGTTTCAAAGGCCAGTACATCGCTGGGGATTTGCACTGGCGTCAACTGGTGCCAGCGTTGGTCCAACAGTGATGCGGCAATATATTCGGTGGTGGTGAAGCCCTGGTTGAACTGATTGGCAGCACTGATTTTATCGACCAGCGATTGCGGGATGACCTCACCACTCTGATAGTGTTTGGCATAGTTCTTCAACACTTCCGGCCAGGTCGCCCACATCTCGTTAACCTGGGATGGATATTCGACAAAATCACGTGGGACATTCGTGCCGGAAAAATGCGGGTACTTCACTTTGGAAAACATGCCATGCAAGGCATGACCAAATTCGTGAAACGCGGTACGCACTTCATCAAAGGTCAGCAGGGTAGGCTGACCTGCGGGTGGTTGCGGAATATTGAGATGGTTGGCAATGACCGGATGAGTGCCAAACAGGCCCGACTGTTCGGTATACGCGTTCATCCATGCGCCACCACGCTTGGTATCGCGCGCATACATGTCCGCAATGAACAATGCCAGGCTGCTGCCATCGGCATCCAGCACTTCATACACCTTGACGCTCGGGTGATACACCGGCAAGTCCTTGCGTTCCCTGAAGCTGATGCCGTACAGTTTCGATGCCGCATAAAACACGCCGTTTTCCAGCACATTGTTCAACTCAAAATAGGGGCGCAACTGGCTGTCGTCAAAACTGTATTTGGCCTTGCGCAATTGTTCGGTATAGTAGGCCCAATCCCATGCTTCCAGCTTGAAACCACCTTGCTGCGCATCGATCAGTTTTTGCAGTTCTGCCGCTTCCAGCCTGGCGTTATTGATTGCCGCCGGGGCCAGTTCGGTCAGCATCTTGTTGACGGCAGTGGTGGTTTTTGCGGTTTCATCTTCCAGGCCATAAGCGGCATGGTTGGCGTAACCTAGCAAGGCGGCCCGTTCGGCCCGCAGACGAACTATCTTGAGAACGACATCGCGGTTATCAAATTCTCCACCATGGCTGCCGCGAGCTACCGATGCCTCATGCAAGCGCTGGCGCAGTGCCCGGTTAGCCAGCACGGCTTCAAATGGCTGGCCGGTGGTGTTCATCAGCGGTATCACGTATTTGTCGTTCAGGCCGCGTGCCTTGGCGGCTTCAGTTGCGCTGGACAATTCACCTTCTGACAGCCCCTGCAAGTCAGCCTTGTTATCGACGATGATGGCACCGGCATTGTTTTCTTTCAGCGCATTCTGGCTGAACTGGGTAGCCAGGGTCGCCAGCTGCGCATTCATGGATTTCAACTTGGTCTTGTCTGTTTCTGCCAGCCTGGCACCGGCCCGCACAAAGTCGGTGTAATAACGTTCCAGCAGACGGAAGGATTCGGCATCCAGGTTCAGGCTGCTGCGTGCTTCATACAATTTGCTGATGCGCTTGAATAATTGAGCGTTCAGAAAAATCTGATCTTGATGGGCAGCCAGTTTGGGGGCCAGTTCGCGCGACAGGGTTTCCAATACCGGGTTGGTATTGGTGGATGTCTGGTTGGTGAAGACGGTGGAAACACGGTTCAGCATTTGTCCGGCACGTTCCATCGCGACCACGGTATTGTCGAAAGTCGGTGCTGCCCGGTTGTTGGCAATGCGGGCGATTTCGGCATTCTGCTGGCGCATGCCCTCGGCAAAGGCGGGGGCATAATGGTCATTACGAATTTTGTCGAAGGGCGGGTACTCATACATCAGATTGCTGGCAGTGGCGAAGGGATTATTCGCCAGAGTGTTGAGGGGCTTCTTGCTGCTGACGGCCTTGGTATTTGCCGCTGTTTCAGCTGGCGCAGAGTTTGCCGCACTGGATTGAATTGCCAGTGCAGAACTCAGCAATATGAGCATGAGGTGTTTGTTCATAAGGTTTCCGGTATGAAATGAGTTCTAGTGACTGAGACAGGTAATGACAGAGGAAAACAGTGTATCAGACCATCATGCTGGAAAATAATTCCACGTCATGCTCCATGAGATCTGATTTTGTTATTGCTGGTGCTGGCCCGTTGCCTGGTCAGCGCAGAGTTCAGGCAGCGAAGGGAGGTTTCAGCAAAGGACGAAGCGATTCGCCAGTTCCAGAATGAAGGCCGGCCGCAGATAAGCCATGAAAGTCAAGGCCAGTACCACGGCCATCAGCAGCAGCCATAGCAGTTGCGGGATTTTTTTGCGCGATATCATGATCGTGGAAAAGACGAGGTTTTCATCATGCAACTGCCGTCTGTTCACGCACGATAGGTTTTTCGCTGATAGGGACATTCACCAGGGCGGCAAAAATACCCAGCGCCAGCACGATGCCCCAGACCATATCGTAATTGCCGGTCTTGGTATAAATATAGCCACCCAGCCAGACCCCCATGAAGCTACCCACCTGGTGTGAGAAAAACACAAAGCCCGATAGCATCGACAAGTACTTGACCCCGAAGATACCGGCAATGATGCCATTCGTCAGCGGCACGGTAGACAGCCACAGCAAGCCCAGCGCTGCAGAAAAAGCATAAATCGAATAGGACGATAAAGGTGCCAGCAGGAACAAGCCGATTACCACTGTGCGTGACAGATAAATCGTGGACAGCAGATAAGGTTTGGAAAACATCCCGCCCAGTTTGCCAGCGTAATAAGAGCCAAAAATATTGAACAGCCCGATCAGGGCAAGCGCAAAGACCGCGACATTCGGGTCAAGTATGCCCTTGTCCTTCAGATAAGCCGGCATGTGCACACCGATAAACACGACCTGGAAGCCACACACAAAATACCCGGCCAACAGCAACAGAAAAGGTTTATAGGCAAAGGCTTCGCGTATCGCCTGGCTGATACTTTGTTGAGGGCCGCTGGCTTGCTCCAGGGCAGGTTCACGTAGTTTCCAGGCCATAGGCAGCATGATGATGACTACCAGTGCCGCCAGCATGTAAAACGCATTTTGCCAGCCGGTATGCCCTATCAATTGCTGTTCCACCGGCATCATGACAAATTGTCCGAAGGAACTGGCTGCAGAAGAAATGCCAAATGCCCATGAACGTTTTTCCAGCGGTGCGGTACGACCAATGATGCCGCTGACGGCACCAAATGAAGTACAGGCAAGAGCTGCACCAATCAGCACACCGGTGCCCAGAATAAACACGGTAGGCTGGTCTATCATGGCCATCCACAGCAAGCCACCCGCATACAGGAAGGCACCGAGTATCACCATCTTCATGGTGCCGAAGCGGTCAATTGCCATACCCGCAAACGGGCCAAAGACACCCCACATCAGATTTTGCATGGCCATCGCCATGGAATAGGTTTCCCTGGTCCAGCCATGCGCCTGCGATATAGGCTGCATCCACAAGCCAAAACCATGTCGTACGCCCATGGCCAGCGTTAAGACGAAACCGCTGGCAATCAGCACGGTCTTGAGATCGGGGGCGCGTTGAGTCGTCATGGGATAGATGGTTTACGTATAAGGAAATACATTCCAGTGTAGTCGAAACTTGAACATCATGTGGACTGCCCCAAAGACCATGACGGTATTGCCTTCTTGTATTCGGTACATGGTGGTTTCGGCTGGATTTATTTGTCCGAAAACGGCTAGAACAGTGCCGCACACTCGCGTATAAATACAAATGAAGAAAGCAAAGCAGGTTGACCGTACAGACAAGGATGAAGTGGCAGTAATGAAAACAGTAAAAAACACGATGGAAAAAACGGTAGCCTCCGCCATTTTATTTCCTGAAGCGGGTGACAGTCCGACCCAGCAGCAATGCTATTACCGCGCTCTTGCAGCCAGGGACAGTCGTTTTGACGGGGTCTTTTTTACCGGTGTAAAAACTACCGGTATTTATTGCCGTCCGGTATGCGGTGTCAAAACCCCGCGTGAATCTTCCTGTGAATTTTTTAATAGTGCAGCAGCGGCTGAAGCAGCGGGTTTTCGTCCCTGCCTGCGTTGCCGGCCTGAACTGGCACCGTATGCTTTGCAACAGAATCTGGCGCATGCCGTGTGGCAAAGAATTGCTGATGGGGCATTGAATGAAAACGACCTGGAAAGTTTTTCGCGACAGGTTGGCCTGTCTTCACGGCAACTGCGGCGAGTGATGTTGCAAGAATTTGGTGTCACACCGGTTGAACTGGCACAGACCCAGCGCCTGCTGTTCGCCAAAAAATTGTTGCAGGAAACCCGGCTGGGCATGGCAGAGATAGCATTCGCTGCCGGTTTTGGCAGTGTCAGGCGGTTTAATGCCCTGTTTTCTGAACGTTATCAGATGGCTCCTGGTTCCATACGACGCGCCGCTGATCTTGGTGGTGAAGGTGTCAGCCTGCGCCTGGCTTATCGCCCACCGTATGCATGGGATGCAGTCATTGCTTACCTTGCCGGTCGTGCCATGCCGGGGCTGGAAGCAGTGATAGAAGAAAAGGGCGGCAAAGCCTATGTCCGTAGTGTGCAAATCGATGGAATCACTGGCTGGTTGAAAGTTGCCCATTTGCCTGATAAACATCAACTGAGTCTGCAAGTAGCACCGGAACTTGCACCAGTATTGATGCCTTTGATGGCACGTGTCAGACAACAATTTGACCTGGAAGCCAATCCGGCCATCATACAAAGTCATCTGGAAAATGATGCCATGCTGACAGCACAAATCCAGCGCACGCCCGGCATGCGGGTGCCGGGTGCTTTTGACAGTTTCGAGTTGGCAATCCGTGCCGTACTCGGCCAGCAAGTCAGTGTCGCTGGGGCAACCACGGTAGCCGGGCGACTGGTAACACGTTTCGGTCAGGCGGCAACGACGCCGTTTGCGGCGATCACCCGTCATTTTCCCTCACCACAAACCATTGTTGACCTGTCGGTTGATCAACTGGCAGGTATCGGCATTCCCGGGACACGGGCAGCGACGCTGCAGCACATTGCCCAATTCACGCTGGATGGTGGCTTGCAAAGACAACCGGCCGCCAGTTCGGATGACATGGTTGCCAGATTGAAGACCGTGCGCGGCATCGGTGAATGGACGGCGCAATACATTGCGATGCGGGCTTTGCGTTTTTCCGATGCATTCCCGGCTGGCGATCTGGGTCTGCAAAAAGCAGCAGCACAGCTCAGTCTGCCACCACAGGCTCGCCTGACAGAAAAGCAGTTACTTGGCCGTGCCGAAGCATGGGCGCCATGGCGCGCTTATGCCGCATTGTTGCTGTGGCAATCCCTGGCGACATCTTGATGTACATGTAAGAAAGAAAGGAAACATGATGAAAACCATCCACTATATGAATATGGATAGTCCGCTGGGCTCCTTGTTGCTGGCTGCCAGCGCAAATGGTATTTGTGGCGTGTATTTTGAACACCACAAGCATTTTAAGGGGAGTGCAGGCTGGCAATTGAATCCGCAACACCCTCTGTTGGTACAGGCCAGCCAGCAGTTGCGTGACTATTTTGCAGGACAGCGCCAGGATTTTGACTTGCCGCTGGATTTGTCGGCAGGCACAGCGTTTCAGCAAGCCGTCTGGGCTGGCTTACGGCAAATTCCGTTTGGCACGACGGCCAGTTACGGGCAACTTGCACAACATATCGGGCAGCCAGCGGCGGTACGGGCGGTTGGTGCGGCGAATGGGCGCAATCCCGTTTCCATCATCATTCCTTGTCATCGTGTCATCGCCAGTTCGGGGGCATTGACAGGTTACGCCGGTGGTTTGGAGAATAAGCAAGCCTTGCTGAGGTTGGAAAAGGGCAAGGGTAAAAGCGATAAACCTGACAATAAACAAGACCAGGCCCAATCGTCACTTTGCTTTGTATAGTATTTCAAGCGAGGTTTCTGAAATGTAATTTAGCTAATTTTGGTGCGATGCACAAAAAGTGCTTGACCTTTTAAATTCTCCGTGTAAAATCGTAATTGTTGCGGTGCACCATTCAATTGAGTTAATGGAAGGCGCTGCCGATGTTTGAATCCACTTAATTCCATTTACCGGAGAATGTTATGACTACCAATACACCAGAACAATTTATCGCTGCTACCAAAGCTAACCTGGAAGCCCAATTTGCTTCCCTGACTTCTCTGAACAAGAAAGCCTTTGAAGGTCTGGAGCAATTGTTTGCCCTGAACGTCAATGCTGCCAAAGCCAGTTTTGAAGAAGGTACAGCTGCTGCCAAGCAATTGATCGGTGCCAAAGACCCACAAGAATTTTTCTCCCTGACTGCAGCACAAGCTCAGCCAAGTGCAGAAAAAGCCCTGGCTTATGGCCGTCACCTGGCAAGCATCACTACAGCAACTCAGCAAGAATTCACTAAAGCAGTTGAAGCGCACATCGCTGAAACAAATACTAAAGTGATCTCTCTGATCGACGAAGTAACTAAAAATGCACCAGCTGGTTCCGAACAAGCTGTGACAGCTTTGAAATCTGTTGTTGGCAACATCAACGCAGGTTACGAACAACTGTCCAAAACAACCAAGCAAGCTGTGCAAACACTGGAAGAAAACCTGACCAAGGCTACCCAGCAATTCACACAAGCTGCTGAAAAAGCAACTGCTAAAAAGAAGTAATTAGCAATTGATGTTTCAGGCTCAATGAAAATTGAGTTGCAGTATAAAAATCCCCTGATGCTCGCATGAGGGGATTTTTTCATGTCTGGTCAAAATTTAAGTTTGCGGTTGTGCTGGCTTGCCCAGCAAATAAATCAGATACAGCACAACACAGGTGCCATCAAAAAAGGCCGCAACATGCAAGCCCTGCAAGGCCGGCTCGGCCCAGTTGATTGTCACCATGACGACCAGGCCCAGTTTTTCTGTTGTCGCTGCCAATAAAATCGCCCGGCGTGCCTGCACCTGTTTGACGGCATACAAGATCAAAGCGCCGACTACAAAGGCCATCAAACCCCAGTGGCGGGCGAAAAACAGGCCAGTAACATCACCCACCTGCATGCCGGATGCCTGCAGGAACAGGGTAGGGGCCAGAAATTGCAAGCCCGCCAGCATGGTGACTATGCCACTGACATACAGGATTTTGCTTATGGTTTTTTCTTGCATGTTCTCCCCCAGGTTTATTCAGGTTTCTCGTTGATATAAAAATGCCGGTCCTGGCAATTCTCTGCCCAGATCATCACCGACTTCGGTAGTGATCAGTGTATTCAACTTGCTGTTTAAATTCAGCAGCAATTCTTTATATTGCTCCGGCTTGGCCGCCAGGTTGGTGATTTCATTAGGATCCGTGTGGGTGTCGTAAAGCTCCAGCTGGTTGCGGGTGGTCAGGTTTTGCCAGTCGCGTGGTTGATGGTGATCGGCAGGTTTGAAATAACGGGCAAATTTGTAGCGGCCATCATGGATGCCGCGAAACAGCGCCGGGTTGTCCAGGCTGGGTAAAAACTGCCCGCTTTCAAGACCGATGAAAAGCGAACTCAGCTTGCTATACGTCTTACCGGTGGTTGCACCCTTGCGTGTGAATTCCGGGTCCATATACAGTGGCACACCATAATTGAACAAGATGCCTTTCTTGTCCCGCTCTGTAGTCGCCCCCGGCGTGGTGATGGCGGCGCTGATATCCATGCCTTTCAGGTAGGGGTATTTTTCTGCAGTTGCACGGCTATCGACCCCGGCCATACCCAGTATGGTGGGTACCAGGTCGATATGTGAACCTAGCGCGTTGGTCATCCTGCTGCCTGCCACATCCGGGTGACGTACGATGAAGGGCAGGCGCAGGTTTTCCTTGTACATGAAAGGGCCTTTCTGACGCAGTTTATGTGCGCCAGCCATTTCGCCATGATCTGAGGTATAGATGACGATAGTGTCCTGCTCCATGCCCAGCTTTTTCAGTGCCTGCAAGACCGTCATTGCGTGGCTGTCGACATCCCGCACGCAATTGAAGTAATAGCTTTGGTAGGCACGCCATGCAGCTTCATCATTTGGGTCTATATGACCATACAGCCAGTTGCACATTTCCATGTAGGAAGTCGTGGCCCAGGGTTTGTCCTTCAACTGGTCCTGGTAATAACTATCCGGTAGCGGCAGATCCCAGATTTTGTCATAAAAACCGCCAATCGGTGGCGTAGACAAGGGCGACAGCATATTGCGTTGCTGCCTGCTGGATACCTGTTTATCCCCGGTACTGATGTACATGACATCATGCGGATTGACGAAATTCACCGCCAGAAACCAGGGTTGCCTGCCGCGCATACTACGCATCTCGTGCCCCTTGCTACACAGCCATTGCACGGCATTACTGGCGATTTGCCCATCATAACGGTAACCGGTCCAGGTGGAACCATGTGGATCACCATCGGCGTTATAGTCAGAAAAACCAAAAGGCTCAAGCGCGTTTTCAGTCGTTGGGTAAGGCCCGTACACCAGGCCGGGGTCGGCCCGCAGATGGCTCAAATGCCATTTTCCCTTATACGCAGTGTAGTAGCCCTGCGCTCGTAACAAATGCCCGAGACTAGGTAAGCCGTCTGCCAGTTGCGGGAAAGATGGTGGCGCATCCACATTCGCCGTCATCTGCGTGTGTTGTGTATGCTGGCCGAAATACATATTCGAGCGGGATGGTGAGCAAGGCGTGGTATTCGCATGGAAATTCATCATGCCTGTGCCTTGTTCCAGCAGCATCTCATGCGCTGACAAGCTCAGGCCAGATGGCAAGTCTTGCCAGTGGCGCAACTGGTCATTCACGATCAGCAAGATATTCGGACGCCGCTGGCGTAAGCCTGCAGCTGACATTGCACCCGGCACTTTTGGCAGGCTGCGTGGCCTCAGATGCTGGTCAGCCATACCGCCCATGGCGGCACCAAGACCCACAGTTGCCATTGCTGCCAACACTTTTCTACGACTGATATTGCTGTCCTGGTTTGCCATGTTGTCTCCATCTGAGCTTGTAGTTTCTATTCATACAAGCCAGTTTGGAATACTTAGGTGAATGCGTCCAATGCATTATAATTATTATCTCAATGCTTTTAAGGTATGGCATCTATAAACTTCCTATGAACCTGAACAAACTTAAACATGCGGTCGTACTGGCAGAGCAAGGCAATTTTGCCCGTGCGGCAGACAAGCTCAACCTTAGCCAGCCAGCATTGAGCCGCAGCATTTCCGGACTGGAAGACGAACTGGGTATGCGTCTGTTTGACCGCGACCAGTCAGGTGCTACCATTACCGCTGCTGGGCGGCAACTGGTTACCCGTGCACATGATTTGTTGTATGCCGCAAACAACCTCAAGCAAGAGATGGCGCAACTACGTGATTGCGAAAGTGGTCAGATTGTTTTCGGGGCCGGGCCCTTCCCAGCGGGCAGCTTTTTACCTGCGGTATTGACCGAACTGGCCGTCACTTATCCACGTATGCGTACAGTACTGGAAGTGAATAACAGCGATACCTTGATGGAACACTTGCTGGCCGAGAAATTGGAATTCTTTATCGCCGATACCCGTACCGTGAATCCCAACCAGCATGTCAAGATCAGGCACCTGACGCAACAGTCTGGTGGTCTTTATTGCCGTCGTGAGCACCCACTGACGACAAAAGATATGCTGAGTATGCATGACTTGCAAAGCGCGAGCTATGCCAGCGTGTACCTGGCGGATATTTTCCTGCCGTCTTTACGCAAGGCGTTTGGGTTGGAACCGGGTCAGGATTTGCCGCTGGTAACCACTTGCGACAATATTTATGTCTTGAAGCAGGTTGTCTTGCATAGCGATGCCATTCTCTTGTGTACCCAGGCAGCCGTGGCAAAAGAGCTAGCGTATGGCGAGCTGGTCGAACTGAAAGTGGATGGCTGGCAAGCCATTCATGCTGAAATTGGCGTGGTCAGTCTGGAGCGGCGCAGCCTGTCACCCATGGCAGAGTTGGTACTGGCTAAAGTGGCCGAACATGTATAAATGCAAGCATTCTGATTCACATCAAGCCAGACTCATAGCAAAACACCATCTTTTTTTAAGTGTGCCAACTACTGCAAGCACGAGCAGTGGTAAGCTAGAGGATGTATCCTATACGCAGGATTTAGCAGCACTCGTTTGACCATCCCAATACCCTCAGAGGTAAAACCAGGAGAATTCACATGCAAGACGTGGTAATCGTAGCTGCAGGCCGTACTGCAGTAGGTAAATTTGGCGGCTCTTTGGCAAAAACTGCTGCTTCCGAACTGGGTGCCCATGTCATCAAGGCTTTGCTGGCAAAAACCGGCATCAGTGGTGATCTGATCAATGAAGTCATTCTCGGTCAGGTGCTGACCGCTGGTGTCGGCCAAAATGCGGCGCGTCAGGCTGTCATCAAGGCTGGCTTGCCAGACATGGTCCCGGCATTCACTATCAACAAGGTATGTGGTAGCGGTTTGAAAGCAACGCATCTGGCAGCACAAGCCATCAAGGCGGGCGACGCAGACATTATCATCGCCGGTGGCCAGGAAAACATGAGTGCATCCCCTCATGTGTTGAACGGTTCCCGCGATGGCTTCCGCATGGGCGACGCCAAACTGGTTGACACCATGATCGTGGATGGACTGTGGGACGTATATAACCAGTACCACATGGGTATCACTGCCGAAAACGTCGCCAAAAAATTCGGCGTCACCCGTGAAGAACAAGATTTGTTTGCCCTGGCGTCCCAAAACAAGGCAGAAGCTGCGCAGAAGGCAGGCAAGTTCAAGGATGAAATCATTCCTTTTGAACTGGTCAGCAAAAAAGGCACGACCGTTTTTGACAGTGATGAATTCATCAAGCACGGCACCACGCTGGAATCGCTGTCGTCTTTGCGTCCGGCTTTCGACAAAAATGGCACGGTCACTGCCGGTAATGCCTCTGGCCTGAACGACGGCGCTGCTGCCGTTATCATGATGTCCGCCAAAAAAGCGGACGAGCTGGGTTTGCCAGTGCTGGCCCGCATCAAGGCTTATTCTTCTGCCGGTATTGACCCAAGCATCATGGGCATGGGCCCAGTCCCTGCGACCCAGTTGTGCCTGAAAAAAGCAGGCTGGACGCATCAAGACCTGGATCTGATGGAAATCAATGAAGCCTTTGCTGCACAAGCCATCGGCGTCAACAAGGAAATGGGCTGGGATACCAGCAAGATCAACGTCAACGGTGGTGCGATTGCAATCGGCCATCCTATCGGGGCATCCGGTTGCCGCATCCTGGTCAGCCTGATCCATGAAATGATACGTCGCGATGCCAAAAAAGGTCTGGCGAGTCTGTGTATCGGTGGTGGTATGGGTGTGGCGCTGGCGATAGAACGTTAAGCCGCCCGCTCAGTCTCAGATCGCAAACCCCGCTGATTTATTCAGCGGGGTTTTTCCATTTTGGGGGCGACAAAATATACCTGGTTAGTTTATTTTAGAGCGCATCTCTCAATTTGATTGCCTGCACGCCCTGGTCAGTCACCTCTTCAAAAATACAAACAATCATTCATTTGATTGCAATTGATTGATTATTCCCCGCAGTTCCGGAGCTGGAATTCACGGCCTTGTTATACTTGCGCGCTAATATATTACTGAAAATAGTTGCACTGAACAGCAATGCGCCTGGTGCACTTATTTTGCTTATACCCGCTTGTCATATTATTCAATCAGGCACCTCTTCGCATTTATGTTCCCCGAAATAAATTTGGCTACTGTCCTGTTACTGCACGAAACTTCACTTCTTATTGGCGCATTTGCTTTTTTGTACTTACGAAAACAATTGGTGGCAGTAAAAGGCTTGGGTCTGTTAGCCATTGCTTTCATTGCTTTGGCCGCGGGCGCAACGGTCGCTGGTCTGGGTGAAAATGCGAGCCTGCCTTATTGGTTGTGGACACATCTGAGCCTTTTCCTTGGCACTTTGGGTTATGCGCTTTTTTGGGCAGGATTGAGCGAATTAAGTGGCCGGCGCGGCTGGCAGAAAAACAGGCTGGTGCTGTCAGTGCCAGTGAGCTTGGCCTTATTAGGATGGCTTACAGATTTTCCTGGCCAAAACGTCTTGCGGGCCAGCGTCTTCCATATTAATGCAGTGATATTTTTGATACTTACCGCATTGAAAGTTCGCCTTGATTACCGTAATGAGGCACTTCCTGTACGCAGGTTATTGGCGGCAACGCTAATCCTGAGTGCGCTAGTTTATACAATCAATCTCATTAGCCTGATCTCTGGAAAGACCTTCATTTTTCCCATTGCAGAGATGTTCTTGCTGCAAATTTTGCTTAATTTTGGCATCGCATTGCTGACCGTTATTTTGGTCAACGAACGCACTGAACGCCATTTGAAATTGATGGCTCAGACAGATCAATTAACAGGAATAGGAAATCGTCGCTGGTTTCTGGATCAACTTCCAGAAAATATATGCCAGGGCATGGCAGTGATCATCATGGATCTTGACCATTTCAAGCAGATCAATGATCGTTTTGGACATGCTGTCGGGGATATGGTTTTAGTGGAATTTTCGCGTCATGTCAGTGGCACTTTGCGGGAGCGCGACGCCTTTGCACGATATGGCGGCGAAGAATTTGTGCTTTACTTCCCGCAGGTATCTGTACCTGAGTTAACGGCAATAGGCAGGCGTTTATGCCAGGAAGTCGAGTCACTGATGATCATGAGCCAGGGTACTCGCGTAGCAATTGCAGTAAGCATGGGGGCGGCATTTGCGAATGGCAAGAATGATTCATGGACTCAGATATTGCACAGAGCCGATTTGGCGCTCTATGCTGCCAAGACGGCTGGACGGAATCGCCTTGTTATTGATGAGTCAACTAACGTGCATTACTAATTTGTGCATTAAGGAAGGCCTGGTGAGCTTGTGTATCGACGGCGGACGGGGAATGTAAGATCAGGAGTCCTGCAGATGATCCGGCTTGCCAGCGGGCAAAGGGCATAGCAGAGCCTGGTTTTGCAGCCAGATGCAGAACAGATCGAGCTTTTTGTCTTGCTTGCGGCTACGTTGCGCCACGTAGCGATAAGTACTGGCAGAAAAGCCCAAAGGGGCGATCAGTCTACCGCTGCGGATATCGTCCAGCACCAGATGCCAGGGGGCAATGCAGATACCAAGGCCGGCTACGGCAGCTTCCAGCGTAAAGTAATAATGTTCAAATTCTCGCCCCACTGTGTTGGGTACAGCGCAATTGGTGGCTGCCCCCCACATCTGCCAGGCATTTGCTCTGGTGCGGGTATGCAATAAGGGTTTACCTTCCAGGTCAGCAGCAGTCAATATGCTGGTGCTGGCTACCAATGCAGGCGAAAGTACAGGCCCCAGCCATTCCTGAAACAGCGGTAATACCTTGCTGTCATGTTGTTCATCCATATTCTCCACGCGAATCACCAGGTCATAGCGTTCCTGTGCCATATCCTCAGTCTGATGTGTGCTATGTCTGCGGTCAGCTGAACTCAGTCTGATATCGATGTCAGGGTACCTGGAATTGAAATCAAAAAGACGCGGAATCAACCATTTGACCGTGAAGGTATTGAAACAGCATATGTCCAGCGTGCCACTGCTGTCCTCGCGTACTGCGTTCACGGCAATTTCCATCTGGTCAAAAGCGGCTGTCAGGGCAGGCAACAATTGCCTGCCCATGGAGCTTAGTTGTGGACGGTTTTTTGAGCCTTCAAATAAAACTGTTCCCAGACTTTGTTCCAGTTGCTGTACCTGGCGGCTGATAGCACCGGGGGTAACCGCTAATTCATCGGCGGCAGCAGTCATGCGCCCCAGCCTGGCGGCAGCTTCAAAGGCGCGGAGTGCATTCAGGGGAGGCAGGCGACGTTTCATTATTTGAGTTTACCGCACATAGGAATGAATGGAAATCGCTTTTCTTCGCAGAAGCTTTCCTCAAGAATGGCGTTGGTTCCATTCGTGTCAAAGAAAATCTTGCCTGGCCCATCTTTAGCTCCAATTTCAGGTTCTTTCAAAACTATTACAGGAAATATCACATGCCATTTATCCGTACCCATGTCAGCAAAAGTACTGACCAACAACAGCGCCAGGCTATCGTCGAAGGTATCCACCAGGCTTTGGTGGCCAGCATAGGCATGCCACAAGATGAGTTGTTCAACCTGGTCACCAGCTATGAAGCGGAAGATTTTTTCTACAGTCGCAGCTTCAATGGCGTGGCCCGTTCCGACAAACTGGTGGTGATAGACATCAGCCTGCGGCGCGGTCGTAGTGATGCCATGAAGCGTGATTTATATGCCCACATCGCAGAAAACCTGGAAGCACAAGCTGGTGTGGATAAGTCAGATGTCTTTATCTTCATGCATGAAAACGATTATTCGGACTGGTCTACAGGCCATGGCAAGTTTGCCATGGCATTGGTGCAGCAGGTGGCAGCTGGTTAAGGAAGAAACGCGTCTCTTGGTTGATGCAGAGACACATCCGGCATCGCCATATTTGCAATCGCAGCAAATATGGCTATACTGACGACTCTCCTCTTGGCGCTGCTGCTAGAGGTACAAATGCCCCCGAATCGCCGGAGGCGTACCTGTACTTCAAATTTTGGTAGCCGTCATGACTTCTATTCTCCGTTCCTTACCACCGTCTTTTCCCCGTCTGCAATCGGCCCTGCAAAGACAGGGCATTCACGTTGAACATGCCAATGGCATTTTTCAACTTCATAATGAACATGCGCAGGCTTCTGTGCTATTACCGGACTCGCTTCCTCTGGAAGAAAAGGCGGTCAAGCAATTGCTGGCTTTTGCTGCAGTTAAATCCCCGGATGCCAGTCACGGGGTTTGCAAGGCTTGTGCCACACCAGATTTTCATCCTGGCAGCATTGCGCCAGTCGGTTCCATCGTCGCCACGGATGCCGGGTTTGTGATTCCTGCTGCTATCGGCACCGACATCAATTGCGGCATGCGCCTGTTGACGACAGGTTTTAATCTGACGCAGGCCAGTCTGCATAAAGACGCGCTGATCCGTCAACTGCAAAGAGTCTTGCTGGAAAATGCCAGGGATGTCCCTGCCCATGTCCAGGCTTTTGCTGCGCTGTGTGATGCTGGCCCGGCAGCTTTTCTGGATAGTTTGCCGGATAGCGGTATCTGGGCCACGGCGGACCGGGACAGGTTGCAGCAAGAACTTGCTGTCTGCATAGGTCTGCATGAATTTGGCGGCGCAAGCCGCTATGCACCCGAAGCCTGGTTTAATCGCGCAGGCATCATGCGTGACCCCAGCCTGGGGACCACCGGCGGTGGTAATCACTTTGTTGAATTGCAGATCGTTGATGCGGTATTTGATCGCCATCTGGCTTATCGCGCAGGGCTGGCAAAAGACGATATCGTGGTTATGATACACAGCGGTTCGCGCGATGTAGGCTTCTATGTCGGTCAGCGTTGGATGGACAGGGCCAGGTCAGAATGGCCTGTGGGCCTGAAGCATCCTGACACCGCACTGTATGGCCTTAGCGGTGAACTGGCTGAAGAGTACCTGCAGGCCATGGGGGTGGCAGCACGCTATGCCTGGGCCAATCGCATGGTGCTGGCTGAACTGGTCAGGCAGCAGTTGCAAGCCGTACTGGGCGAGGCCAGATCGAATTTGATCGTGGATGTACCGCATAACGTGATCTTGCGTGAGCATGGCTTGAACATACACAGAAAAGGTGCCACCCCTGCACGCGATGGTGACCTGGCGTTGATACCCGGCTCCATGGGTGACGCCAGCTTTCTGGTGCAGGGACTGGGTAATCCGGACTGGTTATGGTCTTGCAGTCATGGCGCAGGCAGGCGTGTACGGCGGCAGGATGTGCGACGCGTGCGTCTCGACAATGCAGAGGCCACCTGACAATGTGTGACACTGCGTGAAGAACGTCGTGTTGAAGAAGCACCGCAAGCCTATAAACCCATAGGTCCGGTCATAGAGGCGCAGGAAGAGGCCGGGCTGATCAAGGCAGCAGTCAGGCTCAGACCTTGGATCACGTTTAAAGCATAAGTTTTAAAAATAAAAAAATCCCCGCGCGATGGATCATGGCGCGGGGATTTTTTATGCAAAGGCAGTTTAGTGTATGCCGTGCATTTTTCTTTCCATCCATTTGTTAAGCAACATCATCACTACACCTGCACCAATCGGTATCAGCGTAAAGATGAGGAAGAAGATGGATAGCGAATAATGTTTTGAGATCTCGTCGATATAACTGCCACTAAGACCAGCCAGTTTATTGGCGATGGCAGTGTTCAGAAACCAGACGCCAAACATCAGACCCAGCAAACGTGGTGGTGCCAGTTTACTGATATACGACAGGCCGACTGGAGAGAGGCACAATTCACCCATGGTGTGGAAGAAATAAGCTGCGATCAGGAAAATCATACTGACGCCAGCCGTTTTGGCACCCGCAGGAATGCTGGCAGAACCGTAAGACAGTGCTGCAAAGCCCAGTCCCAGCAAGATCAGGCCAACACCAAATTTGACGGGGCCGCTCGGGTTCCAGTATTTCTCCCACATTTTGGAAAACATAGGTGCCAGGATCACCAGGAAGAAAGAATTCAGTACACCAAACCAGGTGGCAGGTACGCTGGACTGATCGAGGGCAAATTCACGACGCAGCATCCAGATCACCAGCGCCCAGATCAAACCTATACAAATGACCAGCAAGGCATTCGACAACAGGTAGCGCTTTGCTGTACCGGCAAACAGTTTGAGCAGCAGCCAGGACAGGATGATGGTCGGGATCACGGTCATCAGGCTGTTGACGATTTTAAACACCATGCCGCTGGTGCCAACCAGTGCACGGTCAGTGTAATCCGCTGCAAAAATTGTCATCGAACCACCAGCCTGCTCAAAGGCAAACCAGAAAAAGATGGTGAAGAAAGAGAACACGCATATGGCCATCAGGCGGTCAGCAATGATGTGCGGCGCAGCTTCTTCTGCCACCACTGCATCAGTTTTTTGCTGTGACTTGGCAAGGCCAATATCACCAAAGATACCCTGGCCAAAATAAAACTGGATCGCACCCAGCATCATGAAGATACCGGCCAGACCAAAGCCCATGGGCCAGGAAATTTTTTCACCGATGTAGCCGCACAACAAAATGCCGAAAAAAGCACCGGAATTGACACCCATGTAGAACAGGGTGTAACCGCCATCACGGCCACCTTCATTGTCCTTGGTATACAACTGACCAACGATGGCAGAGATATTCGGTTTGAACAAACCGGTACCAGCAACTACCAGGCCCAGACCGGTATAGAAGGTGGCAGGGCTATCCAGCAGCAGGCAGGCATGACCGGCGGCGATGATGAAACCACCCAGCACGACGGAGCGGCGGCTGCCGAGCAACTGGTCGGCAATGTAGCCACCAAGGATAGGGGTCAGGTACACCAACCCGGTATACCAGCCATACAAGGCAGTGGCGTCAGCCCGGCTCCAGCCCCAGCCGCCTTTGTCGGCGGTGGTGACCAGAAACAGCACCAGCAAGGCACGCATGCCGTAATAAGAAAACCGTTCCCACATTTCTGTGAAGAACAGCACAAACAGGCTATCTGGATGTCCCAGGATAGTGTGTGCGGCTGGCGTTTGAATTTTGTTCAAAGTGCTCTCCAGTGTTTATTTTGTATTAAAAGTGATTTATATCGCAAAATTTTTTTCATTGTGTATCATTAAATGATATGAATTGATTCAATTCGGCGCGTAGCTTACCACGACAAAAAGCCCAAATAAAAAGACATATTGCGCGCTGCAGCAAAAAATGCTGCACAAACATTGTGCAGATATCGTCGTCTGCATGCCTCATGAATCGTCGTATTTCACTTGCATATGCTTATTTGTACTTGCAAAATTAATGTTAAAAGAGTAATAAAAATGTGTCTCGTGTATGGCTGTGGTATCCCTTGGAAATAGAATAAGTGCCCGGATGTTTTGCATGATGATGTTGTTGTGACCGTGCATGGCTTGTGCCGCAATCGGCAGATGTGCTGGTGAATTAATACGGAACTCTTGCACCACAAGCATGAAATGAGCCAGTTTGCAGTTGTTCAGCACGAACCGCTTGCAACAGGTTTGTTGGAATTTGTCCACGAACAAAGGAACAAAAGGAGAGAGCAATGAAGTGGAAAAACCTGGTTGCCGTCGGCAGCCTGTTGTGTGGTATGACGGGTATGACAGGTATTGCACAGGCGGTGACGGCAGAGCAGGTGAAAACCTTCACTCTGCCAAACGGCATGAAGTTCCTGGTATTGGAGAACACCACCATTCCCAATGCGAATATGTACACCTACTGGAAAGTTGGTTCCCGTAATGAAGTCGCGGGCATCACTGGCTTGTCGCATTTTTTTGAACACATGATGTTCAATGGCTCCAAAAAATTCGGCCCCAAGCAGTTTGACCGCACCATGGAAGCCAGCGGTGGTGCCAACAATGCCTATACCAACAATGACGTGACGGTGTACCAGGACTGGTTTCCGGCGGTGTCGCTGCCGACCATTTTTGACTTGGAGAGTGATCGCATCGCCAATCTGAGCATTGACCCCAGGATGGTGGAAAGCGAACGCGGTGTGGTCTTGTCGGAACGCAGCACAGGATTGGAAAATTCCAATCTGCGCGCTTTGTGGGGCGAGGTGTATGCCGCAGCTTTCCGCGCTCATCCCTATTCGATTCCCACTATCGGCCATGAATCCGATATCAAGGCCTGGACGCAGGATGATCTGCAAAGGTATTTCAATGTGTATTACTCACCCAATAATGCGGTGGCGGTCATTGTTGGCGATGTCAAGGCCGATGAAGTGAAACGTCTGGCCGAGCAGTATTTTGCCAATGTTTCCCAGCGTGCCTTGCCACCCGCAGTGCGTACAGTTGAGCCGGAACAAAAAGGCGAGCGACGCGTATTTGTGCGCAAGGAATCGGCCACTGCTGCCAATCTGATGATTTCTTACAAGGTGCCTGCCACCAATCATCCTGATTACTATGCGCTGAATGTGATTTCCAGCATCCTGACCGACGGCAATACCTCGCGTCTGTATCAGGCACTGGTGGACAAGCGACTGGCGACGCAGGTCGGTTCCGACCAGGGCAAGGCACTTGACCCTGGCCTGTTCAATTTTTTTGCGGTGGCCGCCAACAAGGTGCCGGCAGCGACGGTGGAAGCAGCTTTGCTGGCAGAAATAGACCGCTTGATCAAGGACGGCATCAGCGAAGAAGAATTGCAGAAAGTGAAGAACCAGAAGCTGTTGAATTTCTACCGCACGCAAGAAACCATCAATGGCAAGGCAGCGCAACTGGGTGAATACGAAGTATTTTTCGGTGACTACAAAAAATTATTTGATGCGCCAGATGCTTACCGCAAGCTGACTGTGGCAGATATCAAAACGGTCGCCGCGAAATATTTCAAAAAATCACAACGTACTGTTGGTGTACTTGCCGCAGTGGAGGAATAATAAGATGATCAGCAAAAAAATTCTTGCATATAGTCTGGCCAGCGCCAGTCTTGGATTGTGCGTAGCTAGCAGCCATGCTGCCGATTTTCATCTGCCTGCGTTTGAAACGGCCAAGTTGTCAAATGGTCTGACCGTGTATCTGATGGAGCGTCACGATGTGCCACTGATCGCCATGCGTGCAGTGGTCAAGGCCGGAGCTGTCAATGATGGCAGCCAGTCTGGCTTATCCAACCTGACCGGTGAAACACTGCTATTGGGTAGCAGCAAATACGACAAGAAGGCCCTGGACCAGAGTTTTGATTTTCGTGGTGGCCGCATCGCCAGTGCCACCACCGCTGAAGCTACGGCCCTGACGGCAGAATTTGCCAAGGATGATGCCGGTACCTTATTGCCTATTATTGCCGATGTCTTGCAGCATCCGAGCTTCAACGAGGAAGAATTTGGCAAGCTGCGTGCGCGAACAGTCGATGGCTTGAAACAGGCCAAGGAAAGTCCGCGCAATGTGGTGCAAAATTATTATCGCAGCATGCTGTTTGGTAACGGGGCTTATGCCAATCCGGTGGCGGGTTCAGTCAACAGCGTGACAGCCTTGCAGACCCAGGATGCCCGCAGTTTCCATAAAATTTACTATCGCCCGGATAATGCAGCAGTGATCGTGGTAGGTGACTTCAAGCCAGCGGCCATGCGTGTGCAACTGGAAGCCCTGTTTGGCAAATGGCAATCTGCAGGGCCATTACCTGCGTCGGTAGTCAAAGGCAAGGTGCAGGCCGACAAAGCCAGGGTCTGGCTGGTGAATAAGCCGGACGCTGCAGAAACCACCTTCCTGTTTGGTGGTGCCGGTATTGCCCGCAATGACCCCGACTATGTAGCTTTGCAGGTGATTAACACCATACTCGGCGGCCGTTTTACCTCCTGGCTGAATGATGAATTGCGTGTCAATTCTGGCTTAACCTATGGTGCCAGCAGCAGCTTTTTCACGCTGACGGACACCGGTACCTTTGCCGTATCCAGCTTTACTGCCAGCCCCAAAACCGAAGCGGCACTGGCATTGGCGACCAAAACCTACCAGCGTCTGTGGGACAAGGGCATTGATGCCGCCACCCTGGAATCGGCCAAGGCCTATGTCAAGGGGCAATTCCCACCACGCTTCGAAACCAACCAGCAACTGGCAGGTTTGTTAAGTGATATGTATGTTTCCAGAGTCGGTCGTGAACAGATTGATCATTTCATGCGGGATGTTGATGGTTTGAATCCGGAAAAAGCCAAACAATTAGTGGACAAACATTTTCCACGCGATAAACTGCAAATGTTACTGATAGGCAAAGCAGAAGCCATACGTAGCATTGCTGCCAACTATGGTGAAGTCAGCGAGCTGGACATTACGGCGAATGGCTTTACCCCTGTCACCAAATAAGTGGATGTCGGTCATGCGTGATGGCAGAAATAGTAGCAATGCTTAAAATTGAGTAAATAAAAACCGCCCCTGTGTCAGGGGCGGTCGTTTTTTTTAGAGGTCATTACATGTCTTCATGTCAGACCCGCAGAATAAAATCAGAGACCAGGACAGTTTTTTATGTTTCGCTTCAAACCTTTGTTTTTCTTTGCCACACTCAGTCTGGTGGCGGCTTCTTCCAGTCAGGTGTATGCAGGTACTGCCAGCGAATCCGGTTATCAGTTACCGCCACCAGAATTACAGGCGGTAGTAAACGCCCCCAGAGGGCCGATTTTCCGCCTGGGGCCGCAAAACAAAACCGCCTTGTTACTGACCTTGCCCGGTTTACCCAGTATTGCTGACGTGTCCCAGCCAGAATTGAAACTGGCTGGCCTGCGTATCAATCCACGTACCCGCGCCGCCAGCAATTTTGATTTTGGCAATGGTATGAGCTTGCTGGATACCAGCAGCGGCAAACTGCGTGAAGTCACTGGTTTACCGGCAAAGGTCAAGATTGCTGAAACTGCCTGGTCTCCCGATGAACGCTGGCTGGCTTTCAGCATATGGGTAGATAACGGTGTAGAACTGTGGTTGCTGGATGTCAAGACTGCAGCGGTCCATCGTTTGATGGCCGACAAGCTCAATGCGGTTACCGGGCCCGGGTTTTCATGGATAGATGGCTCAGATAAGTTACTGGTCAGACTCGTGCCATTGCGCCAGAAAGAGTTGCCAACGGCCAGCTTTATTCCGGCTGGACCGAATACGCAAGAAAGCAGGGGCGGCAAACTGAGCCAGAATCGTACCTATCCAGATATGTTGAAGACGCCACGTGACAGCGACGTGCTTGACTGGCAATTGCAGACGCAGCTGGCTTTTGTCAGCGTCAAGGGCGAGCTGCACCGTATAGGTCATGCCATGACGCTGACCAAATCGCTGGCCTCCCCCGATGGCAAGCTGATTTTGACCACGCAGTTGCGCCGCCCCTATTCGACCATGTTACCTATCGATCGCTTTGGCCAGTTGATAGAACTCTGGGACAATCAGGGCAAGAAAGTCAAGACCGTAGCCGAGCGCCCTATGCGTGAGCGCTTGCCAACTGGTATGGATGCTGTACAAGCCGGCCCCCGTGATTTTGGCTGGCGTACCGACAAACCCGCCACCCTGTATTGGCTGGAAGCGCAGGCTGGTGGCGACCCGGAAGTCAATAGCAAGGTACATGATGCCTTGTTCCAGCAGGCCGCACCTTTCGATAGCCCGGCTCATAAAATCATGGACATGGCCTGGCGTTTTGGCAGCGTGCAATGGGGTAATGATAACTTGGCACTGGTTACCGAAAATTGGTTGAAGACCAGAGACACCCGCACCTGGCGCGTGCAACCCGGCTTGCCAGACAGCAAGCCGGATCTCTTGTTCAGCCGTAAATCTGAAGATCAGTACGCCAATCCTGGTTTACCGGTGATGACACAAAATACCTTGGGCCGCCTGGTATTGCGTACTACGCCAGACGGCAAGGCCATCTTCCTGACGGGCACTGGTGCCAGCGCCGAAGGAGACAGGCCTTTCCTGGATAGATTTGATCTCGCCAGCAAACAGGCTACCCACCTCTGGCGCTCACAGGCACCCTACTATGAAGAAGTGATGGCTCTGTTGAATGACAAGGGGAGCAGTTTTGTCACCAGTCGTGAATCAAATGATGAAAGACCGAATTTCTATCTGCATGATTTGAGCGGCAATGCCGGACCACGTGCATTAACCCAGTTCCCGCATCCCATGCCGCAATTCAAGGGAGTTAAAAAGCAACAAATCCGCTATGAGCGTGAAGACGGCGTTGAGCTGACGGCGACACTTTACCTGCCGCCAGGTTACGACCCGAAACGTGATGGCCCCCGCCCCATGATCATGTGGGCTTACCCGCGCGAATTCAAAACCGCAGAGGCGGCCAGCCAGGTTATCGGTTCACCCTACAAGTTCAACCGCATTCCCTATACCGGCCCGCATGCGATGCTGGCACGTGGTTATACCGTGCTGGATGGGCCGACCATGCCCATCGTCGGCGAAGGCAAGAAAGAACCGAATGATACTTATCTGGAACAACTGAAAATGGATGCCGAGGCAGCGGTAGACGAAGTTGTGCGCCTGGGCGTGGCAGACCGCAACCGCATTGCCATAGGTGGTCACAGCTATGGTGCCTTTATGACCGCCAATCTGCTGGCGCATACCCGTTTGTTCAGGGCCGGTATTGCCCGCTCAGGTGCCTATAACCGCAGTCTGACACCATTTGGCTTCCAGTCAGAAGACAGGAATTACTGGAAAGCCAACAAGGTGTATCAGGACATGTCACCGTTTAATTTTGCCAACCAGTTCAAGGATCCTATCCTTTTCATCCATGGCGAGCAGGATAATAATCCGGGTACTTTCCCCATGCAAAGTGAACGCATGTACCAGGCCATACAGGGACTGGGCGGCATTACCCGTCTGGTCATGCTGCCCAATGAAAGCCACAGCTATCGTGCGCGCGAATCCATACTGCAAGTATTGTGGGAACAGGATCGCTGGCTGGAAACCTATGTCAAGAATGCCAAGCCAGACAGTAGCAGAGAGTAATTTGCAGAATTGATCAACAGACATCACAAATGTTAAAAAAGGCAGCAGATTCATAAGATCGGCTGCCTTTTGCACATGAACTTAATGTTTTGCATTAATATGCAGTCATATTATCTACACGGTTTCCCATGCTTAAAGCCGTCATTCTCGACGCTAATGCCGTCGCCCGCAATTTACTCGCCTCTGTGTTGGTCAACGGTGGTCATGAGGTGGTGGGAGACGCTAACCTCAGCCCGGCCAGCCTTGCACGTGTCATCAAGCTTAAACCCCAGGTTATTTGTATCGATGTTGGTGAGGCCGATACAGAGGGTCTGGCGCTGCTGGACAAGCTGCGGGCCGATTTGCCCAAATCCCTGTTATTCCTGGTTTCCTCTAAAATTGATGCCGCGACCTTACAGGCAGCCCAGCAACGTGGCGTAGTGGGCTTTATCGTCAAACCTTTCAATTCGGTCGCCGTCCTGACTTCCATACGCAATACCATACTGCGTATTGCCAAGCAGCAAAAAACTGCCGTGGCTGAGAGTGAACCTGAAGATCCGGGTGACGCAGAAGCAGGTTGAGTTTATCCCCGCTGAGTTCATCTCCGTTGAGTTTATCTCCGTAATATCAGGTTTCATCCACCAACTGCGAGTTTTGTCGCATTTGTCCTATTTCAACCTATCCAGCACTAGACTAAGCAAAACTTTACCGGGAATTGCCATGTCTCTTTCTAATGCCATGTCCAAACAATTGCATACTTCAGAACAACTGCTGCCATCCGAAGTGACTGCACGTAGCGAAACCTGGCTGACCCGCGCCCGCAATTATCCGGTCTTTTCCCGCATCTGGTTCCGTTATCGTGCGCAGGCATGGATAGGCTTTTTTGCCATCGTTGACCTGCTGGTATTGGTGGTGGGCTGGGTGGCAGATGCGAATATGAGCAAGACCGTGGCGGTCTTTATCCCCTTGACACTGGGTAGCACCGCCCTGCACCTGCTGGGGCCTGCAATGGCAGTCTGGGTCAGGAACCGGGCCTATACCGGTAAAAAGGAAGTCATTGCCTTGCTGTCGGCCCTGTTATTGGGGGCGGCAGGCAGTTATGGGGTGTTTTCGGGTGTTAATTACGCGACCAAATATTTATTGCTGGGCAGTGCTGATGTTGAATTGGCTGTTTCCGGCTCCATAGGTGCCAGGCAAAAAGATACTGTAGCCAAACCAGCCAGTGCTGTCACCCCGCAGGCGAGTGTTCCGGCACAGCCTGCTGATAACAAAGACGCCGCCAATAAACTTGAACACACACCAGCACTGAAGCTGATGATGGAGGGATTTTCCCTGTTCGTTACCACCAGCCTGATCATTTATACCGGTGGGGCGGTGGATTTTTGGTATTTCTTCCGCCAGAAAAAACGTCTGCTGGAAGTCATGCGCCAACAGGAACTGCAACAGGCACAGGATGCGCGACGTGAGGCAGAACTGCGTCTGTCAGTATTGGCGGCTCAGGTAGAACCGCATTTCTTGTTCAATACCTTGGCGGGTGTGCGCTCTGCCATCCTGACAGAGCCGCAACGTGCCACAGCGATTGTTGATCACCTGGTCGATTACCTTCGTGCAACCATACCGCAAATGCGTAATGATGGCAGTTCGGCGCAAGCCAGGCTGAAGCAGCAACTGGAAGCCGCCAGCGCTTATCTGGGCTTGATGCATGCACGTATTCCCCGACTCAGTTACAGCGTCGACAGCGAAGTGAGCGATGCCGCACTGCCACCACTGATGTTGATTTCCCTGGTTGAAAATGCAGTCAAGCATGGTGTTGAACCGAAGATAGGTCCGGTGCATATTGCTGTTCATGCCAGGCGTGTTGAACAGGATGGTGCAGCCATGCTCGAACTGACGGTGGAAGATGATGGTGTTGGTTTTGCCGGCAGCAGTACGGGTTCGGGTATAGGGCTGGCAAATATTCATGAGCGCCTGACTTCCATGTATGGTGAACGCGCAAGTCTGATATTGAAAGCCAGGGCGGAAGGTGGCGTTGCTGCGACCATCCTGTTACCGCTGGAAGCCTGATTGAAATAAGGAAACGATTCATGACTACAGCCATCATTGCCGATGACGAAGATTTGCCGCGCAAGGAATTGCGCCGCATGTTGAGCAAAGTATGGCCAGAACTGGAAATACTGGCTGAATGTGAGCACGGTGCCGAAGCGCTGGAAGCCATACACCATGACGCACCAGATATCGCTTTTCTGGATATCCGCATGCCCGGTATGACCGGGCTGGATGTAGCGCATGCCGTCAAGGGCCGTTGCCATGCTGTGTTCACTACAGCGTATGACAGCCATGCCATCGATGCCTTTGCCGCCGGTGCGGTGGATTATTTGCTGAAACCGATATCCGAAATTCGCCTGCAAGAAGCCGTAGCGCGTCTGAAAGAACGCATCACCAGCAAGCAACCGGTGGCCGATGTCAGCCAGTTGATGTCAGAACTGGACAAGCGCCTGCGCAGTAGTACCGTTGAGCGCATACGCTGGATCAGTGCCAGCGTGGGCGATACGATCAAGATGTTCCCGGTAGAAAAAATCCTGTTTTTCAGTTCAGACGAAAAATACACCAGGGTGGTTTGTGCCGATGACGAAGCGCATGTGCGCAAGCCGCTGAAAGAATTGATGGATGGCCTAGACCCGGACATATTCTGGCAAATTCACCGGGGTGTGGTGGTACGTGCCGATGCGGTCACACGCGCCCATAGAGACGAATTGGGGAAATACACAGTGGAAATTCGTGGTTCACAAGAAAAGCTCAAGGTGAGTCAGGCATATGCCTGGCGCTTCAAACCCATGTAAGTCCTAAAAGTGTGAAAAAACCTGGCTTTATCGTTTGTGGAAATCCAACGGTTACTACAGAATGGCTTGGCTTTTTCGAGCAAGCAGATTTATGATGGCGCTGGCGATGCAAGCTACGCCATCATTTTTTAATAAAAAGATTTGGATTAATCCAGACGATTTCTCTTTCGCAGTTTCTGCTTCAGAATATCCTCAATCCTTACTGATTGAGCGAGCCGGTAGTCCAAATAATAACAATAACAGGAATCTCAAATGCAACAAAAAAATACACTGATCGATATCGGTGCCAATCTCGCACATCATCGTTTTCATGCCGATCTGGATGCTGTCATTGACAGAGCCAGGCAGGCCGGTGTTGAACACATCATCGTCACTGGCACTTCAGAACGCGCAAGCCATGATGCTTATGCGCTGACACAAACTTATGCAGGTTATCTGAGCAGTACTGCTGGTGTCCATCCGCATGAAGCCAAAAACTGGAATGCAAATTGCGCCAAAACCATAGAACAACTGGTAAGCAGGCCGGGAGTGGTCGCCGTCGGTGAATGTGGTCTTGACTATAACCGCATGTTCTCGACTGTAGTCCAGCAACTGGCTTGCTTTGAAGCGCAATTGCAACTGGCCGTGCGTGTGCAAAAACCGGTGTTTTTGCATGAGCGTGAGGCACATGATGATTTTTTTGCCCTGCTCAAACAATACCGTTCGCAGCTCAAAGGCGCAGTGGTGCACTGCTTTACCGGCAACACGGCAGAAATCCGCGAATACCTGGATCTGGATTGCCATATTGGTGTGACTGGCTGGGTATGTGATGAGCGCCGTGGTGATGACTTGCGTCAGGCACTCAAGTTCTTGCCGAAAGAAAAGCTGATGATAGAAACGGATGCACCGTTCCTGTTGCCACGCAGCTTGCCCGTGAAACCAAAAGATAGCCGGAATGAGCCCATGTACTTGCCGTTCGTGCTGGAAGCCGTGGCCAGCATTCTGGGTATATCACCCATAGCACTGGCGCATCAGGTGCGATTGAATACCGGGCAGTTTTTTAATCTCTCCTTAACCAGTTAGGATTGCGGCGCCGATGGCGTTGGATTGTCTGCGTCATTCGCAATCTCTGCTGTCGAGGTTGGTGTTACAGATGGTACTGTAGTTCGCAAACTGCGCGACCAGCGCAACAGGCCAATGGCATAGGTAATATAGTAGGCGGCCAGCATGCCAAACAGGAACAGGGTAAGTGAGCTGCCATAAAAATCACCAGGTGGTGCGCTAAAAGATTGCGTGGTGAAATACAAGGTTCCCATACGCCATGCAATACGACCCAGCAGCAGAACAGACAGAGCAATACCCAGATGGGCATTTGGCGTATAGAATTTTCCTGCGGGATTGTTTTCAAATTTGGTCAGGCGATGACCATACATACCCAGACCGATACCGAAAGCCATGCCACCCAGCATGATCAGGGCGTTGCCTTCATGCTTCAGTGCACCGAACATGACCAGAGCGATCAGCACCGGGAAAATACATACCGTCATCATTGCACGCACGCCGGAATATTTTTGCCGGCCTACCATGCGCCTGATACGCGACACGATACGCCATAGAATAAACGCGCCGATGGCGGCGCCAAACAACAGGGATGATGGACTAGCTGTGGCCATGAGGGACTTTCTGTCTTGTGTGCAGATGAAAATTAGAACTCATCCCTATTTATGAAATGAGTTTTAAAAGTCTAACATGTCCTTAAATTTGCCTGTACCAGAATGTATCAGGCCAGCGAAGATTTCGCTGGCCTGAAAGGTTTTGTATTACAAGGTTTATTGCAAGAGATCTACCGCATCATACGAATAACCCGGGCTCAGGTAAGTCGTACCGCTGGAGCCGCTGATGGCAGTCAGGGTCAGGGTATTTTCACCCACTACAAAAGCACTGGCAGGGATACTGAAAGTGAACATGGTATTGTTACCGCGATAGCTGCCGACGGTCATGGTGCGGCTGGATGGCTGGGTCGATGCCGCCGGATTGGCAGATACCCAGGCATTCATTTGCGCCTTAGGACGTCCTCCCGCGTAGGCGGTAGTAATGCCTACCCTAAGGGTATGGTCGGCAATCTGGCTGGCTGTCAGGTTGAACTTGATGGTGTAAGTGCCATTCACTGATTTCCACTGATATGCCGGGAAGTTGGCCGCTGCAGTTGAAGTACCAACCACGAAAGTACCTGGTACCCAAGAACTCATGCGTACATCGGATGGATGCATGGTGGTGACTTTGTCGCCATTCAGGAACTCGGCAGGTGAACCATCCCAGTCACCGATGCGCCATATTGCAGCACTGCTGCTGGGGTCGCCAGTAATGGTGATGGCACCGGCATTATAGGTACTGCCAGCACTGACGGTGACGGTACGTGTATCGACTGCCAGTTCATTTTTGTAGACCTTCATGGTGTAGGTGCCAGGAATCATGTTCGGGCTATTGAATGAACCGTCACTTGCATTTGCAGTGGCCCAGTATTGCGCCGTTGCATTTGAAAAGCCGACTGTATAGCCAAAGTTGGTATCGCGGCCATAGATGGCTGTGCCAGCAACCGCACCACGTGCTGATGCAGGGACGTAACCTGTCATGCCCATGTTGGCGAACCATGAAGTGTCCAGTGTGCCGGGAGCAGAACCGCTGGTGAATACCAGCGTATAGGTATTCAGGATGCCGGGGCGATATGCTTCAGTCTGGTTTTCACCATAGTTGACGATGTAGGTGATTTCTTGGTCGGTGGTCGTGATCTGGTTCAGCAGACTGCGGAAAAACGGACCACCGGAGCCGCCTTCATTATTGTCCCTGACCATCCACAGGCCGACGCTGTTGCTGGTACCGCCTATGTATGACCAGTCTTTCAAGCGCATGTTTGAATAATGCTTGGAACGTGTTTCGCCATTGGCCATGCCGAAGATGTCGCTGGATTCGATGGCACCGGTTGTGTTGCGCAGATCTGATGGCCCCGGGCCGTAAGGCAGTGCTCCTACCGGTACACGCACGATATAACGCACCAGGTTGAGAGTATCTGGTTCGCTAGTGAAGTAGGTCCCCATGTAGATGTGCGGGCTGCCATTTTTTGCCAGGTAGTAATGGGTCAGATTGCCAGCTTGTACTGTGACACGGATATAGTCGGTATTGATGACATCGGCATTGACCGTTACGGCAGAAACACCGGTGTACAGGTAATCGAAACCGCTATTCACCTGTGAACCCCTGGACTGATCCTGATATTGCACACCGTTATAAATCAGCGATGCAATGTCACCTGCGGATTGAGTACTGACACCGTTATCAAGACGGCGGACTTTAAACACCAGACCGGCACCGGTATCTACCGTATAGAAATTGGCGTCGGAAGTCAGGCCGAAGGTACTGGCTGGTGCTGCTTGTGGGGGAACCGCAGCCGTTACCGTGTTTCCAGTTTGTGTGCTTTTACTACCGTCGCTGCCGCCACAGCCTGCGAGTAGACTGAGTAGCAGGCAACTTAACCAAAAGCTGCATAATTTTCTTGTTTTCAATTTTTGTCTCCTGTTTTTAATTGGGGAATCTAGTTGTATTTTTGCGATGTCGTTTCTGATGTGTTCTCCTTTATTGACGAGGTGACCTTGCGACACACGATGTGTTGCATGGTGAATCTGAATTCATGGTGAAACTTACGGTAACGCCGTCGGTGGATCCGCCTGCGGCAAACACACACAAAAGCGATATAAAGCAAAGGGGTGCAACATGCGTCCGGCATCAGCAAGGTGCCAGGCAATGTAAAAAACGTCGGTACGGCTTGATACTCTTAGTCTGTCGCAGGCGACGATACTGAGTTAGCTTCAGACTTTGTTTCGAGTTGATGGAAAGCGTTTTGCTTGCGGCGAAACAGCTTGTGGCTGAAGTGGGTGGTACTGCTGCGCAAGTCTTTTATAATGAAACAAGTATTGTTTTCAGTGTTCAGTATGTCAATTCAATCAGGCAACAACCGCGGTGAATATTGCAATAAATCATTTTTTTGAGCGATGCCCGCGCATGACCTTGCTGTTGCTTATCCCCGATTTCCTGCCATGTCCGAAAGCTGCCAGCAGCTTTCTTCACAGTTTGTTAAGCTGCTTGCCTGATAGTTATGGAGCGGCTTATGCGCAGTGCTGATTTATTACGTTTGATTTCCCTGGCGGCCATCTGGGGTGCGTCTTTCCTGTTCATGCGGGTGCTGGCACCTGTAGTCGGGGTATTGTGGAGTGCCGAAGTCAGGGTAGGTCTGGCAGGCATGGCCTTGCTGACCATGATGATCATTACCGGCAGGGCGATGAATTTTCGCGATAACTGGAAATCGTTTCTGATACTGGGGACGATCAATTCTGCCCTGCCTTTTGCACTGTATTCGTATGCGGCACTGAGCATCCCCGCCGGTTATTCGGCGATCGTGAATGCCACCAGTCCTTTATGGGGAGCGATGATGGGGGCGGCTTTTCTGGGCGAGCAACTGACCCTGCGCAAAATGGCGGGTATGGCCATGGGGGTACTCGGCGTTGCCTTCCTGGTGCGTTTGGGACCAGTGGAATTCAATAGCAAGCTGGTGCTGGCGGTCATGGCCTGTGTTGGTGCAACACTGTGTTATGCCATCGTCGGTATTTATACCAAGAAAAAACTCAGTGGCATGACGGCCATGCAAATGGCCACTGGCTCACAAGTGGGGGCAGCATTTGTATTATTGCCCTTCCTGCCACTGGCACCGGTAAGGGGCGAGATCACGACAACGATAGTGGTGGTGGGGATCGCCCTGGCGCTCTTGTGCAGCGCGGTTGCCTATCTGATTTATTTCCGCCTGATGGCGGATCTGGGACCGACCAAGGCACTGACGGTGACTTTCCTGATTCCGCTGTTTGCCTTATTGTGGGGTTATCTGTTCCTGCATGAAAGCATCACGCTGAATACGGCGATAGGGTGTGCAGGGGTAGTGCTGGCGACCTGGCTGGTGGTGTTTCAGCCCGTTAAAAAAGTGCAGTAAAGCCTCATCCGAATTGATAATGCCGGTCACGCCAGTTCACGGCATGACCGGCATTTTTTATTGATCCAGCGCTGGCAAGACTTTCACATGCAGTGCGCTGGGCTGGCTGCTGCTGTGATACACCTTGTGCGTGGCCTTGATAAAGTCACTGTCTTTGGCTTCATAAATATTCGGCACAAAGCTTTGCGGGTTGCGGTCTATGAAGGGGAACCAGCTGGACTGCACCTGCACCATGATGCGATGCCCACGCTGGAAAGTGTGGAACACATCATTGATGCCAAACTTTACCTTGGTGACCTGGTTCGGAACCAGCGGTTTCGCGGTTTCGAAACCATCACGGAAACGGGCACGGAAAGGTTCGCCCCTGACCAGAGTTTGCTGATTGCCGCGATTGTTTTGTGGATCAGTTTCCAGGTTGGGTGGATTGACATCGATAAGCTTGACCACAAAATCAGCATCTGTACCTGTGACACTGACAAACAGGTCTGCCGCCAGTGGCCCAGCGAGGGTTACATCTTTTTCCAGTACCTCGCTTTGCCATGTCAGTACATCGGGGCGACGGGTAGCGAAACGCTGGTCAGCGGCCACATACTGATTGCTCCAGCGTGTGCCTATCTCGGTGGTGTATGGCACTGGTTTGGCCGGGTCACTGACATATTCATCAAACTGCGCATCCTGATTCGCTGGGGCAGTGAAACTGAGTTTGCCATCGGCCTGGAAATACAATGCCTGGTCTTTGCTTTCTTTCGGTGGCCACTGGTCAAAACCACGCCAGCGATTGGCACCAGTTTCAAACATCCAGGCTTCGGGCAGTGCCGGTTTGTCGCCGGTTTTCAGGTAGTGTTTAAAAAATGCCAGTTCTATCGGTTGATAGGTTTCCACGGTACGGTAACCAAAATTCGCGTCACCCACCTTGTCACCATCAGTGCGGAACCAGCCGCCGTGTGTCCAGGGGCCGACGACCAGGGTGTTTTGTATGCCGGGGTTCTGTTTTTCTATGGACTTGTAGGTGTTGAGCGGGCCATACAGATCTTCGGTGTCGTACCAGCCACCCACGGTCAGCACCGCTGCCTTGATGTTTTTCAGGTGTGGCAAAATATTCCTGCTTTGCCAGAACTGGTCATAGTTGGGATGCGCCATAATGTCATTCCAGAACGGGATGCCATTTTTAAAATGACGGGTATTTGCATTCGCGACCGAACCCAGGTCAAGGAAGAACTGATACCCATCTGGCGTGCCAAAGTTGAAATTCTTCCAGCCAACACTGGAAACTGGTTGTGGCCGTGGCTGACCGAAGCCGTAGAAAAAACCAAACGCCATTTGCAGGTTGAAGGCACCATTTCTATGCATGTCGTCACCCCGGAACCAGTCCGCAATCGGGGCCTGTGGCGACACTGCTTTCAGGGCCGGGTGGCTGTCTATGGCACCGGCCGAGGTATAGAAACCTGGGTAAGAATTACCCCATTGCCCTACCTTGCCATTATTGTTGGGCAAATGTTTGGTCATCCATTCTATGCTGTCATAGGTATCTGAGCTTTCATCAATATCGTTTCCCCCTTTTTTCTGGTCTATGTGCGGGCGCATATTGACGAATTCGCCTTCTGACATATAGGTGCCACGTACATCCTGAAAGGCAAAGATGAAGCCTTCCTTCTCATATTCTGCGGTAGGTCCAAGCATGGTCTTGTACTGGTCCGCACCGTAGGGGGCGACAGAGTAAGGCGTGCGGTTCAGCAGAATGGGATAACGTTTGTTGTTATTGGCATCATTCGGCACATACACGACGGTGAACAGCAGTTTGCCGTCGCGCATGGGGATGCGGTATTCAAATTTGCAGTAATGCTTGCGGATGTAGTCGGCACGCTGTTTGATCTGGTCTGCTTTGTCGTCGGCAAGATTGGCTGCGTTGGTGACATTCGTGGCATTGATGAAACTGGTAGCGGCTGTCGTGGTGGCCAGCACAGGCACCGCCATGCTGCCCAGCATGGCACTCAGCAACAGAGGGACTAGCGCATGTGTGGGTCGCATGCGCTGCAAATCAGACTGGATCATGGTTTTCCCGGAAATTGTAAGAATATAAGAATGCGAATTGCTTGGTTCATTTTTAAGCGAACAAGTTCCCAATTTAATTGCTAACAGGCATTAATTGTCTGCATTGGGATCGTAATCCGGCAGGGGAGGCTCAATTTCCGAAATCTGGCTGACCCCCAGGCTGCGGGCAGTCGCCAAGGCAGAACTGACCCTTTTCAGCATGCTTTCGGCACTGTCTTTATGGGCATTGGTCGTCAGGCCGGTGGAAAAACTGACTTTCAACCCCGGTGCCAGACTTTCCCAAGCCACCTGTTCGACGCGCAGTTTCAGACGGGCTATTGCTTTGCGGCTGGCTTCCAGCCAGGTCGTCGGCATGACGATGGCAAATTCATTGGCAGCCACGCGGCCAAAGGAATCGAGGGTGCGCAACATGGTCAGGGCTTCTTTGGATACCCTTTGCAATACCTGACGAGCCACCGCCTGACCATGCTGCTCCAGTATCTGTTCCAGACCATCTATGGCGATAGATGCCAGCGTGAAGGTGTGCCCGGTACGGAAAGAGCGGGCAAGTTCATTTTCCAGCATTCCCATCAATGAGCGGCGATTCAGTGCGCCAGTCAGGTGGTCGTGTCTGGCCATGCTATCGAGTTGTGTCAACACCGTTTCCAGTGCTGGCAATAAGTTGGCTTGCTGACCTTCGGTCTTGATTTGTCTGATCAATTGATCAAGTTGCTGTCGTGCATTCAGTAAAGTCTGAGTATTATCCGTCGACATGTCCTCTCCAGCGATGATGGTTAGCGGCAGGCGCTACAATGGCACTTTACCATTGACCACCGTATTTCTGCCAAGAATGTTGCCCTCAAATCAAGTCTCACCCTGTCAGCGTCTGGAAAGCAAGTATTTCCCTGGCATGAATTTATGGATCAAGCGTGACGATCTGCTGCATCCACTGGTGTCTGGCAATAAATTCCGCAAGCTCAAATATCCATTGCAGGCGGTGCGGGGCAGGGCTGTACACATTGTGTCCATGGGTGGTATCTGGTCAAATCATCTGCATGCACTGGCCCATGCCTGCGCCATGGCCGGTGTGCCATCTACTGCACTGGTGCGAGGCGCCGAGGGCATGCAAAGTGCCATGCTGGACGACATCCGCCAACTGGGCGTACAGGTAAAATTTGTCACGCGTGAGGCTTACCGGCAGTTGCGTAGCGAGCCAGACGCCTGGCGTTTTCATCTGACTATGCCGCAACAGGAAGTGTTGTGGCTACCGGAAGGTGGTAGCAGTGCACAGGCTTTGCGTGGTGTTGCTGAACTGGTGGCCGAATTGCCCTTTATCCCCTCGCATACGATACTGGCCTGTGGCACAGGTGCAACCCTGGCCGGGGTGCTGGCGGGTATGGCCGGTCGCTCCCAGGTCATAGGCATTGCTGCCGTCAGCAATGCGGCTTATCTGAAAGACGAGATAGCTCGCCTGCTGGCTGAGGCTGGCTATCCTGACTATCAAAATTACCAATTGTTGACGGATTTTCATCTTGGCGGCTACGCCCGCGTCACGCCGGAACTGATGAAATTTTGTGCTGATTTTGAAAACGAAACCAGCATCCCGCTTGAGCCTGTGTATACCGGGAAAATGCTGTTTGCGTTGCGCCAGTTGTGGCATGATGGTCGTTTGGCGGCAGATGCCAGCGTGCTTGCAATACATACCGGAGGACTGCAGGGGCGACGTGGGTTTGCCGCGATGTCAGTACCTGAGAATGGTTAAGGACAAAATAAATATGGGACAAAGGCAGGAGCAGTATCGGCCAATCAAAAGCAGACACAGTGGCAAACACCATCTGCGTCTCGCTGGCGCGTTGCTATTTCTTTGCCTGGGTGGAGTGTCCGTCACCTGCCAGGCGACCGATGCCCATTTGCGCGTCGCTGTGTATGAAAATCTGGATTACCCACTTAATGTCTTCGACAAAAATCGCCAATTGATTGGCGGTCTGCAAAAAGAATTTACCGATCTGCTCGCGAAAAAATTATCAACGAAGGTCAATTATGTTGCCTATTCGCGACGTCGTATTGAACATGCCGTGATACAGGGCGAATCCGATATGGTGTGTTATTCCAGCCCTGGCTGGTTTGATTTACCGAAAGAAGTCAGCTGGTCCATATCGACTTTCCCTCAGGTGGAAAGAATAGTGGTCATGGCAGATAAGCCTGGCCTGGAAAATTTCCCCCAGCAACTGGAAGGCAAACGACTGGCCACTCAATTGGGCTACCATTATCCGCAGATAGCAACGCAACTGACAGAAGGTAAAATCAAGCGTGTGGACCTGACGGATGTTCCTGGCATGTTTCGCATGCTGAATTTGGGTGGGGCGGATGCCATGATCAGTTCAGACAGTGAAATCGAAGGTTATTTCAAGAACTTTCCTGACAAACGCTCTTTGTACAAGGTTTCAAAAACCGCTTTTTCCATCGTGCATACCCAGTGCGCGTTGTCTCATAAATCAGGCTGGAAGATAGAACAGATCAATGCCGCCATCCAGACCATGCAGGACAATGGCGACATCGACAAGATCATGCACCGGTACGGGCTTTCGTCACACTAGAGCCTGGCCAGATCATTCAAACACTGGTTTGAAGAAGCTGCGTTCATAACTGATGATGCATTTGGTTTCTTCGGCAAACTTGAACGCAGCCTGGCATTCTGCATCGTCCATCATCTGTAAGCGGTATTGTTCATACGCCGCCAGACCAGGGAAACTGAACAAGGCCAGCGCCACATTATTTGCACCTTCAGAAGGTAAAAAATAACCATGGTGCTGACCACCAAACTTGGTGACCAACGGTATCCAGAGTTTGCCATAATGTTCAAACTCTTTCAGTTTGGCAGGGTCGATGATGTAGCGAATGTAGCAGGTGACCATTATGTTTGCTTTCAGGGCGGAAGATATCGCATCTTACACGCCCTGCAGATTAATTTTGTAATGGCTCCACGGTATTAATGCTGGATTAAACCTGGATCAGGCCACCATCTGCACACAATTCCACGCCATTCACATAACTCGCAGCTCCGGATGCCAAAAACAAAACGGCAGCAGCGATTTCTTCCGGCTGTGCCATACGCGCGGCTGGTGCCGCACCAAGCAAATAGGCATTGAAATTCGCTATATCTTCTTCTTTCATGCCCAGACCATTTTCCATGATGGGGGTTCTGGTCACACCAGGGCTGATGGCATTCACACGAATTTTGCGGTCCTTGAGATCATTTGCCCAGCTACGCGCAAAAGAGCGGACCGCCGCTTTCGATGCATTGTAGAGACTGAGATTGGGCATGCCCTTGCTGGCCGCGATAGAGGCATTCAGTACTATCGCAGATGCAGGCTGCATCAGCGGCAACAGAGTTTGCACGGTGAAGAACAGGCCTTTGACATTGGTGTCGAAGGTGTTGGTGAAATCAGCGTCTGTGGTTGTACCAAACTGGTTGTGGATAGCAATGCCGGCGTTGGCGAACAGCACATCAAGCTTGTCGCCCTGCGCGGCAACGACATCACGCAGTGCTTGCAAATCGGTGATATTGGCGACATCGGCGACCACAGGTATGACCTTGCTACCCAGGATTTCTTTGGCTTGTTCGAGTTTGGCCTTTGAGCGGCCAGTGATATAGACCCGTTTGGCACCTGCGTTGATGAATGCCTGGGCACTGGCCAGACCTATGCCGGAAGAACCGCCGGTGACGACGATGACCTGGTCTTTAAAAGTATTGGAAGAGATTGACATACTGGATTTCCTTTCTGCTGAGGGAAATCAGAGTATGGTGCGCGGTTATTGATGAAACAATCCATGTTTGTTTCATGATATTAATGACTAAAATTCATCAATGGAAAGATGGGGCTTTAGATTTCTGCGCATTGGAACAGCAAGAACCAAAATCCACGTCATTAGGATTGCTCAATCCACAATCCAGCACTGGCACCTGAAGATAAGTGATCACTTTTCAACAGGCTCACGCCCCAAAAAACAGTCTGCTCTCAAAAAACAAACCCTTGAGGCGTTTGCGGAAGACGGCAAGGGCAAGAGCCAGGAATACGACCAGAACGTTAAAGCCGAGAATCTTGGTACCACCCATATCAACAAAGGGAATGGCATTGGAAGGCATGGTGGCGGCGTACAGACCACGATCGTAGCTTGCGCCTATCACCTGCCCGGTGTTGTTGATGGCATTGGTCAGGTACAGGCTTTTACCTGCCGGGTGCAAGACCATCTTGTTGTCGCGCCAGACGAAGGATAAGCGCATATCCAGCGTATCAACCACACCGACCACATGGCCTTCATTATTGATGCCGGTGGCGAAGCTGTCACCGAAACCTATTTTGTCCCCCAGGTCCAGCATTTTTTTGCCGTCATGCACAAAGGCATGCCAGCGCCGGTCTTTGGTTTCGGATGCACCGACGACCACCCCTTTGTCATTAATAGCCGTCGCTGAACTGTAGCGACCACCTAAGGTGCCAAGGTCCACCATACCTTTGGTGCTGTCATAGAAAAAAGCATGGCGCGAACCATCGGCTATCATGGCAGTACCAGCCACCTGGCCCAGATTATTGATACCGCTGGCATAGCTGACTTTACCACCGAGTGTGCCCAGGTCTTTCAGTGCTTCGCCAGGTGTGTACAGGAAGGCATGCCAGTCACGGCTGGCGGTATCGGCAAAGCCAACTGCAAGACCGGCATTGTTGATTGCCGCACCATAACTGCTGGGGCCACCCAGGGTACCCAGGTCTTGCGTGCCGTGGTCGCGGCTACGGATGAATGCTCTCCAGGACTGGTCTTTTTTGGAAGAGCCGACCACCTCGCCCTTGTCATTGATACGCTTGGCTTCGCTCTCGGTTTCACCCGGCATTTCAAGCCTGATCAGCTTGCCGTTTTCAAAGAACACGGCATGGGGTGTGCCATCTTTTTCCTTGATCACGGCAGCTACCTGGCCCGCTGCATTCATGTCATAGGCGATGGATTCACCATACTGCTTACGTTCTATACCCAGTGAATGACTCGTCGCAGCGGCTTCGCCACCAATCAGGGTCAACAGCAACAAACTACTACGCAATGCATGAGGCATACGAGCATCCTTTCAAAAGGAGTTTTGTGCGGGGAATTAGCTGGAGAATATACAGGATTGATAACTGGCAATAAAGATAATTTTTTATTTCTGTTTCTATCGGCTGCTCGACCATCAATCGGCCATCGCACAGTTTTTTTGATGCATGATTACCCGATTGTGTTTGCCATATTCCTTCGCCGGAAGAAGCACCCTGTGAAGCCTTGCCTTGAGGTTTCTATGGTGATGTCAGGGATGCTGGAGTAAATGACAGAGCGATGGGGCGTGGCTTATGCTGTCTGTGCTTTACATCCCTATAATGGCCGTCACCTTATTGAGAGATTTCGCCCATGCCGCCAGACTTGAATGATTTAATGGCTTTCGTCCGTGTCGCAGAATGCCGCAGTTTTCGCCAGGCTGCGCAAGAATTGCAGGTCACGCCTTCGGCTCTCAGCCATACCATCACCAGGCTGGAACAAAAACTGGACATGCGATTGCTGCAGCGTACCACCCGTAGCGTCAGCCTCAGTCTGGCCGGTGAACGTTTGTTGCAGAGCCTGCAACCGGCATTGCAAGACATAGAAGCTGCACTGGAAAGCCTGAACGAGCTACGGGACAAGCCGGTCGGGCGTCTGCGCTTGAACGTGCCGCGTCCGGCGGCGCAGTTGCTGTTGGCGCCGGTGATGGCAGCCTGGCATGCTGCCTACCCCGAGGTAGAACTGGAAATCGTCAGCAGCGACGCCCTGATCGATATCGTGGAGCAGGGTTTTGACGCCGGTCTGCGCTTTGGTGAAAGTCTGCAGCAAGACATGATTGCCGTGCCTGTCGGGCCAGAAATTCGTTTCGTGGTGTGTGCATCGCCAGCTTATTTGCAGGCGCATGGCATACCACAGACGCCGCATGATTTGCTGGCACATCACTGCATACAGTTCCGCTTCCCCAGTGGGCTCAGGTACCGCTGGGAATTTCAGCACGGTGTAGAAAAGATGGAGGTTGCCACCAATGGCGAGTTGGTATTTGACGATTTCGCCGTCGCTACCCGGGCAGCACAAGATGGTGCCGGCATTTGTTATACCTATCGCGGCTATGCCGATGAACTGGTGAAGCAAGGGCAGTTGCAATACGTGCTGGAAGATTGGTGGCCAGCTGCCGAACGCACGTTCTTATACTATCCCAGCAGGCGCCATCAGTCAGCGGCATTACGAGCCCTGATTGATTTTCTAAAATAGGCACGTCTCGAATGTTTTAATGCCAAATAAGCAATGATATGGGGCGCTGCACATTGCTCGCGAGATGGCCTGAAAAGCAGGAAATTCCCCTCTGTTCCAGCCATGAGAGTAAACTACGCCCATTAATATCCTGTCGCATCCTGCGATACGAGCGAACGAGCGAGCATCGCCATGTCAGAAACCAAACTCCCGATTACTTTTGAAGACCTGCAATTGAGTGCGCCTATCATGCGCGCCTTGCAGGACGTAGGCTATGAAACACCATCACCGATACAGGCGGCCACCATCCCGATTTTGCTGTCCAACCGTGACGTATTGGGCCAGGCACAGACCGGTACCGGCAAGACGGCTGCGTTTGCCCTGCCAATCCTGTCGCGTATCGATATCCGCCAGACCACACCGCAAGCACTGGTGTTGGCACCAACGCGTGAATTGGCCATACAGGTGGCTGAAGCCTTCCAGACTTATGCGCGGCATATACCTGGTTTCCATGTCTTGCCTATCTATGGCGGCCAAAGCTATGGCCCGCAACTCTCGGCATTGCGTCGTGGCGTGCATGTGGTGGTCGGCACACCGGGTCGCGTGATTGACCATCTGGACAAGGGCACGCTGGATTTGTCCGCGCTGAAAACCCTGGTGCTGGATGAAGCCGATGAAATGTTGCGCATGGGCTTTATCGATGATGTAGAACGCATCCTGCAAGAAACACCAGAAGGCCGTCAGACAGCATTGTTCTCGGCTACCATGCCGTCGGCCATCAAGCGGATTGCCCAGACTTACCTGAACAAACCAGCCGAAGTGACCGTCGCTGCCAAGACTGGCACGGCAGACAATATCCGCCAGCGTTACTGGCTGGTCAGCGGCATGCACAAGCTGGACGCGCTGACCCGCATACTGGAAGCCGAAACTTTTGACGGCATGATCATTTTCGCCCGTACCAAACTGGGTACGGAAGAATTGGCAGCCAGACTGGATGCAAGAGGCTTCTCGGTTGCCGCCATCAATGGCGACATCAACCAGCAACAGCGCGAACGCACTATCCAGCAACTGAAAGACGGCAAGATCGATATTCTGGTCGCCACTGACGTTGCTGCCCGTGGTCTGGATGTGGAACGTATCAGCCATGTCATCAACTATGACGTACCGTATGACCCGGAAAGCTATACCCACCGCATAGGCCGCACCGGCCGTGCCGGTCGCAGTGGCGAAGCCATCCTGTTCATCACCCCGCGTGAAAAGAACTTGTTGAAGGCGATTGAACGGGCAACGCGCCAGCCAGTATCACCACTGGAATTGCCGAGCATACAGACGGTTAATAATGTCCGTATCGCCCGCTTCAAGGATCAGATTTCAGCTACGCTGGCGCAAGGTGGTCTGGATGAATTCACTTCCCTGATTGAAGATTTTGAACGTGAGCAAAATATCCCTGCGGTGGAAATTGCTGCCGCACTCGCCAAAATGGCACGTGGCGATGAACCTTTGCTGCTGGATAAAAACCGCAAAGAAACCAAGACCGACGATAGCTGGCGCGATGAGCGTCCGGCACGCGCTGAACGTGGCGACAGAGGCGATCGTGGTGACCGGGGTGATCGCTTTGAACGCGCACCACGCGAAGACCGTGGTGCACGCCGTGAACACAGCCCGCGCACACCAGAGCCCGGCATGCAGACTTTCCGTATCGCGGTTGGTCATGATCATGGCGTCAAGCCGGGCAATATCGTCGGTGCGATTGCCAATGAAGCGAATATAGAATCCAAGTTCATCGGCCGTATTGATATCTACGATGACTACACCATCCTTGATCTGCCAGACAATCTGCCCGGCGACATGATGGAACACCTGAGTTCGGTACGTGTTGCTGGTCAGGCATTGCGCATCAGTGCAGAAAAAGGCAATGGCAGCAGTGCTTCATCATCCCGCCCTGCACCACGTGCAGCGCGTGAAGAAGCACCTCGCGAACGCGCACCCCGTGCCCCTAGTGTTGCCGAAGCAGCACCCGCCAGCAAGCTGAATCAGGTGGTCGATCGCGCTGCCCGTGCTCCAATGGAAGACGAACGTCCGGCCAAGCCGAAAAAAGACAAAGCCGATGGCAAGGGCAAGGTCAGCATCCCCATGCAGACTTACCGTATCGAAGTCGGCAAGGCAGATGCCGTTACCCCCAGCAATATCGTCGGCGCGATTGCCAATGAAGCAGGGCTGGAAGCCAAGCACATAGGCCGTATCGATATTTTCGACAGCTATAGCACACTGGATTTGCCCGATGGTATGCCCAAGGAATTGCTGAAGCAGTTGAAGGCAGTCTGGGTTGCTGGCAAACAAATCCAGATCAGCCCGGTGGGCGACGATCATGTCAGGAAGCCTGTACCGGCTAGCCAGCCTTCACCTTTCGGTCCCAAGAAAGCCGGTGGTGATCGCCGCGTGACAGAAAAAGCCAAGGGCTATGGGGCAGGTAAACCCAAAACAGAGTCGGCCAAGCCACATCGCAAAGGCCCCAAAGCCTGAGTGTGTCAGCCGTGTCTGGTTTGATGTTACGGCATCAGATTTGATTGCACTGTCCACATCACAAAATGCAGAACCCCCACAAAGCCCCCGCTTCCATGCGGGGGCTTTGTGTTTGGTGATCAGGCAGCGGTGCGCTCTGTGTCAGGCTGACGGCGCAGCCGTTCAGCGCCAGCAAATCAGCCTGAAACCCTGGAAATATAAGGTATTGGTAAAGTAAGGCCGAGTTATCGGCACAACCGGTTACCCGATTACCCGATATCCGACACTGGCACCGCTAACCGGTCCGGGTTGCCAATTCCTGCAATCCGGGTCAGGGTTTGCGTCAGTACGGTCACATCCTGGTCAAAGGCATGATGTCCAGACGGCATACTGTGTTTGCCACTATGCATGTATTTGTCGTGAATGATGTGCAGGGTGGCAGCCTGTTTTTTGTTCAAACCCTCACCGGTGCTGGCAAAGTCTGAGGGTATTTTCCTGGCCCAGTAAAACTGGTTCCAGCTTTGCAGGCTGCGCATGCTGGTATGGTTCCATTGGCCGTTTTGCTGGTTCTTGTCAGCGAAGCTGGCAGCATCGAAACTGGCAGCCATACCCAGAAGCGGAGTCTTGTGCTGGCTTTCAAGCGCCCTTGCAATCAGATAGAGCATGGATTTTTGATAGATACCGCCTACATTATCGTCCAGCTCACGCGTGTCTGACAGCAGGTGGATATGAAAACTCTGCCGTGGCAGCAAGCCGGAGCGCATGGCCGGGCGGTAAGTATTGTCAGCGAAAGCGATACTGCAGGCCGGTGCATACAGGCTGCAGGTTTTGACAGCCAGCTTGTGCTGGCCCAACAGGCTCAGCAGATGCCCGTGCAGAATGGCACCGGCAGAATGGCCTATCAAATGGATTTCCAGCCTGTCCTGGCCGATGGCGTGACGCAGTTCTTGCAGATATTTAGCCAGTACGTACAGCCCACGTGGCGGGTCGCTATCTTCCGCCGCCTGCGCGGCATTCATCTTCATCTGCACCCACAAACCTTTGGCACCAGATGATTCACAGGCGGCTTCCAGGGTGCGGTCCAGCGTCTCTTGTGCGACCTTGTTGATGGCAGGCGCATGGTCCTGCATCTTGTCTTGCAGTATATCGTTGAGGGCAGGGCCAAGCCCTGTCTTCCAGCTGATGAACACGGGGTAGATACCATTGGCCAGAAAATAAGGGGCCAGCGCAGCACTGCGCTGCAGGCTGCTTTCTTCACTGTCTATACCTGCCTGGGCATATAGCGCCAGTTTCAATTTTTTATTGCCACCCAGATTAGCCAGCCAGGCTTGTGGCGCGTGCAGCACCACCTGTTCTGCAGCCGCCACGGCGTCGGCGACGCCTAGCAGGCGCTGTATCAAGCCACCATCATTACCCAGCACCAGTGTCAGGCCATAGGTCTGGTCAAGACTCAGGCTGGGTGGACCAGCTTTGCTGGCGGTATATTGTGCATGTGGCCGTACTGCGGAACCACTGGTGCAGTACGCCGGTAAGGCTGGCAATGCAGTCAGTCTGGCCGCGCGCGGATTGCTGCTCTGCCAGTGGTGGGCAATAGGGGTACGTTTGATTGCCACCCCCAATGATATGGCCCAGGCGTCACCACCATTGGTGATCCAGTCATCGTAGGTGAGTATCGCAAAACCCTGATGACCCCAGTCCTTACCCCAGGAATTTTGCACAATGAAACCCTGTTCGGTATAACCCAGTATGGCGAAAGCATGTCCGCTGGTGGGGCCACTGTCGAAGGGGATCACCGGCAATTGTGCAAAGCTGGCAGCGGTCTTTGCCTGGCTGCCCTGCTCCAGCGCCCAGCCCGGATGCACCCTGCCAGATACATAAATGGCACCGATTTCCAGCAGGGCAGCCTGCATGTCAGTGACGGAATCTTTATCGATGCGGTAATACACACCCAGTGGTCGCTGCAAGGCTTCTTGCGCCCAGCCTTCGCGTGGGGCTTCAAACGCAGGGGCCTTGTCGTTCTTATTCAAAGTGTAGGGCCATAAATCGCGCCTGCACACCCCATGTTTGTGCCAACCCTTGAGTGCGCCACGGCAGCTGGAGCCGGTATAGTCTTCACCCGCCCATTCATCATAAAATTTGGCCAGGTGATACAGCATGCGCGGGCTGCATTGCGGGCTTTCGGGGTCACGTAGCCAGAACAAATAGTTGATGATGGCAGCCAGGCCAAATCCTGTGCAGGCACCGTCACTGCCTTGGTCCAGGATCATGCCAGCTTTGACGTACTCGGGGAACACTGTGCTGACGGTTGCCGTCGGCGGATTGCAGGGAGGCAGGTTGCTGATGCGCGGTTCGTACAGACGGTCACGGATGTCGAGTCTATCCGAGCGTGCATCCAGCGACAGTGTGGCGGTATTGAATTGGAATGGGCTGGTAGGCATGCGGTTTCCTGGCGATGTTTACTCTGCACAAATTGCATAATTTGCAATCGCAAAGTGTCGCAGGAAAGCCGTTGCTTGGCAATACCGGGTAGTGCAGAAATAGCGGGAGAGGGTTGAAGAAACTGGCAGTGCCTTTGATGCACGTACTGCCAGTCTTTCACATTCGCCAGATCATGCTGGCGAATGTGTTACTTGCGTATGATTACTTCTTTACTTCAGCAGAAGCTGATGAGGACGCAGACGCAGAAGCAGAAGCCGGTGCAGTTGGGGTCACTGTCAGCGCGCCAGACGCCGCAGCAGCGGAGGCAGGTGCCGGTGCATTGACGATTTCTATCTTGGCTTTTGCTTTCAGGTCATCCAGCATGGCTTTCAGGTTTTGCTGTTGCAATTGCTGGGTCAGGCCTGCTTTGACATCTTCCAGTGACGGCGGGGTCATTGGACGGCTGTCGTCGAGGATAATGACGTGGTAGCCGAACTGGGATTTCACAGGTTCTTCAGTGAACTTGCCTTTTTCCAGTTTGGCCACTGCTGCGCCAAATTCAGGCACCATGCCACGTGGGTTGAACCAGCCCAGATCGCCGCCTTTGTCTTTCGAGCCAGGATCTTTGGATTTGGATTTTGCCAGACCATCAAAAGCTTTGATATCTTTCTTGATCTTGGCGATGATGTCTTTGGCTTCTTCTTCCTTGGCGACCAGGATATGGCGGGCCTTGTATTCATTGCCGCTGGCAGTGGCTTTGAACTTCTCGTATTCGGCTTTCAGTGCTTCGTCAGTGACTGTGGCTGTCTTGATATAGTCTTTGACATAAGCATTTGCCAGGATGGACTGTTTGGTCATTTCCAGCTGGTCGGCCACTTCTGGTGATTTGTCCAAACCTTTGGTTACGGCCAATTGGGCCACCAGAATTTGCATGGCCAGATTATCAACTACCATCTTGCGTGTTTCTGGTGTATCCGGCATGCCCTGGGACGCCTGTTGCTGCATGATCTGGTCAAGCTGCTTCTTGCTGATGGCTGTGCCGTTGACGGTCGCAGCTACTTCAGCGCTACTGGTGGAAGCAGAGGCTGAGGCAGAAGCAGATGCCGACGCTGTTTTTGCAGTATCTTTATCATTACAGGCGCTAAGTACCAACATGGCAAGCGCGCTACCCAGAACAACGCGGGATTTAATTGACATACTAATTCCTTCTATATTGAGCTGAATCACAGCACGGATAATGAGCACATGCAGCAAAATCCGCATGCGACGAATAAAAAATGACGGTGAATTTTACTCGTGATTATGCTTGATTTGCCAGAAATTCGTTTTTGCTTACGAATTAAAGACTGCATATCCCAGTGGCGGCCCGGTACGTTGATATGCATTGTCAATCAATTACCTCCATTTTCCAGATGAATTTCCTGTAAATACGAGAATTTTTCCTGAATTCCTCTGAAAACAAGGAACAAAAGTGCAATTGTTAACTCCAAGCAATGCTTTTCAATTGCTTTTTACAATAGGCCATACAAGCAGGCCAAACCCGGCACAGCTTTGTTAAATAGCAATGTCACCATCAACGACACCCCAGATTTCCCACAGGAGACCAGCAATGCGCATGTTTCACGTTTTATTGGGTACCGCCATCATCGCCAGCAGTTTTACCGCAAGCGCCACGTATGCGGCTGCCGCGAATGAAGAAAAAATCGATCTTGAACTCATCACCCGGCTGCGTGATGAAGCCATGAACCGCTCCAAAGCCCAGGAAATTTTTGGTGTGCTGACCGATGAAATCGGACCACGCCTGACCGGCTCACCCGCATTGCGCAAAGCCAGTGACTGGACCCGTTCAAAACTCAGTGAATGGGGCCTGCAAAATGTGCATAGCGAAAGCTTTGCCCCCTTTGGCCGTGGCTGGACGCTGGAAAGAACCACGCTGCGCATGGTCTCGCCCTCTCAGTTTGATGTGTACGCCATCACCAAGGCATGGACGCCAGGCACCGATGGCGTTCAACGCGGCAAGCTGGTGGTCGCGAAAATGGTGACTGATGAAGATCTTGCCAAATGGAAGGGCAAGCTGGCTGGCACCATTGTGATGCTGGATGACCCTCTGCCCATCAAACCCCATATGAAGGCAGATGCACATCGCTATTCGCATGAAGAACTGGATGAACTGACCAAAGTCGATTTTGAAGCAGAGCCTTCGCGTCGCGGTGATTTGCCGACCTATATCAAACAACTGGCCTTCCGCAAAAAATTGCGCACTTTCCTGATGGAAGAGAAAGTGCTGGCGGCACTGAACGTCACGCGGGGCGAAGACGGCACCATTTTTGTCCAGGAAGGAGGCTCTTACAAAAAGGATGAAGCCACCGGCCCCTCCAACTTGGTAGTGGCCAGCGAGACCTATAATCGCCTGTACCGTCTGGTAGAAAAGAAAAAAGACGTAGAACTGGAAATTGATATCAAGGCCAGTTTCAACGCTGAAGACCCGGAAGCCGCCGTCAATGTACTGGCAGAAATCCCTGGTGGCGACAAGAAAGATGAAATCGTCATGCTGGGTGCCCACCTGGATTCCTGGCACGGCGGTACCGGTGCCACCGACAATGCAGCCGGTGTCGCGATGGTGATGGAAGCTGTACGTTTGCTGAAAGTCAGCGGCTTTAAGCCACGCCGTACCATACGCATCGCCTTGTGGAGCGGGGAAGAGCAGGGCTTGCTGGGTTCACGTGCCTATGTCAATAAATGGATAGCCTCTCGCCCCGAACCGACCGATCCCAAGGAACTGGAATTGCCGCCGTTTGCCCGCAAGCTGACCGGCCCCATGAGCATCAAGCCCATGCATGGCAAGATTTCTGCGTATTTCAACCTGGATAATGGCGGTGGCAGGATCCGTGGCATCTATGCGGAAAACAATGCAGCCGTCAAACCGATTTTTGATGCCTGGCTGGCCCCTTTCAACGATGTCGGCGCCACTACCACCACCTTGCGCAGCACCGGCAGCACTGACCACGTAAGTTTTGACCGCGTTGGCGTGCCTGGTTTCCAGTTCGTCCAGGACGACATGGATTATTTCAGCCGTACCCATCACTCCAGTATGGATGTATATGACAAAGCACAGAAAAGCGATTTGACCCAGGCTTCCATGGTATTGGCCAGCTTTGTTGCTCATGCAGCGAACCGCAACGACATGTTGCCGCGTAAGCCACTGCCTAAAGACCCGCCAGCAGAAGAAAAGAAGGAAGACAGCAAGGAAACAACAGGAACTGCTGACGGCAAGAAATAAATCAGCAGATATTACCGCTGCAGAGGGTCAGTTCTGTATTGCATTCTGGAACAAGAATACAATACAGGCTGGCCCTTTTTCTATTGACGCATTGACGATGAGCGATCCTTTGCAAGACACCCTTCCCACCAGCCTGGCAGACATGTTGCCGGTAGGGATGATTGCTGGTGGTGGCCTGGCCGCAGCAGCCATGGCGGTCGTGGCACAGAGCAAACAGCAACAAAGCGGCTGGGAAGCTTTTCATTACGAAAGAATTTCCTCTGTCGAATTTGAAATTACCGGTGGTATCGCCGTCAGCAGTGGCGGTGCAAAAAAATTCCAGGGCGTGCATGACAGCGTTATCGTCGGCGAAGCCGAGATATTGGCAGAAATGCGCCGTCAGCAAGGTGACGCTGTATCAACCGTGTCAGTCGTATCAGTTGCTCCTGCGTCTTCATTGCAACCTAGCCCGCTCGCAGTCACCGCCACTTCTGGTACGCCACTCTTGAAAGTGGTGTTCAGCCTGCCTGAAGATGAAGCCGGGCGACAGCGCATTTTGCGTGCATTTCAATTGCAGGCTGATTTCTTTGGTGCCAAAGTCCAGTCCTGTTCCCTGCATGATGCCAGTCTGTTGAAACTGGATTGAGCAACATCGTGGCGGCCCATTCATGATCAGAACCGCTTTGCGCTGGCTGGTGTTTTTCAGCGTTTGGCTGCTGGTGATTTCTATCTGGCGACGCGATATATTACCGCCCCCGACAGCCTTGAATCCGGTATTGCTGAATGAGCCGGTACAGACTGAAATCACACAAAAGGCATTCCAGACCACCAGGGGTGGCGTCACCTATACTGTACAGCCGCTGTACGACTACGATCTGGTAGGGCTGGTTGTCAGCAAGCATGATGCGAATGCCTGGTGGGATTATTTGCACCGCGAATGGAACGATAATCTGAACGTGGTGGATTTGTGCGTAGTCTGGGGTAAGAATGTGAAAACCGGTGCCTATGAAGAATTGAGTTTTTCCAGCAGCCAGTTCACCTGCAATTATGGCAGCAGTTCGATGGAAGCCTTTGCCGCCTTTGACGAAACCGCGATTTCAAATAATCATTTGCTGACCGATCAGACCAGGCTTGCCAAAATAATGCAAAAGGTACAGGTAGGTGACCAGATCCACTTTCGTGGTCGCCTGTCCGAATATTCACACCGTCATAACGGCATACCCTTCAAGCGCGGCACCAGTATAGTCCGCACCGATACCGGTAACGGTGCCTGTGAAACCGTATTTGTAGAGAGTTTTGAGATCATCAAAAGCGGCGGCCAACCCTGGCGCAGCCTGGTGTGGGTTGCCGCCATCATGCTGGTAGCCAGTATTGTGGCCTGGTTCATGCAGCCGGTGCGCTTCAATGATCGTACGCATTGATGATCGACCATGTATGTTGCACTGCACATTGGTTTTTACGTGTATTTTTCCTTACCTGCCTGATTTGAGAATTTGAGGCAGCGCAGAAAATTTGCATTTATCGCTGTCGGAGTATTTTTGTATTTTGCCTGCATTTTTGTCGAAGTAAGCAACACTTAAGCTCGCAATATCATTCTTTATCCGGTTTCGTCAGTTTGTCGCACGGTCGTGCTCGTTTTGGTGTTGGAAATCCCGTTTGTTTGAACGTGCATAATGGAGGATACTTGCACCAATAGATTGCATGCACCGCTGCAAACTCACCTCTCGTTATCTTCCAATCAGAAGGAGAACGTATGACCATTTCCCACTTCGCTGAGCTGATCGCTTATGCGCAAGCGCACACAGGACCTGCTACTGAGCGTCAGGGCCAATTTATTACGGCGTATTTTGAAAATACTGACCCGGATGAAATCATCACCCGTGGACCGGCAACTCTGTTTGCGCAGGCGAATGCCCACTGGCGTTTGCTCGATGCGCCGCGTACAGCACATACACCGAAGATACGCGTGTTTAACCCGACCTTGGCAGAAGACGGTTTTGTCAGCGACCACACAGTGGTGCAAATCGTCAACGACAATATGCCTTTCCTGGTCGATTCGGTGACGATGGCGATTAACCGTACAGGCCGTACTGCGCACTGGATCGTGCATCCACTGATGAGCGTGGCGCGCGATGCCAGTGGCAGTGTGACTTCGGTTAGCACCGTGGCAGCCGCCAAGGCTGCCGGACGCAATGACCCGGTTGAATCCCTGATCCTGGTTGAATGTGACCGCATCGTTGACCAGGTGGCGCAACAGGCGCTGGTAGAAGATTTGCAGCGCGTGTTGTCTGATGTGCGTGGTGCTGTGGTCGACTGGAAACCCATGCTGGAAAGGGTCAGTGCAGTACGTGCTGCCTGCGAAAAATATACCCAGTCCCCCGAAAAACGTGATGAAGCCATCGCCTTTTTGCAGTGGCTGGAAGATCGTCACTTCACCTTCCTGGGTGCCCGCGATTATGACTTGCGGCGCGATGGTGACGCGGTCAGTCTGGTGGCCTTGCCCGAATCTGGCCTGGGCATTTTGCGTGGTGCAGTAAAAACCTCGGAAACCCGCCTGCCGGCAGAAGTGATAGCCCTGATGGAATCGACCGAAATGGTGATGGTTACCAAGGCCATGACACGGGCCACCATACACCGGCCAGCCTGGTTGGACTATATCGCCGTCAAGCGTTTTGACGACGCTGGTAATGTCATTGGTGAATCGCGGTTCCTGGGCTTGTATACCTCCACGGCGTATTCTGAACCAGTCAGCAATATCCCGCTGGTACGCCAGCGTGTGGCAGATGTCATGAGTACTTCGGGCGTGGTGCCGGAAAGCCATGCTGCCAAATCCCTGCAAGCCATACTTGATGATTATCCGCGTGATGAATTGTTCCAGATCGACACGGCCACGCTGGCGGAACATGCGATCGGTATCTTGCGCCTGCAAGAACGCCAGCGCACGCGTTTGTTCCTGCGCCGCGACCCGTTTGGTCGTTTCACTTCTGCCCAGGCTTTTGTGCCTCGTGACCGCTACAACACCGAGTTGCGGGTAAAGATTGGCAATGAGCTCATGATCGCTCTGAATGGGCAGTCTATCGAATTCACACCCATGCTGACCGATAGCCCGCTGGCACGGATACATTATCTGGTGCGGGCCAAAGACCATGCACCACAAAATGTAAACCTGAATATGCTGGAAGCGCGTATCGCCAAACTGGCGCAACGCTGGGAAGACGATTGCACGTCAGAATTGTTGCGCTCGCATGGTGAAGGCAATGGCCTGAGCCTGGCGAATCGTTTTGCGAATGCTTTCCCTACGGCGTATCGTGAAGATTTTTCTGCATTGGTCGGTGCAGAAGATGCAGAAATGCTGGCCAGCCTGAATGCAACTTCACCGATGATGGTCAAGCTGTATAGACCACTGGATGCCGGGCCGGGCATGTTACGCTTCAAGATTTATAACACCAGCAAAGTGGCTTTATCCGATTCCCTGCCTGTGCTGGAACACATGGGTGCCAGGGTATTGGATGAACATCCTTATGCCATCGTCAGTGGTGCCGAGACTTTATGGATACATGATCTGGGTTTGCAATTACCTGTCAACACGGATTTATCCGCAGTCAAACTGCGCTTTGAAAACCTGTTTTCACAAGCCTGGAGTGGCGATGTAGAAAGTGATGACCTGAATCGCCTGGTGCTTAGTACCGCGCTGGATGCACGTTCCATCGCTGTTTTGCGTGCCTGTTCACGTTACTTCAAGCAACTGGGTTTTGCCTATAGCCAGAACTATATAGAAGCAGCATTGAACAAGAATGCGCCAATTACGCAACTGATCGCCGAACTGTTTGGTGCTCGCTTCAAGCCCGATTATGTCGGTGACCGCGAGCAGGCCCAAAAGCATATACGCGAACAGCTGGAAACCCAGATGAGCAATGTAGCGAGCCTGGATGAAGACCGCATCTTGCGCCAGTTTATCGCCACTATCGTCGCCACCTTGCGTACCAATCTGTGGCAAACCACGATGAGCGGCGCGTTCAAACCCTACATGAGTTTCAAGCTTAATCCTCGTGAAGTACCGGGTGTGCCAGAACCTAAACCCCTGTTTGAAATCTGGGTGTATTCACCACGTGTTGAAGGCGTGCATTTGCGTGGCGGCAAAGTGGCCCGTGGCGGCTTGCGCTGGTCTGACCGACGCGAAGATTTCAGAACGGAAATCCTTGGTCTGGTAAAAGCCCAGCAAGTCAAGAATACGGTCATTGTGCCAGTCGGTTCCAAAGGCGGTTTTGTATTGAAGAATGCGCCACCGGCGACAGACCGCGAAGCCTATCAGGCAGAGGGTGTGGCTTGCTACAAAATCTTCCTGTCTGGCTTGCTGGACCTGACCGACAATATTGTCAAGGGTGCGGTAGTTCCACCGAAGCAGGTCATCCGTCATGATATTGACGATCCTTACCTGGTGGTAGCGGCGGATAAGGGCACGGCAACCTTTTCGGATATCGCCAATGGCGTATCGGCAGATTACGGTTTCTGGCTCGGTGATGCGTTTGCATCCGGTGGCTCGGTCGGCTATGACCACAAGAAAATGGGTATCACCGCCCGTGGCGCATGGGAATCGGTCAAGCGTCATTTCCGTTCCGTGGGTGTGAATACACAAGATACCGAATTCACCGTGGCCGGTATCGGTGACATGTCAGGTGACGTGTTTGGTAATGGCATGCTGTTGTCCCAGCATATCAAGTTGGTAGCAGCATTTGATCACCGTCATATCTTTATCGACCCATCACCGGATGTCGCGGCTTCATTCGCCGAGCGTCAGCGCCTGTTCAACCTGCCGCGTTCCAGCTGGGATGATTATGAAAAGAGTTTGATTTCTGCCGGTGGCGGAGTCTATCCACGTACGGCAAAATCCATCAGCCTTAGCCCTGAGGCACGCGCTGTATTGGGTATAGAAACGGCTGAACTGGCTCCGGTAGAATTGCTGCGCGCCATTCTGCAGGCACCAGTTGATCTGCTGTATAACGGCGGCATAGGCACCTATGTCAAAGCCAAATATGAAACCCATGCGCAAGTCGGTGACAAGGCAGGCGATGCCTTCCGCGTCAATGGCAATGACTTGCGCTGCAAGGTTTTGGCAGAAGGCGGCAATTTGGGTTGTACCCAGAATGGCCGTATAGAATTCGCGCAGAAAGGTGGCCGCATTTATACCGATGCGATAGACAATTCTGCTGGTGTCGATTGCTCTGATCATGAAGTCAATATCAAGATTCTGCTGGGTAGCATCGTCGAAGCAGGCGACCTGACGCTCAAGCAGCGTAATGACTTGCTGGCCTCGATGACGGATGAAGTCGGCCACCTGGTATTGACCGATAATTATTATCAAAGCCAGGCGCTGGATATTGGCACACATCGCCCACTATATGTACTTGATGGCCAGCAAAGGCTGATGCAGTCGCTGGAAAAACAGGGCCGTCTGAACCGTGCCATTGAATACCTGCCCAGCGATGATGAAATTTTCCATCGCAAGGCCTTGAAGCAGGGCCTGACTGCACCGGAAGGTGCGGTAGTACTGGCCTATGCCAAAATGTCGGTGTTTGATGAACTGGTGGCCAGCAATTTGCCGGACGATCCTTTCTTCAGCCGTGCATTGAAAGCTTACTTCCCGCAAGTCTTGTCTGAACGTTTTGCCGAAGCAATTACGCATCATCCACTGAAACGTGAAATCATTGCCACCTTCATTACCAATACGGTAGTGAACCGTGCCGGTGCGACCTTCGTCAACTTCATCGCATCGGAAGCTGGTGCGACCGCAGCTGATGTGATTCGCGCCTTCACCCTGGCACGTGAGATATTTGACCTGGAACCATTGTGGGATCAGATTGATGCACTCGATTATGTGGTTGATTCAAAACTGCAACTGGATCTGCTGTCCAAGCTGATTGCGATTGCGCAAAGGGCTTCACGCTGGATGCTGCGCATACGTTCGCAAAGCACCGATCTGCCGACGCTGATACAGCGTTATCAGCCGGCAGCGCGTGAAATGCGCTGGCAACTCGACGACTGGCTGCCTGCCAATGCCCATGCCAACTGGCAAAAAGAGGCAGATGCATTGACGCAGGCAGGTGTCGAAGCTACATTGGCGCAAAACCTGACAGCGCTGGAATACATCTTCCCGGCACTGGATCTGGTAGATCTGGCACAAAGCACCAGCAGTGGTTTGGAACAGGCGGCCCGTGCCTACTTTGGTATCGATGACGAGCTGGGTCTGACTGGCTGGCGTAATCAGATCAACCGCCTGCCTACAGACACACTCTGGCAGACCCAGGCGCGTGGCAGTGCACGTGACGATGTGTATTCGATTGCCAGTCAGATCACCCGTGGACTATTGTCGCGCCAGGAAGAAGTCAGCAACTGGCGTGCCCAGCATGCCCCAGCCATAGACAGGCTGACCGCTCTGCTGACCACCATCAGCGCACAGGGACCAGACCTGGCACCGGTATCGGTAGCTTTGCGGGAATTGCGTCACCTGGCTTGATGTATCGCCTGCTGAAGCATTGATTTATCTAGTGGACTGTAACAATTGAAAACAGAGCGTCTGTCACGTGCGCGCCGACCATGGCTGCGTTGCAAATGCTCGCGATAGTCCCACTATCGCTGCGCTTTGCTCCTTGCCCTGATCGCCGGGCACGCGCCATTCACTTCTGTTTCAACTGTTACAGTCCACTAGCCGGCCTGTGTTGACTGACAGGCCGGTTTTTTCATTCTTATTTTTTGCTGACTGGCTTGCAGCTAGCATCCAGCACATACTGTACGGGTTTTTGAACTTTCTTTTGGTCTTCCATATTTTGCACACGTATCGTATTGCCAGTGATTTTCCACCTGGACATGGACACATCCAGTTCATGCAATTTGCTGCAATCGGCAGTCTTGTAAAACATCAGAAAATCGTTTGAACCGCTGTATTCGTGGGTGACCAACACCTGCTCATCCTGGCTGAAGTAAATATCTTTCCTGACCCAGATACCGCTATTGATTTCACATTGGGTATGGTTGGCGAGTTGCTTTACCGTCAGTGGCGGATCAGGAAAAGCATCTACTTCAGGATCATTGGCATCGCTTTTGAAGTTTAATTCGACAGAATTGGCTTTTGCCTGAAATACCTTATAGTGCCCCGGCGTGAGTGGTTCTACGGGAACGTGATGTAACTTGCAGCCAGCGGCATGGGTCTGCGATATCAAGATGCAATTGATTGCAATGAATAAGACGATTTTCTTAAGAGGCATAATCAATTCGACAGCAACGTTGTAAATATGCAAATCCTAAGTGATATAAATCGAAGCAGTCAAGGTAATTAGCATTCTTTCTTGAGCGCTGCCGCTCGCCGGGATAGCTGGCAAACCGGTTGGTCGATATGCCGGCCAGCCCGGTGCCGAATCGATAGAGGCTATCCAATGACAGGAACAAAGGTGTGTATTGACGGCGCTACTGAAACGTTGTGGTATCCACCCTTCAGGCCGACCAGTGCGTGACACCACGGAGATAGCGTTACTCTGGTTGCTGCTACCGGCATATTTGCGAATTACAATCCACCAAGGCAGACGTATTTCATCACCAGGTAATCGTCCATGCCATAGCGTGACCCTTCTCTTCCCAGCCCTGACTGCTTCACACCACCAAACGGTGCAACTTCATTCGAGATAAGTCCTGTGTTGACACCGACCATACCGCTCTCCAGTGCTTCTGCCACGCGCCAGATGCGGCCAATGTCACGCGCGTAGAAATAACTGGCCAAACCAAACTCGCTGTCATTGGCCATGGCAATGACGTCCTCGTCTGTTTTGAAACGGAACAGTGGAGCCAGTGGGCCAAAGGTTTCTTCGCGGGCAACCAGGCTATCGGCACTGATATCTGCAATGACGGTAGGTTCAAAAAAGGTGTGTCCCAAAGCATGGCGTCGACCACCGGTCAATATCCGGCCACCATGTGCTACGGCGTCGGCAATATGTGCTTCAACTTTCTGTACAGCTTTTTCGTCGATCAACGGACCCTGATTGACTTCTGCTTCCATGCCATTCCCAGGGCGCAGTTTCTCTACGGCTGCCACCAGCTTTGCCGCAAAAGCGTCGTATACGCCGTCTTGCACATAGATGCGATTGGCACACACACAGGTTTGTCCGGCATTGCGGAATTTGGATACCATCGCGCCCTCCACTGCGGCGTCGAGATCCGCGTCGTCGAACACGATGAATGGTGCATTTCCACCCAGTTCCAGAGACAGTTTCTTGATCGTCTGCGCGCTTTGCTGCATCAGCAGGCGACCAACGGCGGTTGACCCTGTGAAGCTCAGTTTTCTCACTGTCGGATTGCTGCACATTTCTGCGCCGATTTCTTTAGGTGTTCCAGTCAGCACACTAAACACGCCTGCGGGCACACCGGCACGATGTGCCAGTTCCGCCAAGGCCAGCGCAGAAAAAGGTGTTGCTTCAGCCGGTTTGACCAGCATGGGACAGCCAGCGGCCAATGCAGGGCCGGCTTTTCGTGTGATCATCGCTGCAGGGAAATTCCAAGGTGTGATCGCGGCACAAACCCCGATTGGTTCCTTTTGCACCAGCAGGCGGCGATCGCTCCAGGGGGACTGCAAAGTGTCACCACTCACACGCTTGGCTTCTTCGGCAAACCATTCAATAAACGAAGCGGCATAAGCGATTTCGCCTTTTGCTTCGGCAAGTGGTTTTCCTTGCTCGGCGGTCATGATCAATGCCAGGTCGTCCAGGTTGGCCAGCATCAAATCGTTCCAGCGGCGCAAAATCGCGCTGCGCTCTTTGCCTGTTTTTTTCCGCCACGCTGGCCATGCATCCTTTGCTCCCAGAATGGTACGTTGTGTTTCAGCAGTGCCCATTCGTGGCACATGTCCTAACAACTCACCAGTTGCCGGATTATGGACTGCAAAAGTACTGCCATCGTCAGCATCACACCAATTGCCGTTCAAATAGGCTTGCTGACGCAGCAATGTTGAATCTTTAAGCTGTAACATGAGTTTTCCTGATTAAAATTTTGCCGCAGCCTTGTTACGGCCACGCAGCCACTCCAGTGCGAGCAGCAGGCAAGTTGAGAATACGATCAGTATCGTTGCCAGCGCAGCGATGGTGGGGCTGATATTTTCGCGTATGCCAGTAAACATCTGACGTGGCAAAGTTGTTTGCTCTGGTCCTGCAACAAACAAGGTAATCACAACTTCGTCAAACGATGTGGCAAAAGCGAACAGGGCACCGGAAATCAAACCGGGTGCAATCACTGGCAAGGTAATGCGGAAAAACGTTCTGATTGGGCCTGCTCCCAGACTCAGACTGGCTCGCACCAGATTGTGATTGAAACCCTGCAAGGTCGCCGACACGGTGGTGACGACAAATGGCGCACCCAATGCGGCATGGGCAAATATCAACCCGGTATAGCTGTCTGAAAGCCCGATTTGGGCAAAGAACAAATACACGCCGACACCTACCACGACCACTGGCACGACCATAGGTGAAATCAGGATAGCCATCAATAATGCCTTGCCGGTAAATGCGGCTTTATTCAAGCCCATTGCTGCCAGCGTTCCCAGTACGGTAGCAATGACTGTGGCCAGTGGCGCAACGATGAAGCTGTTTTTCGCGGCACGCATCCATTCATTTGAATGCAAGAGGTTGTCATACCAGCGCAAAGAAAATCCAGGGATAGGATAGGCCAGAAATGTACTGTCTGAGAAAGACAGGGGAATGATGACCAAAATTGGCAAAACGAGAAACAGCAAAGTCAGCACATTTGCAGCTCGCAGGAAAATGAACCATATACGTTCAATGAAGGACGCATGGGGAGGAAAAAGTGGCAAAGAAGATTTCATTTGATCATTTCCCTTACGAAGCGACTTCGGTTTTTGTGAAGCGCAGATAAATGCTATACAACACCAGTGTCGCAGCGAGCAGCAGACTACCCAAGGCACAGGCCATACCCCAGTTGATCGTTACATTCGTAAAATAGGCAATGTAATAGCTGACCATCTGTTCATTTGGACCACCCAACAAAGCAGGGGTGATGTAGTAGCCGAGTGCCAGGATAAACACCAGTAATCCACCGGCGGCAACTCCAGGTAAGGTTTGCGGCACGTACACACGCCAGAATGCAGCGAAAGGATGGCTGCCCAGTGAAATGGCGGCACGCATATAGGTAGGCGGGATCGCCTTCATGACGCTATACAAAGGCAAAATCATGAACGGCAACAGAATATGGGTCATGGAAACATACACGCCAAAACGATTGAAAAGTAGTTCAAGCGGTGCCTGTGTCAGTCCGACTGCCATCAGCCCTTTATTGACCAGGCCTTCCGACTGCAGCAGAACGATCCATGCTGCGACCCTGACCAGTATCGAAGTCCAGAACGGGATTAATACCAGGATCATGAACAGATTGGCGCGCCGCTCGGACATCAGCGAGAGCCAGTAAGCAAGTGGATAGGCGGTAACGAGACATAACAAGGTCACTACCAGGCTGATGACAAAGGTACGTGAAAATATCTTGACGTAGACTGCCTGCTCATCATCGACACGTTCAAATTTGCCGAAGCGGTCTTGCTTCATATCCAGTGAGGCGAGCAGGTAATACGGGGAATATCGTGCGTCGTTTTTGGCAATGATTTGCCAGTATTCTGGTTGCCCCCATTGTTCATCCAGCGCAATCAGGGCTGGTTTCACTTCTTTTTCTGTCAGCGGATGGCCATCGGTATCCAGCAGTGGCATGGCACGGACTGTCTTCATGATGACGGAACGGGCACCGGGAATTTCAGAATTGATGCGGCGTGCCAAAGTCCCACCTGTATTGTTGTCTTTGGCAATGGTCAGATCGGCAGACAAGGCAGAGTACGCAGCGTCATCCGGTAAGCTTTTCTTATCCCAATGACTGAGTGCCTTTATTGTCTTTGGCAAAGTTGATGCTACTTCGGGATTATCGACCGCGCGGACGAGCAATACGGCGATGGGAACGATAAACGTGATCAGCAAAAAAATGGCGAGGGGGGCGATTAACGCAAGTGCTGTAATTTTCTTGCGCAACTGTGCTGCCCGTAAGTCGCGCTTCAATTGTGATCGCGATCTTTCGGTAGCTATACCAGAAACCGGCACTGTTGCGATTGTTGCTGTGGTCATGTCGGAATGCCTAAGGATGTCGAACTAAGTCGAACCAAGTCGAACGATGTCGCCCGAATCAGCGGGCGACATCCATTTTTATAGAAGCGGAGCCTGAATTATTTTGCTGCCCACGCTGCGAAGCGTTGTTCCAGGTCTTCTCCGTGGTCGGTCCAGAATTTCAGGTTTTGCTGGATCGCATCCTTGGCGTTATTGCTGGAAGTCGGCAAATCAGCCAGTGTTTTCGCATCCAGTAATTTCAGTGCGTTCACGTTCACTGGGCCATAAGCGATTTTTTGTGCATAATTTTTCTGTGCTTCTGGCGTCAAGGCAAAGGCAATGAATTTTTCTGCAGTCTCTCTGTTGGAAGAACCTTTAGGAATCACCCAGAAATCCAGGTCATAGATACTGCCTGCCCAGGTAACCTTGAGGTTACGGCCTTCACGTTGTGCGGCATCAATGCGTCCGTTAAATGCTGTTGTCATCACGACGTCGCCAGCAACCAGGAATTGTGGCGGTTGTGCGCCGGCTTCCCACCATTGAATATTTGGCTTCAGTGCATCCAGTTTCTTGAAGGCGCGGTCAACACCGGCTTTGGTTGCCAGCACGTTGTACACGTCTTTAGTCGGAACGCCATCGGCCATCAACGCAAATTCAAGGTTGTAGCGGGCGCCTTTGCGCATGCCGCGTTTTCCTGGATATTTTTTTACATCCCAAAAATCTGCCCAACCAACAGGTGGCGACTTGAGTTTATCGGCGTTATAAGCCAGGACGGTTGACCAGACAAAGGCACCAACACCACATTCATGCAGGGCTTCTGGCATGAAATCAGATTTTTTTCCTAGTTTGCTGATGTTTATTTTTTCCAGCAAACCTTCTTCGCAGGCACGACCAATTTCACCTGATTCGACTTCAACTACGTCCCAGCTAACTTTTTTTGCTTCCACCATGGCTTTAATTTTTGCCATTTCGCCGTTGTATTCGACGGAAACAATTTTATTTCCAGTGGTGGTCTGAAATGGTTCTACATATGCAGATTTTTGTGCATTACCGTTGGCACCACCAAAATTGACAACGGTAATTTCAGCAGCTTGTGTCAGACCAGTAGACAGAAGCAGTGAAAGCAGTACAGGTTTTATAGCAGGTTTCATATTGGCTCTCTTAGTTTGGGTTTACAACGACATCGACAAATAAATAATGCTTATTTTTTTACGGGCAGAGCTAGATGAATACTCGCAAGCGATCGGGATCAACTTCCAGCGTGACACGTGAGCCTTCCGATAAACTTGACAGTGCAGGATCGTTCAAGGTCAGCTTGACAAAACAATCCTCCTGCTGCGGCAGCTCACACCGTACACGCACGTGGTCACCAAAATAGATCAGATCTGAGACCGATGCCTTGAGAATGTTGCCAAATGAGTTGCCGGTGGCATTGACATCCGTGCCCAGGCGTATGCGCTCGGGACGCACACAAGCAACCACATCCTGGTTTGCCTGTGCAGCATTGGCATTGATGCCGCGAAGTATGCTGCCGTCCGGGAGTGCAACCTCGCAATTGCCGTTATTGCTGGAAACCACGCGTGCTTTGAATTTATTGTTGTCGCCTATGAACCCGGCTACAAACTGGTTTTCGGGATATTCGTAGAGGTTATCTACGACAGCCAGTTGCTGGACGATACCTTGATCAAAGACGGCCACCCTGTCTGACATCGTCAGCGCTTCGCTCTGGTCATGGGTGACATAGACGAATGTTAATCCCAGGCGGTGATGCAGGGCCTTCAATTCCAATTGCATGTGCTCGCGCAATTGCTTGTCCAGCGCACCCAATGGTTCATCCATGAGCACCAGTTCAGGGTCGAATACGAGAGCACGTGCCAGCGCAATGCGTTGTTGTTGTCCACCAGACAGTTGTGCAGGATAGCGGTCTATGAATTTACCCATTTGCACCATATCCAGTGCCTTCTTGACTTTGTCGGCGCGGCTGCTGGCATCCATGCCACGTACCTGCAGCGGATATGCCACATTTTGCCCAACTGTCATATGTGGAAATAAGGCATAGTTTTGAAACACCATGCCGATATTGCGCTTGTGGGGTGGCACTTTGTTCAAGAGCTTTCCACCCAGATAAATTTCTCCGCCGGTAGGAAATTCAAAGCCGGCCAGCATCATCAGGCAGGTTGTCTTTCCCGAACCTGAAGGTCCAAGCAAAGTAAGAAATTCTCCTTTACGGATATTCAGATCCAGATGCTTGACGACCAGATTTTCGCCATCATAGGTCTTTTGCACCCCACGAAAAGCTACCAGTGTGTCTTGCCCGTCGTCCGTCGTATGTTCCTGTTTCAAGCTATGTCCCCTGTATTTGCGTTCACTACTTTTTCCGACATCAGCAGACGCTAGAGCTGAAACATTGCAATAGCGTCCACTTACCTGAGAGATCAGGCTTGCTGCATCGCCTCGGCGAGTATGGAAAGCGCTTCGTCCATCAGTGCATCGGTGGTCGTTAATGGAAACAGGAAGCGGATGACGTTGCCGTAAGTACCACAGGTGAGTAGCAGCAAACCTTTTTGCAGGGCCAGAGTCTGCACGCGCTTGGTGAAGTCTGCGTCAGGCTGAGCACTGACAGGATCGCTAAATTCTACTGCGACCATGCCGCCCAATCCGCGTATATCAGCAATGTGAGGCACTTTGGCGCGCAATGAATTCAGCTTTTCTTTCAAGCGGTCACCCAGCGCTTGTGCACGTTCACACAATTGCTCGTCTTTAATTACTTGCAATACCGCCAGGGCTGAAGCAATCGCCAAAGGATTCCCTGCATAAGTGCCTCCCAAACCACCAGGCGCCGGTGCATCCATGATTTCAGCCCGGCCACATACCGCAGCAAGAGGCATGCCACCGGCCAGGCTCTTAGCCATGGTCATCAGGTCGGGTGTCACCGCGTAGTGTTCCATCGCAAACATTTTTCCGGTTCTGGCGAAGCCAGTTTGTACTTCGTCTGCAATCAGCAGAATTCCGTGCTCATCGCATAATTTACGCAAGGCTTGCATGAAGTCGACGGGTGCTGCATAGAAGCCACCTTCGCCTTGCACAGGTTCCAGAATGATGGCGGCAACACGCTTGGGATCGACATCAGCTCTGAACAGCGCTTGCAAGGCTGCCAGGGAATTGGCCGTACTGACACCGTGTAATTCGATAGGGAATGGTACATGATAGACCTCTGACGGCAAGGGGCCAAATCCCAATTTGTAGGGAGCCACTTTACCAGTCAGCGCCATGCCCATCATGGTGCGGCCATGAAAGCCGCCAGTAAAAGCGATCACCGCAGAGCGGCCTGTTGCAGCCCGTGCAATTTTGATTGCATTTTCAACTGCTTCTGCACCAGTCGAAAACAATGCTGTTTTCTTGGCATGGGAACCCGGTGTGATCTGGTTGATCTGTTCAGCCAACTCTATGTAACTTTCATAGGGAACGATCTGATAGCAGGAATGGGTAAACTTTTCCAGTTGTGCCTGAATGGCGCTGACCAAGCGTGGATGGCGATGGCCTGTGTTCAGAACAGCAATACCGGCGGCAAAGTCTATATAGCGCCGGTTTTCGACATCCCAGAGTTCTGCATTTTGGGCATGCGAGGCGTAAAACTGACACATGACACCAACACCGCGTGGCGTAGCGGCTTCTTTGCGTTGTTGTAAATCGACATTCTTCATATATTCATTTCCTGTTCTAGAGCAATACGTCTGTTATGACTAGAACTCATTTCATAAATAGGGGCGAGATGCGTTTGCCTCATAACGTGGGCTGGCAAGGCGGACGAGGCAGTCAATAGCGGTGCTATTGACAACGAGTCCAACGCAGTCCAGCACGCGTTATGTGGCAAACCCTTCGGGAACTGACGATTTGGGCGTATTGCAGCGTTGTGCCGCTTGCTAAGGCACCAGCCTTAGCTGCGCGTCACGCCTTGCACTACATCCCAAATCGCCTTGTTCGCATTCGCTCCTATTTATGAAATGAGTTCTATGTGATAACTCATATTAAGGTCGATTTGGTGCTATCTTATATATCCACTTTTGATTATTTGATGGTGCCACTTTGCGGGGGGCAATTGGTGCTATCGTATAAATCGTATGTATTCAATCCCGACTATTAAATGGTGGTATTTTGCGCATCGCCTCTTTGCCAGATTTTTTGCTGCAGCGTATAGACCGTGCCAATGGTGGTCCGGTCAATCGTCAGATTTACCAGGTGATCCGTGAAGCGGTGCTGTCTGGTAGTCTGCCTGCGGGCCTGCAAATGCCGTCGTCCAGAGACTTGTCCAAAGAGCTGAAAATGTCGCGCAATACTGTCACGTATGCGTATGAACAATTGATCGCCGAGGGCTATCTGGAAACCAGGCGAGGCGCAGGCAGTTTTGTTGCAGATACGGTTTCCGATCAGATCGCTACGTTGTTCCCACACAACAAAGCAACTGCAGATAGGGGGGATGCGCAAACCGGCTCATCAGGTTTGTCACAGCGCGGCAAGCAATTACTGCAAAAGGCCGGGGTCAGTGATTTGCAGTGGGGAGCATTTATGCCTGGTGTGCCGGACGTCACCCTGTTTCCCAACAAGATCTGGAGCCGTTTGCAAAATAAAGCCTGGCGACGTTCCCGCGCCGATCTGATGACCTACGGCGATGCTGGCGGCCACTACCCATTGCGGGAAGCTATTGCCGACTATCTGCGGGTTGCCCGGTCTGTCAACTGTAAAGCAGAGCAAGTGTTGATTACGACGGGCATACATCAATCCATCGATCTGATCATGCGCATGCTGGGCGAAAACGGTGACCGGGCCTGGCTGGAAGATCCATGCTACTGGGGTACGCGCAGTGTCTTGCAGTCACAAGGGATACAACCAGTGCCGATTCCTGTCGATGCAGAGGGCATGTGTCTGCATCCCAAGGATTTACAAGTGCCACCACGTTTCATCGTAGTTACCCCATCCCATCAATATCCGTTGGGAACGGTGATGAGCCTGTCACGGCGACGTATGTTGCTGGAATATGCCGCAGCCCAGAAGGCATGGATCATCGAAGATGATTACGACAGTGAATTCCGTTACGGCAGCAGGCCCCTTGCTTCGCTGCAAGGCATGGATGTGAATGATCGCGTGTTGTACATGGGAACGTTCACGAAAACCATGTTTCCCGGATTAAGGGTAGGATTTCTGGTGGTACCGGAAAAGCTGGCCGATGCTTTTGCAACCGGGCATTCTGAACTGTATCGTGGTGGGCAAATGTTCATCCAGGCTATCTTGTCCGACTTCATGCGGGAAGGACATTTTGCTTCCCATATACGGCGCATGCGCTTGCTTTATGCAAAACGCCTGAACCTCCTGCAGCAAGCCATTCAACATCACTTTGGTGACCAACTGGCAACTGGCGGTGGCGAAGCGGGACTGCATCTGGCGCTGGAATTGCCTGCAGGGTCAGATGATTTTGCCATCAGCCGTGCTGCCCGCGCCATTGGCATTGTCGCCCGCCCCTTGTCGCGCTACTACATGCATAAGTCGACTGCCAAACCTGGTCTGCTACTGGGCTACGCCTGCGTTCAAGACGACCAGATACAGCCAGCTTTTGACAAACTTGCACAGATCATTAAAGCGCACTGGCCAGAAAAATAGTTGGCACTGGCACAAAATTGTTAACCGGCGCTGGGCTGCCAGGCAGTCTATGGTCTGAAGCAGCAAGAAAATTAGAAAATTCCTGGAACTCGTTTGTGAAAAAGCCTTCCAAGCCTATGCTGTCGACCAAATAGCAATGACAACATTCCACAAGAAAGAAATCCATGAATAAGACGCAGTTTCAATTGAAACCCCTTGCCAGGGTGTGCCTGCAGATCATGCTGGCGTTGCCTTTGATGCACGTTCAGGCAAATGCCGTCGATGTGCCCACCGCAGCGGCGACAAACAAAGACAGTGACATGGATACTTCCGTTGCACCGGGCGACGACTTTAATCGTTATGCCAATGGCGGCTGGGAAAAGACGGCGGTCATTCCTGATCATAAAGTCGCTGTAGGCATTTTTGATGTACTGGTGGAAGAATCCGACGCCAAGGTCCAGAAGCTGATAGAACAGGCGACCAAGGCCGAGGCTGGCAGTGCGGCCCGCAAGATAGGTGATTTTTATACTTCTTACCTGAACACTGATGCCATTAATCAGCGCGGCCTGGTACCTTTGCAGGGAGAGATGCAAAACATTGCTGACCTGAAAGATAAAACTGCACTGGCAAGCTATCTGGGTAAACACTTGCGTGCTGATGTCGATCCTATTAATGCCACCAATGTGTTTACCGAAAACCTGTTTGGCCTGTGGGTGTCGCAAGGCTTCCATGACCATAGCAAGTACATGCCCTACCTCTTGCAAGGTGGTTTGGGTTTACCTGACCGTGAATACTATCTGTCAGCCAGCCCCAAGATGGCTGAACTGCGAAAAAACTATCTGGCGCATATCGCCGCCACTCTGAAGCTGGCAGATGTACCGGATGCGGAGCAGGCAGCCAAGCGTGTATTTGATCTGGAAATGCTGATCGCCAAAGGCCATGCAAATCGTGAAGCAACATCAGATGTCCTGAAGGCCGATAATACCTGGAGCATGGCTGACTTCAACAAGAAAGCCCATGGTATGGACTGGGTTGCCTATTTTAAGGCAGCAGGTCTGGATGGACAAAGTAAATTCATCATCTGGCATCCGGGTGCCTTGAAAGCGTCGTCGGCACTGGTGGCGAATATACCGTTGGCAAGCTGGCAGGATTATTTGCGCTTCCATTCCATCAACCAGCGTTCGAATGTGTTACCACAAGCTTTCTTTGATCAGCACTTCAAGTTTTACAGTGCACTGAGCGGTGCCAAAGCACCGCAACCGCGCTGGAAATATGCAGTGGCAGCAACCAATAATGCCCTCGGTGAAGAAGTTGGAAAACTGTATGTGGCTGAAAATTTTTCGCCAGAATCCAAGACCCGTATCAATGGCATGGTGAATAATTTGCTGGCTGCTTTTAGTGAGCGGGTCCAGGCCCTGAAATGGATGGCTCCAGCCACCAAGCAGGAAGCCCTGGCAAAAATCAAGTCCACCTATGTCGGTATTGGTTACCCGGACAAATGGCGTGATTATGCCGGTCTGACCGTGGATGTGACTGACGCTTTCGGCAATCGTGAACGCTCGCAGGAATTTGAATACCGTCGCGCATTGGCGAAATTTAGCCAGCCTGTTGATGTCACCGAATGGTGTATGAACCCGCAATTGGTGAATGCGGTCAATATGCCGCTGCAAAACGCCCTCAACTTCCCGGCTGCCTATTTGCAATCACCCAACTTTGATTTGAATGCCAGCGATGCCAGCAATTACGGTGCATTAGGTGCCACCATAGGTCACGAGATCAGCCACAGCTTTGATAATTCCGGTGCCATGTTTGACGCAAAAGGTGAATTGCGCAACTGGTGGAGCAAAGCAGACCTGGCGCATTTTCAGGCATCTTCCAAAGCTTTGGTCGCCCAGTTCAACCAGTACAAACCTTTCCCTGACCTGGCCATCAACGGTGCACAGACGCTAGGGGAGAATATCGCCGATCTGGCTGGTCTGATGGCAGCGTACGACGCCTTCCATGCTTCGATGAAACAAAAGGGGCAGGCCATCAGCAAAGAAGATGACAAGGAATTCTTCCTGGCGTATGCGCGCAGCTGGCGCGAAAAAATGCGCGATGAAGCCCTGCGCACCGTTGTTATCACTAATGAACATGCACCAGGACAATACCGTGTGCTGACTGTGCGTAACCTCGATGCCTGGTATGACACATTTGCCGTGAAGCCTGGGCAGAAACTTTACCTGGCACCGAAAGATAGAGTAAAGGTCTGGTAACAAATAGAAGCCCAGGTTGGGCCAAGCCGCTGGAAAAAGACCATTATCGTGGCTTTGCCATGAATGGTGTTGGCGCGTTACAGTTCAGTGGCCATGTCGTCGAAATTACTGTGGTTAAGCCTGGGTAATTTCGGCTGGTAAAAATTACTGCAGCAATCTATCCTGGCCCTGTTGGGTGAAATTAGTTTATGGATGGTCAGGTCGAGCAGGGCAATTTTGATACCCTTGCTCAACCTGGCACAGACATCGCTGCTGGATGTGCTGCTCATGAGTACAGGTGACAACAGATGTTGAAAATAAAATCGGCGCACATTGCGCCGATTTTATTTTTCCTGCTGTTTTGCCAGCAATTAGTTCGTCAGTTATTTAGCAGATACTGCTTTTGTTTCTTCAGTTTTTACTGTCTTTTTCGCAGTCTTTTTTGCTTTCGCATGTTTGACATGTTTCACAACTTTTTTCTCGGCTGTTGGCGCTGCAGGTGCAGCAGCAGGTGCCGATGCGCTGGCAGAGGCAACTGGCGGAACCGCTGTTTTTGCTGGCTCCGCAGGAGTGCTAGCGAACGCTGTACCCATAGCGAAGGTAGCAGCAACGAGAGTGGCGATCAGCTTGTTCATGTTAAATCCTGTTCTGTGGTTGATTTCTTTTACGTAGTCAGTCTACGTAAGCCAAGAACGCGATACGGGGCGATCATGTTGACAAGGAATGTGTTGCGAATTGTTAATAGAAGCCATCTCATCCCTATTGATGAAATGAGTTCTACAGATTCGCAACGTGGTATCGTGCCGACTCGGCACTATCGTGGACATAAACTTCAGGAGAAAAAGATGAGCATAGCAAACTGGTGTGTACTGGCCGCATGTATGTTACCCGTGGTCAGCGTCGGGCTGGCCAAGGCGGGTTCGGTAAAGAAAGCTAGCCAAAGTGAAGTCTATGATAATCAGGCGCCGCGCGAATGGGCAAAGGGTTTGAGTGGCTGGCAGCAAAGGGCCTACGCTGCACAACAAAACGGTTTTGAAGCTTTACCGCTATTTATTGCTGCCGTCGTACTGGCACAGCAGTCACATGCTGATCAGGTCCGCATAGACCAACTGGCCGTGTTGTTCATTGCCATCCGGATTGTGTACATCATCACCTATCTGGCGAATCAGGGCATGTTGCGCTCACTGGTCTGGTTTGCCGGCGTTGCTACGTCAGTAGCCATACTTGCCATGGCTTGAATATGCTCGTCAGCATTTTTGCATAAGCACGATGTGAATGGCGATATCTTCACCATGGTCGCGCCTTGCAAATTCCTGACGTGTTTCTGCGATGACGAAATCATGTTGCTGTGCAAGTCGCTGCAGGTAATCCGCAGTATGGGCGTAACGATGTGAAGGCCGCAGGCAGAAATCTGTGGTATCCCCGGCTTCGACTGAAAATGCAAACAGGCCACCATTATTCAGCACACGGCTGACTTCGGAAAATACCTGCTGCAAGTCGCCAACATACACAAATACGTCAGCTGCGATGACCAGGCCATATTCCGCAGTTGTGGCAGTCAACAGGAAGCTGGTAATGTCAGCGCAATGCAAGCTATCGTACAGGCTAGTCTGTCGTGCTTTTTCCAACATTTTTTCTGACAGGTCGACACCTACCAGCCTGCTTGAATAACGACGCAGTGACGGTGCGCACAGACCTGTACCACAACCCAAGTCCAGGCTTTCGCGTGTTGTTGTACCTCGGTGCCGCTCTATGGCGGCGGCAAGCAGATCAGGTACAGTGTAGCCCAGCACATCCAGCAAATGGCGGTCAAAGTGATCAGCATACTGGTCAAATAATTCCGCCACATAGCCCGGCGGCGCTGCTGCAGGTGTCTCCCCTGTTCCCAATGCGGCCAGGGCGTAGTGAATCTGTTCTGCATTGGCTCCATGTGCCAGTGCATTTTGATACGCACTAATGGCTTCATCATTGCGTTGTAGCAGATGCAGGCAATGGCCGCGCTGCTGATGCGCTTTGGCGAAATTGGGTTTACCTGCCAGTGCCTGATCGAAGCTGTACAAGGCCGCTTCGTACTGCCGCATTTTTTGTAGCAGCATGCCACGATTACACCAGGCTTCACTATGTGCGGGGTTTTGTTGCAGCAGGTGGTCGTAATCTTGCAGTGCTTCTTCATGGGCATGCAGGTATTGCAGACTGACGGCACGGGCAAACAGGGCTTCCGTATAATTCTTGCGCAAGGCCAGGGCATCATCAAAGTCTGGCAATGCAGCTTCGTGTTCATCCAGTTCCTGCAATAGCAGGCCACGGTTAAGCAATGCTTCGGGATAGGCGGGTGTGATCTGCAAGGCACGATCATAGCTTTCCAGCGCCTGCTCCTTATGGCCAAGGCTACGCAGAGCATTACCACGGTTGTTGCAGGCCATGGCGTAATCCGGTTTCAATTGCAATGCCCGGTCATAACTTGCTACCGCCTCTTGCGAGCGCCCCAGATCTTGCAGGGCAGCGCCCAGATTACAATGCGCAATGGCTTGCTGCGGGTTGACGGCAATGGCCTGTTGCAGGCGGTTGATGGCTGTTTCTGCGTCACCACGCTGGCGTGCCAGTACCCCCAATAATTGCAGGGCGTCAAACTGTGCCGGTTGCAGTTGCAGCACTTGCAGATACAATGCTTCTGCTGTCTGTAACTGACCCTGCTGATGTCTGGCGAGCGCCTGTTCCAGCAGGAGCTGTATATTTGCTGTTTTCATGGATGAAGCGGGAATAGCCTTTTATATCTTATACTGCAACATGTACTCCATTTTAAAGGTCGCCCATGCTGGATGAACAGGATCTTACCGCTCTCATGTTAAGCATGTTACCCAGCCCTGCCTATATATTTGGTGCCATCCTTTTTGGTATATTGGGTATGGTGGCCTATGCCTATGGCAAGAAAAAATCCAGTACCCGCATCAAATGGCTGGCCATAGGCCTGATGTTTTATCCCTATCTGATAGGCAACGAAACCTGGTTGCTCTACCTTGTGGGTCTTGCACTATGTGGGGCGATCTATTTTTATCACGATAAACCCTGATCATTGACCAGGGATATGCAAGTGCCAGAAGTCAGGACAGTATTTTTTCCATCTCTTCAAACTGCAGGTTTTCAACCAGCATCTGTTCCTTGCCATTGTTCGAAGGGAAAGGCTTGAAGCGGCCTGTACGTACATAACCACGGCGTTCGTAGTAGGCAATCAGCTCTTTCCTGACGCTGATGACAGTCATCCAGATTTTACCTACACCCCATAATTGTTGCGCGTGCTGCTCAGCCGTCTGCATGAAATGCTTGCCTATGCCATTTCCTTGCAAGACGGGGCGCACCACGAACATGCCCAGGTAAGCGGCACCTTCGGTTTTCTCCAGATTGACACAACCTATGATGTCTTCACCTTGCAGGCAGAGCAGGATGACGGAATTGGGCGTGGCGATCAGTTCGCGCACTTCTGGCGCATGTATGCGTGCACCTTGCAATAAATCGGCTTCTGTCGTCCAGCCCTGGCGGCTGCTGTCGCCACGATAGGCGCTGTTGACCAGATCGGCGATCATTTCTGCGTCCGCGTCAACAGCAGGTCGAAAACTGACGGCTGTCGCATTGTTTGAGATGTTTTCTGTCATACGTGTCTCTGTGTTATGTAGGGCTTGCAGCCAAGTTGGCCATTAAGCTTACTGCGGGCTGAAATAATAACATGTGTTTTTCTGGTATGAGAATCTGACTTTGCTGACGAGAAACCTGCGTGTTAGCATGTCATGAACTATCCAGTTTTTATGTTTCTACCCAGAATTTCTGGTAATTTCCGACTTTGTGATGAAAAACTCCACCACCAGAGCAATCCTGTTTGTCTGCATGGGCAATATTTGCCGTTCACCCAGCGCCGAAGGGGTATTTCGCGCCCATGCTGAAGCGGCGCAACTGGATCTGCATATCGATTCTGCCGGCACCCATGCTTATCACATCGGCGAACCGCCGGACCCACGCTCGCAGGAATTTGCTGCCCGCCGGGGCATAGATTTATCGCAGCAAAGAGCGCGCAAGCTCAGTGCGGATGATTTTGCGAAATTTGATTTATTACTGGCCATGGACAAAGATAATCTGGCCAGAATGAAAGCTTCCTGTCCGGCGGCGCATCAACACAAGTTGAAGCTCTTGATGGAATATGCAATCCAAAGTGACAGCGACATCGTGCCCGACCCTTATTATGGAGGCCCGGATGGTTTTGACCTGGTGTTGGATTATATTGAAGATGCCAGTGCCGGTTTGATTCGTGCCATACAACAGGACCATCAGGGAGGGAGCAAATGATGCAGGCTCAGGACCTCGAATTTATCATGAATTCCGTACGTCAATATGTACGACTGTACCCGCATAGTGCTGACACAGCCGAAGGTATTGCCAGCTTTTGGATAGACTGGCCGGGTGAGGCATTGCCCGTGACTGTGGTGTTACCCTTGCTTGAGAAGATGCGCAATGCGGGTGAATTGGAGAGTCTTGATGTGGGTGGCCGCACGATCTGGCGTGCCCCTCACATCAAGGCTTAAGCTGGATGTCTATGTCTGCCAGCAGGACATTTTTGATTGCAGTCTGTTTTTGTGCCCTGTCTTTCAGCCAGTTTTCATTAGTCTATGCCGGTAATGACCTGGTAAAGATAGAAACAATCAAAAAAAACGGTTCAGATGCTGTGGTTGCCACCAACAACAGCCGTATGCCGGTAATGGTGACGCTGCAACTCAGCAGTTCCAGCAACCTGATATCCAGTCGCAACTGGCCCATACAAGTACTGCTGGCGGGCGGAAAAAGCATGGAATTGGTGGAAGTGTCTGCTGCCAACAAGCAATCTGGTTACACGTTTTATTACAATAGCCAGTTCGTTCAGGGTGACCCCAGGACGCGGTATGATGCGGCTGTTAGCTACCGGATTCCTTTCCTTGCTGATCAGGCTTTTCAGGTGCTGCAATCCGCAGATGGCCCCTTGTTTTCCCATACCACCGTCGCCACGCGCTATGCCGTGGATATCAATATGCCTATCGGCATCACAGTCGTCGCTGCGCGCGCAGGTATGGTGGCGGAAGTGGAGCGCCAGTTTGCTGACAATGGCAGAGCAGAGCCAGAATTTTTTGACAAGGCCAACTATGTCCGCGTCCTGCATGATGATGGTAGCTGGGCTGACTATGTTCACCTGATGCAAAATTCCACCCAGGTGCAGCCCGGTCAGCGGGTTGAAGTCGGCAATGTGCTGGGTCTGTCTGGCAATAGTGGCTATTCGACGACACCGCACCTGCATTTTCATGTGCAAGTGAACCAGAACGGCACCATCATTTCTTTGCCGTTTCGCTTTCGCAATGCGCATGATGGGGTGTTTACCCCGCTATACAAAACCTGGCTTATCCCCGATACACAGAGTCTGAAAGTCAGCAAAACAAAAACCAAAAAGACTCTGCGCGAATGTCTGCCAACCGGTAAGACGATAGACGATGCGGTGATCCGCTGCCTGGCTTCGTAGTGTTTAAATGGTGATTCACGGCAGATTGTTGTTTCCAGACAGATACACCTAAGAACCTGAGCCCTGCGTGGACTACGATTGCGCACGCGCAGTAAGATCATAAACAGGTTTTAAGACCTAAGGTACTGTGTTGCTGGTACTGCTGACTCCATCTACGATTGTCCGATTGCTTGTTTCCTATCAAGTGTAGGTAACCGATTTATTTGAGCGTCATGTTCATGATTATTTGCTGTAAATAGCAAGCCGTCCGTATGCCCGGACTGGAACTTTTTCCGCTCATTCTGGTCTGATCCGACATATTCCCAGTATGGCCAAATGCATTTCAACCCGCGAAAACTGCATTTCATCCATCAAAAAGAGCAATTCAAAACCTGGGGTATTGAACTGGACAAACCCTCGGGGAATACTCTCTCATCCAATTTTCCCAATAACAAATAGCGACAGGGATTCATCATGTTACGTAAAACACTCCTCGTTCTTGCCATCGCTTCGGCCCTGGCAGCTTGCAGCAAAGACAAAGCCATGGAAAAAGCCAGTGCTAGTTCCACTGCCAGCGCCAGTGCCGCAGCAGACAAGGGTGGGGCTACTGACAAAAAGCCTTTAGTCAAACTGGTGATCGCACCTGAAGACATCATGACCGTGCAAAGCAATGCCATGGCGTCTGGCCCCGTCGTTACTGGCTCGATACAGCCTGAACGCAAGGCAGACCTGCGGGCCGAGGTTGGCGCGGTGGTCCTGCAGGTGCTGAAGGAAAATGGGGATGCCGTCAAACGTGGTGACATTTTGGTGAAACTGGATGAAACCGCGATCCGCGACAACCTCAATTCAGCCGAAGACAATGCCCGTAGTGCTGCCATGGCCCTGGACCAGTCCGACCGCGCCCTGCAAAGGCTGAAAACCCTGCGCGCATCCGGCATGACATCCATGCAGGCACTGGACGATGCCGAAGTGCGTAGCAACAGCGCCCGCAGCGAATTGTCCGCATCCAAGGCCAGGGTAGTGATGGCACGCCAGCAATTGCAGCGTACGGTTGTACGTGCACCGTTTGACGGTGTCGTCAGTGAGCGCAAGGTATCGGCTGGCGATACCGCGTCGATAGGCAAAGAACTGGTCAAGGTCATTGATCCGACCAGCATGCGTTTTGCCGGTCACGTATCCACCGACAAGATTGCCCTGGTCAAAGTTGGTCAGCCTGTCGGTTTCCGTATCAATGGTTATGCCGGGCAAGAATTCCGGGGCAAGGTGACCCGGGTAGACCCGGCAGCCAATGATGTGACACGCCAGGTAGAAGTACTGGTGGCATTTGCCGACAGTAACCAGCCACGCGTGTCCGGCCTGTATGCCGAAGGCAATATCGAAGCAGCTACCGTCAGCGCCTTGATGTTGCCGGAAGCAGCAGTCGTCAAAGCTGGCGACAAGGCCTATGCCTGGAAAGTGGCAGGCAAGACCCTGAGCCGGGTAGATCTGCAAATTGGTAAGCGTGACCAGCGTACAGGCAATTATGAAATCCGCAGCGGACTGGCAGCGGGTGATGTGGTCATGCGCAGCCCCAGTTCCAGTTTCAAGGACGGTCAGAACATAGAAATGGCGGCGGCAAAAGTGGCCGTGGCTGACGCGACTCCAGCGCAAGGGAAATAATCATGTTCTTATCCGATTTCAGTATCAAAAAGCCGACTGCGACGATCGTACTGATCATCGCCCTGATGGCTTTGGGTTTGCTGGCACTCAGCAAGCTAAGGGTGAATCAAAACCCCGACGTTGAAGTGCCGGGTTTGTCCGTTGTCATGCCTTATCCCGGTGCATCGCCGGATACGGTGGAACGCGAAATCATCAACCGCGTTGAAAAATCCCTGCAGGCGGTATCAGGCGTCGAGGAAGTCTGGGCGACAGCAGCAGAAAACAGTGGCCGCTTCGATATTCGCTTCACCTTCAAGAAAAACATGATCGAGGCTTCGGATGAAGTCCGTAATGTGATTTCCACCTTGCGCTATAAATTGCCGACGGAAATGCGGGAACCGGTCATCCAGCGTTGGGACCCGGGTGCACAGCCTATCCTGAACATGGCGCTGTCCTCCAGCAAGCAAAGTCATGCCGAGATTTCGCGTCTGGCCGAAGACACCCTGGCTGACAAGCTGCGCAGTATCAATGGTGTCGCCACGGTGGAGGTGACCGGCTCGCTCAAGCGTGAGCTGTCTGTACTCTTGCGTGCAGAAAAATTGCGTGAATTCAATGTTTCGGTCGGTGACGTCGTGACTGCCCTGCGCAATCAAAACACCAATGCCCCGGTCGGCAAGATACGCGGCAACCTGGATGAAGAAAGCATACGCCTGGTAGGTCGTATTGAGTCGCCAGAAGAATTCCAAAACATCGTGGTCAAAAGAAATGGTGACCAGATCGTTCGCCTGGCGCAGGTGGCCACTATAGAAGACAGTTTTGCTGATATAAATGGCCTCAGCATACGCAGTGGCAAACCAAACGTCGGTATTTATGTCACCCGCGCCCGTGATGCCAGTACCGTCAGCGTGGCACAGGCGGTGCGCGACAAGGTCAAGGAAATCAACAAGGACCTGGAAAAAAATCTGCCGGGAACCAAGCTGGAAATTACCCGTGATGGCGGTGAAGATGCCCAGCGCAGCCTGAACAATGTGATCGAATCTTTGATACTGGGTGCTGGTCTGACTATATTTGTGGTGTATGCCTTCCTGAATTCCTGGCGCTCCACCCTGATCACTGCCCTGAGCTTGCCAACTTCCGTCATTGCTGCCTTCATTGCGGTATGGCTGTGTGGCTTCACACTGAACTTTATGACGCTGCTGGGTTTGTCGCTGGCGATTGGTGTGTTGATCGATGATGCGATTGTGGTGCGGGAAAACATCGTGCGTCACATGCAGAACGGTTCTGACCGTCGCACTGCGGCGCTGGAAGGTACGGCTGAAATTGGCCTGGCCGTGGCTGCAACCACATTCTCCATCATTGCGGTGTTCATCCCGGTTGCTTTCATGCCTGGCATGCCGGGTGAATGGTTCCGTCCGTTTGCGCTGACGGTTGCCTGTTCGGTGCTGGTCAGTCTGGGTATTTCCTTCACGCTCGACCCTATGTTGTCCGCATACTGGAGTGACCCACCAAATCATCATACTGCACCTAAAAAAGGGATCAGCAAGGTATTGGCCCGTTTTAACGACTGGTTTGATCATCAGTCGGACCGTTACAGTAATGTGATCGCCTGGGCCCTGCATCACAGACGCTGGATGAGCGCAATTGCCCTGTTCAGTCTGGTCGTAGCGCTGGGTGTGCAGGTCAAGTGGGGCGGTACCAGCTTTTTGCCAACAGCAGATTCTGGCAACCTGATGATCACTGTGCGTACACCAGCATCTTCATCCATAGAATATGCACGCCTGAAAATGGAAAGAGCGGCGGAAATTGCACGCAGTATTCCTGAAACCAAGGAAACCAATAGCAATATCACGGCAGCCGGTGGCCGCATTTATGTCGATATAGGCAAGCGCACCCAGCGCAAACGCAGTGCCAAGGAAATCGCAGTTGAATTGCGCGAAAAAATCAAGGCATTGGTCGGTGCCGAATATGTGGTATTGGATGACTTGAACAACGGCGCACAAAAACCGGTGCAGATAGAATTTACCGGCCCTGATTCACGCAAGCTGCTGGAAATCACCAGTGCTTACATGGATAAATTGCGTCAGGTACCAGGTGCAGTCGATGTCGGCCTGTCTGAACAAGACCCTAAAAAAGAATTGAAGATAGAACTGAATCGCGGCCTTGCCAATTCCATGGGCATTTCCTCGAACGATGCAGCACAGGCCTTGCGTGTCGCCTTTGCCGGTATCGAAGTCGGTGACTGGGTTGACCCTACGGGTGAAACCCGCGACGTGGCAGTGCGCCTGCATCCGGATGACCGTGTCAGCAAGGAAAACATAGAACGTCTGCCTATCGCTGTATCAGGCACCAGCCAGATGGTACCGCTTGATCAGATCGCCACTGTCACCATGGGCAAAGGGCCGTCCGGTATTGAACATTCAAATGGCAAACGCACCATCACCGTGTCTGCCAACGCGCAAGGGCGTTCCAACGGTGAAGTCATTGCCGATGCCATGAAACTGGCCCAGTCTTTTGATTACCCGCCAGGCTATGGTTTGTCGCTGGGTGGTTCTGGCCAGGATCAGCAAGAAGTATTCGGCGCCATGCTGATTGCTCTGTTGTCTGGTATTGGCTTGATGTACCTGATCCTGGTGATACAGTTCGGCTCCTTCACGGCCCCGCTGGGCGTGATGTTGTCGCTGCCGCTGTCCTTGATCGGTGTGGTGCTGGCCTTGCTGATCACCGGCAGCACCCTGAACCTGATGAGCTTTATCGGCATCATCATGCTTATGGGTCTGGTGGCGAAAAATGCGATTCTGTTGCTGGATGCGGCCCGCAAACGCGAGTCAGAAGGTTATGACCGTGAAGATGCACTCATGCATGCAGGTCGTGTGCGTTTGCGTCCTATCCTGATGACGACTTTCGCGTTGATTGCCGGCATGATGCCTGTTGCACTGGGGCTGGGTGAAGGTGGCGAGTTTTATCGTCCGCTGGCGATTGCGATTATCGGCGGTACCATCACCTCCACCATCCTGACACTGCTGGTTGTGCCTACCTTCTATGACAGTATAGAAATCGCACGCGACCGCATGATGGCAAAAATGCGCAGGCGCATGGCAGAACGTAATCCTGTGGTCGGCTTTTGCATGACCATGCTGGAAGCGCTTTTTACCCTGCTCTTCATACGCTTGATATATCGCACTGTGATGAAACTTATCGGTATGTTGACGGGTCGAAATCGTAAAGCAGCAAGCCCGCTGACGATCAAGCCAGAAAATGCATGAACAAGAACAATGGAATGAATTGAAGTAGTAACGTTTCCCTCTTGCTGATAGACCGTTGTTATCTGGTCAGCAATTTCAAAGCCTGTGCAACGAGGTGTGCACAGGCTTTTTTTTTTGAGGCGGACATTCACAAAATCGCCCCAACGGCGTTGCTGCTCCCGCTTTTCCTTTTAGCTTGTACTAAAGTACTGTCTTCGTCGTCGTGGTGTAGTCGGGGTTTCAGACAACATGTTGTCTGCCGACGTAACGAACCTCCCCTGCAAGGGAGGTTTCCTAAAAGCGATAGGTGCAGTTGGGGTTTCAGACAACATGTTGTCTGCCAACGTAACGAACCTCCCCTGCAAGGGAGGTTTCCTAAAAGCGATAGCCTTGTTGGGACAATTTTGTGAATGTCCTCTCTAATTTCTTACTGGATTGACGTTGCAGCTTGTAACCGGCTGGCAACCTGTGCTGCAATCTCATATGAATGCAGGCGTGCGGCGTGGTTGTGGATTTGAGATGTCAGCATCAATTCATCTGCACCGGTGCTGTTGATGAAGGCTTGCATTTTTTCAGCAATGGTATCCGGTGCACCTATGGCCGAGCACGATAGTATCTGATCCAGCAGCATATGTTCTTGCGACCCAATCTGATTCAAGAAATCACGTACTGGTAAAGGCAGTTTGGCTGGGCGGCCGCTGCGCAAATTGATAAAGGCTTGCTGGGCAGAACTGGCCAGGTAATGCGCTTCGTCATCGGTGTCCGCAGCAAATACATTAAAGCCCAGCATCACATAGGGTTTGGCCAGTTGTGCCGATGGGCGGAAGGTGGCGCGATAAATATCGATCGCCTGCATCATCTGCTGCGGGGCGAAATGCGAGGCAAAGGCGTAAGGCAAGCCCATGGCTGCGGCAAGCTGGGCACCAAACAGGCTGGAACCCAGTATCCAGATCGGTATGGACAAACCGGCACCAGGCACTGCCCGCACATAACGCGCATCACCATCGAAATAAGCAATCAGTTCTTCCACATCTTGCGGAAATTCATCCGCATCGCTGGATAGATTGCGACGCAAGGCACGCGCCGTGCGCTGGTCTGATCCAGGCGCACGCCCCAAACCCAAATCGATGCGGCCAGGGAAGAGCGATTCCAGCGTACCAAACTGCTCGGCAATTACCAGCGGTGAATGATTCGGCAGCATGACGCCACCAGCACCCACACGTATGCTTTTGGTGCCAGCGGCAATATAGCCGATCAGGACAGAAGTGGCGGCACTGGCAATGCCGGGCATGCCATGATGCTCTGCCAGCCAGTAACGCTGATAACCCCAGTTTTCGCCATGCTGGGCCAGGCTAAGGGAATTGCGGAAGGATTGCGCAGCATCGCTGCCTTCTGCTATTGGTGACAGATCGAGTATGGATAAGGGATACATGAGCCTGCAATTTCAAATGACAAGAAAATCATTATGGGCGAAATTCCAATTTCTTGTTTGCAGGCCCCAAAATGCTACTAGTTGGCAATTGTTCCCATCACGGTATCGCGCAACAGGCGGTCCAGCACAGAAAAATCCAACTCTTCTGTCGCATGCTGCTTGACGTTTTCCAGCCTGCCCAATTCGGTTTCTATAAAGTGGCTGATGACAGGCATGGCCGGTGCCAGTTCTGATTCTTTGGCACGTCGTTTGATGACCAATAGTTCAGCGATGGCTGCCTTCAACACATTATCACTGATCAGTGCGTCAACCAGATCCTGAAAACGCATTGGTACCGTGCCCAGGTTTTTTTCTATCCACAAACTGGCCAGCAGCGGGCGCAATACATACAGGTATTTTTTCAGTTTGACGATGTCGCCACTCAAATGCTCGCGGTAGTTGTTTGCCGCCATGTGCAGGTAATGGTAGTAAGAGCGTTCTGGCCGGTGTACTTCTTTGGTTGCTGCCTGTATAGCTTGCAGAAACATGGGGTCAACCGCGTATACCACAGGTGACGACAACCATTCGATCAGGGTCGCATTACCCATGCGCAGCAGGCCCAGAGCCTTGCGTACGTCCCAGCCGCTGACATCATAGATTTCATTGACGGGCAATTCAATGACATCACGACCTGGCACAACCGTCAGATACCAGTCAGGCCGGTTCACGTAGATAAAGCGCACATCATAATCGCTGTCTGGCGAGGCAAAGCCCCAACCACGACTGCCAGATTCACAGGCAAACAAGATCCTGACATCATGCGTCTGTTCTATGCGCTGCAGGGTGGCATTGATTTCTGTGCGTATGGCGGGGTCTATTGGGTGTTCTTGTTCTTCAAATGCCAAATGATTGTCATGCATGTCAAATATCCTCTATCGCTCCGTTGCTAGTTGCAAGCCTTTCCGGCTAGCTGTTGTTGAAAATCATACCTTCCCCCGCAGATAATTTGTAAGAAAATGCAATTCGCATTGTCTGCATGCCGGATCAGCACTAGGCTGGAAGCCCACCTGCCTCATGCCGGAAGTAAAATCATCATGCGACGTCCTGCTCAACGACTATCCGTCCTCACCCTCACCCTCATGCTTGCGCTGGCTGCCTGCGGCGGAGGTGGCTCTGGCAGCACCAGCGGCAGTGTCACGGGTACCAGCAACACCGGCAGCAATACGGGAACCACAGGTTCTACCGGCACCAGCACTGCCACTGCACCGGTGATCAACAGCTTTGTCGCTAATCCTGCCAGCATCACTACGGGGCAAAGTACGCAATTGAGCTGGAATATCAGCGGTGCCACCAGTGTCGCTGTCAACGGTGTTGCCGCGACTGGCAGCAATCTTACTGTTAGTCCGTCTGTTACCACGACCTATATCCTGCTTGCCGGCAATGCTGCCTGTAGCACGGCATGCAATACATCTGCCTCGGTCACTGTTACTGTCAATACGGTAGGTGGTGGTAGCACAGGTGGCAACACAGCGGGCAACGCCATATATGGCGATTTGCGTAAAGCTGATCTGGGCGCAGGCGCGAATTTGAACGGGGCTGTGCCTTTCCCCGCGAATAATGCCTGGAACACGGATATTTCTGGTGCAGCGGTTGACCCTGCATCGGATGCACTGATCAGTAGCATTGGTCTGGGCACAGGCCTGCACCCGGACTTTGGTTCTGGCCTGTACGATGGCGCACCCATAGGCATACCTTATGTGGTGGTCGCCAGTAGCCAACCCAGGGTCGCCGTACAATTTACCGATTATGGTGATGAAAGCGACCCTGGTCCTTACCCCATACCGGCCAACGCACCCATAGAAGGACAACAAGCCAGTGGTGCCAGTTTTGGCGGTGACCGTCACGTCCTGGTCATAGACCGCGACGCCAATCGCCTGTATGAAGTGGGTAATGCCTATCCACAAACAGGTGGCAGCTGGCAAGTCAGTGGCGGTGCCATCTTTGATTTGACATCAAACACAGTAAGGCCGGGCGGTAAACCCGGCTGGACCAGCGCCGATGCTGCTGGCCTGCCCATCTTCCCAGGACTGGCACGCTATGAAGAAGCCGCCAGTGGTGCGATACGCCATGCCCTGCGCTTTACCGTCAGTCGTACCCGCCGTGCTTATGTGCCACCGGCTACCCATTGGGCTTCATCGAATACCAGCAACACCCTGCCACCCATGGGCATGCGCGTACGCCTGAAAGCCAGTTTCCAGATACCCGCCAATTTCTCGAATGAGAGCAAGGCCATTCTGCAAGCCATGAAAACCTACGGCATGCTGGTGGCTGACAATGGTTCCAACTGGTACATCAGCGGTGCGCCAGATGCCCGCTGGAACAATGACAAACTGGTGTCAGAACTGGGCAGCGTCAAAGGCAGTAATTTTGAAGTGGTGAAAATGGACGGCGTGGTAACACCGTAGTTTTAATCACTGACGACAATTTTTTCCAGCGAAACGGCGTATCCGGCACTGCCGGATACGATTTTTTTCTTGCTGGTCCAATTCCAGTGTTCCTGTAACACAGAGACGGTCAATGTATAGCTGTCTTTGGGCATAACCGGACTCATGAACTTCAGTGCAGACACCGGGTATTTGCTATACATGTCGACGATGGAAGATAGTACGGTTTCGCCTTTGCTATTGCGCAGGTTCACCCGGGCATAACCCCCGTCGGGGCTTGCAAGGCTATAGACGCTGATTTGTGTGCCGGTAAATGGCACTGAAAAATCAGCCTCCTTCACATCTGAAACGCTTTGCACGAATGGCGTTGTTTCATGTCGCCACGTGCCGGTGTAAGTAATGTTTTCATCTGTATTCTTGATGACATGTTTTCCAGCCACTGCGGGTGTGGTGATGCCGGTTGCGGCATCGATTTTCCATGCTTCCTGATATTGGGGAATCGAAATGGATGTGCCATCAATCGTCAGCGCTTGCCAGACATAGGTGGCAGCAGTTGCCTGTCTAGGGTAAGACCAGCGGTCCCCCATGAACATATAGGTGGTGTCTTGCGACCCTTCAATCGGTAATACAAAAGTGACTTGCGAGTTCCAGGTCAGCGTGCCTTCCGGTGCGACAAAACCCCTGCGTGTCCAAGGTCCCTTTAGTGAGCTGGCTGTAAAATAATAATTGTCATTACGCTCCCAGCCGGTTAAGTCAGAACCAAGAAAATAATACATGTCGTTTTTTCTGAACAAGGAGGGGGATTCAAATCCGGGTGTCATGGCCTGATTGACCTGTTCACTGACGCTGGTATAGTCTTCCGTTAGTTTGTAAATGTCACCCCCGTGCAGTAGCACGTATCCTGCACCGTCCTTATCCTGGAAGGTGCCCATGTCCCATTTCTTGATGGGCTTGCCCTGATATAGCAAAGGTCCGTGGTAAGCATAAGGGCCGGTGATGTTTTTTGAAGTGGCATAACCAACAAACTGGTTTTTATAATCAAGCGCATCAACATGCATAAACATGATGTACTCACCCGTAGTGGGCGATTGCATGACTTTCGGACGTTCTCCCACGGTGGCCGGGCCCAGGTCGCCAGCAGCTTGAACGGGCAGGGCAATACTCTCGAAGGTCCAGTTGTACAAATCTTTCGATGAATAGCAATTGAAACCGGCAAATGCATTGCCGGTATCCGTGTGTGCTTCGCCAAACAGGTAATAGGTATCTTTATCCTTGATGATATTGGCACCGTGGGCGCTGACAACTTCACCCCGGTTATCAAACCAGGGTATGCCCGAGTGAATGGCGTTGTAACCAGCCGGTGTCTGCGCCACTGCCAGATCAGAAATCAGCATCGCGATGATGAACAATGGCAGATTTCTGATCAGTGTGCGTTTCATTTTTCCAGACGTAAAATCAGGGTTGTGCAGCCGCTTCCTGCAAAAACTTCGCCTTGATGGTTTCAGGGCTGGCGTCAATAAAAAAGTTTTCAAAACTGGTTTCATCGGCAAATGAATTGCGCACACGTGCCATCAGCTCACCCAACTCCTTACCAGACAAGCCGGTAATCTCGGCAGCAAGGCCACCGTTGAATTGGCGCTTCACCTGTTTTTTGCGTGCATAGTCCGCCAAGGCATCATGATAGGCTAGCCTGAAATCGGGGAACTGCGCAAACGTAGTCGCGAGAAACTCATTTTTCTGATTGTTGCGCTCCGCCGTGCCAGCTTCGGCCCAGGGGTAGGCTGGCAATTCCACTTCATCCTGTTCCTCCAGCCAGGTCAGAAAGGCATTGTAGGTCGCTCTTTTGGCGTCCCGTATGCGGGCTTTATGGTTCCTGTTATCGAGCAGGTAAATTTCGCGATTTGCGTACGGCGATGCAACGACATAGCGGAAGATGTCGTTCAGGGTTCTGAACTGTCCCTTGGCACGCATGGTTTCATAAAGCAGGGCATCGTAGCCAAGCAGGCTCAGGGCTTCACCAAAATCTGTCGTAATGCAAATTTCTGCAATCATGTGGCTGCCGTTGTCCGGATCACGCAGCGGGTAAAGTAAACCAAGGTGACCGAACTTGGCACCAAACTTGTGGGCGATGCGGCCCACCAGGTTACCAAAATCGTTTAGCCCAAAATAGCGCGAAGCAAAATCAAATGATGCTGGCGCTGTCCGTATCAGGTCAACCTGGAACACACCTTCGGCTATCGCCAGACCCATGCTGGTGACATCGCCATTAAAGACCACTTCGGTCGCCTGCAATGCCTGCGCCAGCAGGGCAGCATCATAATCCTGGCCAGCTTCAACCAGAATATCCAGATCACCAAAATCTGCCTTGTCGGCATAGGCGATGACAGCTTCAATACGACGCTGCGGAAAACACCGTTGCAGTGTTGTCACTGCATGGTGTTCCACTTCTCGGTATCTTGATGCTGACAATCGAACTGATTCAGCGTGTAATGCGTTTCCACCCATAGTATCTTCCTATCTATCTGCGTGTTTCAGAAAAGATGTATTCGAAACGGCTTTGAACACCATATCATCATCCAGATGCTTGAAAATCGCTCCTTTGTCGTATTTTCCAACAACGGCAATTTGCAGAAATAAGCAATTGTATTTGAATGAACTGAGGTTTGGAGAAGATGGGTACCCATAGCACTTCGCTTCGTGGCAAATCAATGACGAAAATGTTGATCAAAATCCAGCCCACGTGCAGAAAATCACGCGACGTGATCCAGCACTAACAATAAAATCACATATCGATTCAAGCTAGGCATATTTCTGCTTTACAGATAACACAGGACAATTACTTTATTGCATTCAGCCATTGCACTGTTGACTTGCACTGAAAGTTGACGCGGGCAAAACTGCGGCAATGTTGCTGTACACTTCTTGTCTGTAAAGTGCGCACAAGCCGTACTAGCACATCCATTAGAAAGGGCACTCCAGCCGATAATAATACCGCCCCTGCTCGCACCAGGAGTATGCTCACAAGTAGCGAGCACATCTCCTCCCGGAACTGGAGTACCGGGAGAATTTAAAAAACATGATCTGTGAGAGCAGTTAGCTTTGGAATGCCGCGTCACTGTCGAGGGTAGCCGCTATTTTGATCACGCCTGACTATTCCTGGACAAGATCAAATTTATTGCCGTCCAAATCGGTCAGTGTCGTGTAACAGATTTGGGGTAGCTCGAATTTCTGCACGACAGTCGCACCGAGAGCGACAAGCCGAGCGGTTTCACCATCAAGGTCTTGGGTTTTGAGATCGACATGTACGCGATTGATCTGAGTAGGAATGTCCTCAATCTTTTGAAACTGAAACGGCGGTATGGCTGCGGATGACGCCAACTGCACGATTACTCCGTAGTCATTGGCGATGGCGATCCCAAGAGCCTCTGACCACCAAGCTGCCAGCTTTTGAGGGTTCGCGGTGTCAATGGTGATAGCGTGTATTTTCATGTTCAATGCCTTGTGAAGTGAATTGCAGATTAGATCGCGGCAGGTATTGAGTCACCGTGCGCTGTCGATGATCGAGCCACCATCAGGAGTGAGACTCGATCCGGTGATGAATTGCGAATCCTTGCCGGCGAGGAACAGGACGACGGGGGCAATGTCTTCTTCCGGCGAGCCGTAGCGGCCAAGCGGGTTGGTCGCCACAGGCACGTTGGCGTCCGGCCCCCAAGTTTCAGCGACCGGCAAAATGTTATTCACGGTGATCTTGTCGGCGCCCCATTCACGCGCGGCTGTCCGAGTCAGGGCGCGGACGGCTTCTTTCGCCATGTTGTAGGGGCCATAACCGATCAGCCCGACAACGCCCGCCATTGAGCCGAAATTGATAACGCGCCCTTCTCCGCTCTTTTTGAGATATGGGTAGGCCGCCTGCATGGCTCTTAGGTAGGCGATGGGGCCAAGGTCGAAATTCCGTTGCAACTGTTCCGCTGACAAGTCGAGGATGGTTGAAAAAGGCGCGGTGGGATCGAAGGCGTTGTTCACAAGAATGTCGATACCGCCATAAGTAGCGGCCACCTTGTCTATGGCCGCCTTTAGCTGATCGGCATTGCTAATATCACAATGGATGCCAAGCGATGTACCGCCGGCGGCAGTAATGTCGGCTACGACGGCATCCACGTTTGCGGGCGTTAGTGAGAGAACCGCGACTTTCGCGCCCTCGGCTGCAAACAGCTTTGCGGTGGCACGGCCGATACCGCGTCCGGCACCTGTAACGATGGCTACTTTTCCATTGAGTCTAGACATAACTATTTCCTTTCAGTTAAGGGTTGCTGTATTGCGTCGGCACGACTGCACCATATGGTGAAGGGATATTTCGTGCGACGTTTTGGGTAGTGAAAGACACGATCAGAAGCGCGAGTCCGATGGCAGCCGGGACCGCACCCTTGGGCTTACGGACGGCGAGGTGCGCCGTGCCGGACAGCAGCAGGTGGAAGAAGAATCCGGCATAGGCCAGATCACTCAGCGGCACACTGAATCGCGTCAGGATTGCCACCGGCCCAAGAATCTTCACGACGACCATGAGAGGCACGAGATAGGGAGCCGGATAGTTCAACTCGGCAAGGGCTTCGCGCACCCAATTCCTTTTAACGATGTAGAGCGTCGCAGATGTCAAGTAGAGCAATGTCAGCAATGTCGTACTTAGCCAGTACGCGTAGTTCGATGTCATGAGAGGGTTCATAAAGCTGTTTTCCTATGGACTTTTATCGATGATGTCGTCTAATATGAAAAAATTCAAGTAGGATGAATTACAGACGTATAGTATGAATAACCATACCAATAACCTCGACGAGATCAACATGCACGACGAAATGCGCCGGGCATTTGCCCTACTCTCAGGCAAGTGGAAGCTGGAGATCATGTGGCTGCTCAATCAGCGGGTCTATCGCTTCGGCGAACTGAGAAAGGCAATCCCCGGCATCACCCAACACATGCTGACGGCTCAGCTCCGCGAGCTTGAAGCGGACGGCCTGGTATCCCGCACCGTTTTCGCGGAAGTGCCTCCCCGAGTCGAATACGAGATAACTCAAAAGGCCCGTGGACTTGGGCCTACGATGGAAGCGTTGACAGTTTGGTGGAACGAGTACGGCCGAAGCCTGCCGGAAAAACCGACGTCACGTGGCCGAAAGACCAAGGGCAGCTAAGCTGACGCTATGCTTAGATGTGCTAGTGTCTTGTCAGCAGATCCAGGGACTGGCAGTCACCGGAGCGCCTACGGTAGGTCGCTATTCCGCAACAGGGAGCATGTTTCACCGCATTAGACATATTCGTCGTTACGCGAATGAAACGATGAAGGTGCGCAGCAGGTTTGTTTATTTTCTTCTCGTTTAGGAGCCAATTCGGCGGTACTGGACTTCCGCCGATATTTGTGGCGGCTACCTATCATTAAGACGTCGATCCTTACGGCGCATCAACCTGTGGCTGGTTCAGTGATGCGGCCGCAGCCCAGCAGTAACGGCAGGCCGCTCAACTCGTCCAACGGGCCGATCTGCCCGACCACGCACAAGGTGCCATTCACGTCCAGCAGTGGATGGCAGGGCGTGAGATCATGCTTGGTCGGAACCGTGCCAACAATGAGATTGAACGCAGAGGTCGCCTGCGCCATTGCGTCTTTGTCGTTGCACACTAGGAAGGCATCTGCGCCGAGTTCCTTGGCGTCCGCCTCTTTGCTGGGCGAACGACTCAATACCATCGCCCTCGTCGCCCACCGCACCGACACAATTAGCACCTGTGAGCAGCGACAAGTTGCTCAGATAACTCCCACAGGCGCTCACCCATAGCGTCGTCACGCGCGGCCGGACTCGGTTCGGTGATTTTGCAATCGCTGAAATACTCGCCAGTGACGCTAGTCACTTCGGGATGTGCGGCGAGGTAGCACTGCGTTGCCGCGCCCTGTGGAATGGTTTTTGTGAAATAGCGGGCGATAGGCGCGAGTGCTCGCATCAGCAACCCCAAGTTGCGCGCAAGATTGGTGTCGGCGATGACGCCAGGATGCAGAGAATTCACGGTGATGCCCGCACCACTCAAGCGTCGTGACAACACTCGGGCGAACAGAATTCTGGCGACGTTCGATTGTCCATAGAAGACCCACGGTTTGTATCCGCGTTCACCGGACAGATTGTCAAATTCGATACCTTCCTTGGACGCTTTATCATGAGCGCTACTGGCCAAGATCACGATGCGCGCACCTGTGTGCTGCGGAATCATGTCTAGGATGCCGGTGATAAACATGAAGTGTGAAAGATAGTTAACGACAAATTGCTTCTCCAGCCCGTACAACTGCTCCAATTTTGGAAGTGCCATGATGCCAGCGTTGGCAATGACAATGTCCACCTTTTGGCCAGTGGCGCGAACTGTGGCGACGGCTTTCTTCACCGACGAAAAGTCGCTCAGGTCGCAAGCCAGGGGAGTAGTGCTGCCACCGACTTTTTCGCAGGCTTCTTGGGCGGTTCTCAGATTACGGGCGGCCGCGATGACATGCGCACCATGGGCAGTCATTTGCCGTAGGGTCTCGAAGCCTAGGCCGGAGTTGCAGCCGGTTAGCAGCACAGTTTTTCCGGTGAGATCAATGCCATTGAGGACCTCGTCCGTGGTGGAGCGAGCGCTGAATGAACTTTTCATGTTTTTAGTTCCAGGTGATTACGAGTTTCCCCTTGAGGGTGCTGTGCTGTTCCAACGCTGTCAGCGCAGGAATGGCATTCGAAAGCGATACGGTCTTGCCAATCGACGGCCGCAACTTCCCAATGGCTGCCATTTCGGCCACTTTCTCTAGTACATGTGGCGTTGGCTTAGCGACAACCATCTTGTGCCTTCTCGAAAGCATGATTCCGAATAGCTTGCTAGGCGATGGGTTGATGTCGAGAACGACTCCGCCCGGCTTTAACAGGGCACGCCCCTCCTTTAGGGACAGCGTTCCGGCCGTATCAAATACAACATCGAACTGATGCCGGAGTGGATCGACATGAAATCGCTGGTAGTCAACGACACGATGTAGGCCTAGCGCACGTGCCTCGTCCATCGCGGCTCCCCGACAACTGCCGACGACATTGGCGCCGAGCGCCATAGCGATTTGTGCAGCAGCACGGCCGACGCCGCCAAGGCAGCCGTGGACGAAGACGGATTGGCCAGGCTTCAGTTGCGCCTTGTCGATCAGACCGCACCAAGCCGTCGCCCCCACAATCGGCAAGGCGGCGGCGTGCTCGAAAGACAACGCGCTCGGTTTAACAACCACGAGTTTTTCATCCGCTATCAGTTTGTCTGCAAAGGCTCCGCCATTCTTCATGGACGCCGTGCCCAGCACTTCGTCACCGGCCTTGATCCGCGTGACGGATGGGCCGACGGCTTCAACGATTCCTGAAAAGTCGCTGCCCATGGCTCGAGGGAAACGATAACCCGTCATGAACTTCATCACGCCGTTTCGAATCTTCCAGTCGACGGGGTTGGCAGATGCCGCTTTGGTGCGAACGACAATCTGACCTGTCCCCAGTTCTCCAAGCTCGAACTCTTCGAGTTCCATTGTCGCGGGACCACCGTAGTGGTGGTATTGAATGCGCTTCATGTATGGTTTTCCTATTTTCTATTTGGCACGTGCCGCCGATGGCGACAAGTAAGGTGACTTCTTCGCTCGTGCCGTGTTCTGCGTGTAGAACGAAACGATCAACGCAATCAACCCCACGACTGCGGGCACGAAGCCGCCATCGCCGGCATGCACGTGCGCCGAGAAGGCGAGCAGCAGATGAAAGAACATCCCTGCATAGGCAAGATCACTCAGCGCAACACTGCGACGGGAAAGAATGGCAACAACCCCCAAAATTTTGACGGCGATAAGGATTTCTCTCAGGTATGTCGGGTAGCCGAGCGCAGCGAGCAATTGGCGGACTTTCTCGCCCATCGTCAGGTACATCGTGATGGAAGCAAGGTAGAGCAAACAGAGCAGAGTCGTGCTGATCCAGTAGGCGTATTTCCGTGTCATATAGTTCTCCTCTCTCACGCCAGTTTTGCAGCGAGAATTTCGCGCAGTGTCTTCGCGGGACGTCCGGAAAGACGCTCGACATCCCTTGTCACGATGTCGAACTTGCCTTTGATAAAGGAGGTCTTGATCTCTGTCATTGCGTCGATAATCACCTCGGGCAGACCTGCCTGGGCCAACCCAATACGTAGTTGCTCCACAGTGATGCGGGCATAGCTGGCCGGCTTTCCGACAATTTCCGAAACGATGGCAGCTCGTTCTGCACCGGTGATGATGGCAGGGCCGGTCAGGTCATAGATCGCCCCTGCATGTCCTTCGCCAAGCAACACCCCAGCCGCCGCCGCTGCAACATCATCTCGGGACACGTAAGCCACGCGCTCGTCGCCCAGACCCACAAGTACGCCGTCGCCCAGCGACATCTTGATCTCGTCCGCCATGGACTCAGCGTAGTAGTTCATGCGCAGAATCGTCCATTGCGTGATCGTACTGATGAGCGCCTGTTCACCAACCCAATAGGCTTCTCCCAAGGACGGAGGGGCTGTCTCGTGCGTGCCTGCTGCCGAGATCAGGAAGACATGCGCGACTCCAGCTTGCTTGGCTGCGTTGATGGCGGCTCTGAGTTGGCTACCGCGTACGCCGGGGGCAAGGTCCGCACTCGGGATGACGAGTAGCCGGTCCAGGCCTTCGTAGGCTTTGGCGAGCGAGTCCGGCTTGCTGTAGTCACCGAATCGACCCTCGAACTTGGTACTGCCGATCTGCGGCGAGCGAGAGATGCCTATGAGGCTGTGCTGTGTGCCGCGCTGCATAAGCTGGGATAAGACTTCTTGGCCGAGCTGGCCGCTCGCACCGCTAATGCCGATTTTCATACAATTACCTTTCTATCGTTAGGAACAAAATGTTCTTGCAAATATGCGCGTTAGCGGATAAATTTGCAAGAATGAACATCAAAGTACTTAACGAACAAAAATGTTCCTATCCAAGGGGAATCACTTGACAGCAACGACATGCATGCAAAGAGGCGACCAGATGGAGCCGGTGGACCTGGACGACGACCATGCGCGATGCAAGGCACTGGGCAGGGTGTTGGATCGGATTGGGGACAAGTGGACGGTCATGGTGGTTGGAGCACTTTCGAAAGGTCCTGTGCGGTTCAATGCATTGATGCGCCTAATTGGTGGCGTATCGCATCGAATGTTGACGTTGACACTCCGTGGTCTTGAGCAGGACGGCTTGGTAAAACGAACCGTTTACCCGACTGTGCCACCCAAAGTTGAATATCAACTCACTGAAGTTGGCCGCTCGCTTATCGAGCCATTGAGCGCCCTTACTTTGTGGGCTCAGACCAACCTTCCGGCCATTGAGGCTGCACGTATTACGAACGAGGATGTAGTTTCAGCGGAGACTATCTAGCACAAATGATAGCGTGAGCCGCGCAATCAAATGCCTGCTCCCCGCTACTGCCGAAGGTATGTGTTAACAACATCAATGTTTCGCGCTTTGAAAAATTGTGTGCACCTGCATTTCCTTTAAGTGTTTCAATACTTTTTTGTATTTGGACGACATCGTGATCTGTTGTTCCGTACGTAGCCTGAGTGTATTTCGCTGTCGATAGGAACATCGGTATAGTGGTACCCATGATGCTGCGGATCTGCTTTGACAAAACTAGTTTGCTCGGGTGTAAGGTTTTTTTGGCAATATCTAAATCCTTTGGCGCAATCAGCCCATGTTGATATGCTGGAACAGCGTCGCCCCTTGATGCAAGCTTGGGCAGATTTTCTGGGAGGTACATTAATTTTGGAGCAAGGGGATTGAAAATCCTTGTGTCGGTGGTTCGATTCCGCCCCGGGCCACCAAGAATTAAAAATAAAATCAAAAGGTTACGTGCTTCGGTATGTAGCCTTTTTTGCTTTGACTTCTACTTTTGCTTTCCATGTAACCGCTGTGTAACCCAATCTTATCAACGTCAAGCTGCTCGAATCAATCTAGTTTAGTTGAACAAGCAAAGAACTCATGATCGACGTTCTGTGTTCACATGCTAACTGCACTAAACCCTAATCACCATGTATTCCTGCAACGACAAGCTGAGAACTCCTGCGCGAGCTTCATGAAATTACTGGCGGGAATAAATACCTGTTCCCGAATCAAAGATATCCCGAAAAGCCAGCAACAAACTTCGGTATCCTGGCGGCATTAAAGCGCATGGGATACAGTGGCAAGATGACCGGGCATGGATTTCGCTCACTGGCGATGGGTATCTTCCAGAAAAATGAAGGCAATTAAATTTGAATGGCGCCAAATGACTTCTTCTGACACCCCTAAATCTCCAGATCCAACAACGAACCAATAGCATCCAATTTATTCCAACACAAAATGGCATGCTGGATGGCGTACTGAGAAATATAGAAAAAGAAAAAGCTATTGAAAATCAAGGGCTTAATAAAAATATTTGGCGGAAGCGGTGAGATTCGAACTCACGGGCCTATTACAGGCCTCCTGTTTTCAAGACAGGTGCAATAAGCCACTCTGCCACACTTCCATGACTGGTGCCGGTTGCAGGATTCGAACCCACGACCCACTGATTACAAATCAGTTGCTCTACCAACTGAGCTAAACCGGCAAAAATTGGCGCCCCATAGCGGAATCGAACCGCTGGCATTCCGCTGGACAGGCGAACGCTCTACCATTGAGCTAATGAGGCTAGAATTTGGCGGAAGATGTGCGATTCGAACGCACATAGGCCTGAGGAGCCCGCCGGGATAGCAACCCGGTGCAATACCATTATGCGAATCTTCCTTGATTAAAAAATTATCGTGCATGTGCGTCACACATCCTGCTGGTGAGGTAGCAGTGATCACCTGATCACACGATAAAACTGGACCCGCCTGCAGGGATCAAACCTGCGACCTCAACATTCGTATTGTTGCGCTCTTCCAACTGAGCTAAGGCGAGAAATAGTGGCATCCCAGACAGGACTTGAACCTGTAACCTTCGGTTTTGGAGACCGCGACTCTTCCAATTGAGCTACTGAGATATACAGGACTTACGCAAAACCGCCCCAGCTGCGTTACAGCGCCTAGTCGTACTTGAGTACTGCCTTCGGCGCTGTAGCCTTGCTGGGACAGTTTTGCGTAAGTCCTGTTGATAGTTGGTACTTGCAGATGGAATTGAACCACCAACCTCTGCCTTATCAAGGCAGCGCTCTGACCAATTGAGCTATACAAGTAAAAAATCATGGTGTCCCTTGCTGGCTTTGAACCAGCGACCGACCGGTTATGAGCCGGTTGCTCTACCCCTGAGCTAAAGGAACACGTTAAAGTGGAAGGGGATCAAGGATTCGAACCTTGGAATGCCTGGATCAAAACCAGGTGCCATGGACCGCTAGGCGAATCCCCTATAGACTGGCTCCTCGACCTGGATTCGAACCAGGGACATGCGCATTAACAGTACGCCACTCTACCTGCTGAGTTATCGAGAAATTGAAATTTACGGCATGTACAAAACACCGATTAAAACGACTTCGCTTTAATCGAAATTCTGCGGTGGTCGGGATAGAGAGAATTGAACTCTCGCCGTTCGGTTAAAAGCCGAATGCTCTACCTTTGAGCTACATCCCGAGTGGTTTTATGGTTTGGCATCTTGCGATGCATGGTCTTTCGTTTCATGTGATGCCTCGATGATAGTATTGTTAAAAATTGGTGGAAGTGGACGGAATCGAACCGACGACATTCTGCGTGCAAAGCAGGCGCTCTCCCAACTGAGCTACACCCCCGTATTGGTTTTTTGTTTCATAAATAATGGTCGGAGTACGAGGATTTGAACCTCGGACCTTCTGCTCCCAAAGCAGTTGCGCTCCCGGGCTGCGCCATACTCCGATTGATGCTAACTGTGTTGATGTTGTTTGGTGCGTCCCCGTGGTAACGATCCACGCTCCCCGGTTTTTCAAACCGGTGCTTTCACCTGTTTAGCTTGAGACACAAAAATGGTGGAGATGGACGGAATCGAACCGACGACATTCTGCATGCAAAGCAGGCGCTCTCCCAACTGAGCTACATCCCCGTATTGGTTGCTGTTAAAAAAGATGGAGTCTTTGAGCGGAATCGAACCGCCATTCGCTGATAGAAAGTCAGCTGTTCTGACCTTTAGACGGCAAAGACATCGTTAGGACTTACGCAAAATCGCCCTGGCTGCGTTGCAGCTCCTCTCCTAGGAGCCGCGTACTAAAGTACTGTCGTCGTCGCTGGCGGTGTAGTCGGGGTTTCAGACAATAAATTGTCTGCCGACGTAACGAATCTCCCTTACAAGGGAGGTTTCCTAAAGCGATAGCCTTGCCAGGACGACTTCGCGTAAGTCCTAATCATGAAAAAAACCTCAGAATCAATGGAATCTAAAGTCGCTTTCATCATGAAACGGGCGCAGGGATTCTTACCCTTGTGAACGGTCAAAGTTCACACCACCCTGGTATCCACTCTCATTCCACAGGCATGTGAGGATGCCTGTGGAATAAGCTTGAATAATACTTCCCAAATTGTTAAAGAAATTCCATGGTCCGGTGTTGTCCGGTCACGACCGCTTGCACGGGTTTAACTGCTGTGATCTGCGTTGTGCGGATCAATAAAAGAAAAACAAAAAACAAAAAAGCCCGGAGCTGTTGAAGGCATCCGGGCTTTTCAGCGCTGGGGTCAGGGAGCGGCTTAACTTGCTCCTGTGACCTCAAGGGTTGCCCCTCGTATGCTTGTTTGTATAAACCATGTATCTTGTTGATTCATGGGGCTGACATCATTGAACATTTCACTATCGGCATGTGCTGGCGATGTGAAGAATGGAATCGTATTGCGGGAAGCTTTCTTCGCCGTGGCTTTGCTGGCCGTGGCCGATGCCCGGGCTTGCGCATTGAAGCGCAGGCTTGGTATCAGTTGTTGGAGCAAAGTTGTTTTCACGATCATTCCTAAAAGAGTTGGTGCTAATGTGGGTGTTAATGGGTATTGCTTAGTCGATGGATGTATCTTGCCATAGCTTTTTGAATAAAACAAGCATGGCATGACGAATTTAATGAAATATTTGATGTATTTTTGCGACAGGTGCAATATTTCTTCGTTTATTGCTATGATGCGCGCCTTCGAAGTGAGGTTCGGACATGCACACCATACCAACAGTTTTACCTGAAATAGCCCCAGGCCAACAACGTATCAGGGTCGTATTGCGACTACGCGAATTAATGGCAGAACACAAAATTCGTTCTGTCTCTGCCCTGCATCGCATACTGATCGGCAAGAAAGTCACCGTATCGCATTCACAGTTATTGCGCGTCGTCGATAACAAGGCAGATCACTGGAAAGTGGAATTTTTGTCTGCCTTTATTGAGGTGTTTCAATGTAGTGAAAGTGAGCTGTTCAAGATTGAACGCTATGTGGAAACTGAGGGGTTTGCTGGTAATACCTGAATGCGACGTGAAGCCTGATGCAGTGTTGAATGCGCCTGCTCAGGTATCAAGCGCAGGTATCAAAGTCCATACATCAACCCCATACGTCGCACCAGCCTTCTTCTTTCACCAGCTTGCCGGGGAAAATGCCGCAGGCACCCCAGCCGTTGTGCTTGTCTTCATACAACTGGCAGCTGCCGCATTTTTGCGTGTCCTTGAATTCCGGGAAGCGCTTTACGTCTACCTTGGCGGCATTTTCCACATAGGCATGTTGTTTGGCTTCTTTTTCATCTTCTTTTAATGGCACTTCATCTGCACCGTGACCAGGCAGGGCGCACAAGGCAAGGCCAGCACCAACCATATGCATGACAAATATTCTGCGCTGTTTGTTTGAGTTCATTGTTGAGCCTTTTATCTAAGACAGTCTGCCCGTCAGTGTAACTCTGTTTGGAATTGCAAGCACAACGTTGACTTGCAATCTGAACGCTAATCAGATGTCATAACAGAATTTTCATTCAATCGGATTATTGCAGGCAAAATCAGGCAGTTTCCTGGCTATTGACCCGAACTCACTTCACCTCATTTTTGCAAATTCTCAATTTGCTTTTGCAGGGACTTATCCACTACATAATCTGGATAGGCAGTGCGGAACTTGTTCCATTCTTCCAGCGCCTCTTTGTTTTGTTTTGCCTTGATCAGTTTGCCTATCTTGGCTAATCGCAACTGGGCATCTGGCAACGTTGCTGCACCGGGTGGTGTCCATTCCGCAGGTGGTGCAGCGGCTGCTGACGCAGGCGTCACGGCGCTGCTATTGTCGGCAAGATGGGTTTCAGCTAGTGACTTGACGGCTGCCACGGGCGGCACACTGACCGGTGCTGCGCTTTTTGCCATGCGCATGTCCATGCTTGCTGGTGGCGCAGCTGGTTTGGCTTCTGCTTCACTCGCTCTTGAATATTGCCGGGGTGCTTCTTCTTTCATGGCGATTGAACCACTGGCAAATGCACGCACCCCGCGGTCAGCTTGTCCACCAGCCGCCTGCTTTTCGTCCGGTGCTGCATTCGCTGCCATTTTGGCGATGGCTGAAACATCGGCAGCGGATACGGTGGCTGTTGGCGCAGTTGGAATAGCTCGCCTTAATGCTTCAGGTGATGCTGTCGCCACAATCACTGGTTCTGCAGCAACAGGGGCGGCAGCAGGGGCAGTGACAGCAGGGGCAGCAGCAGGCGGTGCGGCAGCAACTTGTACGGTCGGCTCTGGCTGGTTCATGGCGATTACCGTAGTGTCCTGGTCCGCAGGGCGTGACTTGGCTTTGGCGCTGATTACGGGTTTGGCCGGCGATTGTGCCGGGATGTTTGCTGGCACACTATCCATTTTGGCAACTGGCGCGGTTGCCGTTGCCTTGCGCTCTTCTGGTTGCGGCAGAACTTCATTTTTGGCAAGCTGTGGGTATTCTTCCTGCTGATGTTTTTGCAGTAGAACAAAAGGCATCGCCAGTAAAACACTGGCAGCCAAACCAAGTGGAATTTTCCAGCGCCATAAAAATGAAGGCTTGTGCGGCGACGCATCAGGGTTTTGCACATCATTGGCTGCTGCCGCTGCTGACAGAGGTGGCTGGGGTGATTGCGGAGCAAGAATAGCAGCTTGCATCATGGGCACTTCCGACGCAGCCATTTTCGCCTGTGGTATCAGCGCTGCTTCGGCATCGGCCAGTATTGCTGCATCCAGTTCGGCGGAAGGCGCTTCTTGTGGCAGCTCATGTAGCAGTTCTTGCAGCAAGTCGGCAAGCGCACCTTTGCCTTGCAGGAATTCTTCAAATTCGGCGTCCTGCATAGGGTCAATATCGTTGATGTCGGTATCTCTGGAAGTCATGCTGGCTCACCTTGCTTCGTTTGGCTATGCAATTGGGAGCGCAATTTTTGCATGGCATAGCGTAATCTGCTTTTGACCGTCTCCACAGGTACTGCAGTGATGGCTGCAATTTCTTCGAGGCTGAGTCCGTTAAACTGTTGCAAGACCAGCGCCTCTTTCTGGTCATTGGGCAAAACCCGTATGGCTGCATGCAGCCTGTCAGCTTGCTGTTTTTTTTCCAGCGCTGCTTCTGGCGACAGTGCATCTTGATTAGCGTGTGTGGCACGTGCGGCATTTTCGACGGCATCATTGTCGAGCGCATCGCTCTGTTCATCGTCACCAACCAAAAAAATTTCTTTTTGCCGCAACAGATCGATCAGGCGGTTGCGTGCAATCTGGTACAGATAGGTACGAAAACCTGCCAGTGGCGTGTAGTGGGGGCGGGCGGTATGCAAGGCTGCCCAGCTGTCCTGCACAATTTCATCCACCCATTCACGGCGTGGCGAACGCCAGCTGATAAACCGGTACAGGCCATTGCTGTGACGCTGATACAGCTCACGAAAGGCTTGCAGGTCGCCTTCGCAATACAGCAGCATCAGTGCTTCGTCGGTTTGTGGGGTGGGAATCATGCCGTCTAGTTTAACGGATATTCCCCCGCTTATCGCAGATTTTGCATGCCCTGCGATTGAAAATTCTGAGCTTGTATGTACGACGTTCCACACTACCTGACACCACCAATGTGATGTCAGGTAGCGGGGTTTGCTGCATCGCCTTAAGGCGTGATGCGTATGCTCATTGGAGCTGTCCACGTTTTATCCGTGTCGTTGTAATACAGGTAGGCGGACGAAGCCGGGCTGATATAGGTGCCCGGCACGGTTGCCACCAGATCAATCGCCAGTTTGCGCACTTCGCCCGGCTTCATGTCACGGAAGTAAAGTATCACTTCACGTGCGCGGGTTTCAAAGAAGGCGATTTGACCTTTTTCGTGCATTTCCTTCAATTGCCAGTTTTGGAAAGTCAGGCCACCGGGCAAGCCCAGACGTACCAGGCTCATGGGTTGGCCAATCTGGGTTTTATTGCTGACGATGGCATCCAGGCGCACGGTTTCACCCATCTTCATGTCAGCCTTGGCCAGACTGGTATTCAGGTTGATGACCGCTTCTTTCGACGAAGCAGGTTCGGTGCTGCGGTATTCAACAGCAATCGAATACGGCAGGGCTTCACTGCTTGTTGACTTCAGGCTGATGCTATGTTTGCCCGGTGTCAGCAAGTCATCAATGTCGTTGAACATGACGGCTTCGCGTCTGCCGGCTTCGTAACTTTGTTCACGTACCACGACACCATCTATCAACAGACTGATCTTGCCGGCTGTGGGGGCAATGCGGGTCGCATTGTCAAAGGCAATCATGGCCTTCAGTGCCAGCACGGTTGCCTGGGTGGCACCCCACTGGCCAAAGCCGCTGCGATTGTTTTGCAGCCAGTCTATCCCTTTCCGTGCCTGTTCCAGATGGCCGCCCGCTTTCAACATGCTCAATATCGCCAGCGACGTGGTTTCTATCTGCAAATTGCTGCCGCCACTGCGGGTGATGGAATGGTCTGCATTGGTCCATGCACCGGATGCTGTCTGCATCGCTGCCAGTTTATCCACCGCAGCCTGACGTGTCTTGTCTGAGACGATAGTAGCACTGCCTTTTTCCAGCATGGCACCAGTGGCCAGTGCCAGTTGATAGGCATCCTGTGTGCGTTCTGCCAGTTTGACTGAACGGGCAATTTCTTTGTCCAGACCGGTTTCACCTGCCGATACCAGCGCCCAGGTGATATAGGCATCGGTGACTTCTGGTGCGGCACTGCCAAAACTGTCCAGTGCCTTGGGATCGCGCTGGTAACCGCCGTTACCGTCACGCCTGGATTTCAACCATGCCGCAGTACGTTCCAGCATGGCCCGGTCAACAGAGCCATAGATAGGTTTCATGTCGGCAAATTCCAGCAAGCCATAAGCGGTTAAGGCTTCATGCCCTGGGTCACCACCAAACCATTCGTAACCTTTTTTCGGTGATTCAAATCCAGCCAGCTTCTTATAACCGCTGTCGAGCAACTTGCCAGTGCGTTCCAGCAAAGCAGAATCCGCCACGTCATGCTGCTTCAAGTATTGCATGATCATCACGTTGGGGTAATTGGTGGAGGATGTCTGTTCGAAACAGCCATTCGGTTCACGCAGCATGCCTTCCAGACCCGATATCATGGTTGACAGTGACGACGTGTACACTTTGATGCTTGCCTGCGCGCTGCCCTTGCTGGCTTTGCTCAGATCAAGCTCATGGCTGGCCTGCCCCTTGATTTGCCCGGATTTCTCGAACAGTTGTGGAAAGCCAGGCGCCGCCACCGGTATGCTGCGCAAGATTTCATCTTTCAAACCTGCTGCAGTGGCAGACAGATGTACTTCCGACTGTCCACGCATACCAGTCACTTCCACCGGTATGAACAGGCTCTTGCGCTGGCCCGCTGCCAACACTTCTGACAGCTTGCCATTGCTTGCTTTACCTGTTCCATCTGCTGCCTTCAGCATGGCACCAAAACTGCTGTCCATGGACACAGGCATCGATTGTTCACTTTCATTTGTCAGCGTTACCGGGATCAGAGGATGATCACCAGCTGATATTTCCAGCGGCAGTTTGGCGGACAATGAAAACGGTAGTGAAGACTTGATGACAGTCTCATTGCGCCCAGCTAGCCCGGTCGCAGACTGACCGGCAGCCGAACCCACACCCTCAGTAGAAACACGGAAAGAAGTCACCGCATCAGACAAGAAAAATTTCAGGCTGGCCTTGCCTTGCTTATCGGTCTTGATAGATGGTGCCCACATGATGGTTTCACGGTAATCGTCACGCGGGCCATCATGGCTGGCCTGGTTGGCTTGATAAAGCGGCGTCGGGAACACGCGCACAGGTGCCAGCGTCATTGGTTCAGGTTCAAAGCGGTTTGCCATTTTCGTTGCCGCCCGCGCAAAGTCCTTGTCTACCAGTTCCTTTGTCATCACATCACCAACTACTACTCTTTGTTCGGGAAGCATGATTATTGGCCGTGCCATCTCTGCTGCAGGTGCGGCACGTGGTTGGTCCACAACAGCAAGTTTCTCCTCTTTGAGCTTGGCAGGTGCAGGCATTTGTGCGAATGCCATGGCTTGCTTTTCTGCTGCAAAATTTTTCAGGCCAGGTGGCGGTGCCATTACGGCAGGCGGGCTGGGAAGTGGAGCTAGCATCTTCAGTTCCTCAGGCATTTTCAACTTCCGCAGATTCGCCAATCCGGGGGCTGCAAGGGCACCTCCGCGCGGGTAATAACCATTGACGACCGGCACCCAGTCAAAGCGGCGATAGCCCCGCGTACCCATCAGCATATCCAGTGCCAATGCACTTTTCTCTTCACTCAGATCCATGTAGAAATTGGGTTCTTCCACCTTGCCCGGCAATTCTGATTCCAGCAACAGGCGCGACAGCAAGTTAGCGCTCTTGTCGTCAGCAAAAGACAAGACCGTATCATCGACTACCGCCAGTGCCAGTTTGGCAGCAATGGGTTTGCCGCTGACATCCTTTGTGGTGATGGACAGTGCCACCTGGCCGCGTGGGGCATAGGTCTTCTTGTCTGTTTCTACCTTGATATCCAGCCGGTTGCGGCGGTTGCGAAACACCAGTCTTTCTGCCAGTGGGTTCAGTGCCTGATCAAATACCGTAACCCGGGCAATGCCAGCCGCATTGCGGATGGCTGCATCACCGGCCCGCAAATAGATGACGGCAGGCTTGTCGGGGCCAGCTTCAATGGCACCCACATCAAACAGGTTTTCACGCACGGTTGCTGCCACTACCACCTTTTGTTTTTCTGAACATTGCACGGCGACCCGCAAGTCTTTTTCCTGGCCATCCAGGTCATCATAACTGTGCAGCACACAGCCGCTTTCTTCGGCCAGCGGCAGGGTATAGGTTTCTGTCACTGTATCGGGTTTGCTGATTTCGGCGTGATAACTGCGGCCAGTGGCCGGGGTAAAGGTAATAATACGGCCCAAGCCGTTCTTATACGTCGCAAAACGCGCCACGGTATTGCCTTGGTCATCTACCAGACGGCCTTCGACATCGGCAGGCTTGCCCAATCTGTTCTTGGCTTCAAAATACAAACGGGTAGGCAGACCAGCCACCATTTTTCCGCCTTCGGGGAAGAAAGACAGTGCCAGTTTTTTCTGTAATATTGGTATGGATTTTGAAATCGATTCGGTAATGCCGCCATCTTCCACCAGTATCGTCAACAAGCCGTCACCTGTATCTATCTTCTTTGGCAGATCAAACTTGACCAGTGCATCACCCTCGCTATTTGTTGTGGTCTTGACGCGCGGCAGTTCTATACCATCCACTGTAATGACGGCGGTGATCTGTTTGTTTGCCAGTACCTCGCCAGTGGGGCGTTTGACTTCTACCGTAGCGCTGACTTGCTCACCCGCGCCATACGATTTTTTGATAAATTCCAACTTCTTTTTCATGCGCGGTGCTTCATACGCCGACACAATGATGGCGCGCTCGGCTTTTTGCCCATCCGCACTGGTGGTACGCAAGGTATATTCGCCCCCTTGTGCATCTGGGGGAATTTCAAAATCATTGGTGGCCGTGCCAGCCACAACTGCCACATTCTTTTTCAAGACCGTGGCACCCTTGGGCGAAATCAGTTCTACCAGGGTTTGAGATTGGTCGGTGCCCGTCAGCGTGCGTGCTTTTAAATCCCAGGTCTTGAACCAGATGGTTTCACCCGGTTTGTACAAAGGCTTGTCCACTTGCACATACATCCGGTGGCCAATCTGGTATTCAAAATAACCGTTGATCAGTTCTGGCAGTTCTTTGCTACGCACCGTGTTGTCGCGTTTGGCCGCATCAGGTGCAGCTTCTGCTGCCAGCGCTGGTAGCACATCATTTTTTCTTTTTGCGGTGGTACTGCCTGTGCTGTCTTTGCCGTCAATACTATCCGCAAGCAGCAAATCCTTATCTTTTTTTGTGGCATCTGCCCCTGTATGTTCTGCTGCCTGATCTGTCATATTGGTCAATTGGCAGCCGCCAAGTATCAGGGCTAATAAAAGTGCGCTGGGCTTTTTCACGATGGGTATCCTTATGTGGAATGGTTTTTTTGCGGATGGTATAAGGCGCAATTACTCTGGGTCAGGTACAAAGCCGCCGGGGAAGGGTTCAGGTCGTTCATGGCGGCTACGCGGGATAATGCCGCGTGCCACAAGATGAGCATAAGTATCGTATTGAATGCTGATGATTTCATTTGGCGTTACCGTGGCACGACGAAAATCCGTAGACCTGACAGCACTGGGCAGGCGTTCCCCATGACCGGTGCCTATTCTTGAATCAGCCAGTTCTGCCCCTTCTGCACGCTTTGCCATGCTACCTGCAATCGCAGGGGCAGGGGCGGGTGCCTCTGCCTTCGCTGTAGCGGCAGAATTGCGTGAATACTCTTCTTGTCTGATGACTACAGGCTCAACATATTCACGGAACAGGGCAACACCTATCACACCAACATTGTCAGGGCGGCCAGTGCGGGCCGCATATGAATCCGGTAATTGCGAAAAATAAAACGCCGCCACTTCATCCATATTCTTGCGCCAGCCTTTCACTTCCATGGTTTGCCAGGTGTTCAGCACATAGCCTGCTTGTGCCGGCGAGGCAGTGCTGCCGGTCAATACATTGATGCCATCGACGGACAGTACAGACAGAATTCTTTCATCCGTCTTGTTCCTGATTTCTATCGCATAGCGGTCACCGGGCCTGCCAGCGACATAATTCACACCCTGATGACGCCAGATGGGCAGGCGTTCGCCTGTGGCCTGATTGATGATGCTGATGGCAGCCAGTTGCCCGGCGCTGGCTATGGGGGCCAGCAAGGCCATGATCAGCATTGCCACGATGGATATCCAGGTTTTCATGTCTACTCCAAAAAATGAGGGTCTTATTCATTAAACGGAGCGGCGAAAGAAACGGGGTTAAGGTTTCTGAAAAATATTTGCAAGAGGTCAAAAATCAGTTTTCTCGCGTTGAATGTCACATTTTCAATTTTTAAGGATAATATGAGTCAAATCCAGAAAAAGCGGCTTACCAGCCGCAGCAACAACGACAGGAATCAGCATGAACACAGAAAACACCGCCGGATCAGGCAGCCCCGCATCAGCAGATGCCCAGTTTTTAGATGAAGTTGAAGTGCGCGTACTGGGTGCTCTGGCCGAAAAAGAAGCGGCTACCCCAGACAATTACCCCATGTCATTGAACGCCCTGGTGAATGCCTGTAACCAGCTCACCAGCCGCGACCCCGTCATGTCCGTGACCGAAGCCGAAGTGCTGGAAGCCATAGACAGGCTGGCCGCCAAAAAGCTGGTCAATGCCATCCACCAGGCCGGTGCCCGCGTCGCCAAGTATGAACACCGCATGCGCATCAAATGGATGCTGGACCAGCCCAAGGTGGCTGTACTGACCATACTCATGCTGCGCGGTTTCCAGACCGCAGGCGAAATCCGCAGCCGCGTTGGCCGCCTGCATGAATTTGCCACCGTAGCAGAAGTGGAAAAATGCCTCGATTACCTCATCGATAAATACCCACCCCTGGTTGCCCGTCTGGCCCTGACCCCCGGCACCAAAGAGCCACGCTACGCCCACCTGCTGTCCTGCGATGAAGAAAGCCTGGACCAGGCAGAAGCCAGCCACCCCGTCAACGCAGGCAGTGGTTCAAAAGGCGACAGAGTCAGCCAGTTGGAAGCAGAAGTCGCGAAACTGAAGCAACAAGTCAGTGATTTAAGCCTGCAGTTTGCGGAGTTTAAGAAGCAGTTTGAATAGACAGCTACAAGACCAAAAAGCTCACCACAGAGGCACGGAGACACAGAGGAACCACAGAGCAACAGAGGAAATTCGCCGCTGAATGAACTTCTCTCAGTGCTTCCTCTGTGTCTCTGTGTTGAGAGGTTTTCCTGCTTATTTATGCCCCAGCATAATCAACACCCCAACCACAATCACACCCAGCAACACCGCCCCGGCAATCTTCCATGCTGAATACGGACGTTCACCCTGAACCTCACCGGTCTGGCCGTTCACCAAAAAGCGGTAAGTTTTGTCACCGTATTTGTAAGAAGACAGCCAAATCGGCAGCAGAATGTGCTTGAAGCTGATATTGGAATAGCGTGGTTGCATGGCGATGATGCGCTGGTGGTCGCCGCCAATGTCGCGGCAGATGGCATTGCGGATTTCACCTTCCATCTTGCCCTGTGCATCAACAAAGCCCGGTTCCAGACCAACCTGATACGCTTCTACCGTGAAGCCGGATACATAATCGTCGCGATAGCCCTGCAATTTATCCAGACGCCACGGCGCCAGGTTTTCTGCATACGAAGTGGGCAGGGTTTTTGAACCCACCACCAGGACATCATCAAATGACACCTGTACCGCGCCCACGGCGGGATACCAGTTGGTTCTGACGACTTGCCGGGTCTTGGTTTCGCCGTTTTCTGTATAGGTTTCTGTTTCTGTGTAATCGACACCGCGCTGGCCCTGATACGTAGTGTCGCTGTTGGCATCATAGGTCCAGTAAGGGGTGTAAATACCCTTGAGACCACGTTCTGCGCGGTAGGCACGTTTCAACGCATTGGGGGCAAACCACAAGTCTGTTACCCAGTTGGTAAACTTCGAACGTGCTTCCGATTCCTTGATGTCAAACGGTGCAATCGCCTTTGGCCGGATCTTGCGTGCGGCATAGGCATTCGCTGCTATCAGCGGCACCGAACAAAACGGACATCGGTCAGACACCAGATTGGCTGCCAGTTGCGATTCTGCCCCGCAACCTGTGCATTTCACATTCTGGCTGGCGAGCATGGGCTCATTGCCTGCCTGGTTGGCCAGATAGGACTGGTAATCCAGTTCTTCTACTGCCGCAACCGTGGCTTCCTGATCTTCAGGGATAGCGTTCTTGCTGCCGCAATACGGGCATTGCAGGGCGTGTTGGCCAGGCGCGTATTCCAGCTTGGCACCGCATGAATTACAGGGGTAGGTTTTTGTCGTCACAGGTGATGGTTCCAGAACAAAACAGAAATGGCGTCGCCTCCATCCGGGTGCGACGCCGCATCATAAGGCAGGTTTTATTGTGGTGGCAGTGGTGGTGGCATGGCCGCAAACAGGCCAGACAGGTCCGCCTGTTCACCGGCCTTGCCCCAGGCCGCCATACCCTGACGCCATACCAGGCTGTCACGCGTCAGGCTGCCGCCGGCAACGTGCGATTGCAGCCCAGGCAAATCAAACGGCCCAGTCTGCGCACCGTTTTGTGCGACAAAGTATTGCACTGCTGTCGGCAAAGGTGGTGGCATGGCACCACCAGCCGCAGCAGGTGCAGATACCGGGCTGGCAGCAGGCGCTGCTGCTGGTTGTGGATTATTGCCAAACATTGTACCCATGCTCTGGCTTAACATGCCGCCTACGCCTACACCCATCATGGCACCTGCCATGCCGGGGTTTTGTGCCGCATCACGCAAAGCCTGTGCGCCCTGGTACTGGGCAAACTGATTCATGTTGCCTATCACGCGCATTGCGCCTTGCTGGTCTATGGCTTTTTCCACTTCTTCCGGCAAGCCTATGTCCTGCACCTGCACTTCGCACAGTTCCAGACCATATTGCACAAAGTCAGCGGCAATCTTTTCCTGTATGCGCTTGCCCACTTCGGTGACCTTGGATTCCAGATCAATCACCGGCACGCCAATTTCAGGCATCACTTCCTTGATACGCATGCCTATCTTGCCGCGCAGGTTTTCTTCTATATCCTGCGTGGTAAAGTCAGCCTTGGTGCCCACCAGTTCAGACAGCATGGCCTTGGCATCAACGATGCGTATGCCATAAATACCAAAGGCAGTCACACGCACCACACCAAATTCAGGGTCGCGCATGGTGGCCGGGCCAGCCGTGCCCCATTTCAGGTTGGTAAAGCGGGTGGTCTTGAAGAAATACACTTCCGCCTTGAAAGGGCTGTTAAAGCCATACTTCCAGCCCTTGAGCGTACTCAGCAAAGGCATGTTTTCAGTCGACAAGTCATACATGCCAGGCATGAAGACATCTGCCACCTGGCCCTTGCCCATCTGGCCTTCATTGACCATCACGGCAATCTGCCCCTCGCGCACCGTCAGCTTGGCGCCCATCTTGATTTCGTTCTGATAGCGCTCAAAGCGATGCACCATCACATCGGGACTGTCATCCAGCCATTCGACAATATCGATAAATTCATTGCTGAGCTTATTCCACAGACCCATAGTCTTCTCCAAAAACAAAATTCTTGCAGGATGCTGGCAGGCAATTCTATTGATAGCGGCCAGCAGCTATTCGGCGAACAAGTGTGGATAATCAAAATCCACCAGCGCATTCGGCGTAGGCGAAGTATTGCTGAATTGGTACATTATCACAAGGGTGGGGAGGGGATTTTGTGGTGTAAGCGTTTATAAATGTTAGTTGTTTGAAATGCATGTATGTCGCATTTCACTAAATGATGAGAAGACATATCATTTTGACCAGGATATTATGAAGGGCATTAAAGACATTCAATTCCTTTTTGAACGCAGAAAGTATTGCCAATGGCAGAGAAATCCAATAATTGGACACGTGAGCAACTCCTGATTGCTTTCAATTTGTATTGTCAGCTCCCGTTTGGGAAATTTCATAGTCGAAATCCGGAAATAGTCACCTTTGCCAGCCTGATAGGTAGAACCCCCTCTGCACTAGCCATGAAACTGGTGAATATTGCAAGTCTTGATCCTGTTATTACAGATTCCGGACGTAGCGGGTTGGTCGGTGCTTCCAAGTTAGATCGAGCCATGTGGGAAGAAATGCAGGCTGATTGGAATACTTTTGCCATTTCTAGCCAGGCAGCAGTTGATGCATTATTGACGGCAAATCAGGTAAATGTTTCGGATGATGATTTTGATGATGACATCACTAGCGCTAATACATCAATTGATTATTCGGGTAATAGTAAACGGGTTGAGACTGAGGTCCGCATCGGCCAGCACTTTTTCCGTCGCGCAGTTTTAAGTGCCTATGCTGGGCGCTGTTGTATTACCGGATTAGCTTATCCCAGTCTATTGGTGGCAAGTCATATCGTGCCATGGCGTTCCAACAAAACTAATAGGCTTAATCCAAGCAACGGTCTTTGTCTTTCAATGTTGCACGATAAGGCTTTCGATAAAGGCTTACTCACGGTAGATACAGAATACAAAATCAAGATTTCACCAGCAGCTAGTCAACTTGCTGATAATCCATTTGCTTCGGAGTGGATACTCGGGTTGGAAGGGAAGCAGATCGCCATGCCGGAAAAATTTAGCCCTTCAATGGAGTTTCTAGTTTGGCACAACGAGCATGTTTTTCTGCAGAATTAATTATTCTTTAAGCTTTCTATTTTCACTTAAAAATGAATATCCGATTTTCTTACTTATATCGCGATGCTGGAAATTTCAAAAATTTCGGTGAGGCGATTTTCTCTAATCCTAATGGATTGTCGCTAGAGGTCTTAACCGCAAGAGTGAAATTAGCATTGCTTGATGAGATGTACTTCGATGCCTATGCGGTTCGATTGCCTGAGCTATTTTTGAAGACTATGACGATGAACTTGATCATGACTGGCACGAGTTTGAATTGTTGGCTTATGTGGAAGCCAACTCGAAAATACCCACAACAAATTCAATAGAAGATTTTATTTTACGCTTGGAAATGAATAAGTTGGAATGATGGCCGTCACTAGAATTACCTTTCGGTGCGAGGGTTGTCTGAAGTGAGGTTTTCATAAATCGCTTCCGTCTCTGGACTACGTGAATTCAGGGTTTCAACATTTTTTATCATTTTAATGGTCTATGTTGAAACCATTTATTTATCAAAGACTTACGTCGCTACATTTCATCAGAGATAATGGAAGAAATTTTCTTATACAGAATTTCGTCATTTAAACTATATTTCTGTGCAGAACGCTAGGAGAAGGTATGTCTGCGGCTAGACGAGGTTAGAAAACTTATCGGGTTACGTTAAACATGTAATCTTGAGCGATTCAACTCAATAGCCTTACCCACCATTACCAATGTTTTTCTTGAGATAGGCAAATCCCGTGCGGCATTCTTGAAATCAGCCGCAGTAATTAAATCCAGCACTTCATCAATCATGTGCAGCGCCTCTTTTTCTTTCAGCCCACCGTCTTGCGCCACTTTCAAAATATGTGCCTGCGTTGGTGATTTTCCTTCGCCAGCAATGTCCATGAAATGTTCGCCACGGTAGCCCGGACAATAAGTCAGGTCGTAAGGTGGGGCGAGTTCCCATTCATTATTTTTGTTGAGCAGGTAGGACAGGTTTTTTGCGTGATCGTCGCGGTTGTTCATCAATACGTTGAAGACGCAGCGCTGTAAGGCTTTTTTTAGTTCCCGTGCATCCCTTGTCAGTCTGCGGGTGGCGCGCATGAATTCGCTGTAGCCCAAGGCGGGTATTTGAAAGTTGACGTGTAATAAGCCAGCCAGTGAATGAACGTGGAGACCTTGTTCACGGTCGCGATCAAAACGTTTGGTGCCGAATGCTGTCATGCCATCGGGTAATTCAAAGAATTGTGTGTCGCTCATACCCAAGCCGCATTTGCGTGCTAGCCGGGCGTACAGTTCTTCCAGTGCGCAACTGTCGTTGGCATCTTCTTTTGCGGGGAATTTGATCAGCCAGGCCTCTGCGTCAGGCATATATTCGGTGCTCATCTGCCTTGTTGCAGGTTTGTAATAGACCAGGGCTTTGGGGCGTGCGCCGCCGGGTGATCCGCCTGCTTTTGCCAGTTCGTCCAAAACCTCGTGGCTATCGTTTGCCTCCAATGCCCGCATTTCTTTTGCAAGCTCGATTAATGTCAGGTCTGTGATTTCCAGATTGTTTTCGCTGCCTGGCTCATAGGTCAATGCGCCCATGGTGTTGTCACCGAGATAGGCGAGTCTGTCGAGTACTGAGACGGTGTCGGTATCTATGCCTTTGGCTTTCATGCGACGGTTCATCAGCTGGAAGCCCCAACTATCAGGCAAGGAGTCATAGATTAATCCGGGCACTCGCATGATGGGCAGGTAATCGGCCTGTTTGTCGGGATAAGCGTTTACTCGTAGGGGCAGGCGTATGGGGGATAGTTGCAGACCACGTGCAATGGCGACAGGTGAATACTGGAACAGGATGTTACGACCATCGTCGGCCAGTGTTCCCAGCCAAAGCGATTCGCCACGCGCTTGGTAGTTAACTTTAAGCTCTTTCATGCCGAGCTTTTGGTTTTGCGATATGCCCGCTGCCTGGCCTGTACAGCAGATTTTGCCCGCATATCTTCTATGCTATTGGTTTGCGGTGTCAGCACGGTTTGTAAATCTGGTGTCGCATTTAAAGATTCAAGTATGCGGACAAAGTTAGTCAGCGTACATTTGCCTGTGCGTTCAAAACTACTGACTGTTTGCGCCGAGACGCCTATGCGTTGCGCCAATTCTTCCACGCTGATGTTCAAAAGCAAACGCCGCTCACGCGCTCGTTCGCCCAGTTCTACACAAATCTCATCAGGTAAGAGTAAAGAGAAATCCATTGGTTTTCTGTAGATTAGGGTTAGTTAATCTAACTTTCCAATAGAATTATACTAGTTATGGTCGTGTATAAGGTGGTTTTTTAGATCGAATTGATCAGTGGAAAATTGTATTATGAGTAACTATTAATCGTAACCCCTAAGCCACCCGCATTTCCCCAAAATTTTGCGCAAATTCATCCAGGTATTGCTGGTAAGGCCCCAGGTCTACGGCTTGCATTTTGACTAGCAAAGCCTGTCCTTCCTTGTTGCGACGCAGTTGCTGGTAGGCGCGTAGGAGGTTCAGGCCGGCCATGGGGTCGTGGCGGTCTGGCTGATAGATGGGGGCGATCAGTTCAATGATGTTGGTGAGGTGGCCGTGGCTGCCCAGCGCGCCGGATATGCTGGCCAGGGCGCTGGCGTCAAACAGTTTTGCGTTCAATACCTTTTGGTAGAGGTTGACAGCGGTTTCTGGCTGGTTTTGTTCCAGATAGTATTGCGCCAGCACCAGTTGCGCGCGCCAGGTCTGGGGCAGGGCGCAGACGGTGTGCAGGGCATTGACGTAGGCGATGTCGCCATGTTGTTCGCGTTCTATGGCCAGCCACCACATCAGGCCGTTTTCCAGATTGGGGGCGGCTTGCACGGCTTCCCACAAGATGTCTTTGGCCGCTGCTTCGTTGCCGGTTTCCCATATGACCTTGGCCAGATTGGTCAGCAGGGTGCCGGTGGCCCCCACTTTTTGCATGCCGGCTTTCAGCGTTGCTTCGGCTTCTTGCAGCCTACCGTTTTCCAGCAAGACGATGCCGTGCACGGTATAACCGCGTTCGGCAATGGTATCGATGGCTAGCAGGCGTTCTGCTGCAGGTACCAGGTCTTTGGCAAAGCCGTCATTCAGCGCTGTCATGATGACGTGGTACAGGGCATCGGAGTCATTCGCTTTTTCTGCGATGCTGGGCAACAAAACTTTTTCACGCCATTCATTACGCGGCACCATGACCTGGCGGCCTTGCGCGTCATATGTGGTAATCGGTTCGCCATCTTCTACGCTAACCGGTGTAGCTGCCGTGGTGTTGGCAGTGGTTGATTTTACCTTTGTAGTCGCAGATGGTTTTGCCGCTGTTGATGTGGGTTCCGGCTTAGATTGGTCGGACGATTTGCTATTGCTAAACACAGACAGAAGGCGTTTGAACATGGTAACTGAATATTCAATATTGACAGTTCATTATGCCTGCCAGATGTTTTGATGCAAGAAATTATGTGCAAATAAATTACCGAAGTTGTAACAATTTCCGCAGGCTAACTAAGATAGTTTTGGCCATCTGCCTTGCTTGTCTTGGGCAGATAGCCAGATATGAACGGTGTTCAACAACACAGCGACCGGCACATTAACCCGCCTGATCCACACTCTCCAGATTTGCTGAAGCGGCACCCCAGCTGCGCAGTTTATGTCCCTTCACCGCATACATGAAAATCATCAGGTAGCAGGGCAACATGACCCAATAGGCATGTTGTGAATTGGCTGCATCCGAAATTCTTCCGTACAGCATGGGCAGCAGGGCACCACCGGCAATACCCATGATCAACAGGGCAGAACCGGCTGCTGTATATTTACCCAAGTCTTGCAAGGCAAGCGGCCAGATGGATGGCCAGACCAGGGCATTGGCCAGACCCAGCATGGCCAGGAACATGACAGTATTTGGTACTGCAGGCACACCAGCCCAGCCAAGCAATAAATGTGAGATACCAGTGTCTGTTGCCGATGCGGTAGCCACACCAAAGGTGAACAGAATACCGCAGACGCCCGACAGCAGCAATGCTGTTTTCTGTGTCATCAGTTTGGGGATGGTGGTTGCACCCACGATATAGCCCAGCACCATGAAGCCCATGGTGTAAGAGGTCAGCACCGCATAATTGTGCACGCCCAGGTTACGGCCATACAGGCCTATAGTGTCACCAGCGATGACTTCCACACCTACATAAGAAAACAGCGACAGGGCACCCAGCACCAGTTGCGGAAATTGCAGTACGCCCCATTTTTTGACAGCGGGTTCGGTGCTGTCCTGTTCCGTGCTGAGTTCTGGCAGCGAAGAAAAATGCACGATCACCATTACCACCAGCAAGCCAGCCGCCATGATGGCGTAGGGATATACCAGACGTGAAGACAGTTCTGCACGCAAGGCCAATCTGCCGCTGTAATCAAGGGCTGCCAGTGCGCTGTCGGAATATTTTTCTATACCGGATAAAATCAATGCAGAAAATACCAGCGGCACCACGATGCCCGCGCCTTTGTTGAACAGCCCCATGATGCTGATGCGCATGGCGGCGCTTTCGCGTGAGCCTATGCAGACAATGTAGGGGTTGATGGCCGTCTGCATCAGCGTCATGCCTGTTGCCAGCGTGAACAGGGCCAGTAAAAAGAAGCCGTAAAAGCTGGACTTGGCCGCCGGGATAAACAGCAGCGCACCCAGCGCCATAATGCCCAGGCCCAGCGTCATGCCATTCTTGTAGCCGGTGCGGCTGAGTATGGCTGCCGACGGCAGGGCCATGACGGTGTAGGCAATATAAAAGGCAAATGTTACCCACAGTGCCTGGAAGTTGTTGAGGTCGCAGACTATCTTCAGGAAGGGGATCAGCGAACCATTAAGCCAGGTGGCAAAGCCCAGGATAAAGAATAAAAGGCCGATAAAAAACATGGCAATTACCACGTCTTTCGTTGATCCTGCCGTTTGATCATGGTTATTCATGAGGGGTTCCAAACATATTTAAAATTATTGCAGTCATCTTGAGCAAACCTTTAGAGTAGGATTTACGCAAAACCGCCCCAGCTGCGTTGCAGCTCCTAGCCGTACTATTCGTACTGTCTTCGTCGCTACGGTGCAGTCGGGGTTTCAGACAACATGTTGTCTGCCGACATAACGAACATCCCCTGCAAGGGATGTTTCCTAAAAGCGATAAGCCTTGCTGGGACAATTTTGCGTAAGCCCTATAGAGGCTGTTGCAAAATTAAGATGGCTAGTGCCCCGACTAGGCGCGCCGACGCAGACGGCATTTTAGTATGGTAAGAAGGCACAACAACGCCAGGTTGATTTTGCAACAAGCTTTTAGTAAATGAACTTTAGCAGCCATTGACTATGCTTTGTGCAAAAAAACCTCCCCTTGTTGCTCATACGGGGAGGCTCTTCCGCCGCTCTGATCTGAATTGCTTCAGATCATCATGGTAAAGATCAAAACTTGGCTCTGACGCCCAGGCTGTAACGTGCGCCGTTTTCATATACACCGACTGGCAGGCCATCTGTGGTGTTGGTGCGTATCACAGAATTAGTCAGGTTGACTGCAGTGGCGAACAGGCTGATTTTTGGAGTGATATCCCAATTCGCCGTGGCATCCCACTGGCCATAGGCGCTGGTGACATCCTGGCCACCTTCATCCAGACCGCCGTAAGACTTGGAACGGTAGTTATATGACAGGCGGAAGCTGATACCGTTCTTTTCATAATAACCGCTGGCATTCAACTGATTGCGTGAATTGCCGATCACATTCAGTTTTTGTCCACCAGCGATGGAACCTGCCTTGGCATCCGTAAAGGTGTAATTCACGATTGCGCCAAAGCCATTGCCAAAAGCTTGCTGCCATTGCAGTTCCAGACCATTGATGACGGCACCGTTGTCAGCATTGTGCGGGCGGGTGACCGGGCGCATCACGCCAGCAACATTTTCTTGTGCTGTTGAGGTGTAGATGAAGGTATCCAGACGTTTGGTGAACAGTGTCGCAGACAACATCGATGCGTCAGCAAAATACCATTCTGCCCCTATCTCTGCCTGGTCGGCGTGATAAGGTTTAAGCAAAGGGTTGCCAGCAGTGGCGGCATTGGTGGTGCCGCTGACCTCGGTACTGGCACTAAGGTCGCTGTAGGTGTTACGTGCCATCACGCGGGCTACTGCACCACGCAATACCAGGTCTTTGCGCAAGTCATACACGGCGTTAAGGCTGGGTAATACATCGTTATAGGTCCGTGTAGTGCTGCCTATGACATAGTTGCCATTACCGGTCAGGTCTTGATATGCTTCTGAGGTTTGCTCGGTCTTGACCAGGCGCACACCGAAATCACCACGCCATTTGTCGATCGCATAATCTGCTTTGACGTAAGCGGCTGTGATTTTTTCCTGTATCTTGTAATACTCACCTTTGGCTTCGTTGTAGACCATGCCCTTGTCATACATGGCAAAGCCTTTGCTGGCGGCCAGTGCATCATTGACCCACGCATATTGTGTGAGTGAACCGGCAGTGGCTGCAGCCTGGCTCAACAAAGGTGAAGGGCCAGTGGACAAATCAGCCAGACTGAAAGATTGCCAGCCAACGCTACCGGGGCCATCCGTACCTATGGTGCGGTGATTTTGCACGGTACTGTCACGGTATTTCAAACCAAATTTGATATCCTTGATGAAAGAGCCTGTCAGGTCCAGCGTCATGTCACCCTGCACATAGTTTTCTTTGCTTTCCATCTTGCGTATCCAGTCACGCGCGCTTTGCAGCGTGAGCTTGGTTGGGTCCAGCGGGTTCATGTCAAGGTAAGACACTTCATAGGTATCCGGCGCGATATTCACCGTGGCGCGGGTATTGCCAGTGAACCAGAAATTGCGGTCATGCGTGCTGCCACCTTCGGCAGAGGTTGCGCCTGCCTGTCCATGCAATTTCCAGCCATCGCCTTCATAATTGCCTTCCAGATCCAGTACCTTGGATTTGATATAAGCTTGACGATAGATAGGTTCAAACGATACGCCGGTAGTTGGGCCGACGGTACCGCCGACCACGGCCTTGGTACCGTCAGAGGTAGTGATGAAGCGTGGATTCGTGATATGGATAACATTATTGCTGTCCGCAAGGCCACCTATCTGCCACAGGTAGTTCTGGTTATTATTGTCCATGTTCATGTCTGAATTGATGTAATTCAGAGACACGTCACTGTCACGGTTAGGCTTGATTTGCAGCGTGACATTGCCAGTGGTGCGTTCACGGTCCTGGCGGAAAATTGCTGAACCGCCACCCCAGGATGCGTAGGCATTGGGTGTTGCAACATTGTTTTGATCGACGATGGTGTACTTGGTGGAATCGGTAAAGTTTTCCAGGCCATCACGGCGCATGGTGCGTTTTTGTTTGCTCAGCGACAGCAAGATACCCAGCGTGCTTTCATCATTTTTCCAATTCACCAGACCAGAAATTTGTGGATCAGTTTTCTTGGGCAACTCGGAATAAGTCGCTTCCAGCGAGAATTGTGCAGTCAGCGGTGCCTTGAATTGCAGGGGCTTGCGGGTCTTGACATTGACCAGACCGCCGATACTGCCTTCATCCAGATCCGCCGACGGGCTCTTGTACACATCCAGGCTGCCTACCAGTTCAGAAGGCAGGATGTCATAGTTAAAACCACGACTTTGGGAATCGTTTTTCCACCAGTAAGCAGAGGCTACCGACTGGCCATTCAATTGTGTCATGTTCAGGCTTTTATCGGTGCCGCGCACGAAAATATCGCGGCCTTCACCCCAGGTACGGTCAACAGAAATACCCGGCACACGTTGCAGCGAATCGGCCACGTTCTTGTCCGGAAACTTGCCCAGGTCTTCAGAATTGACACTATCAACAATGTTTTGAGAATCACGTTTACCAGCCAGATTCTTTTTTAACGTGTCACGTATACCGCGTACCTCAACAGATTGTGCACCTGGCGTGTCTGGTGTTGCCTGCGCTGCTTCATCTGCTGCATATGCAGCTTCAAAAGCAGTTGTGCTCAGCACGAGGGCGATCAATTGTGGTAGCAGTTTCTTCTTGAATACGGGCTTGGTCATGTAAGTCTCCTCTGGATATGTGGCTAAATGGCTAGGGATTTAAATACGAGGCTGCTGAAAACGTAAACTGGGTTTGGTGTGTTGTCTTGATATTTTATTTTTGTAAGGCGTCCTGAAAAACGATTTCCATCTTCTTAAGGAATGCAGTAAGCGAGGTAGAAGAAGTGGTGTCGTTATTGCTAAAGAATTGCCTGCCTACTTGCACTCTCCGTTTTTAAAATAGGTAAAAGGTTTTTACTTTTCATTTTTAGTTCATTCATCTGGTATTGCCATACTCACCTGTATTGCATGCCACATCTGTGGGTAAAAAAACCGACGCCACGCCGGGCGTCGGAAAGTCATACGACTTGGGGGAGGTATGATTATTTACGCAGAGATTTGTATGAAGCCAATAAACCATTCTGTATTCTTGTAGCTGCATCCTTGCCTGATAAATTGCCGTTCAACACATCAGCGTTCACGTTCCATAATTCCTGTTCCAGGCTGGGCTGGCCACGGTTCAATATTTGCGCATTCACCCTGATGCTGGATTCGCAAGTCGTGCGCCATTCCATCATTTGTTTGCCTATTGGGTCGCGCACCGAAATCAAATGATTTGACAGTGAAAAGAAACCGGTAGCACGGTTGGTATACAAGTCTGCAAATTCTTGTGAGCCCAGCCATTCCAGAAACTTGTAGGCGTCTTCCTTGTTCCTGGATTTTTTGTTGATGCCTATACCTATGTCCATGTGATCAAGGATGTAGCATTTGTCACCTGCGACCCGCACTGGTGGTGCAAAAACCCCAAACTCCAGCCCTGTCACCTGATTGAAATAAGAAATATCCCAGGACCCGACTGGGTACACCGCCGCACGGCCAGACGCAAACTGATGCTGGCTATCGCTATAGCTCTGGGTGCTGGCAGCATTAGGCAGATAGGCACTCAGTTTTTTTTCGTAATCAAACACGCCTACAAAGGCGGCATCGGTAAATTTGGCTTTGCCATTGATTAATGCCTTGCGACCGCTTTCACCGCGCCAGTAATTCGGGCCTATGCTGGTAAACAGGGTTTGCGTTGCTTCCCATTTTTCTGCCGTGCCCAGTGCCAGCGGTATATAGGTGCCATTCTTTTTGATGGTGTCCAGCACGTTTAAAAATTCAGCTTCTGTTTTTGGGGGCTGAAGATTGAGTTTCTTGAAAATCTTTTTGTTATACAAAAAACCGTGTATCACCGATGCTACCGGCATGCAGAACGTCGTCTTGGCATCATCACTTTGCCAGGCCAGCAACGCAGTGGCTTCAAAATGTTCCATGCCGGGTTTGCCATCCAGTTTTTCCAGATAGCCCTTGCTGTACAAAGTCTGCGACACATCAAATGGCCGGCACGCTACCAGATCACCCGCCGTACCGCTACCAAAACGCGTCAGTAAGCTGCTGTCGTATTCAGTTGGCGCAGTGGGCGAAAATTTGATGTCTATGCCAGGATGGCTTTTGCCAAATGCTGGTATCAATACTGTTTCCCACAAAGCCTTGTCATCCACGCGCCAGCTTTCCATGACGAGCGTACCTGCATTCGCAGTACCCATCACGGCGGTGGCGCATAACATGGCGATGTTGAAAATGCGTTTCAAGAGAAATCCTGTTGAGAATATTGGTACGACAAAACTGTCTTTGCTTCATCGCAGCGATTCAGCTGTGTCACCTGCAAACAATTCGATATAAATGAATTACTTGTTGAAGCTGATACTAGCAATGCGATGAATGTAATGCCACTTGCCTATCTGTTTGTTGCTGGATTCGCCAAGTGATTGATTTTATTGAGATGTTTATGTGGCGCTGATCTGTGTCGCTTACAAATCCTTACCCTGCCTGGCCGCGATATGGCTGTTTGCCGGGGACAATGTGGCTTGCTTGTTTTCAGATTCCTGAGGTGCAGTAACCTTACTTAAGAATTCCTTACAAAACTTTACAAAAGTCTGGATAAGGGTGTTGTGAATTGCACAGAAAGACGACAAACAGACAGCGGACAGGCATCAGACAACAAGGCGGTTGTCTGATACCGGGTTGAATTCGTGGAGGGAAAGAACGATGAAACGCCTGATCAGGCAATGTGCTGGCTGGGCAGGCTAATGATGGCTTTCAGCCCGCCTTCAGGATGATTCTCCAGCGTCAGCGTACCGCCATGCGCTTCGATGACGCTACGTGCTATGCCCAAACCCAGGCCCATGCCACCTTCGTTTTGTTCGCGTCCGTGCACCAGCCGCACATAAGGATCAAACAGATTGGGTAAGGCATCTTCCGGCACGCCGGGGCCGTGGTCGCGTACTTCGATGATGACACTGTCAGCCATGGCTTGCACGCTGATTTCGGCGCGTTCACCATAGTACAGGGCGTTGTCGAGCAAATTGCCGATGGCGCGTTTCAGTGCCAATGGCTTGGCGTACACCGAGACGCCGGATTCTTCAAACACCACATTGTGCTTGGCCAGATGGGCGCTGCGTACCAACCGCCTGATCAAGGGATCGAGTTTGACCTCGGTCGGGTTTTCATGGATGTCACTGTCCTTGACGAATTGCAGCGCACCTTTGACCATCATGTCCAGGTCATCCAGGTCTTCTTCAAATTCGGCACGTAAGACATCATCGTCCAGCAGTTCTGAACGCAGCTTCAGCCGTGTGATGGGGGTACGCAAATCATGTGAAATCGAAATGAACAGGCGTTCGCGGTCTTCCAGATAACCCTGTATGCGCTGGCGCATGGCGCTAAAGGCACGTGCCGTGTTGATGAATTCGCGGCTGCCGGTTTCTGGCAGATCAGGCATGTGTTCACCCTTGCCAAAGGCTTCGGCCGCATCTGACAAAGCCGCCAGTGGGCGAGTGATCCAGCGCACCACCATGATGGATAACAGCAATACCGCCGCCAATGACAAGCCCTGTAACACCAGGCGATCAAACGACAGCGGGTCAATCCCTTTTAAGAAATAGGGGTTGGGCATCAGGGCTGCCAGGTATAGCCAGTTGCCCGGTTCCAGCTCGGTCTGTATCACCAGTACGGGTGCCGGTTCGGGCTTGATCAGCAAGATGTGCTGCACCCAGCTTTCGGGCAGGTCGATGATGCGAGTGCCATCGGCAGAGGTGGTCAACTGATCGGGCCAGGCAAAGGCGACTTTAAATTCCGGATATTGTGGCAGGTCGGTTTTTAATGTATTCGTAATCTTGCCCAGCACGGTCTGCGCCAATGCATGCGGCTCAATTTCGGTGATGGGTACGACGGCATTATTTGCCTGTACAAAAAAGCGGGTGCCACCCATTTCGCGAAATTGCTGTATCAGCACGGTACGATAATTGGGGGGCAGGCTGCGGAAGAAACGTATCGCGCTGGAAGCACTGTGCGCCAGGTATTGTGATGCCGTGGTGGCTTCGATCTCCGCCTTGGCGCGCTGTTGCGTAGTCCAGATGGCGCTGCCTACCAGTTGCGTCAGCAGTACACCAAATACCATCACCAGCGACAGCCGCCCCAGCAGCGATTGCGGCAACCAGTGCCAGCGCCGCCCTCTGTGCAGTGCTTTGCTGCTGATTAGTTCGTTCCTGGACTCAGGCACTGGCAATGCTCACGTCAGCAGAAAACACATAACCGGCACCGCGCACGGTCTTGATCAGGCTGGGTTGTTTGCTATCATCTTTCAGCAACAGACGCAGGCGGCTGATTTGCACATCCAGTGAACGGTCCAGCGGCCCCGCATCGCGGCCACGGGTTTCTTCTGACAAGACATTGCGGTCCAGTACATCGCCGGGGTGTTCCACAAAATATTTCAGCAATTGATAATCCAGCCCGGTCAGTGCTACCACTTCACCTTCACTATCCGTGACCTTGCGTTCCACCAAATCCAGCGTGAAACCGACAAAGCGGTAATAGCGAGGTGCTGCCGACACCTCCATGGCAGTGCGCCGCAAGATGGCCTTGATGCGTGCCAGCAGTTCACGCGGGTTATAGGGCTTGGCGATATAGTCATCCGCCCCCAGTTCCAGCCCGACTATGCGGTCGGTGTCGTCAGAACTGGCGGTCAGCATGATGATGGGCACATTAGAGCGCTGGCGCACTACCTTGCACAGCGCAAAGCCATCTGTATCCGGCAACATCACGTCCAGTATCACCAGCGACAAGTGGTTCATCTGGCTGTTGAATTCAGTGATGAAACTTTCGCCGTTATGTGACAGGATGACTTCGTACTGGTTTTTTTCAAGATATGCTTTCAGTAATACGCGCGTTTTCTGGTCGTCATCCACTATCAATATTTTTCGCGTCATCTTGTCTACCCGATTATCTTAAGGAGTTTGTTTTTTGTTGCTGCCAAATGTTTTGAACAATGCCGCCAGTCTTGCCTGCGTTTCGGCGGAGGTCACCGTGGCATCAATAAAATAACGATGTATCAGGGCGATGATGGCATCCTTGCTGGATTCATCTGTTGCCATGCGATGCACCAGACTGGGTGCCTGCGTGGCCGCGCCTTGGGCAAAGGCATGCCACGAGGCTCGGGCACAGCTATCCATTTTGGTCGGGTCGGCATCACGCCGTACCGATACCGATCCCTTGATAGCATTGTAGTCAGCCTGCACTGCTGGCGTGGCAACCAGTCGCGCCAGTTTTTCTTGCGCCTGCACGTGCGAATAGTCATTGGTGAACATCGACAGGGTGTCTACGCTGTATAGATGGTATTTGCCGGTGCCCGGCATGGGTGTGCAAGAAAACGCTTCATCCGTTGCAAAACCCCATTCATTCAATTCACCTTTCACCCAGTCACCAGTGATCATCATTGCTGCTTCATTTTTGGAAAACTGCCGCACGACATCTGTCCAGGGGCGTTCATCAACAGGATTATTCATCCAGGTTTTCATCAGGCGCAAACGTTCCAGCGCTTCGATAAAACGTTTGTCAAATACCGCCTGGGCGTTTTGTTTGACAAATAGCTCGCGATGATAGTCGGGGCCACTTTCGGCCAGGATCAGGTTTTCAAACAGCGTGGCAACCTGCCAGGGTTCACTGCTTTGCGCCAGCGGGATCACCCCCGCCGCCTTCAGTTTGGTCGCCAGTATGACCAGTTCATTCCAGTTTTCTGGTGGTGACAGCTTCAGGCTGCTGAACAGCTTGCGGTTGTAAAACAGGGTATTGATGCGGTGTATGCCCAACGGAGCGGCGACCACATGCTTGCGGTGCTGTATCAGTGTTTGTATGGTGGGGAAAAAACTGCTGCTCCATTTATTGCTGACGGCCACTTTATCCAGTTCCAGCAAAAAGCCCAGATCGGCCCATTCACCTATCGAGACACCGATAATCTGCGTGACCTCGGGCGCATCATTGGCCAGCACGCGGCTTTTCAAGACCTTGCCTGCACCAATGCCAGCACCGCCAGGTATACCAGCATCACGCCAGACCACACCTTCTTCTGCCAGCCTGCTGGCCAGCAAAGTCGCTGCTTTGCGCTCACTGGCGGATGTCCACCAGTGCAAAACCTGTAGCGTGGTTTCTGGCTGAGTGGTGCCGCCGTAAGCTCTTGTCATGCAATACAGGAAAATCAATACACCAAACACGATCACCCGGACCAGGCCCCAGGCTAATCGTAATGCAGCGACATGTTCAGTTAACGAAATCACTTAAGCTGTGTATTGGAAATAGTTTATTGCATTAGGGTAAGGGCCAGGTGGCTGATGTATGTTTGTTCCAGAATGACCATCAGGCCGGATGCATATTACCAAAGGGGGCAGATTTCTGGTAGGCATTGTTCTTTTGTGTACACAATGCTGGGGACAGCATGTTACGTCTGGTGCAGACAGATATTGCTAACTCGTTTTTTTACCACCAGACGTTCCAGCATATCAAACCCCCATTGCGTCAACAAAGCCAGAGCAGCTGCAGGCAGGGCACCAGCTAGTAACATCTGGTTGTCATTCAGGGCCAGGCCTATGGCGATGCGTTCGCCATAACCACCCGCACCAATGAAGGCAGCGATGGTCGCCGTGCCCACGCTCATGACGGCGGCGGTCTTGATGCCAGCCAGAATTGTTGGCAGTGCCAATGGCAAATCGATATGCAGTAAACGGTCACGCGTTGACAGGCCCAGCGCATGGGCTGCCAGCCGCAAGCCTGCTGGCACCTGAGCTATGCCAACACTGGTATTACGTACTATAGGCAGCAAGGCATACAGCGACAGAGTAATCAGTGCCGGCGTAAAACCTATCGTACCCAACAGTGGTATCAGCATCGCCAGCAAAGCCAGCGATGGTATGGTTTGTAAAACGCCGACCACGCCCATGACTACCTCACGCAGGCACGGTGTAAAAGCGGCGATGATGCCAAGTGGTATGCCCAGCACACTGGCCACAGCAATCGCCAACAGCACCAGCAACAGGTGTTGCGATGTCAGACGCAAAAAATCCGGGCCAAACAACTTGTGCATGAAGCTTTCACGCACGATTGCCGTGTCAGGTGCTTTTGCCACAAACTGCTGCGCCACCTGGGCAAAGCTTTGACCGTCGATTTCTACCGCTGCATTCATGGCGATCATTTGCGTATTGTTGATCTTGCCTTCCAGTTGCTGAATTGCAGCCCATGCCTGCGGGAAGCGTGCTGGCAGGTCCAGCCGGTACAACAACACGGCGTCATAACGCGGGAAATAATTCTTGTCATCAGCCAGCACGCGCAAGCCCAGTTGTTTGATCTTGGCGTCGGTAGAATAAATATCGATGACATCGACCTGACCCGCAGCCAGGGCTTCATACGCAATGCCGTGGTCCAGCCCGGTTGGCTGTTGTGGCAGGCCATATTGTTTGACCAGCCCTGGCCAGCCATCGGCGCGGCCTAAAAATTCATGTGACAGGCCAAAACGCAAGCCCGGCTGCGTCGCCAGGTCGGTTAGTGTTTGTGGTACAGCATTGGTGCTCTTGGGCAGCATCGCCAGCGCATAGGTATTATTAAAACCCAGTGGCACGGCGACACCCAGGCCCTGCAATGCCAGCTCCGCCTGCATTTGCGACAGGCTTAAGGCACCGTTGTGCTTCAGGATTTCGGTATTGATGGTGCCCATGTATTCTGGGTAGATATCAATGCTGCCAGTCTTCAGCGCATTGAACACGATTGCTGTATTACCCAGCCCCTGCTGATGTCGCACGGGGGTATGTGGTGCAGCGGTCTGCGTTAATACCTCACCCAGTACATAGGATTCGGTAAAGCGCTTGGAGCCCACATTCAAAGTTTCTGCTGCCTGCACCTGTACTGTCATGACACAGAATAGCAAAAGCATGTGCATCAGTACTGTTGAGTGGTATTGCAGCTTGCACCTGATAAGCATGGGTAATTGCTCCGCTAAACTGCTACTGGTTGAATTTGTACATATTCTACATGCACGGCATATCTGGCCAATTCAACCCTAATGTTGTCCAAACTACCGCTACGCGCATCAACCAGGCAGACTTACACTGCATGCTCCCCAGCAGACAGGAGCATTCATGTCCATTCCCATCAAAGATATCAACCAGCAAGACATCAATAAACAAGACATGCATGCCGATGACCCGCTGACTGATTTTACCCCGCGCCAGATCACGCTCAATGATGTCAGCAAACGTGTGTACGTTATGGGCAGTGGGCCAGCCGTTATCGTCATGACAGAAATGCCGGGTATCAGCCCGCATGTGGCACGCTTTGCGCGCTGGGTACGTGATGCGGGTTTTACCGTGTACATGCCGTCCTTGTTTGGGCGTGATGGTGTGGTGGCGACGGCAGAAGAGGGCGCAGCCGTATTTCAGAAAGCCTGCGTCAGTGCAGAATTTCGTGCCTTTGCCGGCAAAGGTTCCAGCCCGGTCACCTTGTGGTTAAGGGCATTGGCAAAACTGGCCCATGCAGAATGCGGCGGCCCCGGCGTAGGTGCCATAGGCATGTGCTTCACCGGCAATTTTGCCTTGTCCATGATGCTGGAACCGGCGGTACTTGCTCCAGTCGTTTCGCAGCCATCGCTGCCCATGGATGACCCGGCAGGCACGGGTTTGGATGCAGCCGACCTGCAAGTCGTGCGGCAGCGTCTGCAAGATGAAGACCTGACCGTCATGGCATATCGTTTCGAAGGTGATGCCTTTTGCCGCGCCCAGCGCTTTGCTGCTTTTTCAGAAGCGCTTGGTGAACGCTTTGTTGCCCATGTGTTACCTGACAGCGCAGCCAACCAGGATACGGCTCCCTTTTTCAAACGCTATGTCACCACACCGCACAGCGTCGTCACCGCACATTTGATTGATGAAGCCGGGCAGCCAACGCTGGTGGCGCGGGATGAGATATTGGCGTTTTTTAGCAGCAGGCTTTTACATGCTGAGGCGGTTTAAGCAGGCATAAAAAATGCCCGGACAGTTCCGGGCATTCTCATCACAGCATAGTTGATTACGCAGCTTGCAGGCTAGGGTAATCGGTGTAACCCTTGGCACCTGGTGTGTAGAAAGTCGATGTATCAGGCGCATTCAATTCGGCACCTTTTTTGATACGTGCTGGCAGATCAGGGTTGGCCAGGAAGCTGCTGCCAAAGGCAATCGCATCCAGTTTGCCGCTGCTGATAGCCTGGTTGGCTTCTTCTGCGTTATAACCCATGTTACCGACCAATACACCCTTGTAATTTTCGCGGGCAACAGTCATGACATCGCCAGTTTGCGCCTGGAAGAAGTCAGCGCGCATCACGTGCAGATAGGCCAGCTTGAAGTCGTTCAGACGGGTAGTCAGGTAAGAAATCAAAGCGATTGGATCACTGTCCTTCATGCTGTTATAGCTGTTGAGAGGGGACAGGCGCAGACCTACCTTGTCAGAGCCGATAGCGGCGCTGACTGCAGTCAATACTTCAAACAGGAAACGTGCACGGTTTTCGATAGAGCCACCATAACTGTCAGTACGCTTGTTGGCGCTGTCACGCAAAAACTGGTCGATCAGGTAACCATTGGCACCATGTACTTCAACGCCATCAAAGCCGGCAGCAATCGCATTTTTTGCACCTTGTACATAAGCGGCAACCAGTGCAGGGATTTCATCCAGACGCAATTCACGTGGCACAGCGTTAGGGATCTTGCCGTTTGGTGTTTGCACTTCTGATTCAATGGCGATGGCGCTTGGGCCTACGTTTTCAATACCGTTGTTGAATGCAGGTACGGCGGCGCGACCACCGTGCCAGATTTGCATAAAAATCTTGCCACCTTTGGCATGTACCGCATCTGTCACAACTTTCCATGCAGCGATTTGTTCAGCATTGTAGATGCCGGGTTCAGCATAGAAGGCCGAGGTGTTTTCTGCCACCATCGTGCATTCAGTGATGATCAGACCGGCACTGGCGCGCTGGCTATAGTATTCGGCCATCAGGGCGTTAGGCATATGGCCAGCATCAGCACGCGCACGTGTCAGTGGGGCCATCAGGATACGGTTAGGCAATGAAACAGAACCGGTTTGTAGGGGGGTGAATAACATTTCTTTTTTCCTTTATCGGGGGAGTGTGGGGTAGCAAAAAACAAACAGCAAAACTTAAAAATCAAGGCAGATAAGCCACAATTGGCATGCTATGTGTAGCTTAATTAAGATACTTCAAGATAAAAATTAGACTGGTCGTCTATAAAAAGCTTGCAAAGTAAATCGTTTATATTTATATCAACTTCGGGAAATTCGTTTTGGGGTTTTACAACTGAAGCATCTTGCGGGTAGCAAGCATCGCGTTTTCCAGCGCACTCATGTCACGTCGTATCTTGGTCAGCAAAGTCGCACCCAGCCACATCGGATACAGGACCTGGGCACAATGGGCCGCATCCAGATCAGCAGGCAACGAGCCATCGGCTATGCCTTCGCGCATGCAGTCGGCCAGCCTTGCAATGATACTGTCCGTACCATGTTGCAAGGCCAGTCGCATGGCTTCAGACAAATCAGATACTTCACCACCCAGTTTCGCTGCCAGGCACTGGCATTGCACACCTTCATCCGGACGTTCCGGCAACCAGCCCTGCCAGTACCGCATTAAGCGTTGGGCCGCAGGTTCATCATTGCTTTTCAAAAGAGCATCAATTGCCGCCAAGTAACCGGCAAAATAATCATCCAGCAAGGCTTCGCCAAACAATTCCTTGGATTTGAAATAGTGATAAAACGAACCCTTGGGTACCGCTGCCGCCTTCAACACTTCATTCAACCCGACCACGGAAAAGCCTTTACCCAAAATAATGGGCTTGGCAGTATCGAGGATATGTTGCCTGACATCGGCGCGCGGAGTATTCATGTTTCGCATTCTAGATTAAATTAGACCAGTCGTCTAGTATTTTATTTTTGCCTGAAAAACTTCCTTCGCTTTCAAATACGAAGGGGCAAGGCGGCAGCAATGAACATGTATTTAAGAGCAATAAATCAGCTGTCAACCCCCAAAAAACTCAGCATGTATGGCCTGTAAAGCCAGTTTTCTGTCATCTTGCTGCACCAACATATAGGCCGCTACTTCACTAGCACCCGCAGCAGCCAGGCACACATGTACACCAGCGGCAATCGCGGCGGACAAGGCGCGGCTGGCGATGGCACCACCAACGTCAGATGCTTCCAGCACGCCGTCACCTACCACCGCGACGATGGCAACTTCGTCATTGCGGGATACTTCCACCACACCTGCCAGGTGATGTTCCACCAGCGCTGCATAAGCTGCATCCAGATGGTCGCGTGACACCAGGATATTGATGGCAGTCTGCGCCGTCAGCACGCTCTTGATGTTGATGCCATTCGCATCCAGCGTATGGGTAACCTGCGCCAGGATGCCGGGCTTGAATCCCACGCCGGGGCCGTGCAATTTCAGTATGGCCACGTCTTCTGTGGAAGTGACACTTTTCACCACGTCACGCGTCACCTTGCGTTGCGCATTGATGATGGTGTAAGGCTGCAAGCCACGTTCAGGGCGGGTGATGTTCAGGATACGGATAGGGATGTTCTGGTCAAACAAAGGCTCTACCGTGCGTGGGTGCAGAATCTTGGCACCAAAATAAGACAATTCGGCAGCTTCCAGATAATTCAATTGGGTAATGGTATGTGGTGCAGCAACAGTGCCGGGGTCTGCACTGAGGAAACCATCCACATCCTTCCACACATCCAGCGATTCAGCACCTATGCAGCAGGCGATGGATGCAGCCGAATAATCAGAACCACCACGCCCGAACAAAGTGGCCTTGCCATTGCTGTCAACGCCATAAAAGCCGGGTACGACAATCACTTCATCGCCTTCCAAAGCCTTGGCGACGGCAGGTGCACTGATTTTAAAATCACAGGCAGCATTGCCAAACACACCGTCAGTCACCAAACCTATATCTTCCGGCAGGGCTTCACGTGCCTTAATGCCGCGGCTCAGCAAGACTTCGGTCAGCAACAGGCTGGACAGGCGCTCGCCATAACTGAGAATGGCATCGTTCACAAAGGTGGGTACATCGCCTATGCAATGTATGCCGGTCAGATAACGGTCAAGCTGATCCAGCCTCACTGCCAGTGCTTTTTCTATACGCGCACGATGCGCGACATCGCTGATATTGGCTTCCAGAATTTGTTTCTTTAATGCCCGCAAATTGAGTGTGTAATCCTGGCTTTCGGCCAGAGCCGCTGCCGTGCCAGCACCTTCTTTTGCTGCTTGCACGCAGGCAATCAGTGCATTGGTAATGCCATAAAACGCTGATACAACCAGTACCAGCGGGCGTTGATAGGTTTGTACAACGCTCACGACACGGTTGATATCTTCAGGTTGACGCAGGTTGGAACCACCAAATTTGACGACGATTTTTTTCATTGCATTTTCCAAAACAGGGATGGCATGTTGGTAACAGGCATTCCGCAAACATAGTGCACAGTTGCGAAATGAAGCATGTCGAAACCGACAAGGGTAATGCAGGGAAGAGGGCAGGTCAACGCAACTCCCCGCCTATCTCACAAGCAAACAGCAAAAGTCAGCCTTGTTCCGGTATATGAACTGGCGCTTTTCCCTCTATAGTAGGATCATCGCCCGTACTATGACCCCCGCCTCACCATGAAAAAATGCCAAGCCCCGGATCACCCTCATTGCACGCACTGGGTGGCTGAAGGTGAAGCTGTTTGCGCCGCTGGGCATCCGCAAGCCGTGACGGTCAACGCCAGCCGCACCGCTGTCCTAAAAGCATCGGCAGGTATCATCACCCAGCAAGCGGCGATGGTTACGCCAGCCAATCTGCATCTGCATTTCAGTGGTTATGACCCACGCGCAGCAGGTGGCCGTCAAACAATAAGACTGGAATTACGCGGTACATTACCTGCACATATCAGCACACTCGAAATCCAATTACGTTCTGACCTGATTGCTAGCGGTGCAGCCACGCATAAGTTGCTGCGCACCGTGTCCGGCCAATGGCAACCCTTGCTGATCAGTTTCACGTCCAAAAATAAAGAGCATGGACAATACCCGCTGGAAGTCGCGCTATTGCATGAGCAGGCAGGCCGGGGCCAGCGCAAATGGTTATGCACCAGCGTAATCTTCGTCCCGCGAGCCGATGCCACACTGACAGAAATTCATAGCGTGTTTTTGGCAGCACAAAAAAATGTAAGGATCGTTGCCGAAGATGGTGCCATTGCTACCTTAAGCGGGCTGGGTCAGTCCAATGGCTACGCGCAAGGCAATATGAACATAGAAATCAATGCCAAGGACGCATCCATTGCCAAGCTGGAAATGCGTCCACCCACAGGCAAATATGAAATTGCCATGGGTAACATTGCCTGGGATGAAGAACTGATCGAAGTCGCCGCAGATCAAGAAGCGCTCGCCAAACCCAAGCCAGTTGCGATGCAACATGCGATACAAGATGCGATACAAGATGCAGCAAAGGTACCAGCCAGGATAGTCACCAATACAAGCGCCAATGCAGCCAAAATCACAACAAGTTCCGCCAGCCTGGTAGCAGCAGACCAGACGCAGCCGCACAGCACTATTCGGCTCTTCGCCAAGAATGAATGGGTGCTGGGGCGCATGGAACAACAACCCCAGGCTGATATCCTGCTATGCCACCGTGCCAGCAATGCGTCAGAGAACACTCGGTTGACCCGTCGCATCAGCGCCCGCCACGCCATCATCCGCAGAACAGGTGAGGGGGCAGAAATTACCGATATATCGCGCTATGGCACCTTGCTGGACGGGGTCAGCATGCACAAGAATCAACCCTATACCTTGCGTGCAGGTATGCAAATCGAATTCTGCGCCAGTGTCAGAGGCATAGTGAAACTGCAAGTTCTGGCAATGCTGCCACATGTCATCATCATTGGCGATGCAGATGCCAAACCGGCTACAGAATTGTTGTACCTGTTAAATCCTGAAACCCGCCCGGGTCCTACAGACACCACCGCAAAGCCAGCATTGCCTATGCTATTTCATTTTCAGGGTAGTTTCTGGTACTGGGACAGGCAAGCTTTGCAGGATACCAAGTTGGATGGACAGACAGATTTGAAAACACTTCCTTGTCTGCCATCAGCTTGTCGTTATTCCAGCGTGACGTATGCAAATATTCAGGGATATGGGCTTAGCCGAAATGACGGATTTAGCAAGGAATTAAGTAGTGGGAGCTAAAATACCTTTTGGCATTAGCAGGCTCCAAAAAGAATCACCTCTCAGTATTTCCTCTGTGTCTCCGCGTCTCTGTGTTGAGAGGTCTTGCCTTTTCACTACAAATCACGATCTGGACCCAAAACCCCCTTCTGTTCCTGCCTTTCAAATCCACCCCCGGTGCTACCATTTTTGCTCAGGCGCAAAATTTATGCCCCTATGCCCACTCACCGTGCGCAGCGATTGAAGGAGTCTCGCATGTTCAGCCTGTTTGGTACTTCCAAGCTCAAATGTCCCCGTTGTGACCACAACAATATACAAGATGCTGTGTATTGCACGCATTGCGGCCTCATGTTGAGCAGCCCACGGCATGATGCCGTGCTGCGTCAAAGTCGCTGGCTACCCACCGAGAATGAAGTTGCCATGTTTTTCGGCGTGCGCCCGCTTGCCAGTATCGCCACGCAAGGTCTGCATATCCCTGTCAGTGCACGCGCCTATGTGCTGCAAGATAGTCAAATTGTTGAATTGCATGCCGGTGACTATGTGGACAAAGATATATCTGGCCAGCTAGCGGGTTTGCAAACAGAGCAGGCAGCAGAAATCTTGCTGACTCGTCTCAATCCCTTTGCCTTGCTGTTCAGTTTTGATGATTTGCATACAGCAGAATTTTTAGCGATCGTCGCCAAGTTTGTCGTCAGCGTCAAGATTGCCGACGTGTCGGTATTTGCCAAACAATTCATGCATGCACCGGGCATCATCACTTGCCAGCAGTTACAACAATTGCTGGAACCCATGGTGCGCCAGATTGCGGTCGAATTTTTGGGCGCACAATCGCTGCGTGACTTGCAAGACAATGTCCATCTGCGCCAGCAGTTGGATGAACGTTTGCTGTCTACATTAAACCAAAGTATTGCCCAATACGGTTTTGTCGCAACGCAAGCCGTCACCCGTGAAGTGCGCCATGACAAGCTGACTGACGACAGAGAAAAACTTAGTGAGAAAATCAGTACCCTGCATCTGGTGATCGATGGCCAGCGCGCCCAGTTGGAACACAGCAAGCGTGTGGACGCCATCTACACCAATAGTGAATGGCAAAAAATCGCCAAGCAGGAAGAGCAAATCCGCCTGCGTTACCGGCGCGAAGAAATGCGTCAGCAATTTGGCAAAGACCTGGGCTGGCTGTATATGCAAGGCCAGCTGGAAAACGCCAAGAAACGCCTTGGTCGCGCCAAACTGCGCCAGGATGAAAACGAACGCCTGCAAACCATACGTGCACGCGAGCTGGAATTGTATGGCCGTATCGTCGAAGCTACCACCCGCAAGCATGCGCTGGAACGTGGTGCCGCAGAAACCATCAAAGAGCTGGAACACAGTCTCAAGCAAAAGTCAGAACATCGCCAGAACGAAGCTGACCAATGGCTGCACATCCGTACCCTGGCACGCATCAAGATGCGTTCAGAATCAGAAATCACCCAGTTGCAAAGCAAAGAAGCCGCGCAATTGATGCAGCAAAAGATCCAGCATCAGCTACAAAAATTCCAGCTCGAACATGAAGTCGCGCAAGCCAGCCTGATCACCGATCAGGAACAGCAAAAAGCTCAGACAGAATTACTGCGTCACAAGCAAAACCAACTGGCCCGTCGTGAACAGGAACTGGAAGAAGAAGAGCAAAAAAGCCGCCTCATTCTCGTCAGCATAGAAGCCGAAGCCAAGGCGCGTGAATTCCAGCGTATACAAGCCTGGGAAGAAGAATTGCAGCAGCAACGCAAACGCGCCCTGCTACGTGAAGACAGCATCAGTGATGCCGATACCGAACTGCAACTGAGCCAGTTGCAGGAAAAGGTCAACAGCATCAAACGCAGCGACAACCAGGCCGATGCCATGGCCCAGCATGAAAAACTGCTCAACACCCTGAAGGCCCAGGCCCTGTTTGAACAGCAATCCCAGCAACAACGTCAGCAAACAACGCTGGCCGATATAGATGCAGAAACCTTACGGCAACAACTCAAACACCAGGATGACGAACGCCGTTGGCAAAGAGAATTGCAACAGGCAGAAGCAGAACGTGTCGACAAATTTGCCAAATTAAATCTGGAACGTGAGCAACGCCAGGCACAGCAGGCACATGATGCTTTGCTGGCCCGCATCGCCATAGAACGTATGAACGCGATTGCCAACTTCAGCGAAACCGGCAAAATCGCCACTGCCGAGGTGCCCAACGCAATTGCCTTGGCAGAGATCGTCAAAATTCAGGCACAAGCCAGTCTGACGGCAGAACAAATCCTCGCCATGCAGGCTGGTATGTCAGCACATGCTGCTCAAGCCATGAGTGCCATGGCCAGCGTGCAGCAAGGCATGACATGGGAACAGGCGGTCAAGATGCTGCAAGAACGCATACAGGATGAACGTCAACAAAGAGAAACCGAACAGCAAAGACGCCATGAGATAGATTTGAGCATGGCGCAAAATGCCAATAATCGCGCTGCGCAAACCGGCCATGGCGGTCGCAAATGAAAATACTATTTTGATCAGTCAAAGAAATAACAAACTGCACGACAACAATTGATTTCACCGTTTAAGCAAAGTAGCCTTTATCAACAACATGCAAACGCCAATACAAAAAATCCGTGAATTGCGTGCATTGCTGGATGAAGGGCTGCTGACAGAAGACGAATTCAAGCAACGTAAAGACGCCATACTTGATACCGAACTTGCACCCGTTATCTCCAGGCACACCAGCAAAGCCGCGCAAGAAAATGTACAAGGCACCGACCTGGGTTTTCTGGCCGGACAAGAAGTGGGTGGGCACTCCAAACGTTATAGACTGGAACGCCTGTTAGGGCAGGGTGGCATGGGCCAGGTATGGCAAGCCACAGACCTGGCAACCCAGGCAGAACTGGGCCATAGCGAAATGGTGGCGCTTAAGATATTGCCGCCGCAACTGACCCAAAGCGCCATCCATGCGCGTCTGCTGGTGGAAGAGGCATCACTGGTGCGCAGACTGGCACATGAACACATCGTCAGGGTGTATGACTGGGCGCGTGACCCCGCCACCAGCAGCTATTTCATCATCATGGAATATCTGGATGGGCAAGACCTGGAAACTTATCTCTCCAAGCACAGCCGCTGCACGATCAAACAAGTGTTGGATATGCTTGGCCCCGTGGCCGATGCCTTGCACTATGCATGGCACAAACACAAACTCGTCCATCGCGATTTAAAGCCCAGCAACCTCTTGCTGACACAAGCCGGTGACATCAAACTGCTCGACTTTGGCATCTCTGCCCGTTTGCGCAGCCACACCCAGGCCGGGCTTACTCCAACTGGTGTTCCAGGCAGCATGACGCCTTCACGTTCGCCCTATGCCGGCACCGCAGGCTACCGCGCACCAGAAGCTGGCAGCCACCAGCACAGCACCGGTCTGGATGTGTACGCCGTTGCCGTCATGATTTACCAGATGCTGGAAGCCGCCATGCCCTTTGGCGACTATCGCCATCCGCAACAAACCCCCATACAGCCTGCCGCACTCAACGCCGCACAATGGCAAGTCCTGCAAAGCGGCTTCGCCATCCAGCCAGACCAGCGCCCGGCCAGCGTGCGCGCCCTGCTGCAAGACCTGCAAGCCGCGATGAAATCAAGTGTGGGTGCAGCACAGGCCAAGGCGAGCAGCAGCAAGGCAGAAATCAAAGAATCCCCGATAGAAGCCGCTGCCCGTCAACGCGCTGAACAAAGGCGGCAACGCAAAGAACTGGAAAGACAAAGACGCGAGCAAGCCAGCGCCGCCCTGCATGCACTCATCGCCAGGCAAAACCGCCTGCGTGCCATCGAAGACGCTCAACTACGCCAAAAGGAAGAACAGCTGCGTCAAAAGAAGGAACTGCAAGCACAAAAACGCCAGCAAGAAGAAGCACTGCTCGCCGCTACACAAGACGATGCACCGACTGATATCACGATTACGTGGGAAGAAGCACAACGCTATCTGGCAGCCATCAGCCGCAATGCAGGGCCAGACAATGGGCAGTTACCGGGAGTGTCGGGTTAGTGGGATGGTGATAGAGGGCGACAAAGTTTCTTTCGGAAATGAGTTCTAATCCTGGCAGCACTCTGCCAATTGCGGTCCGTCCTGCAAGTCTTCAGTTGAGCATTAGTGCCTTAATTTTCGTGTTAGGATTCCACATCCCATTACATGGTCATACCCGATGAGCATTGACGAATTCAAGTTGCTGATTCGTCAGGAATAGCCTGCTCTTTGACCTGCAAGCGAATTGAAAAATGACAGAGCAGCTATGAAAAATAAGAATGTTCCGGTTGATCCGACTGAGTGGGTCGTCACCTTGTATGGCATTGAATACAATGAGAACAAGCTTGAACAGGTCTTTTCCATTCTCTACGAGTGGCTCTCCAAAATCGGCGTACCAATGTCTGGTGTAAGCTTCTGGCGTCGCGGTGCTTCTGGTCTTCTTGGCAAGGAAGAGATTGATCCAACGGCTGTGTATCAAGGGTTGCACACGAAAAGTTTCGTCGGAATTTCTTCATTCCATGTTGAGGTTAAAGCAAAAGAACCTGTGCAGCGAATCCCGGGACACGTCATTTCTGCCGGATGCGCGAACGTTGACGCAGGGTCCAGGAAAGGTACATTCTTTATCAGTGGTGTGGAGCCATATGCTCACCTGACTTCTGACTCGTTATTAGTGCCTGTAACCACCTTGATTCAATTGCTGCGTCCTGAGTACGGTTATGGCATGACGCGAGTAGACCGAAAATTACAGTGTACGGTCGCCTGGTCTACGAAAGGCGAGCCGGAAAATATCTGGCGCGAGGGCATGCTGCAGAACGTATTTCCATGGAATCTATTGACGGATATCCAGCTAGGGCAACTGGTTGACGGTCTGCCATTACGACAATGGATTGACGCTGCACCGGAACGCGGACATCTCACTTCAGCTGGTGAAGGCATGCACGTGTGGGAAGTCGAAGGGCCATATCTTGGCACGATCCGCCAATATTTGGCCGACCATAGTCAGCTACTGTTCGGGTTCCAGGAATATCTTGACAGAGTTAAACTTGCCACTGGTGGGGTGCCCAAGCGCTTTACCGCAGCAATTGCAAAACTCAATAATCCCAACCCCCGTCTTGCCAAGCGCAATCGTTTGTGTAAAAAAATCGCCAGGCTCGATGCAAAAGCGGAAGAGGCCGGATTGCCCGTGCTTGTTGGGCTCGACGAATTTTTCGATGGAAATTGGGATCGTTATTCACTTGCCGCAAATATGGCTGATGACGGACGTCCTTCGTTGAACGTCTGTCACCGTGTTTTGTCTGAAATTCAGGCGAAGCCTGGTGTGCAAGACGTATTGGTCGCGGTGAAAAACTATCCAGATCCCGATGACACATCGATGGATAAAGAATGGCCAAGTTCTGATACCGTGTTTATTTTGACTTCCAGCAGCTTGGAAGAGGTGGAACAATGGACAAAATCACTAACTAAAGGAGCGGAAACCAATGAAATGGGGAGCAACTGGTTCACCAGTACACTCGCCACACCACCTGGTGCTCCAAAACTTCAGAAAAAAACGAAAATTTTCGCGCTTTGGTGGGATTAGAAACGCGTTCTGCCAAATCGCAATCTGGTCAAAAATACGAAATTATTAACCCAAAGACGCGGCCAAAGCCCGCAGCTGTATATGCAATTCATCTTCCCATTCCACTTTCAACTGCTGCTTTGCCCGCAGATAGTGGTCGGTGAATACATCCAGGTAGGTTTCCAGCGCTTGTGCAGCTGCGGTGTCGCCAGCCAGGCCCAGGCATATCGCTGCCACTTCAGATGTGCACAAATGATCATCACGTCGCGAGCGGCGCAGGCGGTAGCGCGACAGTTGTTCTGGCAGCAGGCTTAGTACCGGGAACTGATTGAGGTAAGGGCTTTTCTTGAAAATCTTGCGTGCCTCTGGCCAGGTGGCGTCCAGCAAGATAAATAGCGGGCGTTTGCTTTCAGCTTGGTCTGAAAGGGATGCTTGCTGAGCAGGCAAGTCTGCAGGCAATAATTCCGTAATCACCCGTTCTGGTGCCACAAACTCACCCGGAAAAACCACGTATGGTTGCCATTGCGGATCAGCCAGTACCGCCAGCAGCGCCGGGTCAACCTCAGTGCGCGCCCAGCCAAACGCCATCGTATCCGGCACCACATCGGCAATTAGCCAGCCAGTGTTACTGGGCTTTAAGCTCTCATGTTCTGCCATGATCAGGCACACCCCGGCGCGGGTAGACACGACAGGGCGCAAGGTACACAGACAATGGCTCAGAATCAGCCTGCATCCGCCACAACGTTCACCCTTGGGCCCGCCACGTGCCAGAAACGGCCTGGTGCTGCGCAGCAGACGGGCTGAACGCAGGCGGGAGACAGCATGGGGCAAGTGGGTGGGTTTCATCGGCAGGGCAACATCAATGGGTGATCAACAAACATACCAGACTGCATACATTGATGGATAGTGTATGGCGCAAATAACTGCACCAATAACCGCGCCAAAGATACCGGGCATGCCCGGCAGCAGAAATAATGGTGAATGAGTGACGGGTGCAGCGCTGCACCCAGAATTACAAACTTTGCAAATCAATCAGCGGTAAAACGCTTCAACCACACCCTTGACCTTGATCATCAAAGGATTACCTTTGCGGTCACGTGCCTTGCCAGCAGCGACGCTGACCCAGCCTTCGCTGATGCAATATTCCTCAACATCGTTACGCTCTTTGCCATTGAGCTTAATACCGACATCGTGTTCAAACACGGCGGCAACATGATAAGGGCTGCGCGGATCAACCGACAGGCGATCCGGTAATGGGGGGTATTGTGTAGTGTCGTTCATGGTCGCAATTATCCCTTAGAAGCGCAGGTGTTTCAATGGCCCGGGTGTTTTGGTGTAAATAAGCTAATATGTAAATTCATTCAGCGCAGATTCTGGATCAGTCAGCCCGTCCTTTTGAAGGCAGATAGCAAGGATCAATACAGATGTCGATAGTTAAAATGAATTGAATCAATAAATTAAATTAAGTATACCTATTAACCATCAATCCCTACAATTGTTTATGTTTCAGTGTCACTCAGAGGCTGTTGCAAAATGAAGTTGGCCTTATAAGCTAAAGTCAGCCCCATTTTGCAACAGCCTCCCCATCAAAGGAGATAACGATGTCAAACGAAGCAAAATGTCCGTTTTCGGGCAGCGCCCGCACCGCAGTGGCAGCAAGCCACGCTAATGCAGACTGGTGGCCTAATCAGCTGAACCTCAAGATATTGCACCAACATTCCCCGGCATCCAACCCGCTGGGCGAAGAATTCAATTATGCCGAAGCATTCAAGACCCTGGATCTGGATGCCGTCATCAAAGACCTGCATGCCCTGATGACCGATTCGCAAGAATGGTGGCCAGCCGATTATGGTCACTACGGTCCTTTCTTTATCCGTATGGCCTGGCATAGCGCCGGTACCTATCGCATTGCTGATGGTCGCGGCGGCGGCGGTGCAGGTGCACAGCGCTTTGCCCCACTCAATAGCTGGCCTGACAATGGCAACCTCGACAAAGCACGTCGCCTGCTGTGGCCCGTCAAACAAAAGTATGGCAATAAACTGTCCTGGGCAGATTTGATGATACTCGCCGGCAATGTCGCGCTTGATTCCATGGGTTTCAAACCCTTTGGGTTTGCCGGTGGCCGCCCTGACATCTGGGAACCAGAAGAAGACATCTACTGGGGCCCCGAAGGTAAATGGCTGGACGACCAACGCTACAGCGGTGACCGCGATCTGCAAAACCCCCTCGCAGCCGTACAAATGGGCCTGATCTACGTCAATCCCGAAGGCCCGAACGGCAAGCCAGACCCGGTCGCATCTGCACGCGACATCCGCGATACCTTCGCCCGCATGGCCATGAACGATGAAGAAACCGTCGCCCTGGTGGCAGGCGGCCACACTTTCGGCAAAGCCCATGGTGCAGGTGACCCTGCCCAAGTTGGCGCAGAACCAGAAGGTGCCAGCATAGAAGAACAAGGTCTGGGCTGGAAAAACAGCTTCGGCAGCGGCAAAGGCGTGCACACCATCACCAGCGGTATCGAAGGTGCCTGGACCGCCACCCCAACCACCTGGGACAACTCTTACTTCGAAACCCTGTTCGGCTACGAATGGGAACTCAACAAGAGCCCAGCCGGTGCCCATCAATGGACACCCAAAGACCCAGCCGCCAAGACCACGGTGCCAGATGCCCACGATCCATCCCTGCGTCACGCGCCGATGATGACAACGGCAGACATGGCCCTGCGCATGGACCCGGCCTATGAAAAGATTTCTCGTCACTTCCTGCAAAATCCCAAGGAACTGGCAGATGCCTTCGCCCGTGCCTGGTTCAAACTGACTCACCGCGATATGGGGCCGATTGCCCGTTACCTTGGCCCTCTGGTACCAAAAGAAGAACTGATCTGGCAAGACCCCATCCCGGCTGTCAACCACGCATTAGTGGACGACAAGGACATTGCCGGGCTCAAGGCAAAGCTGCTGGCGTCTGGTTTGTCGGTATCCCAACTGGTGAACACCGCTTGGGCTTCGGCATCCACCTTCCGTGGCAGCGACAAACGCGGCGGTGCCAATGGTGCCCGCATACGTCTCGCCCCACAAAAAGACTGGGAAGCCAACCAACCTGCCGAACTGGGCAAGGTGCTTGCCAAGCTTGAAGCGATACAGACAGAGTTCAACGGCAGCCAGTCCGGTAAAAAAATCTCGCTGGCTGATTTGATCGTGCTGGGTGGTAGTGCAGCGATCGAAGCCGCAGCCAAAAAAGCTGGCCATGACATCAAGGTCCCTTTCACCGCAGGGCGCATGGATGCAACGCAAGAGCAAACCGATGTCGAATCGTTCGAAGTATTGGAACCAGCCGCCGACGGTTTCCGCAATTACCTGCGCAAAGGACTTGAAGGTTCTGCAGCAGCGCTGCTGATAGACAAGGCTCAACTGCTGAACCTGAGCGCTCCTGAAATGACAGTCCTGATAGGTGGTCTGCGCGCACTGAATGCCAATGCAGGACAAACACAACTGGGTGTATTCACCAAACGACCAGAAACCCTGAGTAATGATTTCTTCGTCAATTTGCTGGACATGAATACCAAGTGGCAAAAGTCAGGCACAGAAGGTGTGCTGGAAGGCCGCGATCGTGTCAGTGGTGATGTGAAATGGACAGCCAGCGTGGTGGACCTGATTTTTGGTTCCAACTCACAACTGCGCGCCGTGGCAGAAATCTATGCTAGCAGCGATTCACAGCAAAAATTTGTGAATGACTTTGCGGCCGCCTGGACCAAGGTCATGAATGCAGACAGGTTTGATTTGGTGTGAGTTTCAAAAAGCCTGAATAATTTTTTAGGCATTGCATTGATCTGGTAATGATGAATTCTGTTTTCAGATCATGCCTTTAAGTTAGTAAAAAAACTGCCGTTCATTGAACGGCAGTTTTTTAATCCAAAATCGTAGGTTGGGCTTCGCTTTATCAGCCCAACATTCGGCGTTCAAATAACGTATTCATTTTTAAAAAAACTCAGCATCGTAGGCTTGGCTACGCCTCATCAGCCCAGAATCGCAAGTTGAATTGCGTTTTACCAGCCCAGCGGTTTGGCCCAACACCCAAGCTTTCAAAGATGTATTGACCTATCAAGGGATCAGTCTTGTTTAAGTAGATTTCCCCGCCAACGCATCCTTATCAAACCCAGCCAGGCGCTTATACCGCATCGAAATCGCTTCCAGTTCCGACTGCGCAATCACATCCGTTACATTCGCAAAACCTTGGGGCGCGCGTTCTTCTGCCATTTGCATCACCTGTTCTGGCCCATTCATGCGGTTGCGTAACACAATGCCGGTGGTGCGTGGCAAACGCTCTGCTTCATACTCACGCAGTGCATACAAAATATTCGCTTCGCCAGTCAGGCAATCGGTCAGGTAACGGGCATCCAGAATTGCCTGCGCGCTTCCGTTTGATCCTATCGGGTACATGGGGTGGGCGGCATCACCCAACAGCGTCACGCGCTCAAAGGTCCAGCGCGGTAGCGGGTCGCGGTCCACCAGTGGAAATTCATACACCACCTCAGCGCCTTCGATCAGAGCGGGTATATCAATCCAGCCCCATTTCCAACTGTCAAACGGCTTGCTAAAGGTAGATTTGTCAACCTTGCGGTTCCAGTCCGACGTGGGCAATTCACCACTTGGTACACGCAGCTCTGCAATCCAGTTGATCAGCGAACGGCCTTGCTTGTGCAATGGTTCAGAGATGGGGTAAGCAACAAATTTCTGATCCTGGTAGCCCGCCATGAACATGCTGCGGCCATCCATGTAAGGCTCAGCTTCCGTGGTTGCGCGCCATAACATACGACCAGAAAAACGCGGCTGATCACCTTGTGGATACAAAAAGCGTCGAACTGCAGAATGTATACCGTCTGCACCAATCAACAAGTCAGATTCCACCAGCACAGCCGATTGATCTACCTGCCGGGTAAACGTGGCAATCACCTTGTCTGCGAATTGCTCAAAAGAGGTGAACGCATGCCCCTGATGAACGTGCTCAGCACCAATGCGCTCAATCACACTTTGCAGCAAGGTCATTTGCAATTCACCACGGTGAATAGAATATTGTGGCGAATCATAGCCAGCTGCCCGGCCACGCGGCTCTTGCCAGATCTTTTGACCAAACTTGTTGAAATAAGACAGCGACGAAGTTTCTATACCGCGTTCGGTCAGACAGCTTTCCAGCCCCAACTGGCATAGTTGCTGGCTGGCATGCGGTAATAAGTTAATGCCCACACCCAGCGGTTTGATTTCACTGACAGCTTCGTACACCTCAACATCAATACCGCGCTCATGCAGCATCAGCGCAAGCGTCAAGCCGCCTATACCGGCACCGGCAATTACTACTTTCATGTCTTCCTCCACAAATTTATTATGCCGCGCGTCTTTAGCAGTGCGACCTTCTTGTTATACTCTTATTGTTATACTGTATAACAGTTATTCGATATAACACAAGTTGCGTAGCAATTTTATGCGTCCTGCCTTGATGAAAAACAGCCAGCGTCGACAAGATTTGCCATTTTTATAAATAGACCCAGCATGTACAATACGGTCATTGACTGACAGCAAAAGCCCATTGGTAAAACGTCTCCCATGTCTAAACAGAAACAAGCCACAAGCAAAGTACAGCCCAAGGCTGTCGCAAGCAAACGTCTGACCAGACAGGCGCAACCCATCTCGTTCAATGCGCGCATAGACGGTATCAATTACGATATCCTCGAAGAATTGACTGGTTATGCAGTACGCCGCGCCCAACTGTCGATTTACGCAGATTTCGCTGCCAGCCTTGGTGCCTATGACATCACACCCCAGCGCTTTTCTTCACTGGTCATCATCAGTGCCAATCCAGGTATCTCGCAGACTCGCCTTGCCGAAGTCATGGGCATTGCACGATCAGGTGTTGTTTCCATCATAGACAATTTTGAACAGGCCGGTTTGCTGGAACGACAAGACGCCGGCGATCGCAGAGCCTACAACCTGCATCTCACCAAAGAAGGCCAGCGGCAATTAGAGAAATACAAACAGGTCGTCAAAGAACATGACAACCATGTCAGCCAGCAACTGACAGCAAAAGAACGGGAACAGTTACGGGCATTGTTGGGGAAATTGTGTTTAGGGGCTGATAAGCCTTAGCCCGGCGAATCCCGGCCCAACCTACGTCCCTGAACGAAGTTGAAATCCCCTCCCTTTCAAGGGGGAGGGACAGGGTGGGGATGGGTTTCGGCTACTTTAGCCAAGTGTAGGTTGGGCTACGCCTTTTCAGCCCAACACTCAGCGTTCAAATAATGTATTCGTGTGTCAAGAGGCCCAGCCCAACCTACGGGATTCAAGACGCGGCACTTCCGCTGTACTTCCGCCGTACTTCAATAAACAAACCAAAATTCATAAATGCCAGGCCAAAAAAACTAAAGCCTTACTTGCATCTCACTCAAAATATTATTATATTGAATAACTGTTATGTGGCATAACAATATTAAATCGCAATACGAACCACAATAACGGATCACAACAAGTACGCCACCAATTCCAAGCCCGGCCTGGCAAACAAGGCTAAATAACCATAAGCAATACCAAGCAACACCCGCATTAGCAATACCAACAATAAATCAGGAGACAGCAATGCAACTCATCACCAAACCAAGGCTACTGGCCTTGCTGATAGGCGCGACCATGGGCACAGCCCAGGCCGACATCACCATCGGTGTCAGCCTGCCCTTGACCGGCCCCGCATCCGGGCTGGGCATCCCCACCAAAAACGGTATTGCCCTGTGGCCCGACACCATAGGCGGCGAAAAGGTCAAACTTGTCATCCTCGATGATGCATCCGACACCACCCAGTCCAGCAAGAACGCCCGCAGACTCATCACTGATGACAAGGTTGACGTTATCGTCGGCTCCACCGCCACACCCGCCTCGGTTGCACTGGCAGAAGTCGCGTTTGAACTCAAGACGCCACAAATTTCCACCTCGCCAGTCGAGTTGGCACCCGGCAAAGGTAACTGGACCTTCCGCGTCGCCCAGTCAACCCCGCTCATGGCCCACGCCATTGCCGACCACATGAAAAAAACAGGCGTCAAAACTTACGCCTACCTGGGCTATTCAGATGCCTATGGCGAAGCCTGGTTCAAAGCCATGACTGCCGCCGCCAGCAAGGCCGGCTTGCAGTCTGTTGCTACAGAACGCTTCAACCGCCCCGACACCAGCGTCACAGCACAAACCCTGAAGTTACTCGCCGCCAAGCCCGACGCCATCCTCATCGGTGCATCCGGCAGTGGCGCAGCCATGCCACACAAAGCCCTGATAGAACGTGGCTACAAAGGCAAAATCTACCAAACCCACGGCGCTGCCTCACGTGACCTGATTCGCCTGGGCGGTAAAGATGTGGAAGGTTCCTTCGTTGTTGCTGGCCTGGCCATCCTGCCCGAACTGTTGCCAGAAGACCACCCATCCAAACACCTGGCAACCGACTTCACCATTCGCTATGAAAAGCAATTCGGTGAAGGCAGCAGAAACCAGTTCGCCGCCCACGGCTATGACGCCTACCTGCTGTTGAACCGTGTCGTTCCGCTGGCACTGAAAAAAGCCAAACCCGGCACGCCGGAATTCCGCACTGCCTTGAAGGATGCAATGGAATCTGAGATTGATATTCCCATCACACAAGGCGTACTACATTACACCGCCAATGACCATTTTGGCCTGGAAGAAAAAGCGCGGGTGATGTTGACGATACAGAATGGGAATTGGAAGGCTGTTGGGCCTTGAAGAATTAAAGAAATTGTACAATTCTGCATGAGTCACTAAGGCGCGATTTATTTATTTTATGAATCGCGCCAACTTCCGAAGAAATCGTTCGATATAAGTATTGAAAGTGTGGAGCTATACTCTCATCAGAGATTAATGAATAATTTTTCTTTGTAAACTATTTTGATAAATTTTCTCAAAAATTGAACGCCATCAAAATTTCAATTTTTCCAGATCGGAGACTCACCTCTGATTAATCGAGATAATCGATCGTTCTCAAATTTCTGCAGTGCAGTTAGTACAGCTTTTATTTGTGGATGCGTTACTATCTCAATGCACGCGATAGCTATTGCCGTTAACCCTGCGTGCATGATTGCTTGTTTTTCCCAGTCATATGCCTGAGCTAATATTTTAAACTCCGCCTTGTCATCTTTACTGACTGGAAGCCGAGTGGAGTCGTAATGTACTGCACCAAGCTTATTTGCAACATATGAAATGATATTTCTGCGATGAATTTGAATGTCTTTCAGGCAACCTAGGCGAACCATGCCCCATTCCATAATTGAGACCCGCTTGCGGGTTACGGTGATGTACTGTAGTGGCCCACCAAGATTTGAAAACTCTAAAGTTGTATTAAGTTCTTTTAGTTTTTCTGGGCTTGGTTTCCATACATTTGGACTTAGTCTTAGGTCAGAGTATGTTTTATTTGCTCCGTCTGCAAATAGTAGAAGTTGTTTTGGTTGATTGAGTTTACAATATTCTCGCATTTCTTTATCAAACAACAAAGCGAGACAAAGGTCGCAAGCGTGTCCGCGTTCTTTAGGTTCTATCTGTGCAAAGAATAGCATTGCTACATTAGTTTCGAAAGTTTCCATTTCAATGTCAATCGCGTGTTGCGTTAGGAAGTCGAGCAGAATTGGGGACGGTGAATCGTCGAATAGAAGCGTCCTCAGCGAAGCTGCGCAGAGAAGTAAATCCGCTTGATCCATTATTAAAGGGTGCCGTACAGTTCCATCTTCATTCAATACGGTTTTGAAAAGGCGACGTAAGTGCGCGATTAGGGCCAAGACTCTTTTACTCTCCGCTTGTGTTACTCCAATAGTTTTTTTGAATTCGGAATTACTTGCTGATTGATCGTCATCTTGAATGTCCATAGCGAATAGTTTTCTTAATTTCAATACAGGAAATTGCAATACTACTAAATAGTTGTATTGTTAGCCGATGGTAGTAGAATATTTCCTCTTAGCATAGACTTGTTAATGAGTAGTAAAAAAGCGCAGAACTGATTGAGCTTCCTATGTTCTACCGCAACCGCCGCGTCGAAGCCCTCGCCAACTCAATCAACGTCGCCTTCGCCGCAGAATGCCGTACCGGCACCAAGGCTTCCACCCCCAGCGCAATCTGCCTGGCAGCCTCTGCCCGTGTATCTTCCAGCGCTGTATTGGCGACCAGCCAATCACTGACTTCAGCGGCATCAGCAAAACCATTGGCCGCCAGAGCATCAAAACCTTGTGGGTCACGCTTGCGTGCCAGTAGCAATGGGTAGGTCAGCAGGCCGGTGGACAGGTCGGTAAAGCGGGTTTTGCCAGTGTCGCTGGTGGCCGGGTCAAGGTCAAGTATGTCGTCGATGAGCTGGAAGGCCAGGCCCATGTGGCGGCCAAACTGGGCGGTGGCGGTGACTGTGGCGGCGTTGCAGCCACCTACAGTGGCACCGGCGCGGCAGGACCAGGCGAACAGGCCGGCGGTTTTACCGTCGATGATGCGCAGGTAATCTTCTTCGTTGGCTTCCAGGTTGCGGCGGCCTGACAATTGGTCAGATTCGGCAGCGATCATGGATTCTATGACTTCGAAGAGGTCATCTGCCAGCCCGTTGTAACCTATGCGGTACAGTGAACGTACAGCGCGTGACACCAGCAGGTTGCCTGCCAGCACACCGGCACCAACGCCATATTTTTTCCATGCGGTGGGGTGGCCGCGCCGCTGATCGGCTTCGTCGATGATGTCATCATGCAGCAGGGTGGCAGCGTGTATCGATTCGGTGATGATGGCAACCTGTATCGCTTCTTCCGATAAAAACCGCCGCATCAGCATGGAGCAAAGCAGGGCGCAGCTGGCCCGCAAACGCTTACCGGATTGAAACAGCGAATCAGCCAGCACACCATCGATAAGGTGGCGCTGGTGGCTGGCACCGTATTCACGAAAATGTTTATCCGTCTGATCAAGCGCACTAATCAAACGTGCACGCAACATATCCAGATCATCAGCCAGTGCCTTGTCATTGATGGCACCAACAACATCATTGATAAGGGCATACACGCCAGATGCCTTGGCTTGCGGGTCTTGCGCGCCATGCTCAGTGGTACCTGTAGCGTTGCCCGCAGTGCTGGCCCACTTGGATACGGGTGCCACACCCCGGCTCAGGTTATTGATGAAACGCATGGCCCTGGATTCAAATTCGGGCAAGCGCTTGTCCCACCCCAACTGGCGCACCAGGTCACCGGCCCTGACTGAATAGTCAGCGACGCGGCTAGTCATACCACCTAACCACGCAATGGTCTCGCCAGAAAATACCGGCACCAGGTCCAGCAAATGCGGCAAGCCAGCATCAAATCGCAGCTTGTCTATGACCTTGAGCGGAGTCAGCGCCGTAGGTTCTTCCAGCGGAAATAACTGGCAGCGCTGTGCGCTGGAACCTGTTACATCCAGCAGGTGGTTAACGGCCCTGCGTGCGGATTCATTGGCGCTTTCCATCGTCGCCACATCGGTAGATGTACGTACAAAATCGCCAGCGACAGACAGGTTACTGATGCCAATATCCACCTCGGGCCGCGCTGCCCATGATCCGGCAGTGTTGACAAACAATGGCGCATCATTTTCCATACCCTCAGCAGTCCAGCGCAATGACGGGTCAATGGAACAGGCGACTACCCCAGCAGCTTCAAGCGCTGCCCGGTTTGCAGGGGCAAGGTGAGCAAGAATTTGCTGCCAGACTTCTTCCTGTATTTCTTCCGGCGTGCAATCCCTGGCGGGTTTGCGTACAAAATCACCGGGAACGTCAAAATCGGATATGCACACGCTCAGTATGCCTTGCACCGTGCCATCGCCATATTGCGCCAACCCACGCGGCCAGAAACGCTGCTGACACAAAGAAGTAAGCGCCCACGGCGCATCCAAAAAAATCGTATGTCCGTGATTGAGTTCTATATCTTGCCCAAGATAGAAAAGGATACCGTTCATCCATTCCGTTTTGAGTTCATCCAGCCGTGCCAGACTGGGTGCCCGGGCCAGCATGTCGGCATTGGCAAGTGCCTGCAGGCGTTCCAGCGGCAATGCCAGGATGAAATGATCGGCGGTTAACTCTGTACCATCACTCAATTGCAGCGCACATGCCGCATCACCTTCCCACAAGACGTTTTCTACAGACACACCCTGGATAAACTCCACCCCCAGATGTTGAAGGTGCGTTACCCATGGTGCTATCCACACTTCGCTGGTCGGACCGTTCAACACCCTGTCCGCACAACTGCGGTAGATATCGCTCAGCAATTGTATGCCCACCACCACGTTGGAGCGTGCACTCATATCCGCTGCGCGACAGGCCACCAGGGTACGGGTTACCGCGTTGATGACATATTTTTGATAGGCTTCTGAGCGTGACGGTGCCTGGAAATAATCCCAGGCAGAGATGTTTTCAAATTCACCAAAACGTCGCTCGTCTGAACTGGTCAGCATGGTGAATACGCAACGCACGTAATGCAGCATATCTTCTCGCGGCACATCAACCCCACTGCCTACGAAAAGATCATACAGAAATGACAGCAGCGACGCCGCATCACGCGATGATGACCTCAACTGGTTAGGTACCTCCCACCGCCCCTTCTTTGACAGGGCAAGCGTGCGTGAGGTATGCGCCAGATTATCTGCGACGCTGCCATAAGACCCATCGGCCAATACACAGGGAATGCGCGCCATCGTATCGGGAATATGCCGGTAAAAGCCCGGAAAGAAGCGAAAACCATGTTCGCCCGGCAAATCTTGTTGGCCAGTCGCTGCAGACCCTTCCACCGGAATACTGCGCGATTTTCCACCAGGTGCGGCAAGTGCCTCCACCACTGTCACCAAAAATCCACGTTCGGCCAGCTCCTGGGCTGCCGTTAAACCTGCGATACCTGCGCCAGCAATAAGTACTCTAGTTTGCTTCAACGAGCTTTCTCCTGAGGTGAAATCGCGGAGAGGAACTCACAGATGAGCTCACCCGCCATTGATCAGCAGGTATTATGCTGGCAGTCTGTTGGTATTGGGCAAGCAAAGTGCTGGCAAAATTTGATTTGTTCAAAAAAACAGACAGTGCCCGCTTGGTTGCATGGCTTTTATCTGAAAAATCTTTGCTTATCGGCGCTATGCGGTGCCGCGGGGGCTGGAGCATGCGTTTTCAGTCGTCCAGCAATACGCAGACAATGCGCAGACAATCCACAACTAATACACAACTAACACGCAAGCGATCAGTCTTGCACTTGCCTGACTGATCGCATATTAGACTTGAGCGTGCCAGAATAATACCTGGCTCAAACCTTTTTCATCCTTATTCAATATTCAATATCACCATACTTGAACACCGCAACGCCATGTAAAATGATAGCAACCACGGTGCTCATACTGCGCATAGATATGACCATGTCGTAACCAGCGCTGCCGTAGTGCCCCCCCTTTCTCGATTCCTTCATATCTTCATCAGTAAACACGAATTCCAACATGACCGGCATCAGACCCATGACATCGCGATAAAGGAGTAACTTGTATTCCTCCTTCACATTTTCATTTGTGATGCGGTTAAACTCATCCTGGCTCAATGCATAGAAGTCAACTAGCAGATAGACGACAAGGGCCGTGCTGAGTACGCCAAATATACGCAATATTTTGTACTCATGGTTCTTGAAAAAGAGTTTGACTTTACCCGTCCAGGTAGCTGAATTGGGTGGGATGTCCAATCCTCCATCAAGACAGGTAATAACGCCTTTCACGGCCTTTTTTAAACTCAAGGCAGTCAAGATGCTGAAGCTCAGGTACACCATCCATTCACGTCTTTTTGCCAACTTCCGGTCCGATCCCAATACTGCTTCCAGGCGGGCATGAAATGCAGGTTGCGAGCCGAACGTAAAAGTGCAGGCCACACCAATACCCGCCAGACCCTGCATAATCCCGGCCATTGCCAGCACCATGTTGTCCCAGGGATTGCGCAGACCATCTCTCACGAAAATATCACGAAATTTCATGTCTGATAGCATATTTGCAAAGTATTTCAGGACGCTAAAACCCAAATACAGCACCTCAACGACAAGAGGTGTACCTGGCACAAGCTCAGATTTCAGAATTGCGGCCCCTTTCCCGTTATTGTCATGGTCATCTGCGCTGACTACATCGGAAGGACGCGAGGATTTTGGCGCAAGACCAGCCTGACTGCGCCAGCGGGCTGGCAAGCCTTTGGCATCACTGGCAAAACTGCGGGTTTCTCCCGAGAGGAGCGTGACAAATGCATACAGCGTGTTAAAAAATACACCAAGGCCAAGACAGATCAGGCTGAGCAGGGACAATTCTTCACCAGTAATCCATTTATACAGTTCACTGATAAACGGGATATACACAGGCGTATCAAAAAGTTTCATGATGCCGTCTATGCCGTCGCCGATGGCACCACAGGCATCGCCCAGATGCCCCACCAGGCTTTCCAGGCCAGTCGACGCTGACTTGCTCAAAGCCGCTTGCAATTTCGCAACCAGATCACTTGGTGACAGATCGAGCATTGACTTGGCCAGGCCGGGCAGAACCTCTATCACCGCTTTAAAGGGATCGTCTGAGCTGGGCATGCTCATGGTGCCGCTGGGGTCTTTTTTCTCCAATGGACGTGGCGAACTGTTATTTGATTTTTGCAGCATGGAATTTGCCTGCACACCATCTGCCCCGGCAAGCGCCGGTGCTCCTGCATTTTTTGCCTCGCTTGAACTTGCATTCAGGCTGGGGCCACCAGCAGGCATATTGTCTGTTGGCAGGCCGGCAATCATCCTGGCGACGCGCGTCATGCCTGCCTTGTCCTTCATGGCCTTTTTTTGTACTTCACTTGCCAAGCGGAACATGTCATGCAGGATGCGCTGCGCTTCCAGGATGGCACCCCAGTCAAACAGCGCCCGCAAAAAGGCAATCACCTTCTTGATGGCAACTGCCAGTTGCTCGAAGAAGCCAGCCACCGCATTCAAGGCATCTTCTACCGTGGACACCACAGCGTGTACCACGCTACTGATGCCATCGACTACTTTGGTAATGGCAACCTGCACAGCATCGGCAACCGTGACGACGATGGTTTTTGCACCTTCATAAATGTCAGTGGCAACGTCCTTGATACCATCCCACATATCATCAAGAAAACCACCCAGTAAATGGGGGGCATGTGCCATGACAGGTGTTGCTACGCCGCGTGCCAGCATTACATCCTTGTGCGTATTCAAGGTACGGTAGCTATAACCTTTCGGGCCGCCTGCTTCTATCACAAAACCCATGGCACCGCCCATGGCGCGGCGGAAAGCGTCAGGGTTGGCCGGTGCCAGGCGCGGTGCACCGGCGACTGTGCGTAACAGGGTTACGCGGTCAGTTTTGGCCCCGGCTTCATCCTGTTGCATGGCGTCTATGCGTAATAAATCCGGGCCATTCTTGCCCGCCTTGAGCAAGCCCACATCGATGCCTTTTTCTGCCGCACGCATGGCCATCAGTTTAAGCTGTGCAGGCGACATGCGCGCCCTTAACATGGTATGGTCACTGTCATTCTTGGCAGATGATGCTACCTGGCGCACGGCCTTCGATATGTCGCCAGCATGCTCCTTGTGTTCGGGGTTGAGCATGCTGTCTTCGCCACCACCTTCTTTCTTCCAGTTGGTGACACGCGGCTTGGTCATGTCATCGCTTTCCATGGTCGATAACTGTTCCTGTGCTTCCTGTTCAGGGCTGATGATGATACGTTCATTGCGGTTCATGAAACCGGCGCGTGCGTACAATGAAGGCGAGGTCAGCTCGTCAGCTTCCATGATGATGGTCATGTCACCATTCATTTCACTGTCAACGGTGACTGAGCGTTCGGTATTGACCTCATATTTTTTGCCTGCAATTTCTATCGTCGCAGCTTTCGATGCCCAAAGCGTAATGGGCTCGCGCATGCACAGGCCGCCGTCAGATTCGCGTGAACGCAAGACGATGCGCCAGGTAGAGCGGTCGCGCTGGTCGTTGATCTTGTCACCGGTGGTGTAATGATAGTCTTGTATCAGCTTGGCTTGTGCTGTCAGGTTTGGCGGCACCGGCTTGGCCAGCACCTGGTTATTGATGAGCACATTGATATGGAAGCGTTCATTGACCGGCATGAACGAAGTCCATAGATCCAGTGAAGGGCCATGGCCAGGCTCAGGCGAGGAGATGCTCAGGTTCAACGTACCGTCGATGCCGGTGACAGCAGAGAAAAATTTAGTGACCTTTGCGGCACGCAGCACGGGATCAGGCTCGCTGCCTGGCTCTATTCCCAGTACCTCGTCACCATTGATGAAGATGGATGCAGGGTCGTCCGGTTGGCGTTTGATGTACCACATCTCTACACGTTTACCAGCCATGCCTGTGCCGTCTGCTGCGCAGACCTTGGCTGTCAGCGCATACAAGGGCACATTGTCCTTCATGCGGGAGATGGATGCCGTGCTGGTGATGTGCGGGTAGGCCGGTTGTGTGAAGGGCAGGTCAGTCAGCCACCACACCGGCGCTTCGTCAGTGGGGTTTTGCGCCAGCACGCCGCTATGGCCTTGCAGGGCTGAGTCATGCACTGCCTGGTAATCAAAGTTCCAGTAAGCCAGCAGGGCAGGTTCATCGCCACGCAACTTGACCAGCATGCGCGAGGCAATTTCTGGTGCCACCAGATAAGTGTCCCAGATACGTACTTCAGCAATCATGCCGCAGAACGCTTTTTCTGCGCGCAAGTCTGCAGCCACGCAGGCACCGACATAGGCTTTCAGGCCAGCAGGGGCTACCCTGGGTGCTGGTGGTTTATCCAGACGTACAGTGGGCATGGCTTTGCCGTCCACATACAATATCACCTGTTCCGCCGTTTCATTGGCGGCAGCCGGGCGGCGTGATGCAGCCAGGTGATGCCACTTGCCATCCATGATAGATGTCTGCGTCTTGACGTGGATGCCAGTCCATTTGCCATTTTCTCTGGCGCTGGATGAATAATGCACGGTGCCATCGGTATCCAGCCACATGTTGATACTGAAATTGGATTCTTCTGTTGCAGCGATGCCAACGATGCCACCACCGGCACGCGCTGCTGCCGCACCTGTCAGGCGTGGCACATTGACCCAGGCTTCGACGCAGCTTTCCTGCACGCGCATCAGGTGCAGGGTCGCATCCTTGGTACTGATGTCTATCACCGCATGTTGAGTGCCATTGGCAACGGGATTGCCCCAGCGGTCAAGATTCAAACGCAGGGCAGAAATATCTCCCAGCACAAGACTGTGCATGGCACCGTCAAGTTCGGCATTCTGCGCATTGGCAGCAACGTCGTGGCAACCGACGTAGACCGTACCGGCATGCACCTGTGGTATGCCGACCGTGCCATTTTGTGCCTGGTACAAGCCCATCAATGTTCCGGTCTTGCCGTTGACGGCGGCTATCGTGCCGCTGGCCGTGGTACAGATCACGCGTGCTGCGCGGTCAAATACCGGGGTATTCAATCCATTCAAGCTACCGGCAGGGCCAGGTGGCAAGCTGACTTCCCAGCGTGTGGTCAGGGCACTCAGGCTGTATGCCAGCACTTTACCGGTATCAGTGGCAAGCACCAGCAAGTCTTCATCCAGCGACGCCACCATGCCAGTGATGTTGTCACTGATCTTGCCAGAAATAGCCAGTGGTGCTGCCGCCAGATTGGCGATGTCGAGCTTGGTGACCGTATCGCCAGACATGGAAAATATCCAGGTTCCGGCAGTGCAATAGGCTTTACCCGTTATGCTGCGTTTGCCAATTTCCAGGCCAGTTACGCAATCGACGAGGTGCAGTTCCAGGTCACTGGCCGTGCGCGTCAGTACGGCCAGTGCGCTATTCGTGGCCGTCTTGCAAAATGCCAGTTGCAATGGCGTGCCAGGTATATTCACAGTCAGCCCAGTGTCGGCCTGGCGTTCGGCAATCACGATCTGCGTGTTGCCATCGCCAGTTGCTGCTGCCACATAGGTTTCATTCGCAGCAGGTGCAGGCAAGGCTTCGGCATGTTCGTTATGCATGCCTGCAAAAGCGGCAAGCTGGGTTTTCTGGCCGCTTCTGGCATCAATACGTACCAGCGAATCGTCTTGCGTCAGCAGCAAGAAGCTGTTGCCGTCTGCCACCGGGTCCGAGATTTTTTCGGCAATATCCATGGCCCACTTGCGCTTGCCATCTTGTGCCCCCACTGCATACAAGACATTCTCGGTCGGGAAAGCCAATATGCCATTTCTGGACAGGGCCGATGAACCCGTCACCTGCGTCTGCCCACGTGCACCCCAGGTATTGGCATACGGCCATTGCTTGGCCGATTCGCGTAACAGGTAAGGGAAGGCGTTGCGGTCCATGGTCAGGTCAGTGCGCCTCGATGCATGGTTAATGAACTGCGATGTGACACGATGCTGGTGCGCAGCGTTATAAGGCTCCACCGCGGCCTTGTCGGTAGCCTGAACTTCATCCAGACGCCACAAACCCAGCAGCTGTGGTTCTGTGCCTATCAAGGCGGTGCTGCGGTTGCTTTCTATTAAACTGGCTTCCATCGCGCAGTCCCACAAACGTACTTCACGTATCAGACCATTGAAGAATGATTCTGCCTTATCCCCCTGTCTGGATACCAGCGCACCTATCGTCAGCGCAGTATTGCCACCTATCGCCAGCCTGGCCACGCCTGGTGTTTCTGGCAGACGCACTTCCTGCTGTATGCCGTCCAGCACGATGAGATAAGTATCATTGCGCCTGACCAGGGCGATGTGATGCCAGTTGCCATCCGCCGCAGACGATGTATTGGTCCGGCCAACGCTCTGACGTTTGCCATCGGCAGAAAATATCGCCACCCGTATCTGTCCATTCGGTGCCAGGTTGAGTCTGAAACCATTCGCATCCGGGTCATTTTTTGTCGGATAACCAGAAATGATCTCACCACCGTGGCTGCTGCGTACCCAGGCTTCTACCGTGAAATTGCGTTCACCAAAATCAAACTGCGTACCGTCAGGGCGAATATTGATCATGGACTTCACGCCATCAAAATACGCCGCAGTCTGGTTGGCATAAGGCCGCGCAGCGATTCCACCCAGGTCATCCGCCAAAAACAGCGTGCCATTCGTGATGACTGGCGGTTGAGCACTTGCCAGACTGGGCAGCGAATAAGCCACGCCTGCGCTTCTGCCATTCTCAACATAAAAGCGCGCAAGCTGCTTGCCGCCATCGGTCTTGATATACACCACACCATCAATGATCCTGGGTGCGCCAGGGTCTTTGACTTTGGCGCGCCATTTGATCTTGCCATCGGCCAGCGACAGGCATATCACTTCGCCCATCGAATTGCATGCCACCGCCACACCCGCAGCCAGATTGGCCGGATCGGTATCGCTGGCCTGCAACAAATGTTCGGCACCTTGTTGCGGTGGGCGTGCTGCTTTCAGGTTGACCACCCGTGATGCAGTCCTGACCTTGGCCGGAATATCAATCACAGGCGTATGCCAGTTGACATTGCCCTCTTCAAGCGGTGCAATCTTGAAACGTACTTTGCCGTCGTCTATCCCTATGCCATGCAGATGGCGGCCAGCCACCAGCACCACTTTTTCTGCCGCACAGGGTGCAGTAGCTGCACTGAGTTTGTCTTGCGCATCATTAAAAGTCCAGCGGGTATCACCAGAACGCAAGTTCACAGCCAGCAGCTTGCCGCCCGCCACAAAGAACACCGCGCCGTCACCATAACATGCTGGCCCGGCGCTGCTCTTTGTCACTTCTACAGGCTCAAAGGCTTTGGCACCGGTTGCGGCAATATAGCCTGCGACACGCGATGCTCCTTTTTTTGCATCCAGGTATACGGCCATGATGATACCCCTGTCCGCCACCAGCGAACTGGCGCGGCCAAGTTTGGGTGGGACCCAGCCAGGCAAATTGCTGCCATCGTTCAGGCATACAGCCGTCAGGTAATCACCATCCATCAAATACACCGTACCATCACAGGCAGTGACACGTGGGTCAGTGCCTGTGGCTTGACGCATCTCAAGCACCCATCTCGAATCGCTATTTTTGGCCAGCGGCACCTGCTGGCCGTTATGAATGTCAACTGCATACACCACCTTGCCCGCTACGCCTATCAGCTTGTCACCGGCGGCCACCAGCGGCGAGGTCAGCGGTCCGTAAATCGAAGGACAAGTCCAGGTCGTTGGCAGAATTTCTGCTCCCAATGCATCTAATAATGTGCTCATAACATCCTCGTATTTATTCAATGGATAGAACAGATGCACAGGCGGCAGGGTTCACCAGAAAAAAGTTGCCGACTGCGGCCAGCAGCGACCAGCAACAATCAATAGTGCCCATGCCGTGCCCGTGCATGGTAGGTGGATTATGGACGATTAGTCTGGACAAGAACCCTGACATGAAGCTCGACTATATTGTATTCATCAAGCTTGACTGTACTGGCGCTGCGATGATATGTAGGTTTGTCGGTGATAATGCGACTTCCCCCCATGTCGGGTAAAGGAAAATCAAAATCAGGGCGCAGTGAAGTACCAGACCGGGGTGGCTTTAGTCCATCGTAAGAACCAGGTACCAACGTGACCTGGCTGTCTTTCAAGCTGGAGTCAATATAGGCTATGCCATCCGCATCGGTGGTCAGCCTGGTCTCGCCACCCGGTGACAGACGCATGGTCAGCAGGGTAGAACGCACAGGGCTGGGGCCAAAACTTTCAGTACGTGGATTAATCCCCAGGCCGCTTTCAGTCCAGCTCAGCATGACACGCACCTTGACTGACCTGGCCTTCATGGCCATGATCACCATCTCATCCTTGGCACGTGGTTTCATCGCGCTTAATTCTGCATTCAAGGCAAATGCCGCGACATAATCAGGCGCGCCGCCTTCTGCCCGCAGCACAGGCATGCCGGCATCCGCCAGTAAACCACCACTGCTCAATTGACGTAGCTGCGCTGCATAGCCAGGTTCCCTGCCTGTCAGCAATTGTGGCGAGTCCGCTTTCAGATTGGCCGGGCGTGCTGCCCTGACCATGCAATACATATGTGGCCCGGCAATGGCAGGGTTGTGGCGTATCCAGTCTATGCTAAATGAAGGGCTGCCATTCCATGGCCCAAAACTGCCCCGGCCCAGCTCAACGGCTGACGGTGGGTAATCGGGGCTTTTGGCCGGGTCTTCACAGTCAAGCGTATTGGCCAGCAAGATGCGAAAACCCAGCGAACCTCCTGCCGGTTTCAATGCGTCCGTTTCCACCACCACGAGGTAATCATCTTTGGTCGTGCCTGTATAAGCAAATGCGGCATGCACTGCTGCGGTATTCTGACGCAGACGCCAGCGGTCACGTTTCTTGACCGTGGCACCATAAGCATGCAGGCGCGAAGCCATGCCATTGCTTAACAACACCAGTTCACTTTTGGGTTCAACCTGATAGTTGGTCCAGCCCCCGGCAGGTGCCTCTACCGTTTGTGCCAGTGCTGTCGTAGGTTCAATACCAGTCGCAAAAAAATCCGCGCCCAGAATACCGCCACCCATCAATACATTGCCATGGCAACTCAAAGGCAAAACCCTGTCACGCGCCGGGCGACCCACGCCGCGCCAACCCGGCAGCGCGTCCAGATTCGGCGTAATGCCGTTCAGCGCACAGATGCCGCCATCTTCCGTTACGTAATACAGGCGGCAACCATAATTGCCGGATGTTTGCATGGGTTCTGCTATGGCCAGCGCAGCACGCAAAGGCAGGCTGGCATCGCGTATCACCGCTTGCACCGACTCCAGCCTGGCATCCATTGCATACACCGTGCCGTTCAACCCCAGCGTAAATACCTGGCTGCCGCCCGACCCCGACGCCTGCTGCATACGCGCCACCGGGGCTGAATACACAATCCTGCCCACCGCACTGGCAGTCTGCTGCAATTCGGTTCTGGCCGCGGCCAGCACGTGTGTCGCATCCTTGCTATCAACCTGCAAAAGCTGGCGTACCCCACCGGCCAGTTCTTTAGACTCTGCCGTACTTTGCTGATCCAGGTCCGCCAGCGATGCTGCCAGCACCCGCCTGTTGCGCGCCTTAAGCAATTGCGCATACAAGTCCTTGTCTTCTTCAGAAAATGCATAAAACGACACTGGCGGCTCATGCTCACCCGGCTTTGCATCATCGGCATCCCAGCTTTGGCCAGTGGAAAGATTTTGTGCAGCAAAACATTTTTGCTTCACCAAAAACCATGCACTGATCACCGGCCCATCCTGTATATACAACACCGAATCACTGACACAAAACCCCGCTATCCCTTGCCCCGCACGGGTACGAAACGTCTTCAGCGCGCTGGAAGTATCATCCACCGTAAACAAGCCTAAAGCCTGCGGCCCCCCGGCGATCAACATCCGCCCCCCACTGGCAATCACCGGAGCAAACAAACGCTCTCCAGGCAGAGCGCACTCAGCGCCGAATTGAAGAGGTCCAAATTGCGGTGTCAGCACAGTGGCCATCGATGTCTCCAGAAACACAGTAAGTGAGAAAGCGGATCAATTTGACGGCACGTTCTGTCAATGTCAAAGAGAGGATTTACAGTCAGCGCTCAGGATAGACGGAAATGCCTTAAAAATATACAAGGAAATGGAAGGTATGGCGGATTTGCTGCCGAGGGAGGGGAAGGAGTTTTGAGGGGCAAGATATGTTCTTAAAGATATGCTTCGCAGCAATGCTGTTCACCAGCTTAAAACTCATACGTAATCGAAGTGATGGTACCGCGCCAATACGGCCTGCGCCCGTCAGCGTGCAGCCATGCGGTTTCGGCGCTAAGTGGCACCAGCATGCCATTGCGTTCTTGATAGTTGTACCAGCGCCCTTCCCACGGGGTAGGCACGACCACCTTGCCTACCATGGCGGCGCGTGCTTCAACACGCACTGATTCAATCAGACCAGCCTGGTTAAACTTGACCAGCATGGTCGCGCTGATTGGCCCATCGGCAAGCGTGGCAGTAGCAGAATGGGCATCCACAGCTTGCCAACTTACGCCCTGGCCAGGGAGCAGGGCGGTGGGGTACCAGGCAGCTTCGGCAAAGAAGCGTATGAATTCGCCCTCAGCCAGGTCACGTGCGCTAATGTTACCCGCCATAGTCAGCAGGCCAAGTATGGCCGGGGTCAATATGCCTTCACCACCCACATACGCATCGTGTACATAAACGCTTATGCCCGGGGCCATCGCTATGCGGGCATTCCAGACAAAGCCCGGTCTGCGGGTGACGACCCGCTGTGTGGATGTAAACGGCTTCCACTGCTCACCAGTAGCACTCAGGTTAAAGCTGCCAACATGTTCAACCCTGGCAGCGGTGACGATGGGCTGGCCGTCTTTCAATACGGTACGGAAATATCGTGCCACAGGTGCAGGCAGGTTTTCAATTTCCTGCATGTTATATGGCGATGTAGTTGTCAGCAGGCGAGTGCTTTCAAGTCGCGCCAATAAACCCCGCGTTTTGCCCGCCCAGCGCGCCGCACCATAGGCGACAAGGCCAGCTACGATGGCAGCGACAGAAACCAGAGCAAGTAATATCCATACAATCCAGGTCATAGTGATGTTGCCAGTAATGGAAGTGAAAGATGCATTAGATTATGCACAAAGCCCACCACCTTGTTTGTGGGGTATCAAACATAAGTGAGCTGGCATCGCCTGGATATTTTCCAATAGATGTCTCAGTTTCCTTTATTTGCAAAAAAGTAATAAACTCTGACACTTTGCAATTGAATCTTTCGTTGCCAGGACTTAGGCAAAGCAGAATTAAAAATACCGCATACAGAACGCCCACTGCTGAAAACAGCGGGCCGCAAATAATAGATGTCTACAGGACCTTTGATGATCAAAGTCACACAACTGCAATTTGAATATGGGCGCAAACGCGTCTATGACGATTTTTCGCTGACGCTGGCCCAGCCAGGCGTGTATGGCTTGTTTGGGCGCAATGGCAGCGGCAAATCGACGCTGTTAAAAATACTGTCGGGTTTGCTGTTCCCGCATGGGGGTAATGTTGAGGTGCTGGGCTACAAGCCTGCGGCCCGCTTGCCCACCTTTCTGGAACAGGTGTACGTGGTCCCTGAAGAATTTCATCTGCCCAATATCAAGCTGGATGTGCTACTGAAGACGCATGCGCCGTTTTATCCGCGCTTTTCCAGTGTCGATTTTCAAAGCTACGTAGATATTTTTGAAGTTCCACATGACAAGGGCTTTGCCTCCATGAGTCTGGGGCAAAAGAAAAAAGCCGTGATCGCCTTTGCGCTGGCAACCCACACACCCGTGTTATTGATGGATGAACCAACCAATGGGCTCGACATCGTAGGCCGTGCACAGTTTAAAACCATCATGGCCCGCAAAGAACATGCAGACCGTATCGTCATCATCAGCACGCACCAGGCACATGATTTAGAAAGCCTCATGAACCACGTGCTGTTCGTCGATGCAGGCAAGCTGGCCTTGTCCGCCAGCATGGACACACTGCAACGTGCCTTGCATCTGGGCGTCGCAGACAATCAGGCAGATATCGCCGACAGCATTTATCACGAGGCAATCGGTCATCAATGGGCCTATGTCGCAGCCAACAAGAGCGATGCACCGGGGGCAGTCAATCTCGAATTGCTGTACAAGGCCCTGAGCATCAATAAGCAAGCCATACTGGATGCAGTGGCAGTCCATCAAGACACAACAAGGAATCCGCAATGAGCAATTTTTTTGACAGCGCGCGTTTTGCCCGCTTGTGGCGCGCCCATTGGGCAGAAAGTTGGCGTGACTATGCCTGGTTCGTCGCCGTCATGGTCATGCTGGATTTGATCTTTATACTGATTTCGTTTACTTCCGATAGGCAGAGCGCGTTCGGGCTGTTTCAGTTCGGCATGCAGGTTAACTGGTATATGGGTGGTTTGTTTATGTCGGCAATTGTATTCGCTGGCCGGTATTTCAAACATATGGTCAATCCTGGCGCAAGCCTGATTACCCTGATGCGCCCGGCTTCGGTGTTTGAAAAATGGCTGTTGGCATTCGTGATCATCAGCATCTTGTATCCTCTGGTGTATACCTTGGGTTATACGCTGATGAATTATCCCGCCGTCCAGTTGGCCAAAGCGTCATATGTTGGGCCAGCGCTTTGTGAGGCTTGCAATCGCGTTGAGCCGGACTTTCATTTCTATATTCCCTTCTTCACCTCAGAAATAGGAAAGACCAGTGACGATGCGCGAAGCTTCTTTAAGATGCAAATATTTTTCGCGCTGTTCTTATCAGCGGGGCAGGCAGTCTTTGCCGGTTGTACGGTTTTTTTTAAACGTTCACCCGTGCTAAGAACGGTATTGGGGTTATTTTTACTTTTCATTTTTACAGCATGGATTGGTTCCTCTCCACAATTGGGAATATTTGCATCGAGCAATGATGATGTAATTGTTCTACACGGGGCAGCCGAATATGGTTTTTCAATAGGCTTGTGGCTAGGTTTGCCTGTGTTGCTTTGGACGGCACTATTTTTCCACCTCAAAGAACGCGAGGTGGCATGATGCAACGTCTCTTTTCAAAAATTGGAGTCTGGTTGTTTTTTGTAGCCGTGGCATGGTATCTCGCTGGTAATTTCATACTGGCTGACATTAATAAAAATAATGTCACGTATGCCAAGAGCATGCATAATATTGAGCAACATTTCGATATCGGCGAACAGGCAAGTGTGGTGATACGCACGAAGAATAACGAAGTTGGTGCTGCAAGAATCAAAATTTTTTTCGACCCAAGTACATCACAGGCCTCGGTTAATAATGAGAACTTGCGCCTGTCAGTCAATGGTCAGATTGTTGACGGGGCATTGAATATCACTTTGGCCAGTATTAAAACGCGTCAGTACACATCGTCCAGCGAATTAATCATCAAACTACCGTCTTCGGTTAAAAAAGTGAAATTTTCTGGTGTTGATGCCGTTGAAGTGTCTGGTAGCATGCCCTTACCTGCTACTGAATTGAGTTTGGAAATTACCGATTGTGCACCAACGGTGAATGTAGAAAACTTCGCAGTCGATCACCTCAAGCTGACGTCGACATGCCAATCGCAAATAAAACATTGGCACGAAAATGGTTTTGGTTTGGGTTATGCGGTGCAAATGAATCGGCTTGATGTGTCTATGCAGATGGGTGCGCTGAAATTATCTCCAGAAACGATCCCGAAACAGATTCAATTGAACATCGGTGATGAAGTGGTAGTGACCGGGCAGCGTGCGTTTTTAACGTCGGCGCGTTTTAGTAATAATTTTTGATGAGGAAGGCAGAACAATTGGACGCTTGGGTATTATCACAGATGTGCTCACGAGTGTGTTTGCCAAACAATCGCAAGCCATGCCCTTTCGCAGGTTCAGCCACTAAAGGCACACGATGAAACGATTACTTCGCTGGTTTGCCTGGAGCATACTGGGCCTGCTTGCCCTCATCGCTGTGTGCGGCGCATTGTTCGCTTACTTCATTTATTCCCCAGCGCCCGTTCGCCCGGCCTTGTCCGGCACTCTGCAAAAAGGCAACATACAAGCTGGCGGCATCAAACGCACCTACGTCAGCTATGTTCCACGTGACCTGCCCAAAGGCGCACCCTTGGTGCTGGTCATGCACGGCTCAGGCCAAAGCGCAGAAGATATTCGCGTCGAAACCGGCTACGGCTTCGAGCGCCTCGCCGATCAACATGGCTTCGCCGTCGCCTATCCCGATTCCTACAGTTTTGACTGGAACGATTGCGGCAAGGTTGGCGACTACCAGGTCAATGGCCGCGACATCGACGATGTTGGTTTCCTCAATGCCCTGACCGACAAGCTCATCAACGACCTCGGCACAGACAAGACCCGCGTGTTTGCCACCGGCGTGTCCTCAGGCGGTTTCATGTCACTGCGCCTGGCCTTAGAATCATCAAACCGCTTCCGCGCCGTGGCGGCGGTATCTGCAAGCGTGCAAGCACCCCAGAACTTCCGCTGCAAGCCCAATGGCACAGGCACCTCCGTCATGATCATGAACGGCACCAAAGACCCGCTGGTGCCATACAAGGGCGGTGAAGTGAACTTGCTTGGGCTGTTCTACAAATGCGGCGACGTACTGTCAGCACGCGCATCTGCGCAATATTTTGCAGACCTGAACAAGATCACCGCCACACCCATAACGCAAACGACCGCTACGTCAGGTATCGATGCAGAACAAGTAAGCTGGAAGCACGACGCCAGAACCGAAGTCGAACTCGTCACCATCCACGGTGGTGGGCATGGCCTGCCACAACCCTACTACCGACGTGCACGCCTGCTAGGCCCGTCGCCGATGGCACCGAATGGGGCAGAAATGATTTGGGAGTTCTTTGCGCGACAGCAACCTTGAGCAACATTTAAATGGTCGGGGGAGATTCTTGCAATCTTTCACGTTGCGGCAGCGACCCCCTTTGGGGGAGCACGTATCAATCTGAAAATAAGGTAGGTAAAGCGAAGATATAGTCATCCATATTTGCAGAGATGTAGGCGTTCATTCCTTCTGTTGGTTCAATTCGCACTGGTTCATTGCGGTTCATTCCAATGTTAAGTTCTTCAATAATAGTCCCAAAGCCTTTGCTTGAATGCTGGATTCAGAAACCTCCGCTCCTTCAGTCGAACGCAATATAAATGTGCTGGTTAGACATCTATAATTCGAACGCAACTCAACATGAAAGCAATAATGAAAACTGCCAATCAGAATTTAACCACCTTAAAAGTCGAACGGTCGCAGCGATATTTTAATCAGGTGAGTCTATTTTTCTACGACCTCGTCTTGTATGGTGTGATTTCCAAATACGCCTGGGGTTGCTCTATCCAGCGTTTGGACGCGCATTATAAAAATTACGTCTCTTCCAATCATCTCGAAGTCGGTGTTGGAACTGGGTTCCTATTAAACAGGGTTGTCTTTGATTCTATCAAACCCAGACTCGCGCTGATGGATCTAAGCCCTGAGTGTCTGGCAAAAACCAAACTCAAGGTTTCAAGATATGCGCCGGAAACATACATTCAAAATTTGTTGGAGCCCGTCCAGCACAAGATGAGCAAATTTGACTCCATTGCGATCAACTATGTCATGCATTGCGTTCCAGGCAGCTTCAAAGAAAAGGGCATTGCATTCAGCCATCTACAACCACTTCTCACTGAAAATGGCGTGCTGTTTGGAACCTCTGTCTTATCTGAAGACGTACATAAAAATTTTTTTGCAAAGCCATTCATGTGGCTGATGAATTATCTGGGCGTTTTCAACAATCGCAATGACAATGCACGCGACCTGAAAGATTTCTTGGAAAAGAATTTTCAAGTGCTTGATTTTGAGGTGCTTGGTGTCACCGCATTTTTCGCCGTTAAAAATAAATAATTCAGTGAATGTACTCGAGCCGCCTGCCGACGCTGCCCAACAGCTGCATCGAGGAAGCGCCGTTGCATCACTAGATCGGCCGACTATTCTTTGCCATCACGGGAAGGTCAGGTCCAAGCCCAACGCCCTGGCAAGGACGAAGGTGAAGATCCCCAAGGCAAGGAGCGATAGCATAAAGATGGCAGCCACCTTGCCACTCGCGCGTAGCACTGCGCGTGTCTCCGTCCCGTGGTCCTTCTCCTTCTTCCCTTGATCGTAATGCCACTTGATGGCGAAAAACATGCCCACGCCGAGCACGAGAGCTTTGAACGTAACTAAGACTATAGGAATCCATTCCATCATTTTGAGTATTTCCAGGCTATTACATAAAACTATCTATCGTGAGCAACACCAGCTTAAAACACTGCTTCAGCAGCTTCGTTTCTTGTTCAAACCATCCCCTCAGGCATCCAGCGAAGTAACCTGCCGAATGCAGATGAGAGAGCAGAAAACGTCATCGACTGCCATGCAAGGATAGTGTTGCTGCACGTCCTGATGCATACTACTTCAAAGCAATTTCCATACATGAGGACAAATTGTCCCAGTTGAAAAACACACAAGACAAAAATTTGCCAATTTGGTTGCCGCAATTGGCCGTGCACGGCGGGCCACGGTTCTTGCAAATTGCAGATGCCTTGCAGGCGGCGGTGGCAGAAGGATCGTTGAAACCGGGTGACCGCCTACCTCCGCAGCGCCTTTGGCAGCACAACTGGACGTCGACCTGACGACCATCACCCGCGCATATGACGAAGCCAGACGCCGCAACTTGTTGCAGGGCCGCGGTGCCCGGGGCACTTATGTCGCAGCGCCAAAAGTTGAAATGAACGCCATCCTCGACCTCAGCATGAATACCCCACCACCGCCGGATGGCGAGGATTTTGACGACATGTTGAAACAAGGTTTGTCACAAGTACTGATGAGGGCAGATAATGAATTGCTGATGACTTACCACCTGGCCGGTGGAAGCGACTCCGACCGCAAGGCTGGGGCCAAATGGCTGGCACCCATGTTTGGACAGCTGGATGCTCAACAGCTTGTTGTCTGTCCGGGTGCGCAAGCTGCGATCGCCGCATTGATCCTGGCGCTGACGCAGCCTGGCGATGTCATCCTGGCAGAGCCAATGACTTACCCCGGCTTGTGTGCCGCAGCGACCCAATTTGGCCGGCATATCATTGCCGTGGAAGCAGACAAACACGGGATGCTGCCTGATATGCTGGAGCAAGCGTGCCGCCAGCACAAGCCTGGGCTGGTCTACCTCAACCCCACATTACAGAACCCGACCGCCATCACCATGCCAGAACACCGGCGCAAAGAGCTCGCCAGCATCGCGAAGCGCTGCAATGTACGCATCGTCGAAGACGATCCCTACTGGCTCCTTGCTGATGCCCCGCCATCACCTATTGCCACGTTTGCGCCGGAACAGGTGTACTACATCTCCACCTTGTCGAAATGCCTGACGCCCGGCCTGCGTGTCGCCTTCGTGCTCATACCCACCCCGCACGAACGCGAACGTTTTCTGGTCGCACTAAGATCATTTGCGCTGATGGCCGCCCCCTTGACGGCCGCACTGGCCACCCAGTGGATACTCGACAGTTCGGCTGACGGGATTGATGGAAGGCATACACAACGAGGCGCGCCTGCGCCACAGCATGGCCAGGGATATTCTGGCGGGGCAATACAGCGGCGCCGGAGACGGCCTGCATATATGGCTAGAGTTGCCAGCGTATTGGAACTCTGCACAGCTTGCGCGTGCAGCCGCCAACGAGGGCATCGCAGTCACGCCAGCAGAGGCATTCGCAACTGTCAGCGAACCAGTGAATGCAATCCGTATCTCTTTGGGTAGCATCAAAGACCGTGGACGCTTACAGGCGGGTCGTCAACGGCTGTCTCATCTCCTTGCATGGCGGCCCGAGTCGTTCAACGCTGCTGTGGTTTAATTGTCACTACGTCTGGCACTGGAATCCCCAAGCCGCTTCCGCGCTGGGACGGCGGTGTCAGCGAGCGTGCAAGCAATCCAGAACTTCCGCCGTAAGCCCACTCGGCACTTCAGTCATCATCATTAACGGCACCAAAGGCCCGCTAGTGCTATTCAACGGCGGCGAAGTAAACCTCTTGGGCTGTTCTACAAATGCGGCGACGTACTCAATGCACGCGCATCCGCACAATATTTCGCGGACCTGAACAAGATCACAGTAAGCACCCGGTCAACACAGGTTGACCGGGTGCTTACGCTAGGGCCATCGCCGATGGCACCGAATGGGGCGGAGATGATTTGGGATTTCTTTGCGCGGCAACCGTGGTGAGCATTTTACAATTGGCCAGAGAAAAGCCTTTAATTTTTTACTCTGAGGCGATGCTGATGCTGTTTCGCATATTAACGACAAGTTCGCAAAAAGAAGCTATTTCAATTAGTGATTAAAATAGAAGAAATTGCTAGGCAAGAGGCACAAAAGTTTTGGGGCTAGATCAATCTGCGCATTAAAAGTTCTACTAGTAAACTTGTATAAGATATTTTGGTATTAAGATGGCGCAAACTCAAAGCTATCGAATATCAATATTCTTTTATCTTGCTTTCGAAATCAAGCAAATGGCGTGCATTATTCATGGATTGGTACTTTTACATTTCGCATTGGGTATATGCTGGAGAATAAAATCTTGATGGGATGAGTTTGTAGGTTCTGAAATCGCGCATTTTTTTAATGGGATTTTTACCGTTCCAGTGCAACAAATATTTTTTTCTCTTCCAGATGAATGTAAGTTTTCATCAAAGATCCGGCTTGCAATGGGGAGATCTTTAGCGCACCGTTTCGATAATTGGGTACAGCCTATAGATGCGTTATATGCAACTACGGTTTTTAGTACTGCTTCATTCGGATTTAAATGCTTATCTCGTCCATGAGAAAAGAGGACAGTCTTAGGTTGTACGGCATTGAGCAGCGTTTGAGTGAACTGTTGTGGGTCCGCATCGCCGGGCAAGCCCCCGTGATGTGGGAATACTAAGAATGGCGCTGTAATATCTACACCTTTTTTTGTGATTTCATCTAATGAAACTTCATCCATGTCGCCAGTCAATAACGCAATTGGTACTTTGTCAAAAATAATGCGAATAACGGCACTAACAGAATTGCTAGTCACTTGCCTACCTTGTCGATCACGCGCCCCTGCACCGCGTGCGGCAAGTAGCACTGAAGGTGCCGCTACTTCTAAGGAGACATCTACAAGGCCTTCGACTTCAAGAGGACCAGTTTTTAATCCTAAGACAATTTCAATTTCGTTCCTTTCCTCAGCGCCGTCAAGCGCAAAGGTAAGATCATTCCAAGCCTCACTCGTTTTGTCTGCATCCGCATTCAATAAAACTTTCTTAATCTCGAATCCATCCGTGAGAAGGCCCACTAGTCCACCAATGTGATCATAGTCAGAGTGCGAAAGAATTACGGTATCTACTTTTGTAATACCTAGTTTTTTAAGATGCTGCCGCAATTTGGCCTTAGTACCTGTGTCCACTAAAATGACAACGCCGTTTTCTAGTATAACATTTGCATTTCCGTGACCGACATCAAGTACCAAAAGGACAGGTTCATTGATACTTGTCGCGGTCGCTTTCAATAGAGTAATTTTGCTCATTGAAGTTTCCTTATGGACCATTCATCTACATATAAATCCTCGAGTCCGTCAGCTCCAACATTTACAGTTGCGTAAATTCGAACCACTTCATGGTTTTCAATTCCCGTTTTTACTTTTTGAAGCGCTTCATTGTCATTTATTTCCCACTCAAAGCTGACGAAAGTTGACGAATCCCATTCTGGAATCACTGCATTTACTTGTATAAGCCCTGTTCGTAAGATTTCCCCACCCTCTATGCGAACAACTGTCCTCCAAGGTTTGCGAACGGAAGAAAAATTCTGTTGAAATTCACCTATGCATATTGTGAATGCTTCCTTTAAAGTTTCAGCACTTACGTCATCTGGTTGAAGAATCACCGGGATTTGACGGCGATGTCTTCGAATTGCATCAGGAAGATGGGTTTCGTAACGTGTACATAGCACTACGGGAATAAAATTTGTGTATAAACCAGAGACAATTTCATCTCCATTAATTGCTGAGTAATTTTTTACTTTGAGATTGTAATCACATATGACTGCGCTTTTCTGAGCGTCAAATTGTTGAATGAGCGATGGGACATCTTGAATCTGCCCCATTATTTCTTTGGCATCCACTTCAAGGTCTTCAACGTGAAATCGGTATGTTTCCCGTACGTTCGGATTGTCGTCAATTAATTGAATTGTCGATATATCCCGCGCACCTATGTTTAAAGCCATATTATTTCCCCAAAATTGGAAGAGTTACCTTAAACTCAGCACCACCGAGTCCGCCATTTGGTGTGACATCAATCTTACCGCCCATGTCTTTTAGAGTATCTTTGACGATGGTTAATCCCAATCCAGTACCGTCAGGATTGGTTGTCATGCCTGGCAGCCAAATTTCTGATAGTTTTAAATCTGTTATACCTGGACCAGAGTCCGATATTATAATTTCTACTTCATGACTACTTATAATAGTTGAAATTTCGATTTTTCTGTTTTGAGTAGCAGCATGTTCAAAGGCACGAAGGGAGTTATTAATTAAGTTCGCAAGAATTGATTCGATGGCTGCGTGAGAAGTGCGGAGGTAAGGAGAGCCCTTTGCCAGTTTAAGCTCCAACGTTGCGTCGCGCCCAGTTACGAACTTCTCCATTAAAGTAGACATGTTTTTAATTACGTCATGAACTTGTACGCGTTCCATTCGACGTTTTGATGATCTGACGAGGCTAAGTGTAGCATTTCCAAGTGTAGCCAAAGTTCCTGAAGCTTCTCGAATTTTATTTACCGGGTCCAGAAATTTCTTTTGCTCAGAAACTGCTTTGATCAAAAGGGGAATGCGATGAGTTAGTGTATTTACGGACAGATCAATAATCTTGATTGGATTACCTTGTGACTCATGTGAAAATGTGGCAGCAGTGATTCCAGCGGTACTTAAAGTTCTGTATAACTGAATTTCTTTTTTCAATGAGTCTGCTTCTTTGTTCCGTGACTTTTCATATCCGTGAAATGCAAGTTCTAATTGTGCTCTTACAGTAGGTGAGGCTTTGGCGATAGCAGCTGCCATATTATCTTTGTGTGCTTTTGTCGCTTTTGGAACTTCATCTTTGTCATTATCCCGACGCTCTTGGGCTCGTGCCAATCTCCAACGTGCCATCCAATTCATCGCATCGCTTGCAAATTCCTTAAGCTCTTCAAAGTTGTCATCCTCAATAAACCCAGTTCGGTCTGTCTTTTGTTTCAATTCGAATTTGCTCGCTCCTGGAATAACAATTCTTCCGATAGAGGTATTTGTACTTGGGCGCTCTTCAGGGCTCTTAGCGCGGGCAAGATTCATTTCAAGCCAATCGTTCCCAGGATTACCATATGGTGACACCCGAATGTCATCTTGGTACACATGAACTCCCCCAAAGTTTGCAAGCCAGTTTGAAACTTCTGTTTTCGTAACTCGGCGAGCGCTAAATTCTGCAGCAGACAAAACAAAAACCCAAAGGTCAAATACTGTGGGCGGAGCTTTGTAGGGAACTTTTTGTTTGACCCTTCGAAGGTCCGCATGCGTTGCAACTGCTAGAGCTTTGCCTTGCCAATCTAAAATGCTTGCAGTTCCATTACCATTTTTGTCGAGATTTGCCAGCAGATGGTAGTCCGCTTGGTCAAAGTATTTTTGATTAAGCAGTTCAACGACTTCTTTGAATTCCTGCGCGACAAGTTTGACCTCAAAGCCGTTTTTTTTATCACCAAATGGATCCGTCAGGAGCAGAATTGATCGGGCGAGGCGCTTGACCTCTTCTGTTCTAAGAGGTTGGCGTAGATCCTGAAGTAATATGGTTACACCTTTTCCACGTTGGTTGTTTTTACTTGTTTTAATCTCCAACGCTACGTCTTCAACAACCGACGCTTTTTCAAAGTCTGCCCAATTGATTTTGAGTTGATGAATGCGCCGAACGTTGCTGAGTTGTACTGCGGAGAGCTCAACTTTTCGTCCCATTCGAAGTGCTGCTAGCCTGCCAAGGCCTTTACTTCCGGCAGGTTTTCTTCCTAATCGAGTTTCTACAGCATTTGATTTTCCGGACTTGCCTAGAACAAGCCACCCGTCACGTATTCCAGCTGCATTCATTCCATCTCCGTCATCGGTGATACTAATTTCCCCGCCTGATTCAGTGGTATTAAAGAGTTCAATCGTGCATAGGTTTGCATTTGCATCGTATGAATTCTTTATAAGCTCTAGAATGCTTTGATCTGCACTTTGGTTGAGTTCTTCCCCTAGCCTGGATAATATTATTGGAGAAAAACGAAATGATGCATTTGTCATATCCACTCATCCAAAGGAAGTTTTTTTAGCGATTCGGTCGTTAAATGCCTGCAACGTATAGTTTTATTCATCCAGTCATCAACATTAGAATTTTTTAGTGCTTTCATTAGCTTCTTACAGGTTCTCAAAGTTCCATCAATCGGTGATAGGACAATTAAGTGGTTTTCAACAGCTATTTCAGCAGGACTGCATACTAGGGTTGGAATAACTCGACGTGCATCTGACGGATTAGAGGTGCGCCGGACTACAACGCATGGAGTTTTGTGTAATGTGCCGTTAAATTTACACGTAGCTGTTGGAATAACTTCTCCATCTGGTGTGGCGTCACTAACAGAAAGATAATCGACTTTTCTATCATTTTTTTTTGCCCTAAATGGTACGTAGGCACCAACAGAGACGCGAAAGAAATTTTCCACTGCACTGAGAAGATCGGTGTTATCAGAAGACACTTGCCAGCTAGATGTTCCATTTTTCTCAATTTCAAGTTTTTGTAAGTGAATAATAAAAACATCAACATCTGTTTTACTATCAAATCTGCCGTAAACGATGATCTGTTTGACGAGGGCTTTGGCAGAGATACTTTCTCGCCATCGCTTATAGCGAGTACCACTTCGGAGGACATCAGGAAGGATAGCGACAATCTCTTGACCAACTTTTGCTGCCTTAAGTGCTGAATCGACAAAAATTCCAGCCAATTGAACGTTTCCAGAGGCCCAAGTACAATCTGGGCCAGCTATAGTGCTACCGAAAGGTGGATTCATAACTAAGCAATCAACCTGCCCAAGAGATTCGGTATGGTGCAAGTAGTTTTTTCGCAAAATATTCTTGAAAGGTACAAGGCGGCGAGTCTCGTGAGATAGGGTGCGCTGTATAGCTACTTGTTGGGACGCTGCCAGTAATCTAAGTCTTGAACGAGCGGCATCCACAAATTCTTTATGCAGATCACAGCCGAAAATTCGACCTTCCCAACTATTGAGTGTAGCTGTCAATCCTGATTCACTAAGGAAATGACTAGCACATGCTATCAATAAGTCACCTGCCCCACACGCGGGATCTGCAACGGTCGCACCTTCGCGTAATCGGTCAGCTACAAGAGACGTTGCAAGTCTTGATAGTTCTTGGCTAGAAAAATATATTCCGTCCGCTGAGCGAGCATCTCTATTAACAAACTGTTGAACAGCCTCAACCGCTGCTCCATTGAGCAGTCGCTCTGTATTTTCGACACCCTCTGATAATTGATTGAGTAGCCTACCGAGTTCGGCGTCAACTTCTTTGGAGAATGCCGCAAAGTCTTTAATTGGGTTAAATTCCTGTGAGCTCATGGTGCTATGTATACCAACTCCAAATTACGAAAAAATAGTGCGGAGTGCACAAATTGCACTATTACAATCATTTATGTATGTTGATGATACATTAATCATTAGATTGTTTTCTAAGAGTGTCAGTTATTCGCAATATGTGAATAAAGAGCACAAGATATTTTGCAAAGAACAAATTAAAAAAGCCGACCTATAAGGCTGGCTTCTTTAATTGTACAACTAGGAACTATTTATTATTGCCAATGTAGCATTAATTTCACTTCACCCATAATTGAAAACATCAAACGTCAATATTCCCCGCCCGCAACGCATTCGATTCAATAAACGCTCTGCGTGGTTCCACGTCGTCGCCCATCAGTGTTGTAAAGATCTGGTCGGCGGCGATGGCGTCTTCGATCTGTACTTTGAGCAGGCGGCGGACTGTGGGGTCCATGGTGGTTTCCCAGAGTTGGCTTGGGTTCATTTCGCCCAGACCTTTATAGCGTTGTTTGCTGACGCCGCGTTCGGCTTCGTCGCGCAGCCACAGCATGGCCTGGTGGAAGTCTTGTACGGCGATTTCTTTGGCTTTTTCGCCTTCGCCACGGCGCATGAAGGCGCCTTCGGTCAGCAGGCCTTTGAAGGTGCTGGCGGCGTTTTCTAGCACTTGGTAGTCTGCGCCATCCACAAAGTCGGCATCGATGCTGCTGACCTTGATGTTACCGTGGTACAGGCGTTCTATGCGCAGGCTGAATGCGCCTGACAGTTCGTCGCTGCGTACCACTGCCTTGACTGCATTGTCGCCAATGGCGGCGGTCAGGGCGATGGCGGATGCTTCGGCATTTTCTGCGGTATCCAGTTTCAGGGTGACGCCAGTCATGATGGCGGTGAGGGCGGCGCGGTCAATGACGCGGGTCAGGCGCATCATGATGGCGTTGGCCAGGTTGTACTGGCGTACCAGTTCACCCAGGGCTTCGCCAATGATGGGGGTTGCGCCTGTGCCTGGTGTGAGCGATGCGCCGGTCAGGGCCACGGTCATCATGTAGGTGGCTTCTTCTGCATCATCTTTGAGATAACGTTCATCGCGGCCCGCCTTGACTTTGTACAGTGGTGGCTGGGCGATGTAGATGTGGCCGCGTTCTACCAGTTGTGGCATCTGGCGATAGAACAGGGTCAGCAGCAGGGTGCGGATGTGGGCACCGTCAACGTCCGCATCGGTCATGATGATGATGCGGTGATAGCGCAGTTTGTCGGCATTGAATTCGTCCGGGCCTATGCTGGTGCCCAGGGTGGCGATCAGGGTGGTGATCTGTTCGCTGGACAGCATTTTTTCAAAGCGGGCTTTTTCTACGTTGAGCACTTTACCGCGCAGTGGCAAAATCGCCTGGAACTTACGGTCGCGGCCTTGCTTGGCTGATCCACCCGCAGAGTCACCTTCGACGATGTACAGTTCGCACAGGGCGGGATCTTTTTCCTGGCAGTCTGCCAGTTTGGAAGACAGGCCCAGGCCGTCCATGACGCCTTTGCGGCGTGTCAGCTCGCGGGCTTTGCGGGCGGCTTCACGGGCGCGTGCTGCTTCAACGATTTTGCCGCAAATGATTTTGGCATCGTTGGGTTTTTCCATGAGGAAGTCGGTCAGGGTCTTGGCGACAATTTCTTCTACCGGGCCACGTACTTCGCTGGAGACGAGTTTGTCTTTGGTCTGCGAGCTGAACTTTGGTTCCGGCACTTTAACGGACAAGACGCAGGTCAAGCCTTCGCGCATGTCGTCGCCGCTGACTTCGACCTTGGCTTTTTTGGCGAATTCGTGTTCTTCAATATACTTGTTGATGACGCGGGTCATGGCGGCGCGCAGGCCGGTCAGGTGGGTGCCACCGTCACGCTGCGGGATGTTATTGGTGAAGCACAATACCTGTTCATTGTAGGCGTCGTTCCATTGCATGGATACGTCTACGGTGATGGTGGTGTTCTGGTCAGACTGGCGTTCACCAGTGGCCTGGAAAATCGTCGGGTTGAGTACGCTTTTGTTTTTGTTGATGTATTCAACAAAGCCACGGGTGCCGCCTTCAAAGGCAAACAATTCTTCTTTGCCGGTGCGGTGGTCGTTGAGCTTGATGCGTACGCCATTATTCAAGAAGGACAATTCGCGTATGCGTTTGGCCAGAATTTCATAATGGAATTCAACATGGGTGAAGATTTCTTCATCAGCCCAGAAATGGACTTCGGTACCGCGTTTGTCGGTGTCGCCTACGACTTTGATTGGTGATGTGACGATGCCATCAACGGTTTCCAGCTCGCGGTTTTGTGGTACGCCACGGACAAAATCCATGGTGTGCATTTTGCCGTCGCGGCGGATAGTCAGCTTGAGCAATTTGGACAGGCCGTTCACGCAGGATACACCCACGCCATGCAGACCGCCGGATACCTTGTAGGAATTTTGATCGAACTTGCCGCCGGCATGCAGTTCGGTCATGACGATTTCTGCCGCGCTGCGTTTTGGGTCGTGCTTGTCATCCCATTTGATGCCGGTAGGGATACCACGGCCATTGTCGGTAATGGAGATGGAGTTGTCGCTATGGATGGTGACGTTGATCTCGGTACAGTGGCCTGCCAGGGATTCATCAATCGAGTTATCCAGCACTTCAAATACCAGGTGATGCAGACCGGTGCCGTCCGAGGTGTCACCGATGTACATGCCGGGGCGTTTACGCACGGCTTCCAGGCCTTCCAGAATTTGGATCGAGGATGCGCCGTATTGATTTGGCTGGGCTGGAGTATTGTCTTGGGTGTTATCGGACATGGCTACCTTCTAAAAAAACGAACTGTTTTGGACAATATGTAAATCGTCCAATGTGAAACACATTCAAAAACTGCTTTGTCATTCCTGTTTGGGCTGGATTCAGTGTCTTGGGTATTGATGCATACAGGCAGAAGACGCTGGATTCCAGCCTTCGCTGGAATGACGGAAATGAGATTGCCGTGAAATTGATTAACTGCTTTCACGGCAATTCAGCAAATAAAAAACTATATCCGCATCGGCATGACGACATATTTAAAGTCGGTGTTGTCGGGTATGGTGATCAGGGCGGATGAGTTGGAATCACCCAGCGATACGCTGACTTGGTCGCACTTCAGGTTGTTGAGCACGTCCAGCAGGTAGCTGACGTTGAAGCCGATGTCCACGCTGTCGCCACCGTAGTCGATTTCAATTTCTTCTATCGCTTCTTCCTGGTCCGCATTGGTGGACAAGATCTGCATGCTGCCTGGGGTAATGACGCAACGCACGCCCTTGAACTTGTCTGATGTCATGATCGCGGCACGCTGCAATGAACGCAGCAATTGCTCGCGGCCCAAAGTGAAGCTGTTTTTATAGCCTTTGGGGATGACGCGGTTAAAGTCAGGGAACTTGCCTTCGACCAGTTTGGAAATCAGTTCGATATCGGCAAACGTCAGTTTGACCTGGTTGTTGGCGATGTCGATCTGGACCGGGTCTTCTTTGTCTTCCAGCAGGCGCTGCATTTCAATGATGGTCTTGCGCGGGATGATGACTTCATGGCGCGGGAATTCTTGTTCCACTTCGACCTGGCAAAACGCCAGACGGTGGCCATCAGTTGCCACGGCAATCACGTTCTTGCCATCAACGACCAGCAGCAAGCCATTCAGGTAATAACGAATGTCTTGTTGCGCCATCGAGAAGTGCACCATGTTGAACAGGTGCTTCAGGGTTTTTTGTGGCAGGTTGACGCTGGCATTGAAATGCTCGGCCTGGGCGACGGTAGGGAATTCTTCCGCTGCCAAAGTCTGCAAAGAAAAGCGTGACTTGCCAGACTGCACAGTCATCTTTTTGTTTTCAAGTTTGAGGACGACATCATTGTCATCGGGCAGGGCGCGCAAAATATCCAGCAATTTGCGGGCGGCCACGGTGGTGGCAACGACATCGCCGCCTGAACCAATGGCTGCCTTGGTCGTGATCTGCACTTCGATGTCGGTCGATAAGAACGACACCTGTTCGCCATCTTTGCGAATGAGGATATTGGCCAGAATCGGCAATGTGTGCCGACGCTCGACAATACCACTCACAATTTGCAAAGGCCGGAGCAGGGTGTCCCGGTGGGTTTTAACCAATTGCATTTGAATATCCTCACTATTTTGTTTAAAGGACCGGTGCAAGCTAGCTTGCCCCCTTGCTTCTTTTTTACTACTTCTTTTATTTACTGCATCGTACTTGTTGCCTCGTAGGGTGCGCCACGCGCACCGTCCGGGCATTTGCTGCCATGGTGCGCATGGCGCACCCTACAAACTTGTTCGTCGCTCTGTACATACGGCTCTTGCACAGATGGATCCCAGCCTTCGCTGGGATGACGTTAATACTTTTCTTGCGGTTTTAAACATCCCGCCACTTCAATTTGGCCCTTGCCAACCCGTAGGGTGCGCCACGCGCACCGCACTTGTCCGGCTTTACTGCCATGGTGCGCCCGGCGCACCCTACACATCTTGACCTTACAATCTTTACTTTACTAATTACAAACCTAACTTGCACATCCTACAACATCCTGGCCATTAACCCTTGAGCGTTTGTTCTAATACATGCAATTCGTGATTGCATTCGGGGTTTTTGGTACGGTCTGCGGTGATCTTGCGTACGGCGTGCAAGACGGTGGTGTGGTCGCGGCCGCCGAAGAGTTCGCCGATTTCTGGCAGGCTCTTTTGTGTCAATTCCTTGGCCAGGTACATGGCAATCTGGCGTGGTCTGGCAATATTGGCCGGACGTTTCTTCGAATACATGTCGGCGACTTTGATGTTGAAAAAGTCGGCCACGGTCTTTTGTATGTTTTCTACCGATATCTGGCGGTTTTGTACTGACAGCAAGTCTTTCAGAGCTTCTTTGACGACATCAATGGTGATTTCTTTGCCGTGGAAGCGTGAATAAGCCAGAATCTTGCGCAATGCGCCTTCCAGCTCACGCACATTGGAACGCAAATGCTTGGCCACGAAGAAAGCCACGTCGTCAGAGATATGCACACCTTCTGAATGGGCTTTCTTGAGCAAGATCGCTACGCGCATTTCCAGCTCTGGCGGTTCAATCGCGACGGTCAAACCAGAATCAAAGCGTGAAATCAGGCGGTCATCCATGCCGGTGATTTCTTTTGGATACGTATCACTGGTGATGATGATTTGTTTCTTGGCTGCAATCAGCGCTTCAAAGGCATAAAAGAATTCTTCTTGGGTGCGGCTCTTGCCGCCAAAGAATTGAATATCATCGATCAGCAACAAATCCAGCGAATGGTAATAGCGTTTGAATTCATCAAAACCTTTGCGCTGGTAAGCGGTCACTACGTCGCGTACATATTGTTCAGCGTGGATGTAGCGGATTTTGGCATTCGGGTTATCAACCAGGATCTGGTTGCCGATGGCGTGAATCAAATGCGTTTTACCAAGGCCAACGCCGCCATATAAGAAAAGCGGGTTGTACGATACGCCAGGGTTATTCGCCACCTGGATGGCGGCAGCGCGCGCCAATTGGTTGGCCTTACCAGTGACGAAGCTGTCAAAGGTCAGGTCGGAATTGATGCGGCTTTGTTCACGGCGTGGCGACGCGACTTCTGGTGCAGCGGGTTCGGACATCATTTCTGGCATGTCGCCCTGAGCATCAAGGTCGGCATTCAAACCTTGCGGGCGGGCAGCGGGCGCAGCAGGTTTTTTGTTGCCGCGCGGGTCCAGCACAAACTGCACTTCCACGTCATCGTCCCAGAACTGTTTTGCCAGTTCCGAGATGCGATGAGCGAACTGGGCCTTGACCCAGTCCAGCTTGAAACGATTCGGCGCAGCAATGCGCAGCTTGCCGTCTTCAAAGTCGAGCGGAACCAGCGGTTTGATCCAGGCACTATATTGCTGTGGTGGAAGCTCTTGCTCAAGTTGGGACGAACAGGCCTGCCAGAAATTTTCCATGTATGACTTTAATTATTAAATGCAAACGCGCGGTGCCGAATTAACATTCTACCCAGATGAAACAGGCTAAACTTGCGCCAGTAACTCTATCTGTATCGCTGGGTGAGTTGTCTGAAAGACATAAAACGGTGCCGCGCTAATCCGCTATTTTAACCCCGCTTGACCGAGTTATCCACAGGTTTGCCTTTAAATTTATTCTTTGCATTGCACCAATAGATGTGCCTGCATTGATTAAAATTTGCGCTAAGTGATTGACACCGAAGTCAAAAGTGGTGTCTAATTCAGGGTTCCCTACCCCTCTTTTATTGGTGCGGCCTTGATAAGCAGATTATCTGCTATCTATGCTTCACACCATGAGCAGCGGTTTTGGGGCAGTAAAGGCGAAAGGCCTGACGAAAATGTGCAAGCCGAAGTCGCACCCGAGACAGCCTTTATCCGTAATTCCGATTTTTTTTATTGCTCAAATAGCGAGACCAACATGAAACGTACTTACCAACCTTCCGTCGTTCGCCGCAAGCGCACTCACGGTTTCCGCGCACGCATGGCAACCCGCGGTGGCCGCGCTGTTCTGAACGCACGTCGCGCCAAAGGCCGTAAACGCCTGGCAGCCTGATTTTCGGTTCGTTGGTCTGCGGCAGCTTTGCTGAATTCGCGTGATCAATCATATAGCTGAAAGTACAACTGAGCCAGTTCAGGCAGGTGCAGGTGGCGCAGATTTTGCCCGCGTCAGGCGCATCGTTAAAACGGATGAGTTTTCATCCGTTTTTCGTTTGCGCCCCGTACAAAAAACGGCGCATTTCGTGTTGTATACCAGAACCAATGATTTGCCGCATGCCCGTCTGGGCGTGGTAGCCGCCAAACGTTTTGCGCCACGTGCCGTGACGCGCAATACGATCAAGCGGGTTACCCGCGAGATTTTCCGGCGGGCAGCGTTATTGAATGTGGATTGCATCGTGCGTTTGTCCCGCCCTGTCAACAGCAAGGATGGCCCTGCTACGACTGCCCAGCTCAAGCGTGAGCTCAGGGCGGAAATCCTGCGCCTGTTCGCCGCACCAGCCTGCAAGCTCACTTAAGGCGCTGAGATGAAAACCCTGCTGCTCTTGTTGCTGAAGTTCTATAAACTGGCAATCAGTCCTATGCTGGGGCAGAATTGCCGTTTTTATCCCAGCTGTTCTGAATACGCAGCAGAGGCAATCAAGCTGCATGGTGCCGCCAAAGGCAGCTTGCTGGCAGGCAAACGCTTATGTAAATGTCATCCCTGGCACCCCGGTGGTGTGGATCATGTTCCGCCCGCTAGTGAAAAAACGCAAAACGCCCCCACATCCGCCAAGTGCTGCCATGAACCTGGCCACACTGGTCATTCTTCTCCCCTTTCCTGACATACACAAATGGATATCAAACGTACCGTCCTGTGGGTAATTTTCTCAATGTCGCTGTTGCTCATTTGGGATAACTGGATGCGCCATAATGGCAAATCATCCCTGTTTTTCCCGACACCGACAGCGCAGACCAAAGATGCCAGCGCTTCTGCATCCGGCAATGTGCCTGTCCCGACTGGTTCTGCATCGGCCACGGCGGCTAGTGCAACAACAGCCGTCGCTGGTACCGCAGCCAATGGCGAAGCTGCACCTGTCATCAAGAGCGAGATCATCACCATCACCACCGATGTGGTCAAAGCCGATATTGATACCATTGGTGGCGAGCTGAAACATCTGGAATTGCTCAAGCATAAAGATGGTAAAGATCACACCCGTAACATGGTCTTGTTTGATAACTCGGCTAAACGCACTTACCTGGCACAGACAGGTTTGCTGGGTGGCGCTTTCCCTAATCACCGGTCTGGCTTTGTTGCCAAGCCTGGTGTCCGTACCCTGGGGGATGCCAATCAGGTGCAACTGGTGCTGGAATCTGAACAGTCTGGCATCAAGCTGACCAAGACCTATACCTTCAAAAAAGGCGATTACACCATTGATGTGCGCCATGACGTGACCAATAACAGCGGCGCAGCCATCAGCCCTTCGCTGTACCTGCAACTGCTGCATGATGGCACCAAGCCTGAAAGCGGCGGCATGTTCTCTGGTAGTGGCGAGTTTTATGCCCCTGCGGTGTACACCGAAAGCGACAAGTTCCAGAAGCTGGATTTTGAAAAAATCGCCAAAGGTACAGACAGCCATGCCAAACAGGCTGACAATGGCTGGGTCGCGTTGTTGCAGCATTTCTTTGTTTCAGCCTTTATCCCGCAAGAAAAGACCAAGCGTGAAATCTTCACCAAACAGGTTGATACCAATCTGTATGCTGTCGGCAATATCCTGCCTATGGGCTCGGTTGCGCCAGGTGCCACGGTGACGATGAATGCACGTTTGTATTCTGGTCCGCAAGAATCAGCGAAACTGGAAGCGATCGCACCAGGTTTTGAGCTGGTCAAGGATTATGGCGTACTGACCATCATCGCCAAACCTTTGTTCTGGGTTATGGAACAAATCCACAAGATGCTGGGTAACTGGGGCTGGACTATCGTGGTCTTCACGATCTCCATCAAACTGGCACTGTTCCCCTTGTCGGCTGCCGGTTATCGCAGCATGGCGAAGATGAAGGTGGTGACACCGAAGATGCAGGCCGTGCGCGAGCGTTTCAAAAACGATCCGCAAAAAATGAATCAGGCCATGATGGAGTTGTACAAGACCGAGAAGATCAATCCTCTCGGCGGTTGCTTCCCTATCCTGATCCAGATGCCAGTCTTTTTGGCACTGTACTGGGTTTTGCAAGCCAGCGTAGAAATGCGCGGCGCGCCATGGGTGGGCTGGATCACCGATCTGACTTCTCCTGATCCATGGTATATCCTGCCTGTGGTGTATGCGATTTCCATGTTCATCACCACCAAGCTGAACCCGGCCCCGGCTGATCCTATGCAGGCGAAGATGATGATGTTCATGCCACTGGCATTCTCGGTCATGTTCTTCTTCTTCCCGTCCGGTCTGGTACTGTACTGGGTAGTGAACAACATCCTGTCGATTGGACAGCAGTGGGTGATCAATAATAAGTTGATCCCGGCAGCGCACAAGACTTGAGGATAAAGCTGAAGTATTGAGCAAATGAGAAAGCCCGCAAGTTTGCTTGCGGGCTTTTTTGTTTTTGCAAAGACATGCTCCAACGTAGGTTGGGCTAGTTCGTAGGTTGGGCTACGGGGTATCAGCCCAGCACTGGGCGTTTAAGAAACGTATACGTTATTTCGAGGTCGAGTGTCGGGCCAATAAGCTTGTAGGTTGGGCTACGGGGTATCAGCCCAACACTGGGCCTCAACCAACGTATACGTCATTTAAATGCCCAACCTACATATTTATTCTTGTAGGCATAAACTCCTGTCGCATTTGCGTCACAGCAAGACAAACTAATTTGCACCTATAAGGTGCAAGCACAGATAGAATTTCAATATGATTTATGACCCCATCCCCATCGCCGCAATAGCCACCGCCCCCGGGCGTGGCGGCATCGGTGTCGTGCGCATTTCCGGCAAAGACCTTGCCCCTGTCGTCACGGCACTGTTTGGCAATATCCAATTCAAACCACGCCATGCCAGTTATCTGCCATTTACGCAGGCTGACGGCACCGTCATCGACCAGGGCATCGCCATTTATTTCAAGGCTCCACATTCTTATACTGGCGAAGACGTACTGGAACTGCAAGGCCATGGCGGCCCTGTGGTCATGCAAATGCTGCTGTCGCGTTGCCTGGAAGCAGGCAAGGACGCGGGTTTGCGTCTGGCAGAACCGGGCGAATTTACCCAGCGCGCCTTTTTGAATGACAAGCTTGACCTGGCACAGGCAGAAGCCGTGTCTGATCTGATCGAGGCATCGACCGAGGCGGCAGCCAAGTCGGCATCGCAATCGCTGTCTGGCGCTTTCTCCAAAGTCATTCATGCATTGGTAGAAAAAGTCGTGCACCTGCGTATGCTGGTGGAGGCAACACTGGATTTTCCGGAAGAAGAAATCGACTTCCTGGAAAAATCCAATGCCCGTGGCCAGTTGGCAACCATACAGGCAGCGCTGCAAAAAGTGTTTGAACAGGCAGCCCAAGGTGCCTTATTGCGCGCAGGTTTGAATGTGGTGCTGGCAGGCCAGCCGAATGTCGGCAAATCATCCTTGCTGAATGTGCTGGCTGGTGATGATGTCGCCATCGTTACCCCCATCGCCGGTACCACCCGCGACAAGGTGACCGAGACCATCCATATCGAAGGCATACCGCTCAACATCATCGACACCGCCGGCATACGCCATGAACATGATGAAGTCGAAGAAGGCGAGGTCGCCAATGCCATCGACACAGTAGAACGCATAGGCATAGAGCGTACCTGGGCCGAAGTTGAAAAGGCAGATGTGATCCTGCATCTGCTGGATGCCAGTCGCGGTCCTACACGTGCTGATGAAGCCATTGTCGCCCGCTTCCCTGATGGCGTGCCGGTGATACGTGTGTGGAACAAGATCGATTTATCCGGCCACCATGCCAGCGTAGACCAGATGTCCGACGCCACCCACATCTACCTGTCAGCCCATGAACACATAGGTATCGATTTACTGCGTAAAGAACTGCTGCGCATCGCAGGTTGGGAACAGACTGGCGAATCACTTTACCTGGCCCGCGAACGCCACCTGATCGCCCTCAAGCACGCACACGAACATTTGCAAAACGCGGCGGAATATGCAGCGCAAAACGACCAGTCACTGGACCTGTTCGCCGAAGAACTGCGCCTGACCCAGGACCGCCTGAACAGCATCACCGGTGAATTTACGTCGGATGATTTGCTGGGGGTGATTTTTTCGCGGTTTTGTATTGGGAAATAAAAACTGGCGACCACTGATGTGAAAAATGCCAAAACCTACTGAAAAGTTAATGCCCGAATTTGTCCCGCGTTTCTGGCGCGATGACAGGCTGCCTTTTATTGAGGCGCGTTATCTGGCGGATGGTCGCCGGGTCAGTTATGACAGGCATGCGCACAAGCTGTTTTCCATCGGGGCCATCATCGAAGGGGAGAGCAGTTTTATTCATGGTGATGATGAATACCGTGTCGCTGCGGGCAGCGTGGTTATCATCAATCCGGGTTGCGTGCATGCCTGTAATCCGCTGGAAGATTTGCCCTGGGCATATTGCATGCTGTATGTAGATGCTGACTGGCTGGCCGGTTTGCAGGGGGAAACGGACAAGACTTTTCAGGGGTATGCGACAGCGGTCAGTACCGACCCGGTATTGTTTGAGGGCTTGCTGGACTTGTATCAGGTATTGATTACCGAAGATGCTGAACTCTTGCACAAGCAGGGCAGCGCCATCCAGTATTTTTCTGAAGTGCAAAAACGCCTGCAGGCGGCAGTACCAGAATTGCCGCTGGAAAATGGCAAGCTCAAGCTGGCGGCAGATTTCATTGATGCACATTGTACGCAAGACCTGAGCCTGGACGATATTTCTGCACAGGCCGGGCTGTCTGCTTCTTACCTGTTTCGCGCATTTAAAAAACAATATGGCATGACACCGCATGCCTACCTGATCAATCGCCGTGTGCAATATGCGCAAGAGCGATTAAAGAACGGTGCCACCATCGCTGAGGCGGCACTGGATGCTGGCTTCGCTGACCAGGCGCATTTTCAGCGCGTGTTTAAACGCATGCTGGCGGCGACGCCTGGCCAGTATTTGGGTTAAGCAAGCTTAAGTCAGCACCAGATAGACGGCACTGACCAATAACATCGCCGCCAGGCTGCGATTAAAAGCACGCATCAGGGCTGGTCGTTTGAATAGCTGGCGCAAAGCCGTGCCAGCATAGGCCCAGGCTGCAATCGATGCATAGCAAATGAAAAAATAGATGATGGTGAAATGCCATACCATGCTGGTATCACCATTTGCAGCATACGCACCCATGCCAGCTATCGATGCCAGCCATGCTTTTGGATTCAGCCATTGCATCAGTGCGCCATACCATGCGGATGGGCCCTTGCCTTTTTCATCGACCAGCAATTGCCCATCGTCTATTGCGAGCTTGTAAGCCAGGAACAATAAAAAAGCAACTCCGGCCCATCGTATGACCTGTGTCAGCGCTGGTATGACATTCAATAACTCATGCAGGCCCAGGCCAATCAGGAACAATAAAACCGTAAAGCCTATGGTTGCGCCGCTGACATGTGCAAGGCTGGCACGAAAGCCGTATTGCGTGCCAGAGCGCAAGGCCACGATATTGACCGGGCCGGGTGAAAAGGATGAAGCCAATGCAAAGGCTGCCATGGAAAGATAGAGTTTCAACATAAGTGTGGAGGTATAAGTTAGTCGGTAGACAGACTTATACCCGGCCACACATGCGGCGTATTGAAGAAAACTACCCTGGCAAACCGCGTCGATAAACCCGGCTGCTGATTTATGCGGCGATTGCTGTCAGCAGATGGGGCCGCAAATCATCCACCAGACGCTTGCGGCTGCAACGCGGGTACTCTGCCGGGGAAAACCACATGGCTACCCGCGCATAATCATCGACCAGTGGCAGCAAGTCTTTTGCTTCTGCAGTGTTGTATATGATCTTGCTGCCATTGTCGGTCAGGGCGATCAATTTTTCCTGCAATACTTCTTTGAGTGCTATTGTTGTTGCTGATGTCGGGTTGGCGACGCACAGGCCAAAAGTACCCAACAAAAAATGTTGCCAGCTTAATTCAGCACGGGCTTGCAAGCCTGTGTCAATGACAGTCCCATCGCTGTTAAAACTGTCTTGCACATGCCATAGTGTGGCATTCAGCTTGGTGATGGCATCGATAAATTCTTGCGTGAAATCCTGTTTGAATGCCTGAGCGGCCAGGTCGCCATGTTGGGCCATCGCCTGTTGTGCCTTGTTGTACCACACGGTATTGGCAGGGTGAAAATATTCGCCAACGTCAGTTTCAGCAGCATCCAATTCTCCAAAAATAGCAGAATGGATTTTGGCATTTTCTGTCACCACATAAGACGGGGCGGGTAATAGCTGGGCCTGTATCAGGACATCGATATTTTCCTCTGTACAGTTGCAGGCAGCGGCAAATTGCGCCTTGTTCAGGTAGTATTTTTTAAGGTAGAGATCAAGTGCGGACATAAGGTACTTTCTGGTTTGGTTTAACCGTGCACGCTGCGACTGTCCGCAGGTGCCTGTTCTCTTTCATGCAAGCCATAATCGCGCACCACGGCGGCGATACGCAGACGGTAAGCGGCAAACACATGGCCGCGCCCCTGGGTTTGCGCTGCCCGGTGTTCTTCGGTATTACGCCAGTTGGCGACAGCGGCTTCATCGCGCCAGAAAGACAGCGACAAAATCTTGGCAGGATCAACCAGGCTTTGAAAACGCTCAATGGAAATAAATCCATCCATTTCTTTCAGCAAAGGCGCAAGCTCAGCGGCAATGTCCAGATATTCCTGCTTATTGTTTGCATGGGGAATGACTTCAAAAATAACGGCGATCATGGGGTCTCCTGGTTGTTGAGAAACATCTGATTGAGTAGTAAATTTCACGAGCATGGTTGCCAAGGCAGGTTACGTGGGTTTCCCTGTTTTGACAGGTATGGCAACACGTGCCGGGATGGTCATCGCAGCCACACCAAAAACCACGCAGGCCAAACCTGTCCAAACGGTGGGCGTCATGGTTTCATGCAGTACGACTACACCGATAAGGACGCCAATCGGAACACGCAGATATGCTTGTGCAGTCGTGCCGACGGAACCCAGAGTTCGTACCAGCCGGAAATAAATGACAAACGCCAACGCCGTCGAAAATACCGATAGCCCAAGCAAGGCAAAGACCGACGCGCGGGAAGGTGTGATTGTCCAGGGGTGATCAACAATCAGACTTAAAGGGATCATGATGGCTGTGCCGCAGATCAGGGATCCAGCAGCAGGCTGCATGGGGTCGAGACCTTTAAAATGTTTGCCATACATGGCGGCACCTGCATAACAGATAGTGGCCAGGATAATGGCAAGTTGTGGCATCAATTGCTCGCCCAGGCCATGCAGGACTTCCATGCCGATGATGAGGCAGGTTCCTGCCAGTCCTACGACTACACCGAACAGCTTACGTGGGGTGACCGATTCATGGCGGGTAATCATCCACGTTCCCAGAAATGTCAAAATTGGGGCACCGGAATTCAGGATGGTGGCAAGACCAGCATCGACCGACCGTTCCGCCCATGCTATCAGCGTAAATGGTACGACGCTATTCAGCAATGCCTGCACCATGAAACGACGCCATATAACTGCGTCGCGGGACAGACGGATGCCACGCCAGCGCATGATAGCCAACAATAAAGTACTGGCGATCAGCGTGCGTGCTGCGATAAAGGTCACTGGCGGGATGGTGACCACACCGATTTTGATAAAGGTATAGGACGCTCCCCACAAGGTAGAAAGTGCCAGTAACAGCGCGAGTTCAGTAGCAACATTATTTTTCTGATTCGCGACAATGCTGACTTCAGTCATGACAACTCCATATTGTGATTGAATACCGGAATACGGCCATTCAGCGAAGGGCGGTAAGCCCAGCTTAGTCTGCCCCAGTCAAACAACGAGTTAGTCAACAGATGGTGGAGACTACTGGCGCTAATCTGTTCGGCAATCGCCTGACCGGGGCAGGCGTGCCGGGCATGGCCGAAGGTGAATACCTTGCGGTCCGTTCTGTCCAGTTGCAGGCTATCTGCATCACGGTTGGCCGATTCGTCACGATTGGCGGCTGCCAGCAAGACCACGATCACATCACCGGGCTGCAAAGCCTGGCCCGCAATGTCGCATGCCTGAGTCACGAAGCGCCGTGTGTTTTGTACCGGGGCATCGTAGCGGGCTACTTCTGCAACCAGGTCTTTTATTCTTTGTGGCTGACTAGCAGACACTTCACACACTATATGTATCAGGTCTGGTCGTTGCTGCAAAGCGATGATGCTATTACCCGCCAGACCCGCTGTTGCTTCATAAGTCTGTGATAACAAGCCTATAAGGTTGGCCAATAAGGCATCTGCATTGTTCCAGCCCACTTGTAGTGCTTCTGCCTGCAGGCGTGCCAGAAAGCTGTCCGGTTCAACCGCAGTGTCTTGTAGCAGTTGGCGAAAACTGGCTTGTAAAGCCTGTGCGGCTGCATGGGCTGCCTCGATTTGTGGTGGGGTACTGAGCGGCGACAGACAGCGCACAAAATCAGCCATCCATATGGACAGCCTGACCAATACGTCTTGCCTGAAACCCAGAGTGCTGCCCATGACATGGATAGGGAGGTCGAACAGATACTGGCTTAGGCCTTCGCCATCATCCAATGCATACTGGCGTGTTAGTGCCAGCGCATGCTGTTGGGCATGCAGGGCAAGAACTGATAAATCCAGTTGGCGCAATGTGGTTTGCATGACTTGTTTGGGCTGGGCATGGGCCTGGCCTTCGTTCATGCGCATCAAATGGGCGAATATCTCACTGGCTGAACCGCCAACGATATTGCGCGGCACTGGTTCGGCGGTCGGCCTGACGGCACAGCTTGTGGATTCCAGCACTTGCTGTACCACATCTGCGCGGCTGGTTATCCAGCATTTGAATTCAGCTTCATATGCCAATGCCGGACCCTGACGCAGGCTGGCGTAATACGGGTAGGGGTCAGAATTGCTTGCGGCATTCAGGATGTTAATGGTGTTTGTCTGGTTCATGGCTATGCTCTATCGTGCATGGGTAGGTGATGCAGTATAGGGCTTGTTTGCATTGAACAATTCGTCTACCATCAAACTATGAATGCAGATAATCTCCATTATGCCGATACCCAATTAGCCAGACTGGCCGGTGCCATCGCCGAACCAGCCCGCGCCCGCATGCTGTGTAACCTGATGGACGGGCGCGCCCGTACCAGTACTGAACTGGCAACAGTGGCCGAGGTCAGCCCTTCCACAGCCAGTGTGCATTTGAGCAAGTTGCTGGAACAACATCTGGTGAATGTGGTGGCGCAGGGCAAGCATCGCTATTACCAATTGGCCAGCCCCGAAGTGGCTAATGCGCTGGAATCTCTGTTATTGATTGCAGGCTTGCCCAGACCGCCTTTTGTGCCAAATACGCCAGACCGACTGCGCAAGGCACGTACCTGCTATGACCATATGGCGGGAGAAGTGGCGGTGGGTATGCATGATTATCTGTTGCAGCAAGCCTGGATCACCACCGTGGAAGGTGAAGATACTGCCTATGAATTGACGGCAGAAGGCGTGCTTGCACTGGAAAAACTGGGGCTGGATGTGGCCACTACACGCAAGGCCAGACGCAGGTTCGCCTGCTCATGCCTCGATTGGAGTGAGCGCACACCTCATCTAGGAGGTGCGCTGGGAGCAGCTTTGTTGAATTTATTGCTCAGCCATGCCTGGCTGGAGCGTGATTTGGACAGCCGGGCACTGGCGCTGACGAACAAGGGCAAACGCGAATTTCAAAAGGTGTTTGCCCTGAAAACCTGAACTAATCTGAGTCTGCTCAGGATTTGATTTTTGCCAGACGCGAGATGATGGCTGGCTTCAGCTTGCGGAAGTAGATCAGGTCGATGACGAATACGGAACACAGTGAAATGGCAATAGTGACCATACCGCTGATCCAGATGGAGTCCGGTGCAAATATCAGGTTGGCAAAATACACAGACGTGAATATCGTCATGGCTATCATCAATTCACGCCAGAGCGGCTTGCGTGTCTTTAATGTCGCTAGCTCTGCATGGTAGATGAGTTCTGCATAGTGCTTGGGCGCAACGTCTTTTAATTCAGGTACGGCCAGCAATAAGATATCGGTGCTGAATTTTTGCATGATAGGATTCCTTTATCAGCCTGAAACCAGGCCATGGGTAGATTATCTGCCTCAATATGCATCAGGTCCACGGTCAAATTGTAAGACATTTACCGCCCATGATTGCTACAGATTGTGTCGCCGCGATTGCCCGGACAAGCTTGCCATTCTATTCACTTGTCTAAAAGATATGTCAACACATCTTGAGCGAAAATAGCATAAGGAATCACAAAAATCTTATGGCTTTGGGAATAATAAGCGGGTTTGCCTATGGTAAGGTATGTGCAAACTGTTTCTACTATTTGCATCATGTGTCAATTACTTGGAATGAACTGCAATACCCCGACTGATATTGTCTTCAGTTTTACCGGGTTTGCTACGCGTGGCGGTTTAACGGACGAGCACAAAGACGGCTGGGGTATCGCTTTCTTTGAAGGCAGCGGTGTGCGCCTGTTTGTTGATCATCAGTCAGCGGTTGAATCACCCGTGGCCGAGCTGATCAAGCGTTATCCCATTAAATCCAGGAATGTCATCGCGCATATCCGCAAGGCCACACAGGGCCAGGTCAGCCTGGAAAACTGTCACCCTTTTGTGCGCGAATGCTGGGGCCGTTACTGGGTATTCGCCCACAATGGTGACCTCAAAGAGTTTCATCCTGTGCTGGATGGCAGTTTTCAGCCGGTCGGCAATACCGATAGCGAGCGCGCATTTTGCTACCTGTTGCAACGCATGCGCCGCCATTTTGGTGAGCAGTTGCCATCGGTTGAGCAATTGGCTCTGTTCATGCACGAAATCACCGCAGAAATTGCCAGCTTCGGCACCTTCAACATGATGTTGTCGAATGGCGAAGCGCTGTTCACGCATTGCTCAACCAAACTTTACTATATCGTGCGCCAGCATCCTTTCAGTACGGCTGCCTTGACGGATGAAGATGTGGCCGTGGATTTTTCGCAGGTGACTACGCCCGCTGACAAGGTTGCCATCATCGTGACTGAACCGCTGACCACCAATGAACACTGGACCCAGTGCGAATCTGGCCAGATGCTGGTCTTTGTCGATGGTGATGTATTGGCACTGCCCTTATCCTCAACTGAGGTGGCAGCATGAACCAGCGCCTGATGGATCAGCTTGATACCAATTTATTGCGTGTCCTGCATACCCTGCTGACGGAACGAAGTGTCACCCGCACAGCCATGAAACTGGGGCAATCACAACCTGCCATCAGCAATATGCTGAAGCGCCTGCGCGAAATCACTGGCGACGCCATCCTGGTACGGGGTAAAAATGGCATGACTGCCACAGAACGTGGTGAAGAATTATTGCTGCTGGCCCGCCAGGGGCTCAACGTGATGGAAAGCATCGCCAGCCCGGCCCCCGCCTTCATGCCCGCATCCACCCAGCGGGTATTTCAACTGGGCGCACCCGATTACCTGAGTGCCTTGCTGATCCCGCTGATCATAGAAAAACTGCGTGAACAGGCACCAAATGCCGGCCTGACCGTGCATGCCCTGAATGCCGGTTTTGATTATGCGAATGCCTTGGAAACTGGCGAACTGGATTGCGTCATCGGCAACTGGCCAGACCTGCCACAGCACCTGCATCTGGCGCAATTATTTGAAGATGAAGTGGTGTGCATGGTGCATCGCAAGCACCCGGTTGTCAGCAAGGGTCTGTCGATCAAATATTATCTGGAAATGGCCCACCTTGCCCCGACACCCTACATGATGGGCCACCGCAGCATCATCGATACCGCATTGGCAGAACAGGGCCTGAAGCGCAAGATACAGATGACCATCCCTTACTTCGGCATGGTGCCCTACGTCCTGTCCCGCACCGACCTGATCTTCACCACCAGCCGCAGCTTTGCCGTGCAGTGCGCCAAAGACTGGCCGATAGAAGTCCTGCCCATGCCCATTACCGTACCCAAAATGAAATTCTTCATGCTCTGGCACGAACGCGCACATGCAGCGGCAGAAGTGCAGTGGTTACGGCGGATAGTGGCGGAGGCGTCGGCCAAGGTGATGGTGTAGATGATTTGTATTAATCGGCGGGGGACAATGTGGCGCAAACAGGTAACCCACCTACGCAGGCAGGCCGTTTTCCAAATCGCCGTGCCCTTCCAGCTCTTCGATGACGACACTGGACCTGTGCGGTTGTGCTTCCGCCGCCGCACCGCCGAACATCTGGTAAACTTTGTTACCAATGCCGTGCAGGGCTGCCAGCAGATCGGACGGATTCATGCTCATCAACTTTTCCAACCCCGACGCAGCGTAATGGCCAATAGGGCCAGGCAATACGAGATTGAGTCCGGTCATGGCGATGGAACCGACCAAGAGTCCGGTAGCTCCTTTCTCCATGTAATCCTTCGCCCCCTTGTTGGCCGCCAGCACGGCAAACATGACGATACTCAATCCGACAAAAGTTTTGAATTCCTCCAGCGCATCCTTGCGGCTGACATTGCCATCGGCAACTAGGCTGAACATCAAGGCGGAGGTGAATGCAGCATCCGCCCCCAAGTCTACCACGCCGATCTTGTCGGGAATCATGAGTATCGTGGTCGCGGCGCACACGCCGGTGGCAAATGTGGCCAGTGCTAACTTGGTCTTGCGATCCTTGTTTTCCGTGGCGAGTTCGGGCGCGTGGGTGCCCAGAAGGCTGGAGAGTTCCTCGGCTATCTGCTGGTAGGCGTTCACTGCAATGGAAACTTGCTTGCTGACGTGCGGACTGAGTTCAAGATGTTCGTTTGCGACGAATGCTTTCTTGGTGTTGAGCAGGCTTTTCTGATCCGTATTAATGGTGTAGACGATCTGGTTCATCACTTCGCGAATGCGGGTCTGCTGCTCTTCACTCAAGGACGTAGTGGTGGAGAACAAGTCCCGGCCCGCCTTCATCATGGCGGGATGAGGATCTCCGCTATACCACTTATTGACTTTCTCCTTGATTTCCTTCGACATGAACCCTCCGAATAGCGCGCCGGTGGAGATGACACCAAGCGCCGCGTTGAAGGGCGTGCTTTTATTAAGGAAGCGCAAGCTCTTGACAAAGGTCGGCAAGGCAAACAATCCGGCCTGGACTATGTTGGCGTAGTAGCGCGACATGGTGCGATCCTTCAGCAGCAGGTTGCCGACAGTAGGAGTGCGCATCATGCCCACACCCTCGACCATGGCCTTGAAGATCAAGGCCATGATTTCCGCCTCTGCCTTTTGCTGAACGGGTTTGGTGAACATTGGGACGAGCAGCGGCAGCGGTGCCAGCAAGGCGTGGATGGCGACAATTTTTGACGCACGATTTGATAGTGACTTGTTGGTATTGAGTTCATCGAGGGCCTGCGTTACCTGATCAAGCCTGGCCGAAATGGCTTCTTTCAATTCCGCCGGCGCGGCAACATCGTTGCTGTTCAAGATGGCTTTCAAGTCGGCCATGTTGGCCGACAGACGAGCAAGTTCGCCATCGCGTCCCTGCAACGGTGCGAGAAACTCGCCATCATCTGCCTTGGATAGTAGTGTACGGATATCGGACATGCGGGCGAAAGAGTGCATTGCCGCTTTGAAGCCGGAGGATGCTTCATCTGCAGCGCAAGCGACCGGGTCAGATACATTGGTCGCGCGGGCGGGCATGTTCGAATGCCGCAACAGTGTCAAGATCTGACTGTCACTGCGTTGCGTGTGATGGCCTAAAAGCATTGCGGAGTCGGAGCGCGCCACGGCGGCATTGGCAGTACCGGAAGATTCGCCGATTTCCAAGGCGGCGTGACGCGGCCCAATATCGGATGAGGCCCTTCGCACCACTGAAAGCCGTTCCAATCCAGCGAATTGCGCCGACACGATGCTCCCAGGTCGCTCGTCCGGCGTGTATCGGTTTTCCGGTGCGGGCGCTGTTTCCTGGGGGTGTTCCGAGTGAGCTGAGGTTTCTGCATGAACTTTATCGGATTGTATCTTCATGATGCTGTATTCCTTATCGCAATTATTGTGAAAGAACGACGGCGTTGCCGCCGTCGTCGAATGTCGATTGACGGTATTTTCAATTTCACTCCGGCACGCGGATAGTAATTGGACGAAGGACGAAAATCTGCCTGTCTATGCGAAGCGATGTGCTGCGTTTTATGCAAAAGACGTCAAAGGCGTGATTTATGTGCACATGTGCCGGATATCCGGAAAACTGGTCTGCACTTCAAGAAGAACGCGATAAATTAATGACGAAGCAAGCCGCGATCTAGCCGACTGCACACATCGCGTGCCTCGGCTCAACTGAGTGCTTGCACCGATGTCGGCACCGATGTCCATGGCCTGGTGGTCCTGATAGTGAATCCAGTAGGTCAGGGTGTGATGATTCACCTTGATCCCTAAATAGTAGTCTTTCGACGACGTTCTTGAAGAAGGCTGATTACCCAGTTGTTAAACGATCCTTGCCTGGCAGATGTCCTGCCTTTGTCTGTGCGCATGGTCAGATACGTGGCTAATTTCCGGGTCAATACCGATGAGCTGCACTTCTATATAAACTCAGAAAATCCTATGCTCTTCGACAGGAAGAGGTGGTGTCTTATTTAAACCAAGTTTTAATGCAGTCACAAGGGCATGAATACCTTTTGTTTCCAGGTCAGTTTCGGTAATGCGTTTTGTCCAGATACCGTCTGAATGAGTAAGAACACTGAGATCGAAAGTTCCATCTCCATGCCCTTCTAGTGTGTATCCATCACGAGTCAATTTTTGCAGCTGCGCGATGTAGGGATGTTGCTCTGCGGCTGGGCCCATGATCGGGGCCAGCCATTTTTTACGGAAATGAATGGTTGCGACTTCTGCGGCTTTCACGCGCACATTTTCACTACGATCATTCAAGCCAGAGATGAGTATTTCATCTACGAGAAAATTGGGTGTCGCTCTTCCCTCGATGCAGCAAAGCGCCGCATATCGCGCTTTAGCCTTCTTGCTTTTCGAAATTTCGACCAGGATTGAGTTCGCGTCGATCCCGTTCTTTTGCAAAATCGTGATAAGTTCTACGGTATTTGCCCAAACCAGTGCATGAGTGTTACTTGCTCCATCTATAAATACCTGTAATTGTTCCTTTGATAAATGGCCCATGTCGAGTGCAGAATCACAGGCATCGGCAATTAAAAGAAGCAATTTGATTGATTCGCTGTCACTGGGGCGGCTGCGTCGTACTTCCAGCCATGCTTCAATTTTTGCACGTTGCTGACCCATTTATTTCCTCTTTGAGTTTATGCAAATGTTGATTTCCGTCTCTGCAATGATTACTCCTGTAAAGGAAATCGTGGCTGCCCGATAACGGGTCGCCGCGATTTTTGTTGACGTAGAGTTCTGTCGATTTAGCCCGGAACCTTGCCCTCGACGCCCTCGACATAAAACTTCACATCATGCAGGAACTTGTCATCCGCAACTGCATCCTTGCCCAGTACTTCTTTACCGGTATTGTCCTTGATCGGACCTTTCCAGATCGGTGCTGTGCCGTCGATGACGCCCTGGCGTTTGTCGGCGATGAGTTTTTTCACGTCATCTGACAGGCTGGCGTTGAAGTTTTTCAGGTCTATCATGTTTTCTTTCAGGCCCCACCAGGTGGTGTCTGATTTCCATTTGCCATCCAGTGCTTCACCGACGCGTTTGGTGTAATACACGCCCCAGTCAATGACGGATGCTGCCAGGTGAGCCTTGGCGCCGAACTTGCTCATGTCGCTATCCCAGCCAAAGGCATACACGCCTTTTTCTTCAGCGGTCTGTACTACGGCGGCAGAGTCGGTGTTTTGCATCAGTACATCCACACCCTGGCCGATGAGGGTGGTGGCAGCTTCACGTTCTTTGCCCGGGTCAAACCATTTGTTCACCCAGACTACCTTGGTCGTCGCTTTGGGGTTGACTGAACGTGCGCCCAGCGTGAAGGAATTGATATTGCGCAGCACTTCAGGAATAGGGATGGAGGCAACGACGCCCAGTTTGCCAGATTTGCTCATCTTGCCGGCGGCGATACCTGCAAGGTAGGCACCTTCATACGTGCGTACATCATATTGCGCCATGTTGTCGGCGGTTTTGTAGCCGGTGGCGTGTTCAAATTTCACGTCAGGAAAGTCTTTGGCCACTTTCAGCATGGCTTCCATGTAACCGAAGGTGGTACCGAAGATCACCTTGTTGCCCTGGGTGGCCAGGTCGCGGATGACGCGTTCAGCATCGGCGGCACTTTCTGGCACGTTTTCAACAAAGGTGGTTTTAACCTTGTCACCATATTTGGCTTCGACCGCCTTGCGGCCAACATCATGGGCAAATGTCCAGCCTGCATCACCCACCGGGCCAACATAGATGAAGCCGACTTTCAGCGGCTCAGGTGCCGCGGGCGCGGCTGCTGCACTGGCTGGCGCAGCAGATGCTGAGGAAGCAGGTTTGCTTTCTTCTTTCTGACCACAAGCGGCAAGACCAAGAGTCCCAATTACCGCCAGAGACAGCGCGGCTGTCAGGGTTTTTCTGCGAGAAATTTTCATGGTGAGCTTCCTATGCTAGGTAACTAAGTTTCGTAAAATAAAAAGAATACAGCAAAAAAATTTATCCAGGACCGCCTTCAGGCAGAACCGGGACGGAAAGGTTTCCCCAGTGACGCAGGCATGTTCAAGCGTATCCAGTCCGGATTGCGCGAAATCAGTACCAGCACCACGATGGTCGCAGCATAAGGCAGCATGGACAGAATTTCCGAAGGGATGGCAATGCCTATCGCCTGAAAATGGAACTGCAATATCGTCACACTACCAAACAGTAAGGCACCGAGCAAGACGCGTGCCGGGCGCCAGGTGGCAAAGGTGGTCAGGGCCAGTGCAATCCAGCCACGACCTGCTACCAGACCTTCCACCCACATCGGTGTATAGACCACGGACAGGTAAGCCCCCGCTATGCCACAGCAGGCACCACTGAACAGCAGGGCAATATAACGGATTTTGCGTACCGGATAGCCCAGGGCATGGGCGGATTCTGGCGATTCGCCAACCGCACGCAAGATCAGGCCAGCCCGGCTACGGTATAGAAACCAGATAATCGCCACGCACAATATCAGGCTGAAATACACGATGCCATGCTGGTCGAACAGCGCCTTGCCCAGGAATGGGATATCAGACAGGTAAGGTATGCCATGTCCGCCGCCGGGTAGTGATTGGCCAACAAAAGACTGCCCGATAAAGGCCGACAGGCCACCACCGAAGATGGACAATGCCAGCCCGGTGGCTACCTGATTGGTGGCCAGCACCAGCGCCAGCCAGGCAAACAGGGTGGCCATCAGCATACCGGCAATGGCACCGGCGACAAAGCCCAGCCAGGGCATATGGGTCTGGTGGGCGACGGCAAAGCCGACAATGGCGGCCACCAGCATCATGCCTTCGGCACCAAGATTGAGCACACCTGCACGCTCATTGATCAGCAGGCCCAGCGCAGCGATCAGCAAGGGCGTACCGGAATTGATGGAGGCGGCGATCAGCGCAGCAAAATTTTCCATGGTCGCTTATTTCTGCCAACGAAGGCGGTAATTGATCAAGGTATCGCAGGCCAGCAGCAAAAACAGCAGCATGCCCTGGAACAGTCCGGTGATGGCAGATGGCAGGCCAAGCCGTGATTGCGCCATTTCGCCACCCAGATAAAACAGGGATAGCACCAGACCGCCAAAGATGGTGCCTATGGGGTTAAGTCGACCAATAAATGCGACGATGATGGCGGCAAAACCATAGCCCGGTGAAATCGAAGGCAAGACCTGGCCTATGGGGCCCGCTACCTCAAACGCGCCTGCCATGCCGGCAAAGCCGCCAGAAATCAGCAAGGATGTCCACAAAGCCTTGCGGCTGGAAAAACCTGCATAGCGTGCCGCCAGTGGTGCCAGCCCACCCACGGTCAGGCGGTAACCGGCGAAGCTGCGATACACAAAGGCTGCCATCAGGCCACTGGCAAGCAGCATGACGATAAAGCCTACATGCAGGCGGCTACCCTGAAACAGATGCGGTAATAAATAGTCGCTGGAAAATACCTTGGATTGCGGAAAATTCATACCGCCTGGATCTTTCAGCGGGCCATTCACGGCATACATCAACAGCAGTTGTGCAATGTAAGTCAGCATCAGCGACACCAGGATTTCATTCGCGTTAAAACGGTCACGCAATAGCGCAGTGATACTGGCCCATAGTGCACCACCGATGACACCGGCGCAGGTTGCCAGTATCAGTACCATCCCACCCGACAAACCTGGTGTGCCCGTATCAAAAAACAGGATGGTGCTACCCGCTGCCAGACCACCCGCAATCAACTGGCCTTCGGCACCGATGTTCCATACATTGGCACGGTAACAGACTGACAGCCCCAGCGCGCACAGTACCAGTGGTGTGGTCTTCAGCAATAATTCGGCAATCGCCGCCTTGCTGCGTATCGGTTCGATCAAAAACACCTGCAAGCCAGTCAAAGGGTTTTTGCCCAAAGCCATGAACAACAGGGCACCAAAAAAGATGGTCAGCAACAGCGCCAGTACCGGTGAAAAATAAGCCATGCTGCGCGAACTGCCAGCGCGTAATTCCAGCTTAAGCATGGTCCACCTCTTTGCGGCGGCGGGTCTTGCCCAGCGATACGGTTTCTGCTGTTTCCCCATCTTCCCACAGGCCACTCATCCACAAACCTATTTTCTCGCGCGTGGCAGTGGACGTGGCGATAGAGGGTGACAGGCGTCCTTTGGCGATAACATGCATGCGGTTGCAAAGTTCAAACAGTTCGTCCAGTTCTTCAGAAATGATCAGCACGGCACAACCAGCCTGTTTCAACTGACGGATTTCTGCATGGATCTGGGCTGCCGCACCCACGTCCACACCCCAGGTGGGTTGAGCGACGATAAAGACATCCGGTTGCCGCGTGATCTCGCGGCCAACGATGAATTTTTGCAGGTTGCCACCAGACAGGCTGCGGGCCAGCGCCGCCGGACCAGATGCCTTGACACGAAAGCGGCTGATGATATCTGCCGCCGCCTGTATGGTATGGCGAAAATTGATCATGCCATGGCGCACGAATTGTCCATGCTGATGCGACAGCAACATGTTGTCAGTGAGGCTCATTTCCGGCACGGCACCACGGCCCAGTCTTTCTTCCGGTACCAGGCTCTGGCCCAGGTTGCGTCGTGCTTCCGGCCCCAGGTTGCCAACCAGTTGGCCCTTCAGACGTATCATCCTGGCACCGGCACGACGGTCTTCACCAGACAGGGCGGCCAGCAATTCTTGCTGGCCATTGCCGGATACGCCGGCGATGCCGACGATTTCGCCACCAAAGACTTCCATGTCGATGTCATACAATGCGGTCGCAAACGCATGTGCCTTGGGCAGGCTCAGGCCGCTGAGTATCAGGCGCGATTCACCCAGTATGCATTCGCCGGTCTCTGTGGATTGCGGCAAGTCTTCACCTATCATCATGCGTGACAGGCTGGCGGCAGTTTCTTGCGCCGGATCACAATGCCCGGTCACTTTGCCAGCCCGCATGACGGTGGCTGAATGACAGAGTTCACGGATTTCATCGAGCTTGTGGCTGATGTACAGGATGCTGCATCCTTCGGCTGCAATCTGGCGCAGGGTCACAAACAGTTTTTGCACGGCCTGCGGTGTCAGCACTGAAGTTGGCTCATCGAGTATCAACAATTGCGGTTTGGTCAGCAGGGCACGCACGATTTCCACGCGTTGCCTTTCACCGACAGACAGGGTGTGGACATGGCGATGTGGTTCCAGTTCGAGGCCATACCTGTCGCCAGTCTGGGCGATCTGTTCTGCCAGCGCCTGCATATTGACGTTCTTGTCCAGCCCAAGCGCAATGTTTTCTGCAACCGTCAGGGTATCAAACAGCGAAAAATGCTGGAACACCATGGCGATGCCTAGTTTGCGCGCATCTTGTGGCGTTCCAATCCTGGTTTCTTCACCATTCCAGCGCAGCGTGCCTGCATCAGGCTTGACAGCACCGAAGATGATTTTCATCAGCGTTGACTTGCCTGCGCCATTTTCGCCCAGTACTGCATGGATTTCGCCGGGTGCCACTTGCAGGTCAACCTGATCATTGGCAATGACCGAAGGATAGCGTTTAGAGATGCCTTTCAAGTCCAGTCGGGGCAAGTTTGGCGTAACGGCAGAATTCACTTTATCCTTTCGAACCAAAGGTAGGTAATCAAGAGTAGAGAGTAAGCCCATCGCTCAACATCACGTGAACGGCATGGCCATCATTTGCATCACATTATAAGTGTGTCAACCGCACAAATTCAAAATCTCTGTGCCATTTGCATAGCCAGTGCTTTACGATGATTTTGGGCAATTAGCCAGGATGATGAAATTTTTAGCAGACCAGTCGTTCGCGTTGTTTGCAAGCATCAGCCATGCCAGCCTGAGGTATCCGGGCAATGAATGTCAGGTACGTATAAAATGAAACGGTTTAAAGTTCCAGTCTAACTTTGCCCATGCAAAAGACCTTCCACGATGAAGCACGAATGTGGCGCAGCCCGCTCTTGCCGGATGCCGAATTGCTGACGGCTGAATATTTTGCCCAGGAATTTGCACCTCACTGGCATGAAGGCTTTGCCATTCCCGTTATCCAGTCTGGTGCACAAACTTATCGTTATCGTGGAGCACGCTGCCTGGCTGCAGTGGGCTGTATCGCCGCCATCAACCCTGGCGAAGTACATACCGGCGAAAGGGCGACTGAACACGGCTGGGCTTACCGTGCTTTTTACCCTTCGGTTGCCTGGATGCAGCAATTGTCGGCAGATATGACGGGTACACAGGCAGGTATTCCCTGGTTGCCAGATGGTGTGATCGAAGATGCCGAAGTTTCCAGTCACCTGGCAATCGCACACCGTCTGCTGGAAACAGCTGCTGACCCTTTGGCTGCAGAAAATGCGCTGACAGCCGGTTTTGCCTTGCTGTTGTCGCGCTATGCACGTACCCGGCCTGCCTTGCAATCCATCTTGCCAGATGCTGCGAGGGTGGAATTGATGAAGGCCAGACTCAGTGAAAACCTGGACCAGCCCATGAGTCTGAGTGATCTGGCGCGGGAAGTTGCACTTTCCCCTTTTTATGCCGCACGCCTGTTTTCCCGCAGCACCGGCATGCCACCTCACGCCTGGCGCAATCAGCTCAGGCTGAACCGTGCACAGGGGTTGCTGCGACAGGGATTATCTGTGACTGATATTGCCAACATGACAGGTTTTGCCGACCAAAGTCATTTCAACCGCCATTTCAAACGCGCCTTCGGCGTAGCACCAGGGCGCTGGCGACTATAAAAGCGCAAGATTGTACAAGCGCAAAATCCGCCAGGCGTGCATGATTTGACATCCACATGTCTCAAAGGATGCATTCCATGCCAAGCTCTCCCAGACTCAGCAAATTTACTGCCGGTATCCGCGATACCGTGCCCATGCTGGTCGGCGCTGCCCCTTTCGGCATGATATTCGGTGCCCTGGTGGCTACTGCACAATTGAACGTATGGCAGGGGCAGCTCATGTCGCTGTCGGTATTTGCCGGCTCCAGCCAGTTTATTGCCGTTGGCCTGATTGCCGGGCATGCCAGCATGTTCGTGATCTGGCTGGCGACCCTGATCGTGAATCTGAGGCATATGCTGTATGCCGCTTCACTGATGCCCTATGTGCGCCATTTGCCGCGGCGCTGGCGCTGGATCCTGGGATTTTTATTGACGGATGAAACCTTTGCTGTGGTCGATGGTTTTTATCGTGAACATCACCATACCAAAGATGGTCACTGGTATTTTCTGGGATCGGGCTTGTCCATGTATGTCAACTGGCAGTGCTGGACGCTGGTGGGCCTGTTGTTTGGTGCCATTTTCCCGAAATTGCAGACCCTGGGGCTGGATTTTGCCATGGTGGCAACCTTTATTGCCATTGTGGTGCCACAGTTATATCGGCGACCACATTTATTGGCGGCGATCGTGGCTGGCAGCAGTGCCTACGCGTTGCAGAGTTTGCCTTACAAACTGGGTTTGCTGGTCGCCGTGGTCGCAGGTGTGGGTACCGGCATGCTGGCGTCCAGATTCAACACTAGCAAACAAAATGCAGCAGAAAACGAAGTGGAACCAGCATGAATATCACTTTAACCATACTTGGCATGGCCGCCATTACTTTCGTAATCAAGGCACTGATCTTCATGCTGGGGGACCGTGTGATGTTTTCTGCCAATGTACGCAAGGCGCTGGACTTTGTGCCAGTGACGGTGCTGACCGCCATTATCGTCCCGATGATACTGTCGCCGCATGGGCAGGAGCTGGAATTAAGCTGGCGCAATCCGCAACTGGTGGCAGCCTCTTTGGCGGCCATGGTCTGCGCTGCAACACGTCATCAACTGGCGACCATCATCGTAGGTCTGCTGGTTTTTTTCAGCTGGCAATTCATGCTTGCCTGAGTGGCAGGAATAAAGATAGCTGTGTAGCGTAGTAATATGTCTGTTTTTTTGACGTATGCACAGTTCGGCTATGACCTACGATTTCAGCAAAGTAAATGCAGCAATGCAAAAATATGTGGACAGGGAAATCCTGTCCGGTGTGTCGACGGCCGTCTTGGTCGGGCGTGAACTGGTGCATCAGCATTGCACTGGCTGGGCAGACCGCGAAAGCCAGACACCCATGCGTGACGACCACCTGTTTCGCGTGTTTTCCAATACCAAGCTGATTACGTCGATAGCAGTGTTACTGTTGATGGAAGATGGCAAACTGGAATTGGATCAACCCGCTGAAGAATTTTTGCCACAACTGGCACAGCGTCAGGTATTGAAACCCGGTGCCACCAGCCTGGATGATACCGAGCCAGCACGCAGCAAGATCACCATCAAACAATTGCTGAACCACACTGCAGGGCTTAGCTATGGCTTGCTTGACCACGGCACGTTGATGTACAAGACCTACAATGAAAAACGGGTACTGAATGCTTTCACCAGTCTGGCCGACATGATGGATGTGCTGGCTGACTTGCCCTTGAGCTTTCACCCTGGTGCAGCATGGGAATATTCGATCGCCACCGATGTGCTGGCACGCCTGGTGGAAGTGGTCAGCGGTATGAGTTTTGATCGCTTCCTGCAATTACGCATACTTAATCCCCTGGCCATGCATGACACCAGCTTTGTCGTGCCCGAACACAAACGTGATCGTCTGGCGTCTTACTATGCGGGGACTGATCCACAAAATATCTTGCAACGCGGTTTGCGCAAGCTGGACAAGTCACCCTATCCAGGTGCCTTTGTCACGCCAGTGGCACGTTTGTCTGGCGGTGGGGGACTGGTATCCAGCATCCAGGACATGCTGGCCCTGCTGCGCAGTTTTATGCCGGATGGCGATACACTACTGCAAGCTTCGACCATCAAGCTGATGATGCAGAACCAGTTGCCAGCAGGTACCGGCATTGCTTTTCCCGGTGTCGGTGCCGTACCGGGCAAGGGTTTTGGCCTGGGCGGTGCAGTAACGCTGCAACCTTCATCAATCGACCCGCCAGCAGCAACCGGTGAGTTTGAATGGGGGGGCATAGCTGGTACGCACTGGTGGATATCGCCGCGCCACAATATTGCCGGTGTACTGATGACACAAAGACTGATGAGTTTCTGGCATCCTTTTTCATTTGACTTCAAGCGTCTGGCGTATGAGGCGTTGGGGCACGGATAAACCAGGGTGTTCATCATGCGGACATGATGCGACGTTAAGCTGGGCGGCAAGGACAGTATTATTTCATGGGAGAGAAGACAATGAGTTTCAATATGACACAAAGCTTGCGCGTGATGTCCGGTCTGGCAGCGGCCAGTCTGTTGGGTGCGTGTGGCACAGTGCCTACGCAAAATGAACAGGCCGGCAAGTTACAGGCCACCTGGGTAGTATTGGGTGAAAATGGCCAGGCGATTGCCCGTGCCATCACGACAGATACTACCTGCCCGGCCCTGACGCAAGATGGTGTGGTGCAGCCCATGCAGGTGCGTGCTGCAGCCGCTACTCTGCCTTTACGCAAAACAGCCAGCAAGCCGGAAGACAGCAAACCGTCTTCTTTCCCCGTCCTGACTTGTGAAGCAGCATTGCCTGCGACGATAAAAGCCGCCAGTATCGCTGGCCGTGATTTACCTTTGCCCAAACCCGTGACACAAAAAATTGTGGTGATAGGGGATACAGGTTGCCGTTTGAAATCGAATGACAATTACTTCCAGTCATGCAATGACAGTGAAAAATGGGCTTTCCGCGAAATGGTGGAAACCGCTGCGCGTTTCAAGCCTGACCTGGTCGTGCACGTAGGCGATTATCAATACCGCGAAAATGCCTGCCCCGAAGGCAATAAGGAATGTGCTGGCAGCCCCTGGGGTTATGGCTGGGATACCTGGCAGGCAGATTTCTTTTCGCCAGCAAGCGCATTGCTCAAAACTGCACCCTGGATAGTTGTGCGCGGTAATCATGAATCCTGCACGCGGGCAGGCCAGGGCTGGTGGCGTCTGATGGACCCGCGTCCTTTGCAGGCCGGTCGTGATTGCGTTGCCGAGCAAGATGATCTGGGCGGTGATTACAGTGCCCCGTATGCCGTGCCTTTAGGGCGCGTCGGTGGCGAGCAGGCACAATTCATCGTCTTTGATTCCGCCAAAGTCCCTAACAAGCCACTGGCAAAAACCGATGCTGCTTATCAGTTGTATATGGAGCAGTTCAAGGCAGTCAACAAGCTGGCAGAAACAGCAGACTTCAATCTCTTTATCGATCACCATCCGGTATTGGGTTTTGCTGCTGAATCTAAAAAGGGTGGTGAAATGAAAATTCATCCAGGCAACCTGGCCATGCAAGACATCATGCAGACGTTGAACAGTACCCGCCTGTTCCCCTCCAAGGTGCAAGCTACACTGGCGGGTCATGTGCATTTGTTTGAAGCGCTGACCTTCAGTAGCGGTCAACCAGTGCAATTTGTGTCGGGCAATGGTGGTTCTTCACTCGATACAGCTTTGTCTACCCCGCTGGAAGCCAATGCCACACCGTATACCGGGGCCAAGCTTGATCATTTCAGCAATTCCAATGATGTTGGTTTCATGACCATGGAGCGTGAGCAGCAAAGTTGGAAAGTCCAGGCCTGGAACAAGCAGGGCAAGTTGATAACCGAATGCCGCATGCAGGGTAATAAAACCGAATGCAAGTCAATGAAGTAATCATTTTTGCTACCAATTAAAACGGAGCTTGATGCTCCGTTTTTTATTGTAATGTCATTGCGCAAAAATCAAATACCAGTGACAGATCCTAATGCATTGTTGGTATCGATGAACTGGCGATTTTGATACTGCTGCCGGAGAGGCAAGCTCTTTAATTTGATGTTTGCAATAGATTGCGTTTTTGAAAATGAGAGCTGTTAGTCCGTGCTTTTTATTGATTTGAATTTCACAGTTGATACAACACAGACACGAGCTTTACGCCACATACCTGTGTGGGAATTTGCATTCTGCAACAATTCCAACTACAACTAAGTATATAGTCAAATATATCCCATATCACTTGCTGTCGAATCGCATTGCCTCATTCTTTCTCACAAGAATGCGTCATCAGATGCTTCTACGACTAGAGGAGTCTCGGTCATTCAGTTACCAGTCGTTAGTGGAATTCAATTTCCATTTTCTGATCAGGGCACACCATAATCTGACATTAATTTTTTACTATGTAGTTGTTGAATTTTTGATTTTTCCATGCATTGATGCGCCTTTTTCTAAAGGAATCGTGATGAGCATGTTCTATAACTTAAGAATTTCGGCAAAGCTGTTCGTAGGATTTGGCTTTCTTTTGTTGCTGACCATTTTCCTCGGTGTGTTTTCCATCGTCATGTTGGCCAGAGTGAATCAGAATGCTTACGATCTGGGCACCAACTGGATGCCCAGCGTCAATGCTGCCATGGGCATCAAGGAAAGAGTGTCGCGCATACGCTCGCAAGAAGCGCAGATGGTCTCGGCAGAGAATGCGGAGGAAGTGGAAAAATATCTGAACCGCACCAAAGAGGCCATCACTGGCCTGAAAGAAAATGAAGCCGACTATGCGCGCCTGATTTCTGATCCTGAAGAAAAAAAGCAATTTGATGAATACAGTAAATCCATGACTGCCTATTTACAGATTACCGATAAGATGGCCGCACTTGCACACGAAGGAAATGGTAAGGATGCGTTGGCACTGATGCGTACCGATTCATCCAAATTAAATACCAAAGTCAGGGAATTGGTCGACAGGATGGTCAAACTTAATGTCGATGGCGGTATCCATGCTTATAAGGCGGGTATGGAGTCTTATCAGACTTCACGCACGCTGATTATTTCCGTGCTGATCATCAGTGTTCTGCTGGGTATGGTGTTGGCCTATGCGATTGCACGCATTGTATCGCGCCCCTTGCAGGACGCGGTCAAGGTCGCACAGACCGTGGCTACCGGTGACTTGACCAGTCATATCCAGGTTGATACACAGGATGAAACGGGCTTGTTATTGCAAGCGTTGAAAGAGATGAATCAAAACCTGTTGCAGGTAGTCGGCGAAGTACGCCAGGGGACGGATGAAATTGCCTCGGCCTCGACCGAAATTGCCAATGGCAATATGGATCTGTCCAATCGTACCGAAAGCCAGGCCAGTTCATTGGAAGAAACCGCTTCGTCCATGGAAGAAATTACATCTACCATTCGACACAACAGCGACAATGCACGTCAGGCCAATCAACTGTCCCATTCTGCTTCGGCCGTAGCACAAAAGGGTGGCAATGTAGTGTCGCAGGTGGTTGATACCATGGGCTCAATCAATGCCTCGTCAAAAAAGATTGTAGATATCATTGCCGTTATCGATGGCATTGCCTTCCAGACTAATATCCTGGCATTGAACGCCGCTGTGGAAGCGGCACGTGCTGGTGAACAGGGGCGTGGTTTTGCCGTGGTGGCGTCTGAAGTCCGCAATCTGGCCCAGCGTTCGGCAAGTGCCGCCAAGGAAATCAAGGAACTGATCAATGACTCGGTAGAAAAAGTCGGTCAGGGCACGCGCCTGGTGGACCAGGCTGGTGCCACCATGAAAGAAGTGGTGGAAAGTGTGAAACGGGTGAGTGACATCATCAGCGAAATCACGGCTGCAGGTGCTGAGCAAAGCTCAGGTATAGAGCAAATCAATGTGGCTGTGACCCAAATGGATCAGATGACGCAGCAAAACGCTGCCTTGGTGGAGGAGGCCGCTGCTGCTGCGAGAGCCTTGCAGGAGCAGGCTGCCAAACTCAGCCGTGTGGTCAGTGTGTTCAAACTGGAACAGAGCAGTGAACAGCCACGACAAGTCATCACTAAGCACGCTACAGTGAAGACGACTGGGGCAGCGCACGGCTTACCCAAACCTGCAACAAAGTCAGTCACCAGGCCGGGCAGCACTTCAAGCCCTTCATCCAGTCCAGTCAATAAGAGTACCGCGAGCCGGAAAGAGTCGGTGGTGGCCGGGGCCAATGACGACTGGGAAGAATTTTAGTATCCGACAGCAAAGGCAGTCCGGAGTTGGTGCAGAGGATGTCGCTGATGCTCAAAGAATGCGCTTGGGCAGGAGCCCTATACGTCGGTTTCAATGAAACCTCGCTTTTGCTTGTCTTGACGATTTCTACAATGCTAAGCTGAATGAGCACGTCAATTGGTGTTAGAAATTTGATTTTTATAAAAATAACAACTATAACAACATAAGTAGTTCATCTATCTTGCCCCCTCTTTCTATCTTATTGCATTGTGTCGTTCTTTTTACCTAAGGACTCGCCATGAAATTGTTTTATAACCTGAGGATTTCGTCCAAGCTGTTTGTGGGTTTCATTCTACTTTTGATACTGACTGCCTTTCTGGGCGGTTTTTCAATATTTCAATTATCACGGGTTAACCAGACAGCGTTCACACTGGGCACCAACTGGATGCCCAGTGTGAACGCCGCCATGGGCATCAAGGAAAGAATCTCGCGCCTGCGTACTCAGGAAATGCAGATTGTATTGTCTGCAGGTGATGCAGATAGTCTCAATAAATATGAAAAGCGCTGGCAAGATTATGTGCTTGAATTGAAGAATTATGAGAGCGATTACGCCAAACTGATCAGTTCAGCAGATGAGCAAAAAGACTTCACGGAATATGGCAGGCTGTGGGACCTGTACGCCATTGAAGCTAAAAAACTGACAGATCAGGCCAGAGCAGGCAATATGGAAGAGGCACGTACGACTCTGCGTGGCGAATCATCCAGATTGAATGCAGAGATACTCAAACTGGCGGACAAGATGGTGCAGATTAATTCAGATGGCGGTATTGCTGCCTATCGCTTGGGGGAGGCCATCTATTCCAATTCCAGAGCCTTGATACTGGGCTTGATCCTGGTGACCATCGTGTTGGGTTTATTGCTGGCTTACTCGATAGCCAGAGTGGTTGCTCGTCCTTTGCAGGAAGCAGTCCGGGTTGCCAAAACGGTGGCATCTGGCGACCTGACCAGTAATATTGAAGTAAAAACCAGGGATGAAACCGGCGAGTTATTGCAGGCGCTAAAGGACATGAACGGCAATCTGCTGTCGGTCGTCAGTGAAGTGCGTACTGGTACTGACCTGATTGCGACGGCATCAACAGAAATCGCCAACGGTAATATGGATTTGTCTGCACGTACGGAAAGCCAGGCTGGCTCGCTGGAAGAAACTGCATCGTCGATGGAAGAACTGACGTCGACCGTCAAACAAAACAGTGACAATGCGCGTCAGGCCAATCAACTGTCCTATTCAGCTTCGGCGGTGGCGCAAAAGGGCGGTGACGTGGTATCGCAAGTGGTTGATACCATGGGGTCCATCAATGCCTCATCGAGAAAAATCGTCGATATCATTGCTGTTATAGATGGGATTGCCTTCCAGACCAATATCCTGGCATTGAACGCAGCAGTAGAAGCAGCGCGCGCCGGGGAACAGGGACGTGGTTTTGCCGTGGTGGCGTCTGAAGTCCGCAATCTGGCCCAGCGTTCGGCAAGTGCCGCCAAGGAAATCAAGGACCTGATCAATGATTCGGTAGAAAAAGTCGATCAGGGCACACGCCTGGTGGACCAGGCTGGTGCCACCATGAAAGAAGTGGTGGAAAGTGTGAAACGGGTGAGTGACATCATCAGCGAAATCACAGCAGCCGGGTCAGAACAGAGTTCAGGCATAGACCAGATTAATACTGCCATCATCCAAATGGACCAGGTTACCCAGCAAAATGCAGCACTGGTGGAAGAGGCTGCTGCTGCGGCAGCTGCTTTGCAGGAACAAGCCGCTAACCTGAGTCAGGTGGTGAGTATTTTCAAGCTGGATCAATCCAGCGACAAGCCACGGCAGGCGGTCTCCCGGCTGGCTATCCCGACAATGACCCGTACCGTACAGCCAGCTTTGAAACCCATAGTCAGAGCAGCGCGTCCTTCCATAGCAGCGAATGCAGTTGGTACTTCACCGAAAGCGCCTGTGGCCAGCGGTGAGCATCACGATTGGGAAGAGTTTTAGATGGCATTAACAAAGCAATCTGCATGTTGGCCATGCGGATTGCTTTGCTTGAACTGACTCAGAACAAGTCTGCGGTCGGAAATTAGCTCAACTCGGTCTGTTTGACGATAATGCGTGATACCAGGCCATATTCGCTGGCTTCGGTGGCACTCATCCAGTAATCGCGGTCGATATCAGCCGTGACTTTTTCCAGTGTCTGGCCAGATTCTTTGGCGATCAGGGCAGCGATGCGTTCGCGTACCTTGACGATTTCACGTGCCTGGATGGCGATATCGGTTGCCTGACCACCGCAGCCACCGCTAGGTTGATGAATCAGGAAGCGTGTATTTGGCAGACAGACACGACGTTCTTTAGGCACCGACAGGAAAACATTGACTGCTGCACTGCCTACCCAGCCGGTACCCACCATATTGACTGGCGCATCAATGAACTTGACGATGTCATGAATGACATCGCCGGATTCCACGTGACCGCCCGGGGAAGAAACCAGGATAGTGATCGGATCTTTTGATTCTGCCGCCAGGGCGATCAGACGCTTGCTGACTTCCGCAGCCAGTTTGTCGTTGATGGTGCCAAATACCAGCACGGTACGGGATTTAAAGGCCTTTTCTTCAAGAAAAGGGCTACGTTGTACATCGTTGTTGTCTTTGTCGTCGGCCATAGAGGTCTTTTTAAGAAGTCTTAGTTAATGTTGGGCGTGAATGATTCGGTAAAGATGATTCTGGTGAACTAAATGGCTGCCTAAGTTGCTTTTTTCAAGTGGGCTTCGGCCAGCCTGACCCAATAAGTTGCACCTATGGGTAGCAAATCGTCATTGAAGTCATAACTAGGGTTGTGCAGATTGCAAGGCCCCAGGCCATGACCCATGTCGCGGTGATCACCATCGCCATTGCCGATAAAGGCATAACAGCCCGGCTTAGCCTGCAGCATGAAGGCAAAATCTTCTGCCCCCATGGTAGGTTCCACCTGAGCGTCAACATGGTCGTCGCCCACTACACTGCGCATGACTTCGGCTGCGAAAGCGGTTTCTTTGGCATGATTGATCAATGGCGGGTAATTGCGCTTGAACTGGAAATCCACTTGGGCATCGAAAGCTGCTGCCGTGTGTTCAGCGATGGTCTGCATGCGTTTTTCTATCAGATCGATCATCTCCGTACTGAAAGCACGCACCGTACCTATCAGCGTTGCATCGTCAGGGATGACATTGGTAGCACTGCCGGAATGGATTTGCGTCACCGATACCACGGCAGACTCAAGCGGGCTGGCATTGCGGCTGACGATGGTTTGCCAGCTCTGGGCGATCTGTATCGCCACGATAATCGGGTCTATGCCCTTGTGCGGCTGGGCTGCATGGGCACCTTTGCCCCTGACAACGACTTCAAATTCATTTGATGAAGCCATCATCGGGCCGGCTGTGACGCCAAAGGTGCCAACTGCCACGCCAGGCCAGTTATGCATGCCAAACACGGCATCCATCGGGTATTTGTCGAACAGGCCATCTGCTATCATGCGTCTGGCACCACCACCGCCTTCTTCCGCGGGTTGGAAAATCAGGTAGACGGTGCCGTCAAAGTCCTTGTATTGCGACAGGTAACGTGCCGCACCCAGCAACATGGCGGTATGGCCATCATGCCCGCATGCATGCATTTTTCCTTCATGTTGGGAAGTATGGGCAAAGGTATTGATTTCTTGCATGGGCAGGGCATCCATGTCGGCCCGCAAGCCTATGGCACGTTCGCTGCTGCCATTTTTCAGTATACCCAGTACGCCGGTGCCGCCCAGGCCACGCACCACCGGTATGCCCCAGGCTTGCAGTTTTTGCGCCACCACTTCGGAAGTCCGGTGTTCTTCATAGCACAGCTCGGGATGCGCATGAATATCACGTCGGATTTGCTGGATTTCAGCATGGAATTGCACTATGGGATCGATCAGTTTCATAATTGTCTCCGTATTGCGTATTGTTGCCATGGACAGGCACATGGTCAGGAACACACAATTATTCTTGTCAGGATATCATCCTGTCGATGAAAAAGCATGGCCTAAGCTCCATTCATGAGCCTGTTTGCATGTCTTTCTCCGTATTAGAGAAAGATACCAGATTCCACGCAGGCTTGTAGTCACGGACCGCATATCCATTTTACGAAAATGGGTTTGCCTGTCTGATGACGGAGGTAGTAGCATTGATGACCGTCGGCAAGAAAGTTACCCGGCTTCGCCCAGCCGCACGACTCAATAGCAAAGCCTGTAAAATCCTGCAAAACATGCAAGTCACGTCTGTCACGCACTGATTTCCACAGACAAAGAAAGAATTAGATCATCAATGATGAAGATATCCGCCAATCAGAGTTCAACCAAGACAGTGCTGCGGCAATCGCGGCACGCTGCCTGCCCGCGCGCGCAGAGCAGGTCTGACGGATGTTGATGTTTATCTTGCGTCGCCTGCTGCAAAGCCTGGCTGTCTTGCTGGTGATGTCGTTGCTGGTGTTTGTTGGTGTGTATGCGATAGGCAATCCTATAGATGTGCTGATCAGCCCGGATGCAGATCAGATCGAACGGGCACGCATCATCGCTGCCTTTGGCCTGGATCAGAGTTTGCCGCAACAATACTGGCTGTTCCTGCGCAATGCCTTGTCTGGCGATATGGGGCAATCTTTTGCCCATGCCACACCAGCACTGGGCCTGATACTGGAACGCCTGCCGGCGACGCTGGAACTGGCCGTGTTCGCCATCCTGATTTCCATCGTACTGGGCATACCCTTGGGGCTACTGGCGGGGCTGCGGCCTGACAGCTTTGCTGGTAAAAGTATCATGGCCATTTCCATACTCGGGTTTTCTTTGCCCACCTTCTGGGTGGGCTTGATGATGATCATGGTATTTGCGGTGCAACTGGGCTGGCTACCATCCAGCGGGCGCGGTGAAACGGTGCTGTTGCTGGGCGTGCCGGTCAGTTTCCTGACTATCGATGGTCTCAGGCATGTGCTCTTGCCTGCAATGAATCTGGCCCTGTTCAATATCGCCATGGTGATACGCCTGACACGTTCCGGCGCGCAAGAAGCCTTGTTGCAGGATTATGTGCGCTTTGCCCGTGCCAAGGGCTTGCGTAATAGCCGCATCATCGGCGTGCACGTGCTGAAAAACATATTGATACCGATAGTGACGGTAATCGCTCTGCAATTCGGTTCCATCATTGCCTTTGCGATTGTGACTGAATCCATATTTGCCTGGCCCGGCATGGGCAAGCTGATTATTGATTCCATACGGGTACTGGACCGGCCGGTCATCGTTGCTTATCTGTTGCTGATCGTCAGCCTGTTCATACTCATCAATCTGGTGGTGGATGTACTGTATTCCTTGCTGGACCCGCGTGTGCGCCTGTCCGATTACCAGGCTTGAATCTTTTTATGACGTCGACCAGCCAAACTTCTACATCCATTGCTGAAACGCCGTTGCGACGTTTTCTGCGCAATTTTTTTGCCAGCCGCATCGCTACAATGGGCAGTCTGGTGTTATTGCTGTTGGTCTTGGTGGCCCTGTTTGCGCCGCTGATATCACCACAAAATCCTTATGATCTGATGGCACTTGACGTTATGGATTCACGACTGGAACCGGGCAAACTGTCTGCCGATGGTCTGCATTACTTCGTGCTGGGTACGGATGAGCAGGGGCGCGACATGCTGTCGGCGATTTTTTATGGCCTGCGGATTTCACTCATCGTTGGTTTTTCCAGCACCGTGATTGCGCTCTTCATTGGCCTTGGCCTGGGTTTGCTGGCCGGTTATTCGGGGGGGCGTGTGGAAGCGCTGATCATGCGTGTCGCTGATATACAGTTATCCTTTCCTTCTATCCTGATTGCCTTGATCTTGCTGGCCTTGACCGGGCAGGGCGTGAGCAAGATCATCCTGGCGCTGGTACTGGTGCAGTGGGCATATTATGCACGCACGGCACGCAGCGCAGCACTGGTGGAAAGACGCAAGGAATACATAGAGGCCGCAGTTGGCCTGGGCCTGTCGCCAGCCCGTATTATCTGGCGTCATTTATTGCCCAACTGCCTGCCACCGTTGATCGTGATTGCGGCCCTGCAGGTGGCTTCAGCCATTTCACTGGAAGCGACTTTGTCTTTCCTCGGGCTGGGTTTGCCGGTGACTGAACCTTCACTGGGCTTGTTAATCGCCAATGGCTTTCAATACATGCTGTCTGGTAAATACTGGATCAGCTTCTTCCCTGGCCTGGCCTTGTTGTTGACAGTGGTGTCCATCAATCTGGTTGCGGATCATTTGCGCGATGTGCTCAACCCACGCTTGCAGACGCAATAGGTGGAGCACACTATGACGATTGCGACACTGGAAGTACAAAATCTGCAGACTGAATTCGCCAGCCGTGCCGGTACGGTAAGTGCGGTGAATAATGTCAGCTTCAGCGTGCAGCCCGGGCAAATCATGGGTCTGGTCGGCGAATCCGGTTCTGGTAAATCCATGACTGCGTATTCGATCATGGGCTTGATTGACCCGCCGGGTAAAGTCGCGGCGGGCAAAGTCTTGTTCAAGGGGCAGGATTTGCGTGAGCTATCGGCAGAAGCCATGCGGCAAATTCGTGGAAATCGCATTGCCATGATTTTCCAGGACCCGATGATGACCCTGAACCCGGTCTTGCGCATTGATACCCAAATGATGGAAGCCGTCTTTGCCCACCAAGATGTGAGTCGTGAAAAAGCGCGGGACATGGCACGCGCCGCTCTGGTCAAGGTAGGTATCCCCTCACCAGATGAAAGACTGCTGGCGTATCCGCATCAGTTTTCTGGTGGCATGCGGCAAAGGGTGGCGATTGCGATTGCACTCTTGAATGAACCAGAACTGATTATTTGCGATGAACCGACCACGGCACTGGATGTCACCATACAGGGACAGATACTGTATGAAATGCAGAAACTGTGCAGGGAATCCGGCACAGCCCTGATCTGGATTACCCATGACCTGTCGGTAGTCGCCGGGCTGGCGGATACTGTCAGCGTCATGTATGCCGGCAAGATCGTCGAAAGCGGTACGGTCAGCCAGGTGCTGGAACAGCCTTTGCACCCTTATACCCACGGTCTGATTGCCTCTTCACCCTCGCGTAACCTGCATGGTCAGACCCTGCGCCAGATACCCGGGGCTACACCTTCCTTGCTGAATCTGCCACCTGGCTGCGCTTTTCGCAATCGCTGCGAGCGTGCCAGTACCGCCTGTGAGCAGGTACCGCCTGTGCAACATATCGATGGGCGCAGCCTGCTGTGCTTCCATCCGATGAACAATATAGACAGTGTGACAGCAGGAGTCATATATGTCTGAAATGCATAAATCCATGCCAACTGACGACACACCTTTGCTGGAATTGCGCGGTGTCAGCAAGCGTTTTGCCAAACCCGGCGATCTGACCGGCAGATTGGCCCAATGGCTGGGGGCTGCTGCCGCACCCGATATTGTGCATGCTGTGGACAGTGTTGATTTGTCCTTGCGTGCTGGCGAAGTGCTGGGTCTGGTCGGTGAATCTGGCTGCGGTAAATCGACACTTGGCCGCATGGCTGTGGGCCTACATAGCTTGTCAGATGGCACACGCTGGTGGCGCGGCAATGACCTGGCGTTGGCAGACAAGGCTACGCAAAAGCAGATGAAGCTGGTCATGCAGATGATATTTCAAGACCCGTATGCCTCGCTGAATCCCCGCATGCGTGTGCTCGACATCGTCGGTGAGGCTCCTGTGGTACATGGCCTGATCAAGTCAGGTGAACAAACGGACTATGTAGAACAGATCTTGCAAAGAGTGGGGCTGGACCCGGCGGTATTACGACGTTTCCCCCATCAGTTTTCGGGCGGCCAGCGTGCACGTGTCGGTATTGCCCGTGCTTTGGCCGTCAAGCCGGAACTACTGGTCTGCGACGAAGCCGTGGCGGCACTCGATGTATCGATACAGGCGCAAGTGCTGAATCTGTTCATACGTCTGCGCGATGAGCTCAATCTTACTTACCTGTTCATTAGCCATGATCTGGGTGTGGTCAGACATGTGTCTGACCGGGTCGCCATCATGTACCTGGGGTGTATCGTGGAATCGGCACCAACATCTGAAATCTTCGGGCATGCCAATCACCCTTATACCCAAGCTTTGCTGGCTTCCGCCCCCAGACTTGAAGTGCGCAAGATAGACTTCGTTGCCGTCATGGGCGAAATCCCGTCACCCCTGCATCCTCCGGCTGGCTGCCATTTCCATCCACGTTGCCCGCATGCCATGCCCAGGTGTAGCGTCGAAGAACCGGAACTGAAAGAGATCGCTCCGCTGCATTTTTCTGCCTGTCATTTGAATGCCTGATCTGGCAATTTTGTCTTAATAGTAAAGAAAGACATGGCATTCAGCCCTGAAACAACATGTACCGAATAGCTGGTAAGTAAAATTGTGTGATATTTGCATCGGTGATAATGGGTATACAAAAAATAAAGGTGATTTATTTGCTGCACTGCGATAAAGTAGTACCTGTCTCCTCCAACACCTCCTAAGGTTTGGATTTAACCCGCAACCGCAAGGTCGCGGGTTTTTTTTTGATCTTTGTGAATAGCAGGTCAGATTTGGCAATATGAAGGGCATATAGCATTTTTATATGTAATATCTAAAAATGCACCACCGGTTTTGGTATGCACAAATATGCATTTTGTGAATGTTTGATATACGAAAATAGATGTTGGTGAATTTGCTGCGCTGCGATATAGTTACACCTGTCTCCTCCAACACCTCCTAAGGTTTGGATTTAAGCCCGCAATCACTTGCGGGTTTTTTTTTTGCTTTTCTCTCTCTTTATTCATTGCTCGGAAGTATCATCTGGCCTGTGACAAGCATGCCTGCATGACAAAAGATATGGGCATTCAATGATCCTCTATTATTAGGGAATCTCCTATGAGAAGACTGGCTGAATCCAGAGATATCAACGCCGTTCATGCGATTTATATGCATGCAGATGTGGTTCCTTACCTGGGATACGACCCCATGTCATTAGAGCAATTCTTGAGAGTGTTTGACGAATTGCTTGCCAGTCGCGGTTTTTATGTTTATCTGGTGGACAAGGTCATTGCCGGTTTTTATAAAATCAGCCGCTTCAACGGACGCGCATCGCATGTCGCCCAACTGGGTACCTTGGCTGTTGCGCCGCAGTTTCAGGGGCAGGGCGTTGCCCAGGCCATGCTGGCAGAAGCCATGCTTGCCTTGCAGAATGAGGGTCTGCGCCGGATTGAAATCATTGTTGAGTCCGACAATGTGCGTGGACTGGCGTTTTACCAGCGTCTGGGATTTGAGACCGAAGGTCGGTTGCGACAGTTTTACAAACGCAGTAGTGACGCTGACTATATTGACGATTTCATCATGGCAAAATTCCTGGATTGAACTTATTTGGATGCACTGCAAGACAAATTTACAGGAAAACTGGACTGATAACAAAAATTATCCAGCATGTTGTTTGTTAACTGGTATCTCTGTTCAAAAGGATTTCTCTAGAGGAATTTTAGAACTGGTATTGATACTGATAGAGATATTCATTTTACGTATACCAGATATATCAAGAATAAAGCATACAAATATGTTGCAGCGCATTAAAGTAGGAACTGTCTCCTCCAACACCTCCTAAGGTTTGGATTTAAGCCCGCAAACATTGCGGGCTTTTTTTTGCCTGTAATCTTGCATAGCTTATTTCAATGCTTATTCTGCGATGTGAATATGCTGCTTTATATGCTTAAGATGGGCAACGATGGTAAAGGTCATGATCACCAGCAAAGACCATGAACTCCATTTTCCCAAGTGGACGGTGGACCAGGCTCCCAATTGATTTGGGTAGCGCCAGATACCAAAGAAAGTCCCCATGTTTTCTGCCAGCCAGATAAAAAAGCCGATAAGGACAAAGGACAGCAATAAAGGCATGCTGCGGTCACGGTCCAGTGGTCGGAATACTACTGATGAACGCGCATATAGCCCCAGCGCACAAGCGGCCAGATACCAGCGATAGTCACCGATATAGTGGTGAGTGAAAAAATTTAGGTAGATCAGTATGCCTATCAGGGCAGCCATCCAGTAAGGTGGATGGTGCCGTATGCGCAAGTCAAACAAACGCCATGCCTGGATGATGTAACTACCTACACCGGCGTACATGAAACCGCTGAACAGTGGCACGCCCCATAGTTTGGTATAGCCAAATTCCGGATACGCCCAGCTTTGTATCTGGCCAGACACCTTGAATACTTCCAGTGCAAAACCCGCTAGAACTCATTTCATCAATAGGGATGAGTGCGAGCAAGGCGATTCGGGATGCAGTGCAAGGCGTAAGGGTGACACTTGCAGCTAAGGCTGGTGCCTTAGCAAGCGTGACGTAACAACCTCGCGCTGCAATGCGCCCGCAAAGTGTCAATGAGGCAAGCGCATCTCACCCCTATTGATGAAATGAGTTCTTGATGAAACAGCGTGACTGCTTTGAGTTCATCCATGGTTTCCAGTTTGCTCCAGACCATGCCAGCTTGTATCAGGATCGCGATTAAAAACAATACGTCATAGCGTGGCAGGCCAAACAGGCCAGCCTTGGGTACGATGAATATGGACGCGAAAAACACGCCTACAAACAGGCAGGCACGTACTTCCTTGATGCCGAAATACCAGAATTCCAGCAAAAAGCGGGGAAAGCCCTGCAGATTTTCTGTTTGTGGAGGCTGAATAAGGAATTGGTCAATGGATTGCAGGCGCATGCTGGCATGTTAGCAAGGTCAGGCAGAGTGTTGCGGCATTAATGATAAAAACTGTATTCATAGCTAACAAATTGCGAATAGAACTTATACTAAAAACAGTATAAACATTGCCAGAAAATTGCTGACAATCATGTTTCATGACTGAAAAATAGGGGCAGGTCCCTTCATGCGTGGCAGCAGCTTGGCAAGATGGCACGTCATTTGCATTCAGTACGTACGCAAATCAGAACAAACAGGGGCAGGCAAAGCCTGTCCAGCATTTCCCGGAGAGCACCAGCATGTCCACACCCAATGATTATCCACGTGACCTGATAGGCTATGGTCGTCATCTGCCCCATGCGCAATGGCCGAAACAAGCCAGGATAGCGGTGCAGTTTGTACTGAATTATGAAGAAGGTGGCGAGAACTGCGTTTTGCACGGTGATCGTGCATCCGAACAGTTTTTGTCTGAAATCGTTGGTGCAGCCGCTTATGAGGCGCGCCATATGTCGATGGAATCCATCTACGAATATGGTTCTCGCGCTGGTGTCTGGCGCATCTTGCGTGAATTTGAAAAGCGTCAGTTACCTCTGACCGTCTTTGGTGTGGCGATGGCCTTGCAGCGCCACCCGGAATTGACCACTGCTTTTGGAGAGCTCGGTCACGAAATCGCCTGCCACGGCCTGCGCTGGATACATTACCAGGGCATGGATGAAGCGACCGAGCGAGAACATATGGAGCAGGCGGTACAGATACTGCGGGAATTGACGGGCCAAGCCCCGCTGGGCTGGTACACAGGGCGTGATTCACCGAATACTCGCCGTCTGGTGGTTGAGCATGGTGGCTTTGCCTATGACGCTGATTATTACGGCGATGACCTGCCATTCTGGACCGAAGTGAGCACCAGCAATGGTGAAAGCAAGCCGCACCTGGTGGTGCCGTATACGCTGGACAGCAATGACATGCGTTTTGCCACCCCGCAAGGTTTTAATACTGGCGACCATTTTTATGAATACCTGAAAGACAGTTTTGACGTGCTGTACACCGAAGGTGACCCAGGTGGCGACAATGCACCAAAGATGCTGTCCATCGGCATGCATTGCCGGCTATTGGGGCGACCTGGGCGTTTCCGCGCCTTGCAACGTTTTCTGGATTACCTGCAGGCACATGACAAGGTCTGGATCTGCCGCCGCATTGACATCGCCCAGCACTGGATGCAGGTACACCCGTTTCAAACCGCAAGACCAGCAGTACCAGAACCTTGAGCGATGGGATTATTTATTTAAACTGATGAAGAGGAAGAAAGATGAAAATGCAAATGAAACACATGGCGTTGGCTGTTGCATCTTGTCTGCTGGCCGGTAGTGTACTGGCACAATCCAGTGTCACGGTGCAGGGTTTGGTCGATCTGTCCGTGGGCTCGGTCAAAATGAGTGGCGACAAAGCCAGCGCCGCTGCCATCACACCTGGCGGCATGACGACATCATGGCTTGGCTTTAAAGGAGTGGAAGATCTGGGCGGTGGCTTGAAAGCGGAATTTGCACTGACTTCTTTCCTGCGTGCGGATACGGGTGAGTCTGGCCGCTTTAGTGGCGACACCCTGTTTTCGCGTGATGCAAACATTGCTTTGTCCGGCAGCTTTGGCCGCGTTTCACTGGGCCGTGACCTCGCCCCCAGCTTTTTGCCGGTAGTGATTTTTAATCCCTATGGTGATTCTTTTGACGTGTCACCTCTGATCTTGCACTGGTATGTGCCTTCTGGCGGTTTTGCTGCGCGCACCTGGGCCAATTCAGCCGCGGGTGATTCCGGCTGGAGCAATGAAGTTATTTATACCACGCCCAATTTCGATGGCTTCAGTTCCAATATGCATTACCAGTTTGGTGAAAAAGCTGGTGATACCGGCACCCGCAATATCGGTTTGAATGCCCTGTACTTCAATGGTCCGCTTGCGCTGGGTGCCTTCTATCAAAAAGTGCAGGTATCCAATCCTACGGGTGGTTCTGCGATTGTCGATGCCACAGCTGCACCGGTGAACTTTGCTTCCATTAATAACCAGACTTCGTATTTTGTGGGTGCCAGTTATGACCTGACTGCGGCCAAGCTGTATGCGACATATATATCCAGCAAGAATGACACCGCAGCAGGCAAGCAAATGGATGACAAGATTTACACCCTGGGTGCCAAGATTCCGGCAGGTGGTGGCGATATCTTGCTGGCCTATGCCAATACCAAGCGCAATGGCACATTGACAGCCAATACCGATCTCAAGCGCGATACCTTGTCGGCTGGCTATGACTATAACTTGTCCAAGCGTACCGATATCTACGGGGTGTTGATGAGTGACAAGATCAGTACAGCAGATCGTGCCACCAGTGTGATTGCAGGCATACGTCACAGATTCTGATGTGTTGATTTGTGAGCATAAGAAAAAACCGCATGTTGAAGAAGCATGCGGTTTTTTTGTATTCCCTAATTGTGATTCTGAATCTCCGCAACATCTCCCGGCTGCTCATCTCATTTCATCTTCAATATACGCCCTGATAATGGCTTCAAAATCGGTATCTGCACGAAGACCCAGCGCATATGCCCTTGACGTGTCCCAAGCGCCGGGCCAACTTTTCACAATCCGCTCAATGTCTGGATTGGGTGCGAAACTGATACGGGAAACCGCTTCCGGCCCTGCCACTTTTTCAAGTGCGGCCACCATGTCACCGACACTGACCGATACGCCAGGCAGGTTGATGGTGCGGCTGGTGCCTAGGGATTGCGGTGCCAATTCATGTCCGGCAATCAGCCCGTCAATCGCACGACGTGGCGACAATAGCCATAGGCGAGTTTCGGGTGAAACCGGGCAAACTGAAGATTCGCCGTTCAACGGTTCGCGGATAATGCCGCTGGCAAACGAGGATGCCGCCTGGTTCGGTTTGCCAGGACGCACGCTGATGGTAGGCAGGCGCAGCACGCGTCCATCGACAAAGGCGCGCCGGCTGAAATCATTTAACAGCAATTCGGCAATTGCTTTTTGTGTGCCATATGACGACTGCGGGTTGAGCGCGGTTGTGTCCTGCACGAGCTCCGGCAATGTGCCGCCATAAACCGCGACCGAACTGGTGAACACAAGCTTGGGTTGGTGTCCCAATTCGCGGCAAATGTCCAACAACAGGCGAGAGGCATCCAGATTGATGCGCATGCCGAGTTCGAAATTGGCTTCAGCCTGGCTGCTGACGATGGCTGCCAGGTGAAAAATCGACCTTGTATCGGTGTCGATTATCTGGCGCAGCAATGCGCCATCGGCAATGTCGCCGGTGACCACATGAACACGGGGATCACCAAAATCATGTGCAGGAACCACATCGGCCAGCACAATTTGATTGATCGCTTGTACTGTGCCCCTGCTGTCGCTCAACTGGCCAAGCGACAGTAGCTGGCGCGCCAGCCGTTGCCCAAGAAATCCGGCACCGCCAGTGATGAGTACTTTCATTGTTCACGTCCTGCTACGTTTGTTGTGGCAAGCCAGCCGAGGCCATCTTCGGTACGTCCCCGCGGACGATATTCGCAGCCGACCCAGCCTTCATAGCCGAGTGCGTCTAACATGCGGAACAGGTAGGGATAATTGACTTCGCCATCGTCCGGCTCATTACGACTGGGGATGCTGGCGATTTGCACATGGCCGATCCCGGTCACATATTTCTTAAACGTCGTTGCCAGATCGCCTTCGACGATTTGTGCGTGATAAAAATCCATTTGCACTTTGACGTTTGCTTCACCGGACTCTTCGCGCAGCGCATGTGCCTGCGCCTGCGAGTTGAGGAAGTAACCGGGCATGTCACGTCCGTTGATCGGTTCGATCAACAGATCCAGATTGTGCTTGCCGACTTCACGCGCCGCATGACGCAGATTGCCCAGGAAGGTTTCGCGGTGAATCCGCAAGTCTGCGCCTGCTGGAATCAGGCCCGCCATCATATGCACCCGTTTGGTACCCAGCGCCAGCGCATACTCGATGGCCCTTGCAACGCCAGCCTGAAACTCGTCTTCGCGTCCGGGCAGCGCCGCAATGCCACGTTCGCCCGCCGCCCAGTCGCCCGGGGGCAGGTTGAACAAGACGTTTTCCAAATGGTTTTCCTTCAGCCATGACGCCACGTCTTGCGGGGGGTAATCGTAAGGAAACAGAAATTCGACAGCCTTGAAACCGGCCTTGGCAGCCGCAGCAAAGCGTTGCGGAAAAGCGACCTCATTGAACATCATCGTCAGATTGGCGGCAAATTTTGGCATGGGATATTCCGGATTAAATGTCGAGTCCAAAGACCGACTTCAGTTCATTGATCTGTCCAGCATTGAGGGGCCTGGTTGTGACCCCACGCAGCAACAGAAATAATTTGGCGGTTTCTTCCAGTTCTTCGGCAGCATACACAGCTGCTTCCAGCGTCGTTCCGGATACTACCGGCCCGTGATTGGCCAGCAGCACTGAAGAATGTGCGGCGGCGAGCGCGCCTATGGCACCGGCCAGTTCGGGATCGCCCGGGCGGTGGTAAGGTACCAATGGCAGGCGTCCAATCTTCATGACGAAATACGGCGTCAGTGGCGGAATGCAGTCGGCGTGGTTCAGCCCGCACATGCAGGATACGGCTGCGGCATGTGTCGAGTGCAGATGCACGATCGCGCCAGCGCGCTGGCGTTGCTGGTACATCGCACGGTGCAAAAATGCTTCTTTCGACGGTGGTTCGCCGCTGATCAGCTTGCCGTCCCAGCCGAGTTTGGACAGGCGGCCGGGATCGAGCCGACCCAGGCTGGCGTTGGTGGGCGTCAGCAACCAACCATCGTCGAGCCGCACACTGAGGTTGCCGCTGCTGCCGGCGGTCAGGCCACGCTCGAACAGCGAACGGCCGAACTCGACAATTTGCTCGCGCTGCCGTCCTTCTTCCGGATTGTTGTGAATTGCGACGCTCATGACAGGCAGCTCCATGCTTTAAGGAAGAAATCCGGGCTGCCGAAATTGCCGGATTTAAGCGCCAGCGCAAGCGGCGGGCCGGACCCTTGTTCCTGCAAGGCCATCGTCCACGGCACACCCGGATCAATTTCCGGGCCAATCCGCAAGCCGGAGACACCCAGCGCCTTGACCACTGCACCCGAAGTTTCGCCACCGGCAACAATCAGTTGCCCGATGCCGAGTTTGACCAAGCCAAGCGCAATGGCAGCCAGTGCCTGCTCGACCAGATTGCCTGCATGATCGACACCCAATTGCGCCTGCACGGCACGCACCGTTTCCGGTGTGGCCGTCGCATAAATCAGTACCGGATTCTGGCCGACATGTGCGGCTGCCCAGTCGAGCGCTGCGCCTACCACGTCGTCGCCGCGCGCCAGTTGCAGCGGATCGACTTGAAATGCTGATGCCTGTTCGCACATGACGGTAACCTGCCGTTGGGTGGCAACTGAGCAACTGCCAGCGATTACCGCCCGCATCCCGCCTGCGGCGGGCAACCGGTCGGCTGCATTGTGCCGCGCCAGCAAGCCGCGCTGGCGGAAATTCTCTGGTAAGCCCAATGCAATGCCGGAGCCGCCAGTCACCAGTGGCAGGTCGGCACAGGCGGCACCGATAGATTCCAGGTCGCGGTTCGATACTGCATCGACGATGGCGAAGCGGCAGTCCTGCCCGCGTAATGTTGTAAAACGCTGTTCAATGGCGGCTGCACCCTGGTCAACTACACTGAAATCCACCAGGTCAACCTTGCTGCTTACCTGTCGCTGCAGCACCCGCACCAGACTGGCGTCAGTCATCGGCGTCAGCGGATGGTTACGCATGCCTGATTCACTGAGTAATTCATCGCCGACAAACAAGTATCCCTTGTAGATCGTGCGTCCATTGGCGGGAAAAGCGGGACATGCAATCGTAAAATCGGTGTCCAGCGCTTGCATCAGCGCTTCAGTCACTGGACCGATATTGCCGCGTGGTGTGGAATCGAAGGTTGAACAGTATTTGAAATAGAATTGCTGGCAGCCTGCCTGCTGCAGCCAGCTTAGCGCCGCCAGCGACTCAGCGACTGCGCTCTTGACCGGGCTGGTGCGGGACTTCAGTGCAATGACGATGGCATCGACATCATCTGGCACAGGTCCCGTTGGCACCCCGATCAGTTGCACTGTGCGCATGCCGGCTTTCACCAGCATGCCGGCCAGGTCGGTGCCGCCAGTGAAATCGTCGGCGATGCATCCAAGTAATACAGGCATGTTGATCCCTTCAAGTTGCTTTCGACACGGATTTAACAGACGGCAAGGTAATGCCAGGGAATATTTTTACTACTGCCGAATCGTCCTCACCACCATAACCTGCTGCTGATGCCTGCATGAACATTTGATGTGCAGTGGCCGATAGTGGCAGTGGGAATATGCCTTTCTTCGCATAGTCCAGCACGATGCCCAAGTCCTTGACGAAGATGTTCACCGCAGACAGCGGCGTATAATCGCCAGCCAGAATATGCGGCACTCGGTTCTGGAACATCCACGAGCTGCCAGCGCTGTTTGAAATCACTTCATACAGCGCATCGGGGTCGCAACCGGCACGCAAGCCAAGCGCCATCGCTTCCGCCGCCGCTGCAATATGCACACCTGCCAGCAGTTGATTGATCATCTTCACTTTCGAACCCTGTCCGGGCTGATCGCCAAGACGGTACAGTTTTGTGCAGATCGCATCGAAGAGCCTGGTGCAGATTGCAAATGTTTCCGGCGCGCCTGCCGCCATCACAGACATTTCGCCCGACGCAGCTTTCGCGGCGCCGCCCGAGATCGGCGCATCGATAAATCGCAGGCCAGATGCCAGCAGTCGTGCACCGAGTGCTTCGGCGAATTCGGGAGAAACGGTGGCGTTGGCGATCACGACCGCACCCGGCTTCATATTGGCCGCAGCACCGTTTTCACCAAACAGCACCTGCTCGGTTTGCTGTGCATTGACGACGACAATCAGCAACGCCTGGACCTTGCTGGCCAGCGCGGCTGGCGAGGTGGCCGCATGGGCGCCTGCATCGACCAATTTCTGTACTGCTTCTGCCCGTACGTCGCAGACATGCACTTCAAAGCCTGCGCGCAACAGCGATTGCGCGATGCCCGTGCCCATCGCACCTAAGCCAACGACCCCGACGCAGTTAATTTGTTCTACCATTTGATTTGCTCCTGCTTCAGAAAAAAATTGAATGTCCCAGGGCCCGGCGAAATTTGCTGCTGCCGGGCCGACATGCTTAACGGTTCACCAGCCGCGCCGGTAAGCTCAGCACGATAATCGCTCCGGCCACCAGCACACCGGATAAGGCATACATGCCAATGTCGGTGGATTGCGTCAAATCCTTGATCGCGCCGATCAGATATGGGCTGGCGAAACCGGCCAGGTTGCCTACCGAATTAATTGCCGCAATGCCAGCTGCTGCGGCCACGCCATCCAGGAAGGCCGTTGGGAGACTCCAGAAAAGCGGAGCCGATGACAGCACGCCAGCAGCTGCAATGGTCAGAAATACGATTGCAATTTCCGTATTGGTGGTACCGGCCAGCGCGCTACCTATCAAGCCGACCGCACCCAGCAGCATAGGAATCACCAGATGCCAGCGACGTTCGCTATGCTGGTCCGAGCTGCGACCCAGCAGCAGCATGGTGATCGCGGCCGCCGAATAAGGAATCGCGGTAAACATGCCGATATTGAATACACCCTTGATGCCAGCCGTCTTGATCAGTGTTGGCATCCAGAACGTCAAGCCGTACTGGCCCATCACGCAGCAGAAATAAATCAATGCCATCAGCCATATACGGCCATCACCAAACATTGCGCGCAGCGAAGGATGCGCGACCTTCCCTTTGGCGTCTTGATCGATGCGCTCTGTTAACAAGCGCTTCTCCGATTCGTTCAACCATTTTGCTGATTGAATACCATCGTCCAGATATAACAGGACCGCAATACCGAGAATGATTGCTGGCGCTGCTTCAAGAATGAACATCCATTGCCACCCGGTCCACCCATGAATGCCAGCAAACGATTCCATGATCCAGCCGGATAGTGGTCCGCCGATTACACCGGCGAGTGGGATTGCCGTCATAAAGGTGCATACCATGCGTGCGCGTCGCGCTGCCGGATACCAGTAAGTCAGGTACAGAATAATTCCGGGAAAGAAACCCGCCTCGGCCAAGCCGAGCAAGAACCGCATGACGTAAAAAGTGGCCGGTGTGCTGACAAACATGAAAGCCCCGGAAATCACCGCCCAGGTGATCATGATACGGGCGATCCAGACCCGTGCGCCGACCCGGTGCAAGATGACGTTGCTGGGAACCTCGAACAAGAAATAGCCGATGAAGAAGACCCCGGCACCGAGACCGAAGACGGTTTCGCTGAACTTCAAGTCATTCAGCATCTGCAACTTGGCGAAGCCGACGTTGACGCGGTCAAGATACGCGACGATGTAACAGAGCATGAGAAACGGCACAATGCGCCACGTTACTTTTCTATAGACCGAGGCCTCGTCAGTACTTGAAAGGGGGGAGGCGAGCTTGTCCAGCCCGGTTGGGTGTGTTCCGGAAATCGTCATCGTTGTCTCCTGACGTTGGTTATGAAACGATCTCTTGCCTGGTTTATATTGGCCTCTGTGTGCCTTCGGCAAGTTGTATATAATATGTTTAGATGTATATTAGCTGTCTACTTTGAGTCAGTCAAGCTGTATTATTTGTATAATGGTGGACAGTTATTAACGTAGACAGGACTTACGCAAAACCGCCCCAGCTACGTTGCAGCTCCTTGTCGTACTTAAAGGTGCTGCCTTCGTAGCTGTCGCCCTGTTGGGACAGTTTGCGTAAGTCCTGGTAGAGTTGTTTTATTGCAATCAGAAAAATTGTTGTTGCGCAATTGGTAATAAAAAGAATGGATTACGTGAACCAAACGATGATTTTTAATCTGCCCGATCCCGACCATGGCGACTTTGCTGCTGGCACGCTGGGTTCGCGTGTCGCGGACAAGTTGCTGGAAAAAATCCGTAGCGATAGTTTGGCACCGGGTACACGGCTGCCGTCCGAGACGGCGATGGCCCAGCATTTCGGTGTCAGCCGCACTGTGCTGCGGGAAGCAATCGCCTTGCTCAAGGAGCAAGGCATACTCAGCACACGTAAAGGTAGCGGCACCTTCATCTGCCAGATGGAAGGTCCGCCGGTTGCCACGGATGACGAGTTGACCGAGCAGTCTGTGCAATCACTGCTGAACCTGATCGAAGTGCGTCGCGGGTTGGAATCGGAAACAGCGGCATTGGCTGCAGTGCGACGTACACCGGGGCAATTGGCGGAAATTGAGCATGCCCTGCGGCGCATTGAGGAGGCAGAGGCGTCTGGCGTCAGCGGGGTCGAGGAAGATGTACGCTTCCATCTAAGCATTGCCGAAGCGACCGGCAACCCGTACTGGGTTAAATTTTTGGAAATGTTCGCTCAATCTGCTCGTGCTGCAGTCAAGGTGACGCGTGCCAATGAAGCGCGGCGTGCAGATTTCGCGAATCAGGTACGCGAGGAACACGAAAAAATTGTGAGGGCGATTGCCGCACGTGAGCCGGATTTAGCCCGGATCGCCGCTGCCGAACACATGGCGCATGCGGCCGAGCGGGTGCGTCAGGCTGATCGGGAATTCTGGCTCGGTAGCGGCGGCGAGTTGGCGCGCAATCTGGAGACTGGCTAAAACCTGGTGCCATTATGCTTTTGCTAGAGTCCTGATACAGCGTATTAATCTGAAGCAAAAGCAGGATGACCTGTGATGGCTTCAATTCGAATATGCATCACCAGTTTGGTGAAAAAGCGGGTGATACCTGCACTCGTAACATCGGTTTGAATGCCCTGTGCTTCAATGCGCCGTTTGCTCTGGTGCCTTCTATCAAAAAGTCCAGCATCCAACCCTAGGGGGTGTTGATGAGTGACAAGATCAGTACAGCGGACCGTGCCACCAATGTAATTGCTGGCATACGTCACAGATTTTGATGGCTTTCAGTTTGAAAGAAAAGACGTAATTTATGAAAATTTTTTTAAATTAGCTGTCACAAACAGTTAAGCTGTTTCGTCTTATCATCATGATTAATCTGGAATGCGAGCATGATGAACCGTCTCCAAAGCTTTACTGACCATAGACCCCGCCTGTTCGGCATTGCCTATCGCATGCTGGCTTCTCGCGCCGAGGCGGAAGACATGGTGCAAAATACCTATCTGCGCTGGCATGCGCTCAGTGAAGCTGAGGTACTTCAAATCCGTGAACCCCAGGCCTGGCTGGTCACCGTCATCAGTCGCCTTTGCGTGGATAGATTGCGCGTGCTCAAGCGCGAGCGTGAAAACTATACCGGCCCCTGGTTACCCGAACCGATGATAGAAGTGGATAGCCAGACGCCGGAGCTGATGGCCGAGTTTAGTAGCGATGTCTCACTGGCTTTTTTGACCATGCTGGAGCGTCTGTCAGCAGAAGAACGGGCTGCCTTTCTGTTACATCAGGTCTTTGATATTGACTACCCGGAAGTGGCCGGTATGCTCAACAAGACCGCGGCAGCCTGCCGGCAACTGGTACACCGTGCAAAAGAACGGGTACAGCAGGATAAACCCCGTTTCCAGGTCAGCCGGGATGATCATCGCCAATTGTTGCTGCGCTTTACCCTGGCAGCGCAAAGTGGTGATTTACAGGCCCTGAATGCCTTGTTTGCTGATGACGCGCAAATGATAGGCGACGGTGGTGGCAAGGTGTCTTCGGTCAACCGCATTCTGCACGGTGCAAGTCGCATTTCCCGTTTGTTCCATGTAATTGCCAGAAATTTCCCTCAACGCATGCAGTTTGTCGAAGTCAACATCAATGGCGAGCCCGGTTTGCTGCGCTTCATTGACGGCAAGTTTGATGCCACGATTTCCATCGTCAGCGATGGCGAAAAAATCCTCGACCTGTATACCATCCGCAATCCGGATAAATTACAGGCATATCAGGGTATGAGCATACCAGCGAAAAATAATTAAGAGATTATTCAATCAAGCTGTCACAAATAGATTTTCTCCAGCGTCTTATAGATGAAGAAAGTAATTGGACTTTTCTCATTTTTTAACCTGGAGCATTATCATGACACTCAAACTGAATTTCCCTGGCCTTGCACCAGCAGCGTATCAAGCCCTGGCTGGCGTCAATACTGTCCTCGATACCAGCAGCCTTGGCAAGGCTCTCATTGACCTGGTTTTCTTGCGGGTTTCACAAATCAATGGCTGTGCGTTTTGCGTCGACAAACATGCACATGACCTGCTGGAACATGGCGACAATTTTCAACGCCTGAACAGCCTGGTATGCTGGCGTGAAGCACCTTGCTTCAGCGAGCGTGAAAGGGCCGCATTGGCATGGAGTGAAGCGCTCACATGCATCGCCATCAAGCATGTTGACGAAGATCTTCAACAAGAATTGCCGAAACATTTCACAGAAAAAGAACTGGTTGAACTCGCTTTTGTCATTGGTGTCATGAATGCGTGGAACCGGGTGGCGATTGCTTGTGGAGCTAGTTTTTCAATGCGTTGATTTGCCCAATCCTGATGCCCTGATTAACCACGGCTTTGATAAATAACTTTATCAAGGCCGGGTTCGCCATAGGCATCTGCATTGCTCATAAAGTCATCGAAAGGCCCGACCTTGCTGATGACCTGTCCCTGACGAAAGACGATTTGCAAGCCCTGTTCTACTTCCCAGTCGCAATCGCATTCGATAGACACATATACGGTCTTGTCACCATTCGGGCGCTGGCAAATCAGGGCCTCATCACCAAATTGTATGTGTTGCCAGACATCAGCTGCTTTGGCGATGTGTACCACATCCAGTTTTTCGGATTTACGGTAACTGACGGTGTCCTGGTAATAGGCAAATATGTCAGTTTCTGCCTTGCTCAGGACAGATGGATCAATCTCAATGAAATGCTTGATGGCACTTTGATAGGCGGCTTGTGTCGTTTCGTCAGCATCATCATAACCTTCCAGCAGGAAGGTGTATGCATGCTGATTCAGTGCAGGGACCACGACTGTCTGGCTGACATACCAGCCACTTTCTTCATCTTTGTCCAGTGTTCCAAGGCCGGGAATATGCATGGTCTGTCTTCCAGTTTGCTGATGCCGTTTGTTGATGTGTCGCCGGTTGCGTCCTGAAGCAAGCAATATCCGGGCAGGGGCCGTATTGTCCCATACAAGTCTGGCAACAGGCGTGCGAACCAGCGGCTGAAGTTAATTTTCCTTCAATTCAGTCGGTTGCTGCTGTACACCGGTAGTGTCGTACAGCTGGATTTCATTCAGCAGATCAAAGCAACTGACTTCATCCGGGTTCAGACCTATTCTGAGTTTTTTATCACTACTGCTCAATTGTGCATGGTTGACCAGCAGGCGCATCTTGCTGATCAGGTCGGCAGTGTGCAGCAAACGTCCCAATGGGCTCCATTCTATGGGCTTGCGTCCGCCAGCTTGTTGTTGCAAGGCCAGGATGACATGTTCTGGAAATTCCCAGCGTTGGGCGATGCGGTACGACAGGGTGGCAGCCACGGAAGAAAAGATGGGCTGGAAACTGGCGGAATATTTGAATTTACCCTGTTCGCAAGTCTGGTCCAGCAAGCGGAAGGCGATGATGAGGCCGACGTTTTTCATCAGACCCGTCAAAAAGGCATGGAAAGGATCCATATTGCGGGCCAGGGTATGACAGGCGACCGCACATTTTTCTGACTGGTTCCAGATATGCGGTGCCGCACGACGGGTAAATTGCCCGGCATTCAGATTGATGATGGGACGGAAGGCGACTTTGGCTATCACCAACCGCAAGCCTTCTTCACCCAGTATCATCACTGCTTTTTCCAGACTGTTGATGCGATCAGCCGGGTTGTACAGGGCGCTGTTGACAGTATTGATGACTTCACCAACCAGTACCACATCCTTGACAATCTGACGCGACAATTCACCGGCAGAAATGGTCTTGCTGCGCAGGCTGTTCAGCAGTTGCGGGATGACGCTGGGCACACGCGGCACAATGACGGCATCGTTAAGGTCAGATGCAAGCAATTTGTACAAGGCTTGCAGTATGGTTTGTTCAGTTTCAAAGTTACCGCCTTCACCTGGATAGCCCATGATCCAGTCAAAGTAAAGACTGTCGATAGGCAGTGCAGGTTTCCATGCGACGAGTTTTTCTGCATGTGTTGCTTCGGCAGCAGGCGGGACGCTGGTCAATACCTCGGCTGGCTGCGTGACGGAGGGTGACATATCCGGATCGGTCCTGGCCATAGCAGGTGCTGATACTGGCGTTACTGCTGGCGTGGTTGCCTTGACCAGTGCTGCCGCTGCGCTCATTACCGGTTCTGGCACAGCGGCAGGCGGATTTCCCTGGCTGGCGCTTACCGGTACCTGGTCACCGCCACCAAACAGGCGGTTAAAGAATTTGCTCAGGGTATTCGACACGGTTTCCCTTTCACTTCGAACTAAGAACCTGCTCACGATCTTACTGCGCAGGCGTGATCGAGGCTCATGCGCTGCTCAAAATGCTCATGTACTAGAGTACATTCCGCTTTTTGCGCTGCATTTTATGTTGCCCTGACCCCGCTGACGCCCGCTCGCTACAGATCGTGAACAGGTTCTAAGGCAGGCGCGCAGGCCAAGGCTTTCAGTTTGTATATTTGCCTGGTGTGTGTCAATCCCAAGTCGGCCTGGTATGCGGTTTCTGGCCGGGTTTTAACTTAAATTGTCATTTTTCCAAAGTAAGCTGGGTATTCAGTCTGTCAATTTCTGCCATGATTTCTGTCGGGAAATCTTCCCTGGCCCATTCGCGGTATTCGCCGGTGGCGTAAGCCAGACCGTTTTTATAGTACATATAGGCATTCAGGCGATTGCGCACATAATTGTTTTGGGTACGTACGACTTTGCCAGGGGTACCCATGACGATGGAATTGTCGGGAATGACCGTGCCTTCCTTCAGGAAGCTATGGCCGGCAATAATGCAGTTATCCCCGATCACGCAGCCATCCATGATGGTGGAATTGATGCCTATCAGGCAGCTATCCCCTATGGTACAGCCATGGATAGTGCAATGATGGGTGATCGAGCAATGGCTGCCTATGATGGTCGGTGTCTGGTCACCAATATGCAGCATGACAAAGTCCTGGATATTGGTGTACGGACCGATGATGATTTCCTTATGCTCGGCCCTGGCCACCACATTGATCCAGATGGAGGCATTCTGCCCCACGCTGATCTTGCCATATAGTTGTGCCGTGTCATGCACATATACGGGACGGTCAAGTGTGACATCGGGACCAATGAAAGCCATATGCGCCTCTCAGGATGCAGAAAAATAGCAAGGAAGTAGCAGGATACCGCTTTACAGATGAATGTGGTGAAGGTTGCCCACAGCGATCATCCAGCATACCGCCATGCCCGACAGATACAGCATGGCACGCCATGGCTGCAAGCCACGCAGGTAGACGATGGTATGCAGATAGCGTACCAGCACATAGCTGCCGAACAGCCAGTTGGCACTGTATGCGTCGCCACCCAGCAAGACATAGCTGAGCGCCAGCGCCAGGAACAGCGGCAGGTTTTCGACATCGTTGCGCCACACGCGGGCGCAGCGTTGCACCAGCTCAGACTCGGCCTCTACCGGACGCAGGCCAAACATGCCTGCATCTTCTGACAAGAGGTAGCGGCGACTGCGTATGCGGCTGATGACCTGCAGGGCACTTAACAGGCTGGCTTTTAAAAACAGGGCCAGCAAGGCCAGCACAAAACTGGACAGGGCAGGGAAGGCCATCATTTGGCAACCTCTTCGCTAATTGTGGCACATGCATTCCTGACAGCGAGGAATTGTTTGATCTGCCGTGTGGAAGGGTGCAAGCCACTCATGAACCAGCTCTCTGCTTCACTCTCCTGTATGTTGATCCAGATCGATTTCCTGAATTCAGGGTCACCTGCACCCTCGATGTCGACCATGACATCGGCAATTCTTTCGAGCAATAACTGTTTTTGATTGGCGTTTAACATTCCTTTGATGGTGTGTATTTGTACGAAGGGCATGCTGGCTCCTGGTGGTGGCTGTGTGCTGTGAGTGATTCACAGTGCACAGCCGGTTAGTAAGAGCCTTGATTGTGGCGGTCACGGAAAAGTTGTACCATTGGCTGAATCGACAAAAAGAGGTTTGAATTAGCCATATGACGATTGCTGACAATATTATCCGTATCGGTGTGCTGGTGTATCCCGGCTGTTTGCGCAGCGGTGCTGTGATGCCGATAGACGTATTCTCTATTGCGAATACCCTGGCTGGTATACGCCCGGCAGGTGCCAGACCGGTACAGTTCGACGCTTTCTGGGTCAGCGCCCGTGGTGACATCATGCAAGAAGTTGGTGGCTTGCATTTTCAGGCGCGCGACATAGCTACACAAAAACTGGATGCGTTGATGGTGCCCGGTATTGACCACAGGGACAGCAGCCAACTTGATGCCTTGATGGCAGAACTGGGGCCAGAACAGGCTTTGCTGCATGAATATCTGCAACGCGATCGCCTGCTGATTTCCAGTTGTTCCAGCACCAGCCTGCTGGCCAGGACGGGCAAACTTGATGGCCGGCGTGCCACCACCAGTTGGTGGTTGAGCGCCTATTTCCGCAAGCACTTCCCCAAAGTCTTGCTGGAGGCAGAAGAACTGATTGTCCAGGATGGCAAGCTGGTGTCTTCTGGAGGAGTGACTTCATATATCGACTTGTCGCTGTGGCTGGTGGCGCATTTCGCCGGTGAAGAATTACGTCAGTTGACAGCCAAAATTCTGGTGGTGGATGCCAACCGGAATAGCCAGGCCCCCTATATCGCCAAGGCCATGATGCAGGATCAGGGGCATGCAGTGATAGAGCGTGCACGTCGCTGGCTGAACCAGCGCCTGGATCAACGCTGGACCATGGCAGAACTGGCCAGCTATTGTCATGTCAGCCAGCGTACCTTGCTCAGGCGATTCCAGGATGCGACCAATCTCAGTCCGATTCACTATGTACAGCAACTGCGGGTGGAACGTGCCAAGGCCTTGCTGGAAACCACTCGCCTGTCATTGGAAGATATTACAGCGCGCTGCGGGTATGAAGATGTCTCCAGTTTCAGTAAAATCTTTAAACAGTGGGCGCAGGTGACGCCCAAGGATTACCGCCGCAGATTTGGTCTGCGTTTTTAAACATCCGGGATGGGATAATCGGAATGGATAACAGACATATAGTGATTGTTGGCGGTGGTGTCATCGGTAGTGCGATTGCCTATTTTCTTGCAGTGCATTCGCATTTTCAGGGCCGGGTGACCGTGCTTGAGCGGGATCCCACTTATACCCATGCTTCATCCGCATTGTCGGCCAGTTCCATACGTCAGCAATTCAGCACCCCGCTGAATATACAGATGTCGCAGTTCGGCATCACATTCCTGCGTGAACTGCATCAGCATCTGGCAGTGGATGGCGAGGTGCCAGAATTGGGTTTAACAGAACACGGTTACCTGTATCTGGCGACGGCGGCAGGTACCGACACACTGCGAGACAATCATCGGATACAAAAGGCAGAGCAGGTTGATGTTGCCCTGTTTGAACAAGATGCACTGCAACGCAGATTCCCCTGGTTGAACGTGGAGGATTTAGCGCTGGGATCGTTAGGCTTACATGGCGAAGGCTGGTTTGACGGCTATGCCTTGCTGATGGCATTTCGTCGCAAGGCACGCAGCCTGGGTGTTCGTTATATTCAGGCTGATGCACAAGGGTTTGAACACAGCCAGGGCAAAGTGCAGGGTGTGCGTTTGCGGGACGGTACCGTCATTACCTGTGACTGGGCAGTGAACGCGGCTGGTGCATGGGCGCGTTCCTTGTTGGCTGACACGGGGTTTGATTTACCGGTGGTTGGTCGCACGCGCACAGTATTTGTGGTGTCCAGTCCGGCGCTGACACCCGCTTGTCCGCTTATCATTGATCCATCCGGTTTGTGGTTACGTCCAGAGGGGCAGCATTGGATATGTGGCTTGCCGCCAGAAAATGATCCCGATGATGCGCCGCTGGAAGCCGATTACGATCAGTTTGATACGGTCTGGCAAATCATGGCCAATCGCGTTCCCGCTTTTGAAGCTTTACGCATGCAAAGAGCCTGGGCCGGTTACTATGAATACAATGTGTTTGACCAGAATGCCGTCATCGGCGCACACCCGCAGTTATCGAATTTGATGCTGGCAAATGGTTTCAGTGGCCATGGCATGCAACACGCACCCGCTGTCGGGCGCGGCATGGCAGAACTGTTGGTGGACGGTGTTTACAGCAGCCTGGATTTGTCGCCTTTGTCAGTGCAACGTTTACTCGATGGCAGCCCGTTGCTGGAAAAGAATGTGATTTGAATTAATGTGTGCTGGCAGCATACGCATCCAGTTCATCCATCCAGATCTTTTTCTGCTCAGACGTGACAAATGAAGCTTCAAAAGCGTTATGTGCCAGTTGCAGCAATTCATTCTTGCTGAGTTGCAGTGCATCGGCGGTGGCGATGTAATTCGCATTCATGTAGCCACCGAAATAAGCTGGGTCGTCGGAATTGATAGTCACACATAAGCCGGCCCGCAGCATGCGTGCCAGGTTGTGATCACGCATATCCTTTACCACGCATAGCTTCAGATTCGACAGCGGGCAGACGGTCAGCGGCATGCGGTTTTGCTGCAGCTTCGCCATCAGGGCAGGGTCTTCTTCGGCACGTACGCCATGGTCTATGCGTTCAACTTGCAAGATATCCAGTGCAGCGTGGATATAGGCTGGAGGCCCTTCTTCACCAGCATGGGCGACCAGGCGAAACCCCATGGCCTGGGCAATCGTAAATACATGGGCAAATTTTTCTGGCGGATTGCCGACTTCGGCAGAATCCAGTCCAACCCCTGTCCACAGGTCGGCATATTGATCACGCAAGGGCAGTGCTGCTTCCAGCGTGGCGATGGCGTCTTCTTCACTCAGATGACGCAAGAAGCACAGTATCATCGCACCAGAAAAACCATGGCTGGCACGTGCTTCACGCAAGGCGCGGGCGATGCCTGCAAATACGGTGGCAATGGGAATGCCACGTGCGGTATGGGTTTGCGGATCAAAAAATAATTCCACATGGCGTACATTATCAGCCAGTGCACGCTGGATATAGGCGTGGGTCAGGTCAAAGAAATCCTGTTCGGTCTGCAACACGGCAGCGCCGGCATAATACAGGTTCAGGAATGACTGCAAGTCTTCAAAATCATAGGCAGCACGCACTTCATCCACCGTGGCGTAGGGTAGTTGTACGCTATTTTTTTGTGCCAGGGCGAACATCAGTTCTGGTTCCAGTGAACCTTCTATATGCAGATGTAATTCGGCTTTCGGCAGGCCGCGGATAAAATCATGGAGCGTAGTACTCATAAGTCAGACCTGAATCAAGAATAAGGAATGTTGGATAGCTTCGACCAGTGTAGTGCAATATCCGTTTCGTATCAGCGGAGGATGCATCATTCATGCCAGCCAAGTATTGGTTAAAATAACATTGCGATCACGATGCAGGTATCAGGTGCGCATGATGTCCTGTATCGCCTGTGGCATATCGTTAAATGTTATTCGGCTGCGGTGTGCTCAATCCCGCTGAGCAAAGGGCAGCAATTGATGCAGATGATGAAGGAAGGAGGCAAGGCTGCCATGCATATTTGCCATGGCAGCACAGGATCTGGATTAGTGCAGCAAAACGCTCTGACCCATATAGCCATCAAATTGACCGAGAAAATCGTCGATTTCTTCTATGCTGGGTTCGGAAGCGATAAGGTCAGTGACATCTTTGCGGAAATTGATCGCCAACGGGCCACCAATGAACCACTCGCGCCGTACTGCCTTGTCAGTGATTTCATAACCGCCGAAGCGCAAGGCTTCGTGATCGGAATCAGCGACATACTCGATGACGCTATATTGTTCGCTGTTATAAATAAGATTCATTTTGTGCATCCTTTCTGGCTGGAGGAAGTTTTCCTCTGGTTACCGTACATAGAGCAGACATGGTGCTGACGACAGCGAATTTCAAGAATAGTACTTGATGGAGCTACTGCGTAACGCTTCCTCGGGTACTCTTCTTTTTATGTGATGCTGGCTTACATGAAGTATTACGGCACGGCAACCTCTGAACTTTAGGGGTACTTAACATTGGTTCACAAGCCTGACTGGCTGCTGATCTCCAACCAGTTGCCATAGGCTGGTTCTTGCAAGGTGAGCTTCAATTGATCCAGATGGGCATCGCTGGCGACACTCAGGAAGATATGGGCTGGTTTTTGACGCAGGGTGCGATTCAGGGTGACACGCAGGCTGATATTACCTATGCAACAAAAGCAACCCGGAGCAATGCGGCTGATGTACAGATTGACAGAGGGAAGCAAGATATCCTGCCCATCGGGCAAGCCTTCAAGAATCACAGCATTGCTTGGGGATGCAGGTAAACGGGAAAGGGAGGCCGCAATCGCCGCCTCCCTTTGAGTATAACTACCGCCATGTACCAGATGTAATTGTGCTTTCGCGATGTTCAAACTTACTCACCACGTTTGGCGTATTTCATCGACTCTACACCCAGTTGCTTGAGTTTGCGATACAGGTGAGTACGTTCCAGCCCTGTTTTTTCGGCGACGCGCGTCATGCTGCCGCCTTCGCGGTTCAGGTGATACTCAAAATAGATACGCTCAAAGGCATCCCGCGCTTCGCGCAGTGGCAGGTCAAAAGACAGGCTGGAAAACTGGTTATTCGGTGTTGCCACTACTGGCTGTGCTGCTGAAAAATGACGCGCTTCATAAGCCGGCGTTGCATTGCCAAAACTGCCAGACATGGTTGGTGTGGTTGCATTGTCATTGCTGATCACGCGCAGGGCTGGTGCCGCCGGTTTTGGTGTTTCTGAACTGCGGGTCAGGCCTTGTTGTACTGCTTTCAGCAATTTTTGCAGGGCAATAGGTTTCTCCAGGAAATTCAGGGCACCAATACGGGTCGCCTCAACAGCGGTATCAATGGTGGCATGACCAGACATCATGATGACTGGCATGGTCAGCAAGCCATCGCGCTGCCATTCTTTCAACAGTGTCACGCCATCGGTGTCAGGCATCCAGATATCAAGCAAAACCAGGTCTGGCCGCGCTTCCTGTCGGGCCTGGCGTGCTTGCTGTGCATTTTCAGCAAGTTGGACTACGTGTCCTTCATCCCCAAGAATTTCTGACAACAATTCCCGGATCCCCATTTCATCATCTACGACCAATATGTTTGCCATAAATCTACCCTATTACTGCCTCTATGTTTTCTTGGGTGCTTCTTGCCGTTCATTTCCTGCGCTTGTCTGCCACCATTCCGTTTCCGGAAATTGCCGCCTACCTTCTGCCGGATAAAAAAATTCAAAATGACCCGACTGCTTTTTGTCTGCATTCCTCTTTTGGGAACATCAGAAGGATGGTTTGCTCAAATACTGCGTACTTACCCTGTCTTACACTGTATTTGAATCCGGTGCTAACTTTAACAGCAAAATCGCTACTTTTGCACCGTTTGTATCGCTGCGATTTTGAATATCAATTCTACCGCCATGTTCATCGATGATTTTCTTCACCATTGGCAGCCCCAGACCGGTGCCTCGTGGCTTGGAAGTGGCATAGGGTTCAAATGCGCGACTCAGAATTTTGCTCGAAAATCCCGGGCCGTTATCGATAATTGACAGCCGTACCGCAGAATGGGCGATTTGGTCTGTTCCTGTGTAACGCACCACATCGGTGATGACGTCGATGCGCGGCACAAATTCGGGATTCATATTGTCGGCAACCGCGTCTTGGGCATTTTGTAAAAGATTGTGAATTACTTGCCGTAACTGAGTTGCGTCCCCCATTATCAGCGGCAAATCGGGGGCCAGCGTCACACGTATTGCGTCTCTGCCGTCGCCAGTAATATATAAATGCAGTACTTCATCAATCAGGCCAGCCAGGTTCAAAGGCATCAAAACCGCTGGCGGTGTACGTGCATAATCGCGGAAATCATCCACCATGCGTTTCATGGAAGTGACTTGATTGACAATTGTTGTTGTGCTCTTGTTCAGGATCAGGACATCGCTGTCACTGAGTTTATCCTGCAATTTCATTTGCAGACGTTCAGCCGACAACTGTATCGGCGTCAACGGATTCTTGATTTCATGGGCCAGACGGCGTGCTACTTCACCCCAGGCGATAGAGCGCTGGGCGGAAATGATATTGCTGATGTCATCAAACACCACCACGTAGCCGCTGCCAGACGCCACCGGCAAATGTGAACCGCGCGCCAGCAGGGTAATACTCTGTTCTTCTTCGGCGGCGGCGTTATCACCTGTCGTTGCGATTTTTTTTCCGGTATTGGGGCGGGGCACTTCTATCTGTTGCTGCCAATGCTGCTCACGCTCGTTTTCACCACCTGCGGCGGACTGCGCATGTTGTTCAGAAAACGCTTTGGAAATGGCGAAGGCAAAGGCTTGCATGCCGTCGATTTCGGCCAGCGGCTTGTTGATTTCATTTTCCAGCTTGCGCTGCAATATGCGTTCCACCGATTCATTGCAGGTTACCAGATGGCCACCCTGGTCCAGCACCATCACCCCGGCTGACATATTGGCCAATACCGATTCCAGGTAAGCTTTGGCGTTTTCCAGTTCGCTGCGGTTTTTTTCCACTGCTGCACGGGCATCAAACAGCTGTCTGGTCATGGTGTTGAAGGATTTGGTCAGGCTACCCAATTCATCGGTACTGGTGACAATCGGTCGTGGCGAGAAATTACCTTCAGTCACTGCCTTGGTACCTTCAGCCAGCAGCAGCAAAGGTCTGGCCAGTTCACCTGAAATCAGGAAAGCACTGGTAATGGCAGCCACTATGGCCAGCAACAGTGTCAGTGTCAGGGTGATGATGTACATTTTCTTCAGGTTTACCCGGCCAATAGAGCGCACCTGGTATTCGCGTGAGGCACTGCTCAGCGCTTCCGCATGCATGGCCAGATTGGCAGGTACGGGCTGTATCAGTTGCAGATACAGTGATTCATTTTGCAGGGAAATCCAGCTGCTGCCGCGTATCGGCACTACCACCCGCGAGCGCAGTATCCTGGCTGGTTCTGCGGCAAGAGTCGGGTGACTGGCACCGCGGTTGGCATTGGCGGCACTGGCGGTTTCAGAATCTGCCGGGGCGATTTTTTCATCCCTGGCGGCGTAATAACGTGACAACTTGACCTGACGCAGCATTTCCGGGGTAGGTAATTCGGGCAGCAGGCTACCTACGTTTTCGTTGGCGGTGGCGATCAGCCGGCCTTTGCCGTTGACGATGGTGGCTTCTTGTATCTGCATTCTTTCACGCAGACGTGACAAGTGGATCGACATAGAGCTTTCGGTCGGGTCGGATAGTTCCGACGCCATGTCGCGTGCCTTGGTTTGCAAATCGGCCAGTAAAAAATCCAGTGCCGTCAAACCCAGGTTTTTGCCGGAATCCAGTGCCGATTCAACCTTGACGTCAAACCAGGATTCGATAGACAGTGACACAAAGCGTACTGACACCACATAAATGACGGTACCGGGCAAGATGCCGACCAGAGCAAACAAGACCACCAGCCGGGTCATCAGGCGTGAGCCAAATTCCCGCGTGCGGAAACGCCTGAACAAACGCCAGACCAGTGTCAGCACCAGGATCAGCAGCGCCAGGGCAACAATCGCATTGGCGTCCAGCAGCCATTCATAATAGCGTTCGAAGCGCGAGGAATTTTCTGAAACGGTAGTCAGAAAGAATAGCAGTATGCTCATCAGAGCACCGCCGATAATCAGGGCATACCGCAAAAATCTTGTCACTTGTCGTCAGCCTTGAAGGAAAAGCGCTTCCACTCCGTCTTCTGGCTCCAGTTGCTGTCGTTGAAAGTCGGAATCTGGAAGTGCATCGGTATCTTGGACAGACCCATGCGCAACTGTACGGCGACGTTATAAGTGGCACCGTTGGCCAGCAGTGATTTTTCAGCGATCAGCCAGCGACTGGGCCTGAGCACCAGGTTCAACGCGGCATCAAGGGATGGAAAGGTTTGTTGCAAGCCATTATTGACAATGGCAGTGTATTGCTGCGTCCATTCATTGAAGGCGATTTTGACTGTATTTTCGCTGCGTACGACTTTTTCATCCACCCAATACCAGCGTGAACGGGTCAGTTCTACTTCAGTCGTGAAGGATACCGGAATACCTTCCTTGATGGCTTTACGCAGACCATCGCTCAGTTCTATGGAAAACACAGCTGCCAGCCGGTAACCTTCTTCACTGGATTCTATCTTGGCGGATTTGACTTCCACATCTGCTGCATGACTGACGGACGGGCCCGCCAATGCCAACAAGGCTAACAGAAACGTCAGCAACAGTTGGCGTAGCAGGAAGGTTGAGCGTCGGATCATGCAATCAGTACGAAATCAAAAGTCTGCTAATGATAGCTTGAACTTGTTGGCATTCGTTAATTTTGCAGTGGTTTTTGAAACAATGCATAAAACAAACCATCATGTTCGTTGTTGCCAGCGGACGCTGTTGCCAGTGTTGGCAACATTTGACCCGGTGCATCCAGTCGTATGGCACCATGTCTGGTGACAAAGGCGGCAGCCTGGGTTTCTGATTCCAAAGGCCAGATAGAGCAGGTGACCATCAGCATCTTGCCGCCCGGCTTTAACATGCGCCACAGATTGTCCAGGATGCGTGCAGACAGGGCGGCCAGCTGCGCTGCATCCGTCTTGCGGCGCAGCCAGCGGCTGTCCGGATGACGTCGCACCACGCCAGAGGCGGTGCAGGGCACATCAGCCAGGATACGGTCGTATGGCTTGTTATCCCACCAGCCAGAGCGGCTGGCATCGCCATCCTTGATGGTGGCGAACAGCTTTAATCTTGCCAGGTTGTCATGTATGCGTTGTATGCGTGCCGGATCGGTGTCCAGCGCCAGCAGCTCAATATCGGCCAACTCCAGTAAATGCCCGGTCTTGCCACCGGGAGCGGCGCAGGCATCCAGCACACGCATGCCGTCTTGTACGTCCAGCAATGGTGCTGCCAGTTGGGCAGCAGCATCCTGTACCGATGCCATGCCTTCTTCGAAGCCAGGGATATGTTGTACCGGCGTGGGTCTTGCCAACTTGACAGCAGACGGGCCGACCTGGCTGGCGGCAATTTGTTTCGATGCCAGCAACTCCAGGTAGGCTGCTACCGTAGTGGCGCGACGGTTGACCCGTAAAGTCATGGGCGGCGCGTAGTTACCGGTGGTCAGTATGGCTTGCCAGTCTTGCGGATACGCTGCCTTGCACTGGTCTACCCACCATTGGGGATAATTCCAGGTGGCGGCCGGTTGTTTCATGACCAGCTTCAGCAATTCGTCCTTTTCGCGCAAGAAACGGCGCAGCACGGCATTCACCATGCCCTTGGCAAACACCATATGCGGGCTGGAGGTGGCGGCAGTAACTGCCTGGTCGACCACAACGAATTCTTCATAGGCAGCTTGTTCTTCCCCTTCGTTGCCAATTAGCAAAGTCAGGGAACAGCACAACAAGCTGTATAGCAAGGCCGGTTCCGGGGTTTTGCTGGCCATGACCTTGATCAGGGCATCGACCCGGCCTACCTGGCGCATGGTACGGTAAGAAATATCCTGGATAGCGCCACGTGCCTGCGGCAGTGCATTGGTCTGGGTAAACACACGTGACAGGGCCATGGGCACGGCTGTGCCTTCCAGCACATAGCTGACGGCTTGTGCCGCACCTACCAGACAAAATGCCAGCGAATCAGGCTTGATGTCGACAGGCTGAAATTCTGGGGCTGGTGCAGCAGGGCGCACGGTTGGGCGCGCATCCTGGCGTGCAGGTTTTTGGGGTTTCCCCAGTGTTTTTCTTGTGTTTTCTTGCATATTTAGAATTGGCTAGGTCTGAACCGACACGTAAGTGTAACAGCCCGCGCAGGTAAACCTGGATTATGTAGAACTCATTTCATAAACAGGGGGAGGTGAGTTCTGGCTTATGCCGCGATTAAAAACGAACCACGCTGACAGCAATGACCAATGGCATGATCGGTTCAAGCTGCTTTCTGAGTCATTTCGAGTGGGGTAAATTGCTGAGCTTCCAGCCAGGTACGCAAGTCATCAAAAACCCGGGTGGCGTCAAGTTCATTGAATATTTCGTGATAAAAGCCTGCATAAAAATGGGTGCTGAGCCAGGTTTCATTCACTTTCTGCGCGAAGCGTCTGCTACCGTCAGGATCGACCAGGTGGTCCTCATCGGCCACCATCAACAGTGAAGGTAAATGCAGTTCTGCTGCATGTTCGTGACAATAGGTCATGGCCGATAGCATGCTGGTCAACAAGCGTGCACTTAATTTGCCATGGACCAAAGCATCATTTTTATAGGCTTGCACGACTTCTGCGTCGTGCGATAGATAACGGGTTTGCAAGCCGTTTGGTAAACCTACACCCGGTATCAGGCGAAATGCGGTTTTCAGCAAGCCTTGTTGGAAACCTGACATGCGTATTGCCAGTGCTGGTGAAGACAGGATCAGGCCACGTAGTTCACTTTGGTTTTCCAGGGCAAAGCGGGCTGCAAACAGACCACCCATGCTGTGCCCAAGCAAAATGGGCGGGCCGGACAGTTGCTGGCGAAAGTCGGCAAGCACTACTTGTGCATCGTGCAGTATGGCTTGGTCATCGGGTACATCGCCGACGGTGCCACCGGATTTGCCATGTCCCCGATGGTCATAGGTTCTGACAACAAAGCCCAGGGCATTGAAAAACCGTGCGACATGGGCATACCGCCCGCAATGTTCACCCAGGCCATGCATGATCAACACACCTTGCGGCAGGTCTGATGCCAAATTAGCTACTTTGGTCAATGGCCAGTCACGCACAAAAATGGGAGTGCCGTCTGTGGCCTCCAGATCGAATTCCCGGGTATTTTCTACATGGGAAGTCATGGTTTTACACGCCCCACATCACATCACGTTGCATCTTGTTGGCTGCATGCAGCATCTCCAGTATCGGGAAGGCACGGGTAGCAAAACTGACAGGTTCCGGCGCTTCATGCTCGTTGTCATCCCCGTTTTCATTGTGATGCGCATTGACGTCACGATTCACTTCATCCGAGATCGGGTGGGCTTTGCTGTCTGCGACTGCAGCTTCTATCTTCTGTATGGCTTGTGGCAATTCCTGCGGTGTAATCACGCCGCGCTCCACATCTTTCTGTATCAGATCCAGGATGCGACGCGCATGCTCTTTGTACATGGTGATTTCTGTAGCAGCTTTGGACTTGAATGTGATCAGCATGGACATCTCTCCTCTTTATGGGTAGCTATGATGTAGTTATACGAACTCACTTAAAGCAATAAATCAGTTCGTATAACTACATCATAATCCTAATTTACTCAGGCGTTGTTTCAGTTTGTTTTGAACGAAGTCATAAACGTATCAATGACGTCGCGACTGACCGCTTTTTCCGGCCCCAGTATAACAATCTGATATACCCAGGGGCCACGTATCACGAAACGGCCTACCATCAGCACCGGGATATCGTTGCGCAATTTACCACGCACTTCCACATCCCCTGAAGGGGTGACTTGGGTATTGTCAGCAGTGCCCTGGACATTACGTATCATGCCTTTCTTCATGGCTTCCATGATGATGCCAGCTTTACCAGCATCGGCTACTTGGGTGCTGCCAACGGCAAAGCTGACGCCGCCTGCTTCACCTGCCAGCATATTCATTTTTACTTCCAGGCTATCCAGTTGCATGGTTTTGGTATCGCTGAGAGCTTTGCCAGGCATCAGGATGGAAAATGGGGCGTCATTGCTGCGGGTTTCTCTCCAGTCAAATTTGGGGCTGCAGGCTACCAGACAGAGGGCAGAACTTAAGAGAATGCTTTTGATCGAAATTTTCATCGGAATTACTGTTTTTTTAGGCGTAAATTATTGTATTTTTATTATATGTGCTTGTAGATTGTGAACGCAAAGCATGGTCAGCAATCAAGCCTACATGATAATTCCTTTGTTCAGGCTTTAGCCTGTTTTTTAAGTCCGGGACAGAATAGCCGTAAACCTTGAGTACCAGGCAAGCCATCTACCAACATGTCTTTGTGATCACTGCTGTCAAAGCAGCTATACACTAGAGTATCATGAGGGCAAGTCTGATTTCGACTATGGTTTTTTATTCATTATTCTGGTGCCACGATGTCACTTCGCCACACACTTGGAATTTCATTATTGATATTGGTATCGCTGAGCGCTTGCGATCGTCTGGGGTTGCCTGATCCGGCAAAAGAGGCGGCCGCCAAGGAGTCGGACGCCAGAGCGACCGGCAGCGCATGCCGTCATGCCGGGCGTGCTATCGAAGACTGCTATGCTCTGAATCCTGACGCTGCACGTGCCGCTGTGTATGCAGGCTGGAAAGAAATGAATGACTATATGCGCGAAAACAAGATAGATGTGGTCAAGCCAGAGCTGACCAAATCAGAGCCGCCTGGCAAGACCGAAGACGCCAGTGCGTCGGCCAGCGCAAAGGCAGAGAAATAAGCTACATGAATTGGCAGGTGCGCAATATGCTGCCGCAAGATTTGGCCGCAGTATTTGCTATCCAGTCTTTGGCCTACGTAGCCGACATGGTGGAGCCGTTGTCGTTGTTGGCGGAGCGCCTGCAAAGTGCACCTGACACTGCATGGGTGGCAGAGCAGGACGGCTGCATCACGGCATATTTGGCCGCTTATCCCAGTATCGGCGCTCGTATTTCTGCACTCGGACAGGTATTCAACCCTGCCAGCCAGCCCAATGCTTTGTATTTGCATGATCTTGCAGTTGACCCGGCGCATGCCGGCAAGGGTTTGGCGCAGGCCATGTTGGCCCATGCTTTTGCCTATGCGCGCAGGCAAAACTGGCAGCATGTGTGCCTGGTGTCGGTACAAAGTACCAGAGCATTCTGGCAACACTGCGGATTTGTCGAGCAAACCGAATTGGATCAGCAGCAGGCTGAAAAGCTGGTCAGTTATACCGGTGCGGCGTTTTATATGATGAAAGACTTGGATACCGAAGTTTGATACACAAATAAAAAATGAAACGCATTGCATTTCTGTGAATGCAATGCGTTTTGGGTACAGCAGGGCTTTACTTATTCTTCAGCTTTAGTGCCTGCTTTCTCCTTTTTATAGATAATCTTTTTCTTGTCTCCTTCGCAAGAACCAACGACGCGGTGTTTTGTTTCTGTATCTTTTGGGACGACTTGCAGGGTGTAGTTATTGACACCTTTGCCTTCAAGCTTGGTTGCGATTTTTTCCTTCAAGGCTTCGCAACTGAGTATCCCGGTACCTGCATGAGCCGAGGCACTACAGAGTAGCAAACCAGTTACCAAAGTAGTTATTAACGCGCTTGTCTTCATTTTGCTTGCTCCCTTTCCTGGATCGGATATGTTGCAGACCTGTTCCATGCTGTTTTGCCAGGTCATGATTATTGTTGTAACTGTTCTGTTTTTGCCAGATAGTAAAACCGTAACATTTCTTGCCAGGTTTTAACAGAAATACGTTCGTTTCTGTCAGGAAAGTGTAGTAAATCATCTGCAGTCATGCATTGCAGAGGGAATCTCCAGGCATTTTCTTAACAATTGGTATAGCTTTTTTACGACAACAACATCACGGAATTCATAAAATTAGTTATTTGATAATGAAATTATCACTGTTGCAGCGTTCATTGGTCATCTACATTTTTCGCGTAAAGTAGGGGATGCGAGCATCACTACTGACGACTCCAGAATGACGACTTCTTGTCGTTGATAGTGGGGAAGCAAAGCGATCAAATTGCTGATGCAGCAAAGTCAGGCATTCCCCCAAGCGTAAAAATCAGGCAACATGTCTGTGTGGCAAAATTTACGAACCCTATATTGCGGATAATATGGCGTACTTAACGTCAGCGGACGGATTGAAATGAAGCAAACAGGATTACCAACCAGTCGTTTGGCCATCGCGCTTGCTGCGTGTCTGGTGTTGGCAATCGTCCTGGGCGCTGCCAGTGCAGTATGGATGTTGCGGGCGCAGGAAATCGGCAAATGGGAAAAACAGACTGAGACTTTTAGTATTGTTTTGACTGAAACTGTCAGCCAGCAAATGGATTTTGCTTATACCGCGCTGGACAGTATTTCAGAACGCATACAGGACCGCTGGAGCGTCAATGCTGAATACCTGTCTGCTAAATTATCGACGTATGAATTTCATCAGTTCCTGCGCGAGAAGGCTAGTGTGTCGCCAGCTGTCGAAGTCATATCGGTGCTGGATGTGAATGGTAACGTGATCAATACCTCCCGCAATTTCCCCGCGCCGACATATAACCTGGCAGACCGGGACTATTTCATGATTCAGCGTGACAATCCTGTGCAAGGGATCTACCTGAGTTCTTCAGTACGTAGCAAGACTACCGGTAAATGGATGTTTTTCCTCAGCCATCGGCTCACTGGCAGTGACGGTGAATTTATTGGCGTCGTTATTCTGGGGATGTCGCCTTCATTTTATTCGCAGTTCTATGAAAAACTCAGTGCCGAAGGACATGCTTCGATAAGCCTGCTCAGGAATGACTTTACCTATCTGGCCCGTTGGCCAGAACGTGGCGAAATCATGGGCATGAAAAACCTGACCGGCAGTACCTATGAACTGGTGCACAACCAAAAACTGAAATCTGGCGTCATCATCACTGATGCGTCCCGCATGGGGGAAGGCGGCAAGCATGTGACGCGCATGGCTGCCATACAGTCGCTACAAAAATATCCCTTGATCATCAATTTTTCAGTAGATGAAGATTTATATTTATCTGACTGGCGCAAGATCACGACCGGTATTGTAGTGGTTGCCATGAGTGGCATTTTGGCGCTGGTGGCGGCATTTAGCGTGCTGGTTAATTTGCTGGAAAAAAGGGAGCAGGATTTACTCGCCACCACGGAATTGAAACAGCAGGCCGAAATCATCAACCGCAATCAGGCCCATTTGTTGAAAAATCTGACGGAACAGCAGATTGCCCTCAAGGATTCATCGGAACGCTTGCAAGCCATTTTCCAGAATGCGGCGGACGGTATCATCATGATTGATGATACCGGCAAGATAGAGGCACTGAACCCTGCTGCCGTTGCTATTTATGGGCATCCTGCCAGTGAAGTGGTGGGCAAGAACGGCAAGTTTTTTTCGCCACCAGGGCAACCTGATTTGTTGGGATTGGCCATGAGTCGCAGTGAATTTCTGGAAACAGGGTGTCTGCGTACCGAGGTGGAAAGAATGCGCAAGGATGGTAGCCTGTTTCCTGCTGAACTGGCCATCAGCGAGTATTACCATGCAGGCCGACGCAAGCTGATCGTCATTGTCCGGGATATCTCGGAACGGCGCAAAATGGAGCGTATGAAGAGCGAGTTCATCTCTACCGTCAGTCATGAATTGCGTACCCCGCTCACTGCCATACGTGGCGCACTGGGGTTGGTTGTCGGTGGCGCTGTGGGAATTGTACCGGACAAGATTGCCCCCTTGCTTGGCATGGCGCACAAGAACAGCGAGAGCCTGACCAGGTTGATCAATGATTTGCTGGATATTCAGAAAATTGAAGCTGGCAAGATGGACTTTGTATTTGAACAGCTGAATTTGCACACGCTGTTGCAGGTTGCGGTGAATAATAACCAGGCTTTTGCTCACAGCGTAGGAACAGAAATTGTATTTGATGGACACATCACAAATGCCCAGGTGATGGTCGACGCGGGGCGCTTCCAGCAAGTGATGGCGAATCTTTTATCGAATGCCTGCAAGTATTCGCCAGAAGGAACCGCCGTTCGTGTGCTGACCGAAATTCGCCACGGGAAAAACGTGCGTATAGAAGTGGTCGATCAAGGGAGTGGCATCCCGGAAAATTTCCGCGAACGCCTGTTCCAGAAGTTCTCGCAAGCAGATTCTTCTGATACCCGTGCCAAGGGCGGAACCGGATTAGGCCTGGCTATTTCCCAGGCCATCATCCGGCAAATGCATGGCGAGATCGGTTATTACATGGAGTCTGCATTTGAGGCAAGCGGCACCCATTTTTATATCGACCTGCCCCTGCATGAAGAAGTGATTACTGACATGGGTACCATTACACCAAAGCCAGATCACGCGCTTTGACACCCGTAAATATCTGGTTTACCTGCGCCGTACTCAGCCCATAGATATTGGTGAACAAGCCACCCAGCACGGCGCGGTATTCGTTCAGCACGGGGTAATCACGGTTCTGGAACAGCTTGCCTTGCTCCAGCGCGATCTGTTCACCGGCAATACGACCACCTTTAACGCCGCCACCCAGTACCCAATATACGCTGCCATGGCCATGGTCTGTACCGTGCTTGCCGTTTTCACGGAAAGTGCGTCCAAATTCACTAATGACCACCACTGTGGTGTTGCGCCAGGCATCGCCCATTTCAGTACGATAGGCAGCCAGGCCGCGTCCCAGTTCTTCAAATTTGCTGGCCAGGGTACCGTTGACACCACCTTGATTCACATGGGTGTCCCAGCCACCCACATCGATGAAACCCAGTGCATATTTATCCCGCATCAGCTTGGCTATTCTTTGCGCCTCCAACTCAAAACCCTTGGTGGAAATGGCATTGCGATTGGCGCTGTTCATTTCATCCTGCAAGTCCTTGGCAACCTCTTCGCGCATGGCAAAACCATCCTTGACGGTTTGTGACAGACTGGTATCGCCATACATCTGCAAGATCATGTCGCGCTGGCGCTGATCAACATTGAGCTTGTTGACGTTGCGTAAAGCGGTATTGGCGATGCGGGCAGTGCCTTGCATGGCGATAGGCAATTGATCAGTAAAGGACATGGCGGCAACTTTGCTGTTGTTGCTCAATATCTTTGCCAGGCGGTTCATGAACCCAGAATGGAAATTACGGCTACCGGTCAATGGTTGTCCCAGTTCTATACTGTCCTGGGTTTCAAAATGGCTGCGTGACAGGTCGTCAATGCCGGCAAACGGGATGAAACTGGCTTCTCCGTTTTGGAACATGGGGTAGATAGTGTCTTTCAGCGCCGGATGCAGACCCCAGTCGGCAGTCAGTTCCAGTGCTGAATCAGGTGCGGAGCCGGGCCGGGGGATGGCGATGTTTGGTCTGGCTTCATAATAAAAGTTGCTGGAAGTGGGGATCAGCAAATTGCTGGCATCATAGCCACCACGCAAAAACACCAGCAGCAGGCGGTTTTGGGTGGCGGGTGCTGCCATTACATGGCTGCTCATACCCAGCATGGCGGTGGATGGCAACAAGGCCATCGCTTTCAACAGGTCACGGCGGTTCATATCCTTGATCTTTCTATGAAAAGATTAACGGCGCATCATTTCGGGGGAGGCAAGAAACAAGGTATTCCATTCCTGTGTTGTATTTGCCTGGCTCAGGACCGTCTGGGTAGACGGGCTGAATTGCTTGGTCCAGCTTTTGACATAATTGGATACCGCCAGTGCTGGTTGTGGTGGCTTCTCTTGTGGTGCGGGCTGGTTGTCTGCCTTGAACAGGGCTGGGTTACCATTGGCGATGGACTTGGCAATATCAATGCGCACCGTCATCTGGCCGGAGCTGGCCCATGCGCTTTCATTCAGGGCATAGCCGTCAGGTGTCTGGCGTCCGTTCAATTGCTCACCCATCATATTCAGCCAGTTCAGCATGGGGCCGGTATTGACGATGGTAGTGCCGTCATACGCCAGGCGTACCGATGCCAGCATATAGTGCATAGGGTCTTTGAACTTCTTGCCCAGCGAAGCAATGAATTCAGGTGAATCAAACATGGCTCGCAAGGTCGATGGAATATCGCCATCAGTCTGCAGGAAGCGGTTCGCCATTTTATCTATGAGCGCCTTGGAAGGCGTATCAGAGACAAAGAAGATCGCCAGTTTCTGACTGACGTAGTTGGCGGTGGCAGGTTGTCTGCACAGCATCAGCAAGACTTCATCCAGTTCTGCCATGCCGCGACCCTTGATGGTTTTGCCCAGAATCTGCTTTTCACCAAAGTCATGACGTTGCGGCTGGAATTCAAACAGGCCTTTACGGTAGTAAAGCTTTTCCAGTTCTGGCTTCATGCGCGGCGTGTCTTTATTCATGCTGATGCCGACACCGGTCAGCACGCGTGCCAGTTCTTGTACATCTTTTTGGGTATAGCCGCTATTGACGCCCATGGTATGCAATTCCATCAGCTCGCGTGCATAGTTTTCATTGATGTGGTTAACGGCATTGTGTTCATTGTCAAGATACCGGAGCATGGCAGGATGCATGACCGTGGCGCGCAGCAGGTCACGGAAATTACCAAGCGCATTCGGACGTATCGCCTGTTCTTCAAAATCACCCAGCATAGCGCGGACATTGTGTTTACCGCTGTGGATATTGAAGTGATTCATCCAGAACCAGCTCATCTGCTCTTGCAACTGGTTCGGGGAATACACATCACGCAACAGCGAACGCGTGGCTGCTTCGCGTGCCAGTCGGGTCAACTCTTGCTGGTATTCCTTGTTCAGTTTGTCGTCCGTACCTTTTTGCTGGTCTGCCGCGATGCGCTTCGCTTCCAGATCACGCATGATGTCTTCAAATGGCCGGCTGGAAATGGTCAGCGTATCAACTTGTGCCTGGATGGGGGCAGGTAAGACAGCCGTACGTCCACGCAATTGTTGATCCAGATATCGATCCGGGCCAACTGTCTGCAAGGCTTGCAAGGCAGTGGGGTTACTACCCCAGGTAATGCGGTTCAGTAATTGTTCAGGTTGGATAGCTGCCTGCGTCAGGGTGTTGCCGACTGGAGGCTGGTATTTGTTGCCGGCACCATTGCTGGCTTGTTGCGGATTGGTGCTACATGCTGCCAGCAAAACTATCAGGCTGGCACTCAGCAAGTGCCACATGGTCTGTTGAATTTTCATTTTTACCCTCTTTCGCATAACACAAAAAGAATACCGGTGCTATCCAATCAGTATGGATATCAGCCATTAACGCGCTGGCCACAGCATTGGGATACCTGAAATACAAAATTTTAAGGAAAATTGGTAACTCGCTGTAACAACGCACATCTGGCGATATCTTTCGGTAGAAAGTTGCCATTGGGATAAATTTCCCCGGAAATGTGCTTAAGTCTGCGAGGCCACTGGCCGCAAACGTAGTGTCAGCATGCTTATGCCTGAAAATCTTTAAAAAACAACAAGACTTCAAACCTTGTCAGGCAGAGAAAAAAGGGGTGTTTTGAACGACGCTGTATCAACGAAGTTGTTACAGCGCCGTAATCAATTTGCAAGCTTTGTTACTTGCGAAGTAGTGGAGGACAGGGAGGAGGTGGGTCGTCGGCAAGGTTTCAGGAGAAATCCGCCATGTCATCATCAAAGTCATCCGTCAGGCTGGCAGATTGTGTGTCATCCACTGTCGGCACCTCAGGCGTTTCATGCCTCTCAGGGGCTTTGTCAAAATAGCCAGGTAACAAGTCGCTACCACTCTGGTTCAATTGTGCGGCACCGCTGCCGCTATCAGCCATTTGCTGATGTGACTGGTTGCCCATCAAATGTTCTATACCCTGGAACAAAAATGCACCTGCCGCCACGCCTGCAGCCGTTGCTGCAACCGTGCCAAGCATGCTGCCGCCAGTACCGCCAAAGAAACTGGAAGCCGGTGTCGCCGCCATCGCGTTGACAGGCAACGGTGGTGGTTGAATGCCGCTATAACCCGGTAAGGGAGCACCAGTGGCCGACGTTGCAGCGGTCGCTGACTGCAAGGGACGGCTGCTGGAACTGTTACCCCAGGCACTGGTCGCAGGGTCAAGGAAATTGCTGGCAGGATTGCCGTAACCCTTATTCTTGCCCGCCTGCAATTCACCTACTTCTGCCTGCAGGCTGGCGATCTGGCTATTTGCCTGCGACAGTGCCTGATCCAGCAGCAAAGTCCTTTGCACCAGCAAATAACTGGCGTCAGGTTGTTTGCTGACAGCATCATTAATCAAGCTCTGTGCCTGCACATCCTTGCTGATGCCTTGCACTTTCACCAACTGATCAAGAAAATTCTGTAAAACCTGGGTTTCCTGCGGGGACATGGCCATCTCCTGATGTAGCTAACTATTCCCTATCTGGTTACGTAGATGGGGAATTCAATGCTTCAGCAAGTGGCTTCATCCCCGCAAAGCAAATATAGCTACTGTGTGTGATACAGGCCTGGTCCAAAAAAGTTACTGGATGTCATTTGTTTCATGAATGTTCTTTGCCAATATTCATATCGACATCGTTCATATCCGAAGAAGTTTTGTTGCCGATATCTGCAAGGTCCGGATATTCTTCTTCCTCTATCAAAGGGGGCTGCAGGCTTTCTTTTTTGTTTTTCTGTTGAAATTCTTGCAGTTTCGCTGTAAGACGATCAGCGACGGCGGCGGAATGTGCATTAAAGCCGATACTTAGGGGATCCGATTCGCTGACGGTCCCCAATTCGGGATGATTTTCTGCCGCAATGTCAATTTTAATCCATTGTGAAAGTACGCCGTTCCCCCGATCGGATGAGAAACGTACTTTCATTTTTTTGGGGCCTTGGTTCGCCCAGTGCGCAATACGGTTTTCGTGCGGTATCATTTCAGAATTGGTTGAAAACGTACCGGCAACCAGATTGGTGGAATCGGTGACACCGCCAATCTGCGCACCTTGCAGGTGTAACCATTCCCAATTTTGGGCCAGAGGGTAACTGGTTCCCAATATCGCGTTTGAATAAGCTGCTACGCCGAGTGCGTTCCAGTTGCTCATCGCCTTCGCCTGACCATCTCCGCGATCAGTCTTGGACAGTACTGTACCTGCTTGCCATCCTTTATTCACTGGTGCACCAAGGGTTTTGAAAGAGTCTTCCAATCTTTTCTTGTCAGTCAGATCTAATGTCAGTTCACTGAATTTTTCTGAATAGCTTACCCCGGCAGCTGTAAAGCGTGCATTTTTTGAGCGCATCAGTTTTGCGGTGGATAAATAGAGTAAGTGAGAAAGACCATCTTCCCAGACGTGTCCGCCAAGCTTCAATATTTCCTGCTTTGCCTTGTCATAGTCGCCGACATATTCAATTTTGACCTTATCGTATTTGCCGACATCTTCCTTTGTCACCCCTATGGCCTCCAGTATGCCATCCCGGGTAATCGACTTATTATTGGTAAAAAACATTCCTTCTGCTGGCGGATTGCGTGAGCCCCCACCCACGTTGCGGTACAGTGGCCCATTTGCCAATGCACCTGTGAGACGGGCCTGTATTACCACAAGGTAGTCTTCAACTTTGAGTGTCTTCAGTACGCCATCGGTGTCTTCAACATACACTTCCCCGACTTCTTTGAGAAATTTCGGTAATTCTTCTTTGCTGTTGACAATCAATTCCATGACACCACGGGAGAACTTGCTCAAGGCGTCCCCCCAAAGTGCCGTGTCAGGCCCGTTTTTGCCTTCGCGTACCAGCTTGTGAATACCTGAGTACGGGTTTGAGAATGCACCCTTGAATTGCTGGAGCAGTCTATCGGCCAGTGTTTGATAGCGGGCGTAATCCATAAACAGCGGCAATTTGGGTGAATCACCCATATCACCCAGGTAAGTTAATTCCGTACCCAGCTTGTCATCTTCGTAAATATTTTGATCTTCATTGGCCAGATACGTCTTGCGCTGAATGGAAGCCATGCCGTTTTGCCGGTTATGATTCGGATCGCCGGCTGCACTTGCAATGCCTGCTCTTTGCACGCTCGCCCCCACACCGAGCGCTTTTTGTCCCATCACATCGGCCTCAGCTTCTAGACCTGCATCATCATTCACCGGCACCCCGACCTTCATTTGCACAGTTGGCCTGACCCGGCCCTGCGCCTGCTGTACAACATGCCAGGCCTCGTGCGGCAAATGCTGTTCCTGACCGGGGGCGACATGGATGTCGCTGCCCTGGGCATAGGCATGGGCGTTCAACTGCGCGGGTTTGTCCGAGTTATAGTTGACCTGCACGTGATCCATGCTCATGCCGGAAAGCGATTCTATGCCTGCCTTTAATTGAATGGGCAAGCCGGCGTTATTTGCTCTGGGCTCGCTTTGCTCTACCCGTTGTGCCGTACCTTCGCCAGCCAGCCTGGCTTGCAAGGGCTCGTCTGTGCTTTCACGGCCATCCAGCATCGCCTGCATGGTCTTGAGTTGTACTGCGCCCGCGCTGTTTGCCATCATTGTCTGCATGGCCTTGAGCTGGGTAGCGCGCTGGCTGTTTTGCGCCATGTCGCTGTAGGCATTGAGTTGCCTGGCTACCGGACGTTGATCGACAAGTTGTGCGGTATTTGTGCCAGCGATGTATGGATTGGAGGCGAGATTGGGTACGGAATTTCCTCTTGCTGCCAGACTTTGATTGTCTTGCAAGCTGTTTTCTGCCGCCAAGCCCGTCCTGGCTTCCGCTGTTGCGGGAGCAGCCTTGTTTTGAAAACTGGATTCAGCCACGGCCACGCCTTTCATGTGGAATAGCAGGGGGCATTCCAGCGCATTTCATCAACAGAGGGTAGATGCATGTTCCCCTGTTGATGAAATACGCTCACCATGTTTTTAATGCTCTCTCAAAGCCCGTCGATACTGTATGGCTTCAGCTACATGTGCTGCCGCTATTTGCCTGACACCCGCCAGGTCGGCAATGGTACGGGCGACTTTTAATACGCGGTGATAGGCGCGGGCAGACCAACTAAACTTGTTCATGGCATTGCGCAGTAACTGTTCGGCACCGCTGTCGGGGCGGCAGTATTCGTCTATTTCAGTGGTGGACAGCAGGTTATTGGCTTTACCCTGGCGCTGCTGCTGGTGAGCAAATGCGCTCTCAACCCGGGCGTGGATATGCTCGCTGGCCTCACCGTTAGCCTGTTTCAATAAATCAGCATGGGGCAGGGCACCGACCTGTATTTGCAGGTCTATACGGTCAAGCAGGGGGCCGGATATTTTGCCCTGGTAGCGGGCGATGTTGTCCGGCGTGCAACGACACTTGCCGTTGCTGTGGCCAAAATAACCACAAGGGCAGGGGTTCATCGCTGCTATTAACTGGAAACTGGCCGGGAAATCCGCCTGTCGTGCTGCTCTTGAAATGGTAATGTGGCCTGACTCCAGCGGTTCCCGCAATACTTCCAATACTTTCCTGTCAAATTCTGGCAGTTCGTCGAGGAAGAGTACGCCACGATGGGCGAGAGAAATTTCACCCGGACGTGGTGTGCCACCACCTCCAACCAGTGCAACTGCAGAGGCTGTGTGATGGGGTGCCCGGTAAGGTCTTGCTTTCCAGCGCTCTATTGCAAAGCCTGATGTCAGCGATAGTACGGCGGCCGATTCCAGCGCTTCCTGATCAGTCATGGTTGGCAAAATACCGGGAAAGCGTGCCGCCAGCATGGATTTACCGGTGCCAGGCGGCCCCACCATAATGACTGAGTGAGAGCCAGCTGCGGCGACTTCCAGTGCACGCTTGGCCTGCAATTGCCCTTTGACTTCAGCAAAGTCGGCATAGCGTGGACGCTGTACCTGCGAATGGGCGCGGTGGCGTACCAGCTTGCTATCATTACCCAGCGCGGCGAAGTGAGCGCACACTTGTAACAATGAATCGGCTGGGTAAATGGCTGCATCGCTGACCAATGCAGCTTCATCAGCATTGGCACGTGGCAGGATAAAGGCTGGTACTTGTTTGCTGTGTTGCTGGCTTTTGCAGATGGCAAAGGTCATGGCCAGCGCGCCGCGTATGGGTCTTAGTTCACCCGACAGTGAAAGTTCACCGGCAAATTCATACTGATCCAGGGCATCCGCCGGGATTTGTCCAGACGCGGCAAGTATGCCCAGCGCAATGGGCAAATCAAAACGCCCCGATTCTTTAGGCAGGTCAGCCGGGGCCAGATTAACTGTAATCCGCTTCGCTGGGAAATCAAAGCGCGCATTTTGCAGCGCAGCCCTGACCCTGTCCTTGGATTCTTTGACTTCGGTTTCTGGCAAACCGACGATAGTAAAGGCTGGCAGGCCATTGGCCAGATGCACTTCCACGGTAACTTGTGGTGCATCCATACCATTCAGGGCGCGGCTTTTAAGGACGGCGAGCGACATCGGTTTGCTGAACCTGATTATTCGTCGTTTTGTTGTGCTTCCAGGGCGGCTACCCTGGCTTCCAATGCTTCCAGCTTGGCGCGTGTTTTTGCCAGTACTTGTGCCTGTATATCAAATTCTTCCCTGGTGACCAGGTCGAGTTTGGAAAATCCCTGACTCATCATGGCCTTGACGTTTTTTTCCAGGTCTTTTGCGGGAGAATTTTCCAGGACCTGATTTACTTTGGCCTGCATGTCGCTAAAGAAATTTTGCTTGTTCATTTATTATCCTCTATCTTGAATGTGCACTTTAACGGTGCATATTTTTCAATGCATCAATTTTGTGCAGAAAAATCAGTGCATTTTATTGGTGCATTGATGCCGCACACTTCGCTTGCCATTTTACCCATAAGGCAATGATAGCGCATCTGCCCCCGATGGCTATTGGTTTTGCCGGAGGTATTTCAATCTGTGCCTGAAAAATTGCGTAGTTGGCACGACTCCTGCTAACAGGGATATGAAAAGAAAATTCAGGCGTTCATGGCAGTGGTATCTGCAAGTATGCGATGAATGCAACAAGGTTTAATCCGATTCAAATCTTAATCAACTATGGGGGAAGCGCAATGAAAAAATTAGTATTGGCCGCTGCTGTTGCTACGTCGTTCTTTGGTGGTTTTGCCCAGGCAGAAGATGCCAAGCCAGAAGAAGCCAAGCCAGATAATGAAGTCAGCTTCAACGTTGGCGTAGTCAGTGAATACCGCTATCGTGCCATTTCGCAATCTCGCCTTGATCCAGCACTGCAAGGCGGCGCTGATTATGTACACAATCCCAGTGGTTTTTACGCTGGTACCTGGTTGTCAACCATCAAATGGACCAAGGATGCTGGTGGTAGCGGCGACGTCGAATGGGATCTGTATGCCGGTAAAAAAGGCGAGATCGTCAAGGACGTTTCTTATGATGTCGGCGTACTGTCTTATGTATACCCATCCAATGGTCTGAACAAGGTACCTGGTTTTGCTGACGCCAACACAACTGAAATTTATGGTCAGATCGGCACAGGTCCAGTGTACGCAAAATATTCGCATTCCGTGACCAACCTGTTCGGTTTCGTCAATAGTAAGAACAGTGGTTATCTTGATTTGGGTGCGAATGTTGAAGTGACAGAAGGCTATACACTGGGTTTGCATGTTGGCCGCCAAATCATCAAAAACAACGGTGCTTATTCTTACACTGACTGGAAAATTGGCGTCAATAAAGAATTTTTCGGCGTCAACTTTGGTCTGGCAGCACTGGGCACCAATGCAGACAGGAGACTATACGTGACTCCGGCAGGCAAGTTCACAGGCAAAACCACGGTGGTATTGTCTGCAGTCAAAACTTTTTAAATATTTGAGGCTAGCATGAAACTGATTACTGCAATTATCAAGCCTTTCAAACTCGATGAAGTCCGCGAGGCGCTGTCCACCATTGGTGTACAGGGCATCACCGTGACTGAGGTGAAGGGCTTTGGCCGTCAAAAAGGCCATACCGAGCTGTACCGTGGCGCAGAGTATGTCGTTGACTTCCTGCCAAAGACAAAAATTGAAGCAGCTGTGGATGATGCCATTGTTGACCGTGCGATCGAAGCGATAGAAACCGCTGCACGTACCGGAAAAATCGGCGATGGCAAGATTTTTGTCTATGACTTGCAACAAGTTGTGCGTATTCGTACCGGTGAAACCGGCAACGACGCACTCTGATCTGCTACCAGGGAGCTCATATGAAAAAACTATTAAAAAATGTAGTGGCAGGGACAGCCATACTGGTCAGTCTGGGTTTTGCATCGATGGCAATCGCCGAAGACGCACCAGCCAAACCTGAGGCTGCAGCAGCATCCGTCGCCGCAGTATCTGCGTCCGCTTCAGCACCAGCGTCTGCACCTGCCGCTTCGGCAGTGGCGGCCCCTGCATCGGCACCAGCTGCGCCAGCGGCTGCTGCCGACCCGGCTGCAGCTTCCGCTGCGGCTGCACCGGCACCTACACCTAATAAAGGCGATACCGCCTGGATGATGGTCGCCACTTTGCTGGTCATTTTGATGACCATACCTGGCCTGGCTTTGTTCTACGGTGGCCTGGTTCGTTCCAAAAACATGTTGTCCATCCTGATGCAGGTCTTCATGATCTTCGCAGTGATCATTGTGTTGTGGTGTATCTACGGTTACTCACTGGCATTCACTGAAGGTGGCAAGTTTATTGGTTCGTTTGATCGCCTGTTCCTGAAAGGGATATGGGATCCGGCCAAGGCAACATTTGCGACGGCAGCGACATTCAGCAAAGGCGTAGTCATTCCTGAATTTGCGTATGTGGCCTTCCAGGCGACATTTGCAGCCATCACTTGCGGCTTGATCATCGGTGCATTTGCTGAACGTGCAAAATTCACTGCAGTCCTGTTGTTCGTGGTCTTGTGGTTCACATTCAGCTACCTGCCCATTGCTCACATGGTCTGGTTCTGGACAGGTCCAGATACCATCAAAGATGCAGCTACAGCGGCAACTGAATTGGTTAAAGGCGGATTCCTGCAACAAAAAGGCGCACTCGATTTTGCAGGTGGTACAGTTGTTCATATCAATGCAGCGGTCGCCGGTCTGGTGGGTGCCTATCTGATTGGTAAGCGTGTTGGCTACGGTAAAGAATCGATGGCTCCACACTCCCTGACCATGACGATGATTGGCGCATCCCTGTTGTGGGTCGGCTGGTTTGGTTTCAATGCAGGTTCCGCGCTGGAAGCAGCCGACGTAGCCGCACTGGCATTCGTCAACACCTTGCTGGCAACAGCAGCAGCTACCGTTTCATGGGTATTTGGTGAATGGATGTCCAAAGGCAAACCTTCCATGCTGGGTGGCGCATCCGGTGCGGTAGCAGGTCTGGTAGCGATTACGCCAGCTTGCGGTTTCGTTGGCCCTATGGGTGCGCTGATCATCGGTCTGCTGGCAGGTATCATCTGTCTGTGGGGTGTGAATGGTCTGAAACGCATGCTGGGGGCAGATGATTCCCTCGACGTATTTGGTGTACACGGCGTTGGCGGTATCCTGGGTGCCTTGTTGACTGGTGTGTTTGCTGCTCCATCCCTCGGCGGTCAGGGCATTTTTGATTATGTCACCAACAAAATGTCTGCAGATCCTTACGACATCCTGGGTCAGGTCACGACACAGGCAACTGCTGTTGGCGTCACGATCCTGTGGTCAGGCATTGTCTCCCTGGTAGCTTACAAACTGGTTGATCTGGTGATTGGCTTGCGTGTACCAGAAGATGAAGAACGTGAAGGTCTGGATATCACCAGCCATGGTGAATCTGCTTATCACTCTTAATCACTACAAATAAAAATCAATTTGAAAATGTAACAGTTTCCAAAGGTGTGTCAGTACCGTAATCAGAGCTCGCAGTACTGAATTTAACAGGCTGTTCTGCTAACCGCAGAGCAGCCTTTTTTTATTAAGAGACTGTGTGAGACAGCGTGGACGGCGTTGCTGGCTTACCTTGATTTTGCAGTGGCCTTATCATTACTACAGCAGGCAATGCTGTAACTTTGTTGTATCACTGCTTCTGTTTTGCAGATGCGACATGTGTAAAAAAACGCGCTGATCCTTGCGGATTGCGCGTTTTTCTTTGGCTGCATGACAGCCATAGCCACCGATGACTGGTTACTTGGCCGGTGCAGCAGCAGGTTTACTGCCGTCTTGTGGTACCAGCAGCCACAAACGACCCAAATCGGCTGCGCCGTCTGTACTTTGTATGGATTTAAAGATTTCTGCTGCTTTCTCACGGTTTTTAGCTTGCAGATAGGCCATGCCCAAATGCAGTTTGCCTTCGTCAACAGACTTCAGGCCGCCTTTTGCAAGACCTTGCTCCATCAGGGCGAGCCCCTTTTCTTGCTGACCATTAATGACATAGTTGTAGCCTATGTTGAGCATACCAATACCTGTTTTTGCCGATTTTGCGGCAGCTTCGCCTGCGTCCAGGTTTTTGATATCATCAGCCGCCTGTTTGTAGACACGGTCACGCAATTGCTTGTGCTTGGCCCCTTCTTTGCCAACACCCAGGAGATTGGCGGCATAGCCCGCATCCACGGCTTTCTTGGCTTCTGCAGGCAAGCCAGCCAGCAAGGCCAGTTCTGCCATTTCTACGTATTGTGAGGCGTCGTCCAGATTATCTGTGATCAGCAGCAAGCGGTACATGTCCAGACGCAGGCGCTCTGCGAAACCAGGCCTTTTTTCGATACGGTAAAGCAAGTCACTCCAGTATTCTTTTTGCGGATAGCTGGCCAGCAGGCGTTCCAGCACCATCGCATAGCCGTTGTTGTCTTTTAACTGTTGGTAGGCACCGCCCAGCAAACGCAGGTTTTCCTGGGTAGGGGTACGTTTGGCTTTGTCATCTTCAGCTAGTTGGGTGTTCAGCACTTTGATAGTGTTGGCGAAATCATTTTGCAGGTAGTAGGAGCGGGCAACCAGATTGTTCATACTTTGGTTGCCTGGCTCTTTCGCCAGATAACGATTGGCCCAGACCCTGGACTGTTCGTATTTCTTTTCATTGAACATGGTGCCGGCCATGGCTTCGATCAGGCGCAGTTTTTCTGGTTCTTTCAGAAAATCGGTATTGATCATGTTCTCGAACGACGTGGCCATCATGGTCGAATCATTGGTGCCGGAAGCAACCACGGCGCGCAAACGATGGATGGCAAACGTCTCATAGGGCGTTTTCTTTTCCAGCGCATCGAGTGCATTGATTTTTTCCAATGCCTGCGGATATTGCTTGGCGTTCAGCAATTCCTGAATCTCATTGAGCGGCTTGCCCATTTCTGCACGTACGGTTTGCTGCTTGGTTGGATCAGCAGGCTCTGCAGCTTGGGCATGTGCAGTGTCAGCGGTCACAGTAGAGAAGCCAGAGCCGAATGCTGCCAGCATCATGGCGGCGAACAGGTAAGAGATTTTTTTCATGAATGATCCAGATAAAAAATTGAAAATTGCCGCATCAGGATAAGCACGACACAATGAAATGCCTGCCCAGGACCAGGCAAAATGGCAGGCTGGCACCGTCTCTGCAAGCAGCCGTAATGCGCTGCCTTGTCGCCAATTCATGCCGGAAAGTCTTTTGCATCAGTCCTTTTCCGTTCAAATCCCGTTCACAGTGAAGCTGCGGAATTTCGCATTATAGCCGAGCATCGGCCAGCATTACCATTTGCACCCTGTGTCTGCAACTGCGCTCACCGCCAGTGGGATGACAGCCAGTAAACCCAGGCCGGAAAAGGCTTTCAGGCATTCCTTTTTTTCTGCTCTTTTGGTACCTTCACCCAGGCGCTTTTCCAGAGTATTGCTACGCCAGTGGCTGGCTTGCATCTGTTCAATTTCTGCAGGTTTGCGCTGACGCTCCAGTGCCACAGCAGAACTACGCAAGGCATTCAGGTCAAGACTGGGGGCATTGTCATTGTTGCCAGCAATGTTATTGTCAGCCCCGGCATTCGGGGCTGACATGGTGACTGGGTTTTCTGTTGGCCCGGCAGTCAACGGTATCCTGGTCAGTGGTGTTTGTCTGGCATTACGTACTGCAACTGGCTTGGTGGGAGTGACACTAGTGACAATCCGGACTGGTGGGGTGTCCGTAACTGGTGGCGTGGGACGTGGAGACATAATGTTCAGCACATTCAGATAAAGAACCACGTCATCTCTGGCCGATGCCCTCCCAGATAAGGTCGGATGGCGAATTATTTGCCATAATGCTAAGTGCAACAGCGTGATCAACAGCACCGTCAGCGCATGGCTGGACCGGGGTTTTGCTGATGCTGTTAAAAATTGCATAATGCTCCTTTGCTTGAATGGACGATGGTTCAGACAAGGTGAGCTTGCTAAAAGTTCATCGTACCCTATACCCTGTCAGCGCGGTGCTGTACCAATATCCAGGGTTTGACCACCACGGTCCACAGCTGCCTGTCCTGTTCCAGCCATTCTTTGGCCTGCTCATCACTGACCCTGGCCAGTTGCCCGCTATTAAGCAGGGCGGCAATCTGTTCTGCCTGGTCTTCTGCCATATGCAGGGCCACTTCGACCAGGTCCTGGTCACCCGCCACCACCAGCACGGTGCCGCCAGCGAAGTGGCGTAACAGCTCACTCCAGGGAAAGCTGGCGGTTTCCAGATTGATTTTCGTGCGCAAAATATCGGTGTTTGACATAAATAATGGCTTGAATGAAAAGTCTGTTGCTTCGTGCGTGCAGCAAACAATACTGAAAAAGCGTATTTTACCCAAGCATGATCATAAGCTGGCGTGTTGCTTTGCGCTGATGATCTGCTTTGCCGTTTGTGACGACGGAAATACGGCGATGTTTAGCTTCGATTCAGTTAATATTTGCGTTGCAAGTAAATCTGCAATTTGATTAAAACAAATTGGCAGGGAATGCTATTTTCTTGTTCTTTTTGTAAAAAAACAGGTCAAGATGAAGTAAAGCTATTTCACGGAAAATTTTGATCCATGCCAAAAGAGACAACATGACATTAAGGCGACAATTACTTCTTGCAATTTCGGTCATATTTTTTGCCGTGTTCATAGGCTTGCAGGTTTTATCGGTACTGACTACCAGGGATTATCTGCAACAACAACTGGCATCCCATGCGCAAGATGCGGCAACCGCCTTGTCTCGACCGCTCGAAGATGCGATGGCAAAAAATGACCAGACTCTGGCAGACATACAGATCACGACCTTGTTCGATCGCGGCTATTACAAAAAAATAGCAGTGCTGGACCCAACCGGCAAGGCCATCATCAGCAAAGAACTCCCAGTCAATAAAGAAAAAGTACCAACCTGGATGCCGGTGCTATTCGATTTGCAGACTCCGCCTGGGGAAGCGTTCATCTCTTCCGGCTGGCGTCAGTTGGGCAAGGTCGTCGTCATCAGTCACCCGGCCTATGCCTATGAATACCTGTGGCGTTCCATGAAAGATACAGCACTGTGGATGCTGGTCATGTACCTGATTGTCTGGGGACTGACCGTACTGCTGCTGAGAATCATCCTCAGTCCGTTGGAAAAAATTGAAGAAGTCGCCATCGCCGTGCAGGAAAAACGTTTTCTGCATATCGATGTTTTGCCACAGGCGCGTGAATTGCAGCGCGTGGTAGTCGCCATGAATCATATGTCAGACCGCATTTCTGCCTTGCTTGATGAAGAAATTGCCAAAGCTGAAACCTATCGGCGTGAAGCCTTTATCGACAAGATCAGCGGCCTGGAAAACCGCCATGGTTTCGATCTGCGTTTCAATCATCTGCTATCAGAAGATGGCCGCTTCGATACTGCGGTGATTTTTGTACTTGAATTCGATGGGCTTAAAGAATTCAATCATCAATATGGTTATCAGCAGGGAGACACCTTGTTGGCCGACGTGTCCACCGTGGTACGTGAAGTCGTCAGCAAATATTCGAGCATACTGGGTCGCATAGGCGGCACTTCGATTGCCGCAGTTTGCATCGATATCGATGAGAAAGGCATCAGCCAACTGGTCGACGTGTTGCAATACAGGCTGAACCAGGTATTGCTACGCGCATCCAGGCAGGTCAGCCTGGCGGCAGGGGCGGTCGTATTTGGGCTTGCCCATAATCGAACCGATATTTTTTCGCGGGCAGATCTGGCCATAGAAACCATGCGCCAGTCTGGCACCGGTCAAATCCATGTCGTCCGTTTGGAAGAAAGCGAAACCCATATCGCCGGTTCACATGGCTGGCGCATGCTGATCCGTAATGCGCTGGCAGAAAACCGCTGGGTGTTGTTTGCCCAACCCGTCATGCGTTTGCAATTGCGCCAACTGGTACACCATGAAGTGTTTTCCCGTCTGCTGGATACCCACGGCAATCTGGTACCGGCGAATAAATTTTTACCCATGGCCCTGCGCCACCAACTGATGCCAGAAATTGATCAGGCCGTCATCACCTTGATCATCGACATGCTGCTGACGCCCAACCCGGCATTCAAGCATATTGCGGTGAATGTCTCGTTGCAATCGATGGAGAGTCAGGATTTTTGTGACTGGCTGCTGGCACGGTTGAAATTTTCACCAGAGCTGTCAGGTCGCCTGTCGGTGGAAATGAGTGAATATGGTTGTGCCAGAGATCACGCAGTCACCAAAAAATTTGTGAGCTTGCTGCACGATGCCGGCATCCGCTTTGGTGTGGATCACTTTGGCCTGGACCCGCATTCACTGAATGTCATCCGCGAAATACCACCTGACTATATCAAGCTCGATGGCGGTTTGATACAGCAGATTGTCAGCAACGAAAGCAGCCACGCCCACCTGCGTGCCATCGTCAAATTTGCCCAGTCCATGGGGATACCGCTGATAGCGCAAAATGTGGAAAGCGAAGAATCACTGCAATTGTTATTGGCAGACCAGATCGATTGTGGTCAGGGTTTTTACTTTGGTGTGCCAGAAAAAATAGTGACGGAAAAATCTTAGACCTGTTGACCTCATAACTGAAAACAGAAAAGCGCAGGTGCCTGAGATAGCTTACATGCGCTTTTCTTTTTCCATCTTGTCTATCACGTCTTTCCATAAACGCACCGTCGATGCGCCACCCTTGCGGGTGTTGCCGCTGGCCAGCCACAGGTCTTCATCATTGAAACTATACACAGGCACCAGATCACTGCGGGCCGATGCCAGTTGAATTTCATCCACCAGGTTATCCATGATCCAGGGTTCAGCCGTCGGCGTGGGGTAATACGCCAGCACCATATGGGTTTCGCCAATGTGGATTGCTCTGACATAGGTGATGCGCAATCTTTCCACTGGCACCCCCAGGTCTTTCAGCGTCATGTATTTAGCGATGGCATAATCTTCACAGTCACCACCCCATGATGCGACAAATTCTGCCGGGGTCGCCCAATAATCAGCAACGCCCCAGTGTTCCTGATCGCTGGCATAGGGTACACGATTATAAAAGTCATTCACCTGGCGCAGCACGGGCATTTCATATTTTCCATCGCTGGAAGTCGCAATGTTTTTGGCAAAGTCCTTGCCTGCTGCAGCGCTGATCTTGCGTACCGTATTTTGCATTTGCGCCAGACGACGTGGCCCCTCGGCACCGAAGCGCTTGTTCATCGATTCCAGCAAACCATGCGAAAAATCCACCAGGCCGGAAAGTGCACCGGGGCTGGCGAAGACAAGCAAGACACTGAAAACAAGGGTAATTTTTGCTACCGTACTTCGCATGTGCAAGTGATCCGGGCAACTGAATAGTGAATCAGAATAAACACATTATCGCCCGTGCCAAGAGCTACATTGCATAAATCCTTTGCCTGTTAGTGTATCTGCTTATGGTAATGGCTTCATAGCAATCACACATATAAACATGGTTAAACAGCATACAATTAGTGATTCCGGTATTTCAAATACGCAATCCAGATAGTAAAAAGGAAACCCCATGTCCCTCAGACCACCTGCCCGCATCGACTTACGCAGCGATACCGTTACCCGTCCCACCAGTGCCATGCGTGCTGCCATGCATACCGCTGAAGTGGGTGATGATGTGTATGGTGATGACCCTACGGTGAACCGTCTGCAAGCCTGTGCTGCTGAACTATTTGGCTATGAAGCGGCACTGTTTGCCCCATCCGGTACACAAACCAATCTGCTGGCCTTGCTGGTCCATTGCGGGCGGGGTGACGAATATATCGTCGGCCAGGACGCGCATACTTACAAATACGAAGGTGGTGGTGCCGCAGTGTTGGGCAGCATACAGCCGCAGCCCTTGACCAATCAGGCAGATGGCAGCATCGCCCTTGGTGATATAGCCGCCGCCATCAAACCAGATGATTTCCATTTTGCCCGCAGTCGCTTGCTGGCACTGGAAAACACCATCGGTGGCCGCGTGCTGCCACCAGCCTATGTACAGGCAGCTACCAGCCTGGCCCATGAACGTGGCCTGGCGAGTCACCTGGATGGCGCACGTATCTGCAATGCCGCTGTCAAACTGGGTGTAGAACTGAACGAGGCAGTGACTGGTTTTGACAGCGTTTCCGTTTGTCTTTCCAAGGGCCTGGGTGCGCCGGTCGGTTCAGTATTATGCGGCGACAAAAAATTCATCAAAAGCGCGCTGCGTTGGCGCAAGATGCTGGGTGGTGGCATGCGTCAGGCAGGCAGCCTGGCCGCTGCAGGTTTGTATGCGCTGGAAAATAATATCCAGCGTCTGGCCGAAGACCATGCCCATGCAGAACGTCTGGCCAAAGGCTTGCAGCAAATAGCTGCCATACAGGTACAGACACCACAAACCAATATCCTGTATGCCGAAATACCGGCTGCAGCGTGCGCTGGTTTGGAAAAGCATTTGCTGGATCATGGCATTCGCGCCCGCGTCACCCCGCATATGCGCATGGTCACCCATCTGGATATTACCGGTGCAGACATTGATGATGTGATTACTGCTTTCCAGACTTATTTTGAAACTTGGAAAGCGGCAAGTGAATAAATCTCAATCCGTATTAAAAATCGGGCTGTAAATAATAATGCGGTCAATGCTGACAGTCTTTTGATCATCGCTTAAAGCCAGGTTTTCGACACAAGGCATACTGGCCAGGTCTTGCCCAAGATTGTTTTGTGGATGTGCGACTTGGGCCAAGATATTAAACAGGCTGACGCTTTGGCTAAGTGCTGCCTGGCCCGGATTCTCCAGGCAAAAGTAGGCAATATTCTGTTCTTGCGTCTGCCCGTCCTTGTCCGTCAACTGCATGGGGAAAGTGACGCTGATCTTGTTGGCTGTGTTCAGTATGCTCTGGGTCCAGGTCCTTGTTTCCGCATCATAGGCGATATGACAGGTCAGGATGTCACCTGGCCTGACCGCCATGCGTGGGCCACCAAAACAGCCGAACACGGGGCTGTCGGCATTTTCCGTATTCACGTACTGGCCAGAAATCCACCAGCCTGTTTCTGGCAATTGTGTCGGGTTGGGGGCGCATGAGGTATTTTGCGCGCTGCAGTAAGTCAGTACCGGTTGCAATACCCCACGTCCTACTGGGGCAAAATGGTCACCACCTGGCTGCAGACCGGGCCAAATGAATACTACTCCTTTGTCGCAACCAACAAATGGTACCTGTATGCTGGCCTGCAAAGAAATCCATCCATTGCCCTGTGGCGCGCAAAGGCTGACGATGCGCCCCTTGGGTGCAGGCTTTTCATATACATCGGCACCGGTCTCGGTACCCAGGACTGGTTTGCCAGAAAAAAATACCACGTCACCAGCATGCAAAATTTGCTGCTTTGCCAGTATCGTGAAATGCTTGACATAAAAAAAGAAAGTGATGCGATCATTGCCTGCGGCAAATGCCTTGGCTTCGGCCAGCGTCATGCAGGTTTTGCGGCACACCTCTTGCGCCCAGTTGGCTTCATCATGCATCACCACGCCGGGAATTTTTACCCATTGAAAACCAGCTTCTTCCTTATAAAAATTAAAGGGCTTCCTGGCTTCGGGTATGGCGATATCCCTGTCTGATTTTCTCATGATTGATCCTTTGCCTGGCTTGCGCCTGATAGCTGGGTTAGGTTAATGCGTCTGACTTGACTTCTACACTGCCATCATTTTTCCTGCGTCTGTCACTGCTGACACGGCTGTTTTGCAAAATACGCGACTGGTCCTGGCGACGGTCAGTTTTTCTTCTGTCGAAACGGGTTTGCGTGTCGCCAAATAGCTCGCGCAGTTTGGCGTTATCCACCGTGTTTTCATCATCGTTTGGCGTATGTTGTCCAAACAAATGGGCCTGCAGCCGGAGCAAGGGCGGCAAGCGGTCCTGGAAACTGGCAAAGTCGCCGTAAGTATCCGTTTTCAAGAGCGTGTCTGCAGTCGTGATTTCCTGTGCGAATTTCATGTCTGGCTCCTCTTTCTAAGTTAAGGCTTTCGCTAATCCGTAAGCAAGGTCGGCTGGCGACTTTACTGAACATAGTCAAAATCCGTGCCAGCAAAAAAACGGTGTTGCGGCGGTGTTTGGGTCTGATTTACGCTTGTTGCTACGTAAAAAGCTGCTATTTACATGTCAATGCGGCTTTCTGCTACATGTAAAAATCAGTCACAGGCAACGGCTTGCTGCAGCATTCCCAGATTCAACAGGTCCGATGCGCTCTTGCTCTGCTTAAGCGGTTTTTTAGCGACACGCTTGCTGACAGTGGGGGCTGGGCGGGCGGTTTTTTCTTCATCCCGTACCAGACCTATCGTGGTTGACCAGGCCTGGTCCTTCGATGCCCAGGTAGTGGCCCACAGGTAAGGCTTTTCCATGATGGAAGGTGCTGGTTCAGGCTGTTGCCGCATGCGTATGCGGGTTGAAGTATGGATAGCTGCTGTCCAGGCCGCCTTTGGGTCATGGGTAGGCAGACACATGGCGACAGTGCCTGCGCTGATCCGGGTGCGGCCAAGGTAGTGGGGGGCACGCTCTATATTCTTTTGTATCAGGGCGCTGCGGGTTTCGTGGTAATACACATCATCCATCAGCAAACGCATGGCAATCTTGCGGGCCAGCCTGGCCTTCAGCGTCATTCTGCTTAACAGGATAAACAACAATACATTCGACAAAATACATATGATTTCGGTTGGTAACATTTTCTCTCTCCCAAATTACAGGCCTTCATCGCCTGCCGTATGTGGTGATAATTGCAAGCGCCGTGCCAGCTGCCCACCACTATGAGAGCAGGTATTTGTGATTGCAGGTTGACATGTCAAGCGCACAAATTTACATTGGTGCTTTACATACGCAGTACACACAATGACCGATATTGATTACACGCTGACCTCGCCCCTGTCCAGGCTGTCTGACAATGCCTCAGCCTTGCTGGGCTTAACCATCGTCTGGCATCCGGATAGTCAGCGTATAGGCGAGCAGTTTATTGCCAGCAACCCAAATGGCTTGCTTGAAATCAACCGTTTTTTACCCTTGTTCCGACATCCCGCCAAAGAAGGCCTGCCACTTGGTTATGGTGGTATCTCGCGCGACCCGGTACGGGTAACACGCGACAGCGATGACGGCATCGTCATCACTCCGCCCGCCAGCCGCATGGTGGTCGAAGTCAATGGAACAGAAATCACCGCTCCGGTGGCAATGAGTCGTGAGCAGATAGAATCAGGCGTCATCCTTGGCCTGGGCCGCGCCGTGCTGATCTGCCTGCACTGGATGCGTTGCCTGCCCAAGCACAACCCCGCACTTGGCTTTGTCGGCGTTGGCAGTGCTGCTATTGTCGCCCGCGACCAGATACGCCAGGTCGCCGGTACTGAGCTGCCGGTTCTTTTATTGGGTGAAACCGGCACCGGCAAAGAAATCGCTGCCCGTGCCATCCATGCCTATAGCAAACGCGCTAACGCACAACTGGTCAGCGTCAACATGGCCGCATTGAACGAAGCCCTGGCCGCTGCCGATTTGTTTGGAGCCGTCAAAGGTGCCTACACCGGCGCACAAAACGCCCGCAAAGGTTTGTTCGCAGAAGCAGACGGGGCAACACTGTTCCTCGATGAAATCGGCAATACCCCAGCCAGCATCCAACCCATGTTGCTGCGCGTGCTGGAAAGCGGCGACTACCGGCCACTGGGTGCACAGAACGACCAAAAATCCAGCGCCCGCCTGATCGCCGCGACGGACCAGGATTTATATAGCGAAGGCTTCAACCAGGCCCTGCTGCGCCGCCTGGAAAGCTTCATCATCCACCTGCCGCCCCTGCGTGCCCGGCGTGAAGATATAGGCGTGTTGCTGCTGCATTTGCTCAGTACCAGCAAAATGCCGAATGAGCTGGGTACCAACCTGCCGGTCGCACTGGTCAGCGAATTTGCCAATTACGACTGGCCAGGCAATATCCGCCAACTGTCGCACGTCTTGCGCCGCGCCTTGCTGGCCCTGCAACTGGGCGAAGTGCCACAATTGGCAAGCCTGGTCAAAACCACCCACAAACCCGCATCCGCAGGCGCAGAGCTGGCCACCATCACTGCCGACAGCAAAATCCCGCTGCCTGTCATACCACGTAAAAAATTGACTGAGCTCAGTGAAGACGACGTTTTGCACGCCATGGAAAACAATGACTGGTATATACAGGGTGCCGCACAAGAGCTGGGTATCTCACGCCCATCCATGTACAAACTGCTGGACAACCACAGCCAGATACGCCGTGCCGAACAGATACCCATGGAAGAAATTCGCCAGACACTGGAAACCAGCGCTGGCGATATTGAGGCTTGCGCCGCGTTGTTGAAAACGCCTAGTGAGGCGTTGCGGCGGTATTTGAAGGTGGTGGGGGGGTAGATTTTGCCGGTATTAAGTACCAGTTCCTACGTCGCTTTCAGGCCCACCAGCTACGGCCAAGACTTCATTGTCGGTCAGGACACGCATTTCGTGTTCTTGGCCGGATTGATGTTGTTTGACTTCGACTTCGGATGTGTTCAATTTAGTTTTCATGGTTTTCCTTAATAAGGTAGATTATCGCCAGAAATTTAACGGGTCTGGTTACCGTATTTTTGCTTGAAGCCAGAATTCGTCTATTAGCCGCCACTACCAACATCAGATTCAGGTCCGCCAGCTACATTCAAGATTTCATTCTCGGTCAGAACACGCATTTCGTGTTCCAGGCCGGATTGATGTTGTTTGATTTCGACTTCGGATGTGTTTAATTCAGTGTTTTTCATGGTTGCCCTTAAGACGGTAGTTAATTGCTAGGAAATTTTGGACTAGGACTGGGGTAAAGCATTTCTCATTTGGTGTCCTGACTCTGTCAGCCGCCACCTGTACCAAGTTCAGACTCCGGACCGCCAGCTACGCTCAAGACTTCGTTGTTGGTCAGAATACGCATTTCGATTTCTTGACTGGATTGATGTTGTGCGCCTTCAACATCGGATTTGTTCAAGGACGTAGTGATCTCTGCTTTTTTCATAGAATACCTTTTAAGGATTAGTGATACTGAAATGTTAGATTGAAATTGGATCGCTGCGTAATTGAAGAACTGTTCGATTTATCCGTTACCTGAACCAACGTCAGATTCAGGCCCACCAGCAACGTCCAAAATTTCATTGTCGGTCAGAATACGCATTTCCAGTTCTTGTGTGGCCTGATGCTTTATGCCGTCAACGTCGGAATTGTTCAAGGGGGTTGTAATTTCCGCTTTTTTCATAGTATGTCCTTTAAGGATCAGTGCACTGAAATGTTTGAGTGAGATTGAACTGCCGTGCAATTGAAGAACTGTCCTATTCATTAGGTACCAGAACCAACATCACATTCTGGTCCACCAGCCACGCTCAAGACTTCACTGTCAGTCAGAACACGCATTTCGTGTTCTTGACTGGCTTGATGCTTCGCACCATCAACCTCAGATTTGTTCAAGGAAGTGGTGATTTCTGTTTTTTTCATAGAATGCCCTTTCTGGATCCGCTTACTGAAATTTTTGATTAAATTGAATTATCGAGAGCTTGAAGAAATTGCTTGATTTATCCTGTACCTGTTCCAACATCACATTCTGGCCCACCAGCAACGTTTAGAACTTCATTGTCGGTAAGAACCCGCATTTCATTTTCTTGACTGGACTGCTGCTTGCATTCAACTTCAGATGTGTTTAATTCAGTGTTTTTCATGGGTTTCCTTGATAACGTAGCTGATTGACAGAAATTTCATGCATTTGGATATTCTATTACTTGCTTGAAGTCAGAGTTTATTAACCGCCAGTACCAACATCAGATTCCGGCCCGCCAGCTACGGTCAAGACTTCACTGTCAGTCAGAACACGCATTTCGTGCTCTTGACTGGCTTGATGCTGCGCGCCGTCAACATCAGATTTATTCATAGACATAGTGATCTCTGCATTTTTCATGGATTTTCCTTTGGAAATGATCCGTCAATTGATGACGACTGAACTTGGATTGTGACTACCGAACTGACACTTAGCCAGCACCAGATTCAACATCCACTTCAGGTCCGCCAGCCACGCTCAACACTTCACTATCAGTCAACATACGCATCTCGGTTTGCTGATTTGGTGAATGCAGATTGATACCGGAATCCGACTTGTTCAATGTTGAATGATTAAAATTGCTTACCGTATTTTCCATATTGAACCTTTCAATAAGCGCATTTCGATATACTTTGTTTAGCTTGAATTTTTCAAGCCCACTCCATCGACACTGGATCGCTTAGCCAGCACCAGATTCAACATCCACTTCAGGCCCACCAGCTACGCTTAGTACTTCTTCGACTGACAGAACACGCATCATGCTTCCTGCATTGGCGTCTTGAATATGTGTTTGGGAGATAGCGGTTGATTCGTTGATATGCGAAATCGATGTTTCGCCAGAGATATGATGCATTCTTCCTCCAATATGTTGAGAGAATTCAGCTTGCAGGGTCGCAATTTGTGTGCCGCACACACGATGGCTTGCCTGAATAAAGATATAGCCAAAGAATGCGAATTGCAAGTGCATTCATAGATTTTTTATTTGCTGATCTTTGCGGTATATTGTCAGTCTTACTTTGTTGACAGATTGTGGCGCTCAAAAAATGTGTGCCCGATTTTGATGCATATTCTTCGTGATTTTATGAAACCATAGGCATGAGCAAACTGTTCCGCAAAGAAGCGCTGGATCATCAGTCGCAGCGTTATCATGGCGCGATATTGTTGACCCGTAGCTGGTCTTATCCAATGCTCAGCCTGTTTTTGTTCAGCCTGATTGTGCTGATCGTTATTTTTTCACTGTTCTTTGGTTTTACCCGTAAAGAAACTGTCACCGGCATGGTGGTGCCGGATCAAGGTTTGTACAGGTTGGCGACACCGCAGTCTGGCATTGTGTCCATCATCCATGTCAAAGAAGGCCAAGAAGTGCAGGCTGGTGACGCCTTGTTCACGCTTTCTGGCGAGCGTAACAATGGCAGCACTGACACCGAGGCATCCATCAAGCAAAGCTTGCTGGCGCGTATTGCCCGGTTCAATCAAGAGCTTGATCAGTTACAGATGCAAACAAAAAACAAGCGCATGGACATGGATGCCCGTTATGCCAAACTGCAAGTCAGTTTGCAACATGTCGATAATGAACTGGTGCTGCAACGCCGCCGTGTGCAACTGGTGCGCGATATTTCAAACCGCATGGCAGACCTGGGCAAGTCAGGCAATGTATCCAAGGTGACACTCAATGAAAAAGCCGCAGATGTGATAGAGCAAGAATCACGTCTGGCCAGTATAGAGCTGGAACAACTGGCCCTGCAACGTGAAGTCGCTACGCTTGCCGCCAGCCGGCTTGACCTACCTTTGCAGGCAGAGCGTGACGCATCACAGCTCAAACGCAATATCGAAGAATTACAGCAACAAGTCACAGAAAGTGAAGCCCGGCGGCAACTGGTGATACGTGCAGACCAGCCTGGCCTTGTCGCTGGCATTGTCGTCAACCGCGGCCAGTCTGTATTTGCTGACCAGCGTCTGGCCAACCTGATGCCTGCTGGCAGCAAGCTGGAAGTGGAATTGTACGCCCCCACCCGCGCTGCCGGTTTTGTGCACCCGGGTACTGAAGTCATGTTGCGTTACGACGCTTTCCCATACCAAAAATTTGGGCAGTTTCGCGGTGTAGTCAAAGAAGTGTCCGTTGCCACCATCGCTTTGGATGATGTGCAGATCGGTATCAACAATTCAGTTCGCCAGGTTGTATCTTCCGGCGGTGGTGAACCTGTGTATCGCTTGCGTGTGCAGCTCGACAGTACACAGGTAAAAGCCTTTGGTAGTAAGCATCCACTCAAACCAGGCATGCAACTGGTAGCAACACTGGTGCTGGAACATCGCACCCTGGCACAATGGGTGCTGGAACCTTTATATGGCATGGCCAGCCAGTTATGAAAGCAGGGTTTTCGAAAACCCGACAAAGAAAGTTTTTGAATGGATAGATTAGGACTACGTCGCCAACTTCCCGTGTTTTTGCAGACCGAGGCCACAGAGTGTGGCCTCTGTAGCGTTGCCATGGTAGCCAATTACCATGGCTATCTGACTGATCTGGCGACACTGCGCTTGCGCTTCTCTATCTCACGCAAGGGCGCAACCCTGCAAAGCCTGATCAGGATAGCCCGTGGTCTGAAGCTGGAAAGCCGCCCCTTAAAACTGGAACTGAACCATCTGTCGCAACTGCAATTACCTTGCATCCTGCATTGGGACATGGATCATTTTGTGGTGTTGAAATCCGTTTCGGCAAAAGAAGTGGTGATCCATGACCCGGCCATAGGCTTGCGCCGCTTTAGCATGGATGAATTTTCCAAACACTTTACCGGCGTGGCGCTGGAACTGAGCCCGGCCAGCGACTTTGCACCCGCCACCAACAAGCTGCAATTTACCCTGCGCAGCCTGATGGGGCGCATCACTGGTTTAAAGCGTGGCTTAAGCCAGATATTCTTGCTGGCACTGGCGCTGGAATTTGTCTCGATTGCTTTGCCGTTTTATTTGCAATGGGTGGTGGACCATGCTCTTGTTTCCATCGACCGCGATTTGTTAAGCACCCTGGCGCTGGGCTTTGGTTTGCTGGTGTTAATCCAGGCCGCTATCAGTGCAGTACGAAGCTGGTTTGTGGTGGCCTTAAGTACCCGGCTCAATTTTCAGTGGATGGGCAACGTCTTTGCCCATCTGGTCAAATTGCCGCTGGAATTTTTTGAAAAAAGGCATATCGGCAATATCCTTTCTCGCTTTGGTTCTATCACCACCATACAAAAAACACTGACAACCAGCTTTGTACAAGCCCTGGTAGATGGTGTCATGGTTATAGGCACGTTCAGCATGATGCTGTTTTACAGCCGCACCTTGGCTCTGGTGGCGACGGTTGCAGTTGTGTTGTATGCCCTGATGCGCTGGAGTGTGTATAACGCCTTGCGCACAGCCACGGCAGAACAGATTATTCATGCCGCCAAGCAGACCACGCATTTTTTGGAAACCGCCAGTGGCATACAAAGCGTGCGCCTGTTTGGCAAAGGCGAACAAAGGCGTGCAGGCTGGCTGAATATTTTGGCAGAACAATTTAATGCAGACCTGCGCATACAGCATATACGTGTCAGTTACGAAACTGCACAAACCCTGTTATTTGGCCTGGAACGGGTCATCATTGTCTGGCTGGCGGCCCGTGCGGTGATGGACAATACCTTTACGGTGGGTATGTTGCTGGCATTTATTGCCTACCGCGACCAGTTTTCTGCCCGCCTGGCAGCGCTGATAGACAAGGCCATCGAATTCATGATGCTGAGCCTGCATGGTGAAAGAGTGGCCGACATCGTCATGGCTGAAGCAGAACTGACAACGCAAGACCATGATCATGAACTGGATTTAAGCAAGGTCAAACCCCGCATACAACTACGCGATGTATCTTTTCGCTATTCACCCACTGAACCTAATGTGATTGAAAACATTAACCTTAGTATTGAGGCAGGTGAATGCATCGCCATTACCGGCGTATCTGGTTGCGGCAAGACTACCCTGGTCAAGGTTATGCTGGGCTTGCTCACCCCCACCCAAGGTGAGGTCTTGCTGGATGGTGTGCCCATCAAGCGCCTGGGTTTAAGCAATTACCGCGACATGATAGGTACAGTCATGCAAGAAGACCGCATGTTCTCTGGCTCGATTGCAGACAATATCTGCTTTTTTGATCCGCTGCCAGACTGGGATCGCATACACCACTGTGCACAACTGGCAGCAGTACATGATGAAATCACTGCCATGCCCATGGGCTATTACACCATCACTGGCGACAGTGGCATAGGTATCAGCGGCGGGCAAAAACAAAGGATACTACTGGCACGCGCCCTCTATCGCCAGCCTCGCATCCTGGTGCTGGACGAAGCAACCAGCCAGCTTGATGTGGCCAATGAACGCAGTGTGAATGCAACAGTGACTGACCTGGGCCTGACCCGTATTATCGTGGCGCACAGGCCGGAGACAATAGCGATGGCGGACAGGGTGGTGGTAATTAAGGCTGGGCGGTTGATAGATGATCTGTTAAAGGACAGTTCAGTTGAGCTAAGTAGATGAAAGAAGATATTCTACAATTTTGAACGTAAAACATAGCCAAATTTAATTTGGCTATGTTTTTTGCATCGTGTTATGAAGCTTACGACTTACAAGAAAAAGATGCTCATTTTAAAAATGGCATCTCTTTCTTTATCTGAATTTTCAGCCTCCATTACCTGCTTCAACGTCCACTTCTGGGCCACCTGCAACGATAGGAAGTGCTTCAACTGTCAAAGGACGCAAACTCTGTTCATTTTGTTGGTTGGGGTCTTTCTTTGATAGCGTTGGTATCGGATCTGTTGTTGACGTGTTCATGTTTTGCATATTGTTCCCTTGAAGTGAATATCGTAAAAATGATTTTTTATACTAAAAGTATGCGGAAAACAGCACAGATTTTTGTCGCATTAATCAATGTGAGAACTAGATATTATTAGGGGAGGAATTAACCGCCACCTTGCGATTCAACGTCTACTTCTGGATCTGGCAGGTAGAAAAACTCAGAACTTACTACACCGGCTGCATCTGTGAAATCGGCCGAAAATGATATAGTAAAGCCCCAAAAGCCAATGCTGTCTGCCGTCATTGTCATGGTCACGCCATCAACTGGGCATGCAGTTACAGATGTACCGACAATCTTTCCTTCACCATTAGGTTGTATGCCTTTGCAAATTGCGATAAAAGCACTGGCCGTAACCTTTACAGTATCGTCGGGATTAGTAGGCGTACCAGAAAACGCGAAAGTTACAGTATCGTCAACGCAAAGATAGGGGCGGCCTGTAGCAGTATCTGTGGGAAGGAGGGGCGAGAATTTTCCATGCGCTGAAATAGTGGCCCGACTTTGTGGGATACCTTGATTAAAGTAGGTAGTGAAGGTGTAATTTACCGGTGGGACTGGATCACTCATATTCAATCTTTCAATTGGTTGAACTAAACAAATAAGCATGCGCACTCACGATATTCATGCTTGCCGCTTCAATAATCAGATATTTTAGATTAAAGAAATCTTTATTTCGTAGGCTGATCAGCAAAAACTGTTCCAGGTTATTTTGATTGGCTGTTAATGGCCTTTGTGTAGCGCGGATCACGTCTTAAATTGAGTAAGTCAGGCTCGGACTCTATACCTTTGACTGAATAGCCTAGTTCAACTGCTTTGGCTATTTCGACAATTGCGTCATCTCTTTGTCCCAGAAGTTCGTTAGCCAAGCCAACACGAAAATGGGCGCTGGCGTTTTTAGGAGTTAGTTCAAGCGCATGCCGCAAATATTTTTTTCCTGTTTCTACGTCCCCAACACGAACCGAATACAGGCCAAATCTGGAAATCATAGTTGAATTGTTGGGCGTAGTCTGCAAGCGAGGGGCAAGTAACTCTCGTGCTTTTTCATAAGCTTTTTTTGCTTTGTCTTCCTGACCAGGTATCCAACGCAATGTATCACCCCAATTCGCCCAACCATCATATTTCGATGGGTTACCTTTATCGGGTGAGATCGCAGCCTCAAATGCTTCTGCTGCCTTAATATATTCGCCATTGTTAAACAAAATTTGACCCATATTGGAATACAGAAGCGCACTAGGTCGTATTAGTAGTCCTTGTTGGAGAATTTGTTTTGCTTCCGAATCACGGTTTTGCATGATTAAAGCATTACTCAAGTTGGCATAGGCCGTTACAGAATCAGGTTGTATCTTTATGCTTAATTGAAAGTATTTTTCTGCTTCTCTATATTTATGTGATTCAAAATATATGATTCCAAGTTCTTCAGCAAACATACGTTCGTGAGGGAATTTTTCTAGTCCAGTGGTTGCAGCTTTTATTGCTTCATCATAGCGTTTTAGTTTTCGCAGAACCACAACTAGGCCATATGAGGCAAAGACATTGTCAGGGTCGAGAGCCAAAGCTTGTTCATATGAATTCAGTGCCAAATCACTCTTACTCATTTGAGATCTTACGCGAGCAAGTGCTATGTGACTGAGCGCCAATTTGTCATTCAATTTTAAGGCTTGCTGCGCGCTTGCATCAGCTTTCTGAAGCAAAACGGCATCTTGCCGGTCGCTATCGTAGCGAAATGTATAAATCATGGATAAACCTGCGACAGCACCAGCATGTTGAGGATTTCGCTTTAAAATTGCCTCAAAACTTGCTTCTGCCCGATCTAAGCTACCAGGAATGTCATACTGCTTTAAAGCTTCCAGCCCTTGCTTCATTGTTAAAGCCTCTGAAAACGGCTTCAACGACATCTTATCAATTTCAAGATAAGGTGCAGCTTGCCAAGCTCCATAGCCTAGTGCAACAACGATGGCGCTGATCAAAGCAAAGCGTTTGGGTTTACTGAGCTTTTGCCAGCCCATACCCGAGGCCGCTGGTTTGTTGTTCGTCACATTAGGCTTAACAGCCATCACACTAACCAAAGGCCGCAGCTTTTCACACACCTCCTGCATGCTACTCAAACGTTTCTCAGTCTGCTTCGCCGTCATCCCCAGCACCAGTTTGATCAGTGCCGGATTGGTATTGGCCGGGAATTCCCAGGTGTCTGAATTGGATTGCATCAGCGCGGCGGCCAGGGCCAGGCCGCTGGCGTTGGCGAAGGGGCGGTTGCCGCTGATGATTTCGTACAGGATGACGCCGAGGGCGTAGATGTCGCTTTGGGCGTTGACTGCGCTACCCATCATGCGTTCTGGTGCCATGTAGGCGATGGTGCCTTGGGGGTCTACCTGGCTTAATGAAGTGGTGGCTTGCACGTCTGCCTGCGATGCCAGGCCAAAATCAAGGATGCGTACTTTGCCATCTGGTTCCACCATCAGGTTGGATGGTTTAAGGTCGCCATGGATGAGGCCGGATGCATGGGCTTCCTGCATGGCTTCTGCCACCTGGCTGATGATGTTGATGGCTTGCTGTTCGCCGACTTTTTCTTGTTGCAGCAGTTGTTTCAGGGTGTGGCCGGGTACCAGTTCCATGACGATGGACTGGTCGTCGTTTTCATCTTCAATGGCAAATACTTTGACAAAGGCTGGGTGTTTCAGGGAGGCGGCCAGGCGTGCTTCTTTGATCAGGCTGGCGGGTTGTACCATGCCTTCAATGTGTTTCAGCTGTTTGATGGCAACAGGGCGGCAGAGCTTGGTATCCCAGGCTTCATGTACTTGACCAAAACCGCCTTCACCAAGGCGTCGTTTGAATTCGTAATGCCTTAAAGTTATGCTGTCCTGATTGGTATTTTGCATTGGTTTCTTGCATGGTTATTATTTTTTGCCGCATATTGTTTTACACAGCTATCCAACTACGCAAGATTGTTGCTAGTCGTAACAACATGTAACGGCAATACTGGTAAGAACTTTATTACAAAACTGTGTATTCATGGTGACAAGCAAAGATATTTTATATGTAAATGACATGTCAACGATTGCTATTTACATGTAAATGCATGGGGTGTTGTTGCGTAGTTGTTAATTGGTTGGTCAATCGCTATGTTAGTCGGTATGTTAGTCGATTGATTTGCAGTGAATTATCAGTCAGGCTTGATGATATTGACTTGTCCTTTTAGCATGGTAACAAGTTCTGTTTCAAACTGATTGGCCAGTTTTTGTTTGATGCTGATGGTGATGGAGGTTGATTCGGTATAAACCAATTGCTGTACGGTAGCGGCAAACTTGTCGCACAGGCGGCGTACGTGTGATTCATCGGCATAGGCGCAGACGATATCCCATTCAACAAAATATTCTACCTCTACCAGTTCTGCATTCTTGAAGGCGTCAGAGATGGCCTGCCCATAGGCGCGGGTCAGGCCGCCAGCACCCAGCTTGGTGCCACCCCAGTAGCGTACGACAACGGCCAGAACGTTGGTGACATCTTTGTGTACCAGCACGTTGTACATGGGTTTGGCCGCGGTACCAGAGGGTTCGCCATCATCATCCAGGCCGGAATCACCGGTGCAGATCAGCGCCCAGCAGACGTGTACTGCGTCCGGATGTTGTGCGCGTATGATGGCTAATTGCTGGCGTGCTTCGGCACGGCTGTTGAGTGGATAGAGTTGCCCCAGAAAACGGCTTTTCTTGATTTCAATTTCGGCGAAAGCGGGGGCAGCAAGTTGGTACATGGGGAGTCTGGTCAGGCAAAGTCGCTATTTTGGCGGGTTATTGAGGCTGGGTATACATAAACTGCCTTTATCTGGGCTTTGTTGTGATGTCTGATCTATATCAAGCAGCAATACCAGCACACGCCTTATCTTTTGACTTTGGGTACCTGTTGCCAGGACCATCCTTTGTCATTCTTCTTATTTTGGGAGTTAGAACATGCCTTCTACCGCAGATACCGCCCTGAAGCAGGCAGCCAGTCGCGCTTTGCGTCTGATGGATCTGACCAGTCTGAATGATGACGACACCAGGGAAAAAATCACTGCTCTGTGCAATGCAGCCAGCCATGCAGAGGGACAGGTGGCGGCGGTGTGTATTTATCCGCGCTTTATTCCGCATGCAAAAAAGATGCTGCTTGAATTTGGTACGCCAGGCATTAAGGTGGCGACGGTCGTCAACTTTCCTTATGGCGAGGCGGATGTGGATATTGCTGTGGCTGAAACCCGCGCTGCCATTGCTTATGGTGCAGATGAAGTTGACCTGGTCTTTCCGTATGCAGCGCTGATGGCGGGCGACACCAGTACAGGGGCCTCGATGGTCAGGGTCTGCAAGGCAGCCTGCGGCGACAAGGTGTTGAAGGTGATTATAGAAAGTGGCGAGCTGCAAACCGAGGCATTTATTCGTGCCGCCAGCCTGCTGGCGATTGATGCCGGGGCTGATTTTATCAAGACATCTACCGGTAAGGTAGCAGTGAATGCCACGCTGGCGGCGGCAGAGACCATGCTGACAGTGATTAAGGAAACCGGTGGCCATTGCGGTTTCAAGGCTGCAGGCGGGGTGAAAACTGTTGAAGAGGCAGCAGCTTACCTGGCGTTGGCAGATGCTCTGTTGGGGCCGGATTGGGGCAGTCCTGCTCACTTTCGTTTTGGTGCTTCCAGCCTGTTGAACAATTTGCTGGCTTGCCTGCGCGATGGGCAAGCACAGTCAACTGCGGGATATTGAAATGTTGCTGGCACAAGAGCTGATACGTAAAAAGCGTGCAGGGCAGGCGTTGGACCAGCGTGAGATTAAGGCTTTGGTCGTGGGCATGGTGGATGGCAGCGTGTCAGACGCCCAACTGGGCGCGTTTTGCATGGCGACCTGTTTTCAGGGAATGACGGCGGCAGAAGGGGCGGCGCTGACCTTGGCCATGCGCGATTCTGGCACGGTCTTGCGTTGGGACGATCTGGATATGCCTGGCCCCATCGTCGACAAACATTCTACCGGTGGTGTCGGTGACCTGGTGTCGCTGGTGCTGGCACCGATGGTGGTGGCATGCGGTGGCGTGGTACCCATGATTAGCGGGCGCGGCCTGGGGCATACGGGTGGCACCCAGGATAAGCTGGAAGCCATACCCGGTTATTGCAGCACGCCTGATTTGGCGCGTTTTCGCCGTGTGGTCAAGGATTGTGGCATGGCTATCATAGGCCAGACGGCTGATTTGGCACCGGCTGACAAGCGCCTGTATGCGATACGCGATATCACGGCTACGGTAGATTGCCTGCCTTTGATTACGGCATCCATTTTGTCAAAAAAATTTGCAGCAGGGCTGGATGTACTGGTGATGGATATCAAATGCGGCAACGGTGCACAAACGCCAGAACTATTGCAAGCGCAATCGCTGGCACGCAATATTATTGATACGGCCAATGCTGCTGGCATGGTTTGTTCAGCATTGATTACGGATATGAGTCAGCCACTGGCCTCCAGCGTGGGTAACGCGACAGAAATGCGTGAAGCCCTGCGCTATCTGCGTACTGACACTTGCCCACCACGTCTGCATCAGACAGTATTGGCTCTGGGAACAGAAATGCTGGTGCAGGCAGGTTTGGCCAGCAACGCCCTCGATGCCCAGGTGCGTTTGCTGGATGCACTGCATAGCGGCAAGGCGGCACAGGTGTTTGAACGCAGTTGTGCAGCGCTCGGCGGGCCAGCCGATTTGTTATCCGGCTTTGATCACTACCTGCCGCAAGCCAAGGTGCGGCACACCTTGCTGGCACCACACGCAGGCAGCGGTATGTTTCTGAATTCTATCGACACCCGCGCCGTAGGCATGGCTACCTTGCAATTGGGCGCAGGCCGCAATGCTATGCCAGATTTGAGTGTGGGCCTGAGCCAGCTTGCTGAACTGGGGCAAAGAGTTGATGCCCAGACGCCGTTGGCCATTATTCACGCCAGGGATGAAGCTAGCGCGCAGCACGCCGGCAGGCAATTGCTGGCAGCCTTCAGTTTTGGTGAAGAGGCGCTGGTTCGTTCACAGCAAATCAGACATACATTGCGTGGTTCCTTGCAATTTTCCACGTCGTTTTTATCCCCTCAGTTTATAAGTGATACCGCATGTCCACTCCCCACATAAATGCCGAACCTGGTGATTTTGCTGACATCGTGCTGATGCCTGGTGACCCCTTGCGGGCCAAGGCGATTGCCGATGCCTGGCTTACGGATGCACATCTGGTGAATACGGTACGCAATATGTGGGGTTATACCGGCACTTACCGTGGCAAACGAATTTCTGTCATGGCGCATGGCATGGGCATACCATCCATCAGCATTTATGCCACTGAATTGATACATCATTATGGCGTGACCAAGCTGATACGGCTGGGGTCTTGCGGCGCCTTGCGTGCAGATATAGAACTGGGTGACGTGTTGATTGCCATGGGGGCCAGTACTGACAGCAAGGTCAACCGCATGCGTTTCATGGACCATGACTTTGCTGCCGTTGCCGACTATGCCTTGCTGGCCCGCGCTGTCGAAACCGCGCAGCGCCTGCAACTGCCGGTCCGGGTAGGGAATGTGTTTTCTGCAGACCTGTTTTATTCGGTACAGCCTGCCTTGTTTGATGTCATGGAAAAAATGCAGATACTGGCATTGGAAATGGAACTGGCTGGTTTATACGCCATTGCCGCAGAACATGGCGTACAGGCGCTGGGTTTGCTGACCGTATCCGATCACTTGCGCAAAGGCAGCGGTATGTCGCCAGAAGAAAGGCAAAACAATTTTAACCACATGATGGAAATTGCTCTGGAAACTGCCTGGTCTCTGGCTTGACTTGTCTTGTCTTGTTTTTGACAGCTGGCTTACTGGATCACAAAATTTTCAAAAAACACATCGGTGACGCCGTCATGTTCTTTCAATTCCAGGGTTTTGTTGACGCCTTCCTTGATTTCTTCCATTAGCTGATGCTTGCCTTCCAGACTTTGCAAATGTTCACTGTCTTTGCTGCTCAACAGCAGGATCAGGGTATGCCTGACCTTGGGCATGAACATCTTGATTTTTTCATTGACCTCAGCGCTGGCAATTTGCAGCGCCATGCTGAGTTGCAGGTAGCGTTCTGTCGATGACAAATTGACGGTGAATGCTTCCAGCTTGGCAGTGGGTGTGCCAGTGGATTCTCCACCTTCCTTGCCACCTGAATTGGCAGAGGCCCAGTCGGTTGTCATACCAAGTGCAAGACAGAGTATGAATGTGTATGCGGTTTTTTTTCCCATTATGCGTATTCTTTTACTATATAAAATTGCCTGGCTGATACTTGTGATTCAGCGATGTGGGTCAGCTTAGCGTATCTTGCCGAAACACACTGTTAAAGAAACTTGCTTAGGGTTAATAATTGTTGCTGGCAGATGTGAAAAAGCCGGCTTCAAGTATTCTTGAAACCGGCTTATGCAAAAAACAGGCCAGATTTGAAACTACCAAGCTGTTTTGTTCTATTTACACTGTCAATGGTTTGTAACGGATGCGTTTTGGCTTGGCACCTTCTTCACCCAGACGTTTTTTCTTGTCGGCTTCATATTCCTGATAGTTGCCGTCAAAGAAACTGACTTGTGAATTGCCTTCAAACGCCAGGATGTGGGTGGCGATACGATCCAGGAACCAGCGATCATGGGAAATCACCATGACGCTGCCGGCAAATTCCAGCAAGGCATCTTCCAGCGCACGCAGGGTTTCCACGTCCAGGTCATTCGACGGTTCATCCAGCAGCAAGACATTGCCGCCTTGCAGCAGGGTTTTGGCCAGATGCAAACGACCACGCTCACCACCAGACAGGTTGCCAACGATCTTTTGCTGATCACCACCCTTGAAGTTGAAGCGACCCAGATAAGCGCGGGAAGGCATTTCAAAGCGGCCTACCGTCAGGATGTCGGCACCGTTAGCCACATCTTCAAACACGGTCTTGGTATTGCCCAGGTCTTCACGTGACTGGTCAACCAGCGAGATTTTGGCAGTCTGGCCAAGTACTACTTCGCCGCTGTCCGGTGTTTCCAGACCCTTGATCATTTTGAACAGGGTCGATTTACCGGCACCGTTAGGACCGATAATGCCGACAATTGCGCCAGGAGGAATCTTGAAGCTCAGGTTATCGATCAGCAGGCGGTCACCAAAGGCTTTGCTGACGTTTTTGAATTCGATGACTTCATTACCCAGACGTTCTGCCACAGGGATAAAGATCTCCTGGGTTTCGTTGCGTTTCTGGTATTCATGTTCACTCATTTCATTGAAGCGGGCCAGGCGGGCCTTGCTCTTGGCCTGACGCGCCTTGGGATTTTGACGTGACCATTCGAGTTCTTTTTGCAGGGCTTTCTGGCGTGCAGATTCGGTCGCTTCTTCTTGCTTCAGGCGGGCTTGTTTTTGATCCAGCCAGGAAGAGTAATTGCCTTTCCAGGGGATGCCATGGCCACGATCCAGTTCCAGAATCCACTCAGCCGCATTGTCGAGGAAGTAGCGATCATGGGTAATCGCCACGACTGTGCCAGGGAAGCGCAACAGGAACTGTTCCAGCCAATCCACTGATTCTGCATCCAGATGGTTGGTCGGTTCGTCCAGCAAAAGCATGTCAGGCTTGGACAGCAACAAACGGCACAGGGCGACACGGCGTTTTTCACCACCGGACAAGACGGCAATCTTGGCATCCCATGCAGGCAGGCGCAGCGCATCAGCGGCCATTTCCAGTTGCAGTTCTACATTGTCGCCGGATGAGGTGGAGATGATGGCTTCCAGACGAGCCTGTTCATTGGCCAGTGCATCAAAGTCAGCGCCTTCTTCTGCATAGGCGGCATACACTTCTTCCAGCTTGGCCTTGGCCTCAAACACTTCGCCCAGGGCAGATTCAACAGCTTGGCGCACGGTTTGTTCAGGATCGAGTTGTGGTTCTTGTGGCAGGTAACCGATGTTCAGGTTAGGCATGGGCACGGCTTCGCCCTGTATGTCCTTATCTATACCTGCCATGATTTTCAGCAGGGAAGACTTGCCTGAACCGTTCAGACCCAGCACACCAATTTTGGCGCCAGGGAAGAAGGACAGGGAAATATCTTTCAGGATTTGACGCTTCGGCGGGACGATTTTGCCGACGCGATTCATGGTGTAGACGTAATTGGCCATTTTCTTGAATTTTCATAGGGAATAAGAATGCCTGCAAGGATACCTCATGCGGGCGTGTGGCGTCATATTTTGCCTGATTTATGTGGAGCGCCGTAAAGCCAAGTGCCAGGTATCGCAGGTATGAAAAGGCGGTGTAACAACACTTTAAATGCCGTATTTTGTGCTGTGCACCAACGTTGATGTAGCTCAAGACCCTGTTGCTAGTGTGGATTTACACTTTATTCATCACCGTTGAGAAAGGAAATTAAAATGAAGAAGATTGTAATCGCACTCTCCCTGGCCGCTATTGGCTTCACAGCAACCCAGGCAATGGCTCAAGAACAGAGCCCATGGCAAGTGCGTGCCCGTGTCGTTAACCTCAGTCCTGCAAATGGCTCTGACCCTGTTGGTGGCGTTGGTGCCGCAGACCGTATTACTGTCAGCAGCAAAGAAATTCCTGAAGTTGATATCACCTATTTCTTTACGCCAAACTGGTCGGCTGAATTGATCTTGACGTACCCACAAAAGCATGACGTCATGCTGGATGGAGCCATCATCGGTTCGTTCAAGCATTTGCCTCCTACACTGACTGCGCAATATCATTTCGCACCTGAAGCCAAAATCAGTCCTTATGTTGGTGCCGGCGTGAATTACACCCGTATTTCTGACGTCAACCTGCTCAAGGGCGCTGGCGATCTGGAAAACAGTAGCGTAGGTCTTGCTCTGCAAGCTGGCGTGGATTTCAAACTGGATAAAAACTGGTCCTTGAATCTGGATGTGAAAAAAGTACAGATTCGCAGTGATGTCACCATCAGTGGCGCCAAAGTGAGCGCCGTCAAGGTTGATCCATGGCTGGTCGGTGTTGGCGTAGGTTATCGCTTCTAAATTAAAAGCAGACTGACTTTCATGTTTTCCCCTTCCAGCAGGAAGGGGATTTTTTATTGGGGGTGACGGGTTTTACGGTTCCAGGTTTCACTTCGTTTTACATAGTATCTATCGTACCAACACAGTGTTGGACTTCGGGGCAATGTGCCCGGAGCTTGCAAAGCTGATCCGGCAATTTTCGTTCATGGGGTTGGAATAGGAAGTTGACCATCAACCGGGAGAGCTATTGCCTGTGTCATACGCAAAAAATCCAGACGACCTATAATCTAGCTCCGTTTTGTTCACTTATTGGAGAACCTTCATGTCTATTTCTATGTATGCCGCATCTGTTCCTGTCATCAACCAGATGCTGGATAGCCTCAGTGATGTGCTGAAAAAGGCGGAAGCGCATGCCACGGCGAAAAATATCCCCGCAGAAAATTATTTGCAGGCACGTTTGTTCCCGGACATGTTAGCCCTGGTGCGCCAGGTGCAGATCGCTGCTGATTTCGCCAAGGGGGTGACTGGTCGCCTGGCACAGGCTGAATTGCCAGCTTATGAAGATACTGAAACGACTTTCGCCGAATTGCAGGCTCGTATCGCCAAGACCAAGACATTTATTGCGGGTCTGGATGCAGCAAAATTTGAAGGCAGTGAAAGTCGCGACGTGGTGTTGCGTCCAGGTACGCCAAAGGAGCAGACATTTTCAGGCCAGGCGTATTTGTTGAATTACGGTTTGCCACAATTCTTCTTTCATGTGACTACCGCTTACGCTATCTTGCGTCATAACGGCATTGAAATCGGCAAAAAAGATTTTATGGGTCTGCGTTAATTATTTGCTTTGACGGGTTTTGATGTAAAAAAGCTGGCATGGGTTTATCCATGCCAGCTTTTTCGTTTGATAGCGATTAGTGAAACAGGTTGAAATAGGCCAATGCGCCTGCAGCGGCAAGACACAACAGCAGGGCCAGCGTATAGGAAGGCGCATTGCTCTGGGTATTATTTGTTCTTGCTATACTATGGCGGTTCTTGCCGCGTCCCAGGTCGCCAGCGAGTTTTTTCTTGTTAAAATCATCGGTAAATAAATCGATGATGGCAACTGAGTCCAGTTTCAGCAGTTTTGCATAGGCACGTAAGAAACCCCTGATGATGGCTGCTTCCGGTAGCGACACATAGTCATCTTTTTCAATGGCGTTGATTTGGCGTGGTGCCATTTTTAATTGGGCCGCCACATACTCTACCGACCAACCCATGGCATTGCGCCCCGCTGCGAGCTTTGCTCCTGGCGATGTAGCCAGTTTTTGTGTCTCGGCGTCAATCAGTTCGGCAGCGATAGGCTGCCCAAGCCGGGATTCTATCAACTCCTGATAAAGAAATGAGCCCGTGACTTCTGGCACCGGCTGTGTACTTTGTTCAGAATCTTTCATTACCGTGCCTTATGTGAAAACTGGGTGCAGATTGCATAATGGAGCCTCTGTTTGAAGTTTGTTAACAGTTCCTCATGTAAAAACGATAGCATCATTCGTGGGCTGGAATCGCTCAGTTTGTGTGATCAATTGAGCGGCGAAGATGCGTGTGTTGCTCAAAATTGCTTGATTTATTAAGTGCGTGTATTTAATGACATTAAATGCTCTGTGCAGCGGGTTTTAATAAAGTTCCTTATAGCATTAAATGTGCCAGTGTTGTCGTTAAGCATCTTTTTAAACTCTAAATTGAGACTGAGCCAGTCGCTGATTTAGTGATAATCGGGTAAGCTGCTGCAAACGCGGCAAGATTCAGTCTGTTTCAGGCGTAAAATTGCTTTTATGGCAAAATCGTGACACTTGTCTGATAGGGAGCTGATACCTGGCTGCATTGTGAAAACGCTGTTTTATCAAATATATGTGAAATATAAAAGCACAATCGTAAGATTATCTCAAACTGCCTGCTCAGGATACTTATTTTCAGGCGTCACAAAATGGTTTTGGAGTGCCACTAATGATCAAAATTGACGTTGTTTCCTATAATAATGAAGCACCCGCTACCTCGATTTTTGCAGTGTTTGGCAGCCAACAAGAAACAATAGGGCGCAATGAAGAAAATTTCCTGAGTTTGCCTGATCCCAGGCACTTTGTTTCCCGGACCCAGGCCAAGGTATGGAGTACCGGAGGCAAACACTTTCTTCATAACCTTAGTCTGGCAAACCCGATTTTGGTCAACGGCAAGGAAATTCAGGCCGAATCTGACCATGAAATTCATGATGGCGACGAGATACAGATTGGTCTGTATGTGCTGGTTGCAGAGACAATTGCTGAAATTCAGGAGGAAAGTGCGGCTTCAGTCCCTTCACCGGTTGCAGTTGCCGGGGCGGTGGTCAACACCTCAGTTGCTGGCAATATAGCGGCAGAAGGTCAGACGGATGAACTGAAAGCAAATGCTTTGCCGCAAGCCAGGACACCGTCCGGGAAATTGCTGCCGAACGTGCAACAGAATGTGCAGCCACCCCAGTTTTTGTTGCGCCCTGAGGCATTAGTAGCCCAGAGCAACCTGGCTGAACAAGCCGACGATGCCGCAAGTGCTCAAGCTGCGGTGAGTGAGTCAACTGCCCCAACAGTGCCGGTGTCAGGTACGACAGCTAAACCTCCGGCTGCTGGCAGTAAGCCATTGGCCAGCAACGCTGAGCTGATGCAGGCATTTTTGAATGGTGCCGGTCTTCCCGAACTCAGCCTGTCATCGGGGCTGACGGTAGAGTTGATGGAAACCCTTGGTAAATTGATGGCCAGTTCGGTTCAGGGAGCGATGGAGGAGCTGTCTCAGCGCGCTTTGCTGAAACGAGAAGTGAAAGCAGAAGTAACGATGGTTGTCTTAAGGGAAAACAATCCATTAAAATTTTTCCCGGACAGTAAAACAGTGTTGACCCAGATGTTGCGTAAAAAGATGCCTGGTTTTATGGCACCTGCAGAAGCGATGGAAGATGCTTTCTTTGATATCCGCGCGCATCAAATGGGAATGGCCGCAGGTACCCGGGCAGTGATGGACGCTGTCTTGCAGACTTTACAGCCTGCCAGCGTGGAAGAACATCTGAGCGCGCCAGGTTTGCTTGAACAAGCAATGCCGGCACGTCGCAAGGCGGCATTGTGGGATCAGTTCAACAGCTTGTTCGATACTATTTACGCGGGCAGGAAGGATGATTTCCAGGTCCTGTTTGGCAAAGAGTTTTTAGCTGCGTACGAGAAGGAAGTTGAAAAAGCGGAAGCCAGTCATCAGGCTTATTAGGTAAGAGGCAGGCGCAAGAATTAAGCGGGCAACGCAACGAGCCAGATTAATTTTGCAACAGTCTCTAAGAACCATTTGTTTACGATCTGTAGCGAGCGTCAGCGGGGGCAGGGCAACAAAAAAACGCAGCGCAAAAAGCGGAATGTACTTTGGTACATGAGCATTTTGAGCAGCACCTTGAGCCCCACATAAACTCCGGTTGCGCTCGCGCTTAAGATCGTAAACGGGCTCTAAGCACATACTTTAGACCTCCATGCCCATGAATCTGGATACAGCGCAGATCACTGCGATAGGTAATAGAAAAACCAATCAGGATGCGCTGGCCAGCGCCCACGAGGACGATATAGCTTGTTTTGTCATGGCTGATGGTACTGGAGGATATGCTGGAGGTGAACTGGCAGCCAAACTGGCGACTGATGCGGTCATAGAGAAATTCCTTCAGGAAGCTTCTTTTAGCACCCATGCATTACGCTCGTACCTGGATTGGGCCATATTGAAGGTCGCCCAAGGAAAACAGGAACATGCCGATCAGCAGCAAATGAGCACTACTATCGCTGCTATGCTGATAGACCAGAACAATCGCTGTGCCTTGTGGGCACATATGGGTGACACCAGGATTTATCAATTTCACCAAAATAGAATCAAGACTGTGTCCAAAGACCACAGTCAGGCGCAGATGATGGTGGACGCTGGCTTTGCAGACTATTCTCAGATACGACGTCATCCCAGGCGGAATGTGTTATTTGCTGCCATCGGTGCGGAAGGTGATTTTGTCCCCGAAGTAACTACTGAAGCGATAGAATTGCATGATGGAGATGCCTTTTTGCTATGCACGGATGGTTTTTGGGAATGGGTCCATGAGCATGAAATGGAATATTGCCTGGCTGCATCAAACAGTAGTGATGAATGGTTAAGTAAAATGAATGCCATTGCAGAAAAAAATATTAATACGTCAAAAGCTATTAACAGGGATAATTTCTCAGTGTTTGCTATTTGCCTGTATGACAATCCAGTGGGAAAATGACGGCTTGCAGAGATGATAGCCTGCTGTGCAGGCAAATTTCTGCTGTAACCATACTAGCGCTGGCAGTTTGGGATCGGGATTGGGATTTAAGCAGGATCAGTGCATTTCAACATTAAACCTCTGAGTAAGCCTTGAACACAGAAAACGCACTCGCTAACGAAGCGCCAGTGGTATTGCATGCCGGTACCGAGAATTGTCTCGCCGTTGGCACGCGGCTGAACGACTTTGAAATTACCGGGGTACTGGGTGAAGGCGGCTTTGGAATTGTGTATCTGGCGTTTGATCATTCTTTGCAGCGTACCGTTGCTATCAAGGAATATATGCCCGGTGCGCTGGCCGGGCGTGCTTCCGACACCAGTGTCGTGGTCAGGTCTGAACGTCACAAATCTACTTTTGATGCAGGTTTGAAGAGTTTTATGAATGAAGCGCGCTTGCTGGCGCAGTTTGATCATCCCTCTCTGGTCAAGGTGTACCGTTTCTGGGAAGAAAACAAAACCGCTTACATGGTCATGCGCTATTACGATGGCCATACCTTGAAGGATATTGTCAATAAACGCCCGCAACTGGTGACGGAAGCGTGGTTGCGCTTTATTTTCAAGCAAATCCTGGAAGCGCTTGATACGTTGTACAAATCCAAAATTTTGCACAGGGATATTTCGCCAGACAATATCATCGTGCAGAAAAATGGTGTCGCAGTTCTGCTTGATTTCGGCTCTGCCCGTCAGATCATTGGGGATATGACGCATGGCATGACCGTGATACTGAAGCCAGGGTATGCCCCGGTAGAACAGTACTCGGATGAGACTGACATGCCACAGGGCGCATATACCGATATTTATGCACTGGCGGCCGTGATGTATTTCGCCATCATGAAAACACCGCCACCGATGTCAGTAGCGCGGGTCATCAAGGATTCCATGGTGCCGCTGCAAGAAGGTGAGCGCCCGGGGTTTAGCGAGAAATTTCTGAAAGGGGTGAATAAGGCCCTTTCTGTACAACCGCAAGACAGACCGCAATCAATGGATGAGTTCCGTCTGCTGTTAGGAATCAGTTCTTTCGCCTCCACACGCAAGTCCCGTAAAACCAAACCGGAGCATGACGGTGACATGTCTGCACCTGTTGTCGGTACACAAGATGCTGAAGTCGTCACGCTAGAGAAGCACAGGACTTCGGTCAAGTCTGCCACTCCGGATGAGCAGACCGAAACCGGGGCGATGAGTCAGGTGAAATCGCATTCCAAACAATTGCTGGCTGGCGGCGTGGTGGTGGTGCTGTTGATTGCGGTATTGACCATCACCTTGCGCAGTGGCCCGCCACCACAAGCTGTACCGGCGCTTGCCAGCAAGACGACTACCCTACCCGCAACAGCTAAGAAAGCCGACAGTGCCGCCTCTTCTGTGCCAGCACCTGCTTCAGTTACCGCAGTTACCCCACCCGCAACTGTCGTTACTGCAGCCGTGACGACCAGTGCGGCAGCGGCTGGTCCGGCACCTCTGTCTGCCAGGGAGGTCCAGGAGAAACTGGCATGGGACAAGTTGAAAGATGATGTCAACGCCACGCCAGAGGCCATCAACGCATTTTTGCAGCAATACCCGAACGGCAAATTTTCTGATCATGCACAATCGCGCCTGAAGGAAGCCAATAAAGTAGCGGCAGCCAAGGCAGCCAGCACACCGGTGGCGAACAAACTGACTGTCAAACTGGCTATCAAGCCTTGGGGTACGGTTTTTGTTGATGGTATACAGCAAGGTGCCAGCCCACCTCTAAAGCAATTGAGTTTAACTGCTGGCAAGCATAAGATAAGGGTAACGAACCCGGGCTTTCCAGATCTGGTAACCGAGATCGATGGCAGCAAGACGAATTCGGCTGCGATAGAACATGAGTTCAACAGTAAATAAATCTGGATAAAGATGAAGAAATTAACTCAACAGGTGTATATGGCTGGCCTGGTGCTGGCATGTACGGCATTGCTGGGATGTGAAACCGCACCACAGCAGACACCGGCTACCAAGCCTGTGAGCAAGCAAAAAGAAACCATTGTCACACCGCCTCCACCTCCTGTAGATACGACACCAGTACCACCACCCATCAACCCGGATGCGCAGGCATTGAAGGATGGACTGGCCCTGTATGATGCAGGTGATTACAATGGTGCCATCAAAAGATTGGGATCACCAGATATCTGGAACGGGCATAACAAAGACTTGCAAGTGAATGCTCTGAAATTTATGGCATTCAGTTATTGCGTCACGTCGAGAGCGTATTTGTGCCGTCAACAGTTTGATCGTGCACTGAAGCTGGATCCGACTTTTAATCTGTCACCAGGCGAAATCGGTCACCCTATCTGGGGCCCGGTGTTTTTGAAGTCCAAGAACGCCGTCAAGAAGAAATAATGCCTCGTGGCAGACTGTTGCAATCGATGACGTGTGTTGTTTAAGCTGTCTGCCAATTTACCAACGTAGTTCAATGATCGCCAAATGGCGCATCGACGGCGTGGCTTTGCCCAGTGAACCAGCGTGGCCCTTGTTCTGTCATGTAGAAATGATCTTCCAGACGGATGCCAAATTCGCCCTCAATACAGATCATAGGCTCATTGCTGAAGCACATCCCGGCAGCAAGCGGGCGCTGATTGCCTTTGACCAGGTAAGTCCATTCATGGATATCCAGGCCTATGCCATGACCAGTACGGTGTGGCAGGCCAGGTAGTTGATAATCGGGGCCAAATCCGGCCGTTGCCAGCACCTTTCTGGCAGCAGCATCAACCTGCTCACAGGGAACACCGGTCTGGGCTGCATAAAATGCCGCCGCCTGGGCGTTTTTTTCCAGTTCCCAGATATCGCGCTGGCGCTGGCTGGGTTTGCCAAAGACATAGCTGCGGGTAATGTCCGAGTGATAGCCGTGCAGCTTGCAGCCGGTATCGATCAGCACCATATCGCCTTCGCGCAGGAATTGTTCGCCATCGGGGCCATGTGGCATGGCCGTGGCGGCACCAAAGCTGACGATGCAAAATGTGGAAGCGCTGCCGCCATAGGCGCGATGGGCCTGATCTATGAATTGTGCCACTTCAAAGGAAGAGATACCTTCGCGTAAAATTTTTGCTGCCTTTTTCTGCACTTCCAGGGTGAGGTTCTTGACCGCTTGCATGATGGCCAGTTCCGTCGCTGATTTATGCATGCGGCACTCTGCCGTGATCGTGCTGCCATTGATGATGTGTGCCAATGGCATTGCATGCCGCAAGCCATCAAAGACGAAGAAGGGAGCGGCTTCATCAAGGGCGAGGACATCGCTTTTACAATGCAGATCCTGCAGGCAGGTTTTGATCAACTGGCAGGGATCTTCTTCTTCCTGCCACAGCCGGATATGGGCTTCGGCACCCAGGGTTTCGCGCAGTTTGGACTCTTCAAAGCCGGGGCAGATATAAGTCAGCCTGGCATCGGGCGTCAGGATGGCTGCAGTCAGGCGCTCGCTGGGATACCAGCGCAGGCCGGTAAAATAGTACAGGCTGCTACCGGCTGGCAGGATCAGTGCATCGATCGCATTGTCCTGCATCAGCCGGGCTGCTTTTTCTACCCGTGCGCGCCGCTCAGCAGCACCGATGGGCTGCACCGTGCTTGTGTTTGCCTGTATGCTAGCCAACTCTTTGCTTGCCGTTGAACCACCTATGCCTGATGTCATGCCCACACTCCGCAGTATTTGCTATTGGCATCAGCATAGTATAAACAGTCACACTGGTCTTGCTCATTTCACGGTGTCTAGATGACGAAATTGGCATAGCTAGTAGTTGGCTGCTTTGGCTTTTCTTAGTATGGGTACAAAATCAAACTGCCATTTCACCATTGGCGTCTGGTCATTGACTTTGATGGTCTGCATCAGCGGCTGTTTGATGCTGCCCATGTTGGGGTGCCAGGCCCTGATTTCGTAGTTACCGTCCGGCAGTTGATCCAGGGTGGCGGTGCCGGCCTGTTCCGTTTTGGCGAAGTAGGGAGTATCCACTGCCAGCACATAGGCGCGCATCCAGTTATGCAGCAAGCAGTAAACAATCACAATGCCGGGTTTGTCGAATATGACCGGTGGTGGTGTCACACCACGTTCATAGGTCTTGATTTCAAATTCCTTGACTGCGGAAAAGGATTTTACGTGATGTTCCATTTTGTCGTAGTTGGGGAATTTGACCTGTGTACCTACCCTGATTACCGTCACATAGGGTGAAAACTGCATATCGTTTTGCGAAATCGTGGCCGCTTCGGTTTTGCCTGCCGGTGGCAAGGGAACACCTATGGGGGTGGCGTATACCACCACATCGGCCATCGCCACACCATTTTTGTCTACCGCTTGCATGCTTAGTTTGGCTGCCGATGCCAGTGATGGAAGACCAATCGCCAGCACACAGGTCAGCGCCAGTTTTATGCCCAGACTCCGCCCGGATGCGGATGGAAGCAAGTTTTTCATGGAGGTTTTCTGCCTTGATAAGTACGCCATCTTATTTGGTAACGATAGGGCGTTGCATAGGGGCCAGTTTGGCGATTAGCCGGTTTTGGACTGAGGATGGAATATTGTGTTTTTCCATGGCAATCTGCAAATCTTCGGCTAGCGCATTGAAGTGGGCATTGGTGATTTGCAAGTCCTTGTGAACGTCATCCATGCTACGGCCACTGTATTTGCAGGGGCCGCCGCTTAACTCACAAAATTGTTCGGTGAGTAATTGTGCCAGACGTTCTGTATCGGTTTCCTGAAATGCCTTGTTGATGCGCGGGTCTTCCAGAACGATCGCGACAAAGGAATTGACGAAGCTGCTGATACCCTGCTTGGCACCAAGGCTTTGGAACAGGGCATCACTGTTGGTTTGGGCATGAGCGGACAGGCTGGCGAACAGGAAAAAGCCGCATGCAATTTTGCTAAAACGGGAGATGGAAATCATGATAGTCGCTTTCGATGAATTTTATTGAAGGTGTCTGCAGGTGTCGTATCCAGAAAACAGCGGCTTAAAATCCAGCCTGTACGGACAAATACCAGCCACGTTGATTCTTGGGGTTGAACACCGTGATGTCACCCAAAGTGGCATATGCAGCGGTTACTGAAAGATTCTTGGTCGGGAACCAGGCGACAAAGACATCGTAATAATCCTTTTCATTGTCCACACCCAGATTGCGTGGTTTCATACGGTATTCAGCACCGACAGCCAGTTTGCGATTGATGAGGTAGGCAGCAGAGGTCTCAAGCTCGGCCTGGTAGCTATCTTTCTTGTCGCCACCAAAACCCAATATGCCCATCTGGTTAGCTTTGGTCATGCGCAACGTGCCATTCAGCAGCAGGCTTTGCTCCAGCAGTATTTTGGTGGCAGATACGTAGTAGTCGACGCCACGGTCATCTTTGGCACCCAGCTGTTTGACATTGGTCACGCCCAGTGCACCCAGACCACCCACACCCTTGTTGCGTTTCGCCATGGCACCAACGGCGATTTGTGGCATCCAGCTTCCCTGATCGTACACGGCATCACCCGCGACTTTGACTTTGATACCGAAAATGTCCTGTTTGATGTTCAGCGCATTCAACGGTGCCAGGCTGCCAGTGAATTCCTGGGTTGCCAGTGACAATTCCACGCGGTCTGCGATACCGACGGCAACGCCATAGGTCTTCAGGCTGTAATCCTGGGTATTCACCTGGGTCAGGTGGGCGTTGGCTCCGTAGCTGTCGCGTGTACCATAACCTGTGATCAGTGCCCAGGGTGTCAGGCCACCGCCGCCAGCCCCTTCAAGCTGACTGACACCGCCGGTTGCGATCAGTTTGCCCATATCGGGTTTTAAAAGGTCTTGTGCCTGGCTTTGTTGCGTCCAGATGGCAGTGCTGCCTAGCAGCGCGACGGCAATAATTTTGTTGCTGATTTGCATCATATCTCCTTTGTTAAGTGACAATGACACCCTGAAAAATCGGGTACTTGTTACTTGTACGGAGCTGACTGAAAATCGGATTCAGATCAGATGCAAAAAATGTGGAATTTTATCGTTGCTTGGGGAAGACGATATCTCTCTTCATGGGAGCCAGTTTTGCCATGAGGCGGTTTTGGGTAGCTGACGGTATGCCCAGTTTGTCCATGGCGATTTGTAAATCTTCAACTACAGCATAGAACTGTGCAGAATTTATGCCGAGATTTTCATGCACCACTTTCATGTCGTCACCTGTGTATTGACAGGGGCCGTCGCTAATCACACAAAATTGCTCTTTTAGTAATTTTGCAGTCCGGGGTATATTGGTGTCTTTGAAAAATGTTTTAATGCGCTCATCTTGCGTAACCAGGTTCAGCATCTGATCCACAATCTGGCTAATGCCAGGTTCATTACCTAGTGCCTGGAACAAGTTATCTGGCGTAGTCTGTCCCAGTGTCTGGTCAACACATGCCAACATCAGGCTGAGGGCTATTGCAGTTTCGCGTAATTTCATAGGAGTTTCTTGTTTTTGCTTAATTACCTACTTGCAGCGACAGATACCATCCACGCTGGATTTTGGGATTGAAGACGGTAATATCTCCCAGATTGACATACGCCAGGGTCAAGGAGAATGCCTTGCTTGGGAACCAGGCAAGAAAAACGTCAGAATAGGCTTTTTCATTGTCGACACCAAGATTGCGTGGTTTGCCCCGGTATTCGATGCCGCCTACCAGCTTGCGGTTGACCAGATAAGCGGCTGATATTTCCGGTTGCAATTGATACTGATTTCGTTTGTCGCCGCCAAACCCCAGCAAGCCCATCTGATTGGCCTTGGTCATGCGCAGGGTGCCATTCAACAGCAGGCTATGCTCCAGAGATAACTTGGTCGCCGATACATAGTAGTCGATCCCATGGTCATCAATCGCGCCCAGTTGCCTGACGCTGGTGATACCCAGTGCTGCCAGCCCTTTGACTGTCTGATTGCGCTTATACATGGCACCGACGGCGATTTGTGGCTGCCAGCTGTCCTGATCAGTGACCAGGTCGCCTGCAATTTTGAGTTTGACACCCAGGATATCCTGATTCAGTTCCAGCTTATCCAGTGGTGCCTGACTACCCGTGAATTTTTGGGTGGACAATGACATTTCCAGCTTATCAGCAATACCCAAGGCAACACCTGCAGTCTGCAGACGGTAATCCTGGGTATTCACCTGAGTGATATGGGCGTTGACGCCATAGCTGTCTTCACTGCCATAACCGGTAATGGTCGCCCAGGGAGTCAATCCGCCACCGCCAGCGCCTTCTATCTGTGTGACGCCACCAGTCGCCAGCAACCTGCCCATGTCAGGCAGGGGCAGATGTTGCGCAAGGGTGCAGTGTGAGGCGAGCAACATGCATGTCATCGCCACGCACTGGCCGGGATACGAGAGGCTTCGTTTATTCGACATGGCAATATTACGTGCTGGACGTGATATCAGATAGTTTAACCGTGGGTGAGATCAAGAGAGTTTTAGCTGGCTTATTTCGTCCTGCATATTTGCCAGCATATAACAGAATTGACACAGCTTGACTGCTGGTTTCAGCGTTTCATCGCCAGTGTTGCGGACACGCACGCAGTGTCGCGCCCCGATGTTTTCATTTTTGCCTGCGCCATTGCCTGACCCTGGCTGGCGACTTCTTGCAAATCTGCCTGTTCTTGCGCGCCAGGAAGCATGGCAAGCTGCGTGAATAAATTTTGCGCCAGATGATAGTCGCGGCGATCAAGGGCAATGTCGGCCAGCACACTGATAGTCAGCGCATAATTGCGGGAATTGGTTAGCATGGACAACTGCTCCAGGGACTCATGCAACATTTGTTCTGCTGCGTCCAGTGAGCCCATTTTCCGTAACGTGTCACCGATCTGCATGAGGCAATTGCCGATGCTGGGGGGCCAGCCAGCTGGCTTTGCCAGCTTTAATGCTTTTTGCTGCCATTCCAGGGCCGCTTCGTAATTATTCATCTTATTGTAGGTATAACCTAAATTCGCTGCTGTCAGAATGGCGCGCCGGATTTGCCCGGACTGTAGATAACATCTGTAAGCTTTGTCCAAAAATGTGATGGAATCGTTAAACTGATCATTCAGCCCCGCATGCAAGCCAAGGAAGTCATTCATCAGCGCTGCGAGGCCAGGATGGATATCCTGTGGCGGATTCCTGGTTTCAAAATGACGATCAAAATAGAATTTTGCCAGCCTGTCATCGCGCAGGACGGCGATGCGTGCCAGGGCTGCTGCCGAACATTGACGGCGCAGGATATCGTCAACTTTGCTGGCTTCATCAATTGAGATTGCCATTTCAATATCGCACTCCACATGCTTGCCCTGATCAGAAAAAATGAAACCGAGCAAGTGATGGGCATCACTCAGGCATGCCGCATCAAGATGTACTTCAGGATGTCTGAGTATGGCATGTACGATATTGGCGGCAACGTCCAGGTCAGCATGCAGCCAACGTTCTTCTGCACGTATCAATTGCAGACGCAGATACACTAGTGCTTTATCCGCTTCTGAGCTTTTGGAATTATTCAATAATGTAGCTATCTGATCACACAAGCGCAGTGCCTGGCGGCTGTCGCGCTGACGCAGACTCCATGCCAGTTTCAGCAGACCAGACAGTTGTTCATGCGCTACCATTTCGGTGAAACGCTGCTCTAACTGTTTAACTTCGCTATCGGTGGCGTATAAGTCCATAGTATGCTGCTTACCAAAGAGAAATGTTCTTGATGGGAAGCGATTCAATTGTTGAAATAAATGAATGAAAAGTGGAGTGCAAACGTCAATTTTGTGTCGTGAACTACCACAATACGCAAGATTTAATTCCTGTGCCGACACAGAAGTTGGTTTTAACAATTTTTAACGGTATATACTGAAAAGCTTAATTTTTTCAGCCACCAAAAATCGAAATCAAGACATGTACTCTGTTTTTCGCCATGTAAAGTATTTCCTGAATTTTTCCTGAACTAGATATTGTCGTTTTTGAGCCAGAGTATGAGTCGTTCGTCGTTGCGTCGTGAATTGGTGATCCCGATTACCGTGCTGGTGATCGGTGTGTCTGCCGCCATAGGTTGGGTCTCCATGAAGGCCGGGACGGATGCCGTGTATACGTTGACTCAGCGCATACTGGTAGACATGGTGAATCGCATCAATCATGCGACTGAAAAGCATTTGGATGGGGCATTGATTGCGCTTGAATCGGTAGCCCCCAGCGTTGCTAATGTTCCCAAGGAACAGGCATTTTCCACCGATATGAAGATACTGGAAGAAAAATTCTGGGCTGCCAGTGGCCTCTTCATGGACGTCAATAATTACGTGTATTTTGGTGGCAATGATGGCCGCTTTGTTGGCGTCTATCGCATCTCAAACGGCATGGTGCAATTGTTCTGGCGTGAACCGGAATGGAACAAGCGTTTGGTGTATCGCGTGGGCCATGTGGGTGATCGTTCTGAAATGTTGCGCAGCGATGCATTTGATCCACGCGTGAGGCCCTGGTATCAGGCTGCGCGGAATTCAGAAAAACCAGTCTGGTCAAAAATCTATAATAATTTTTCTTTCCATTACCCCACCATTACCCTGGCCAAGGCGGTGTATCAAAAGAACCATGAATTTGTCGGTGTCGTGGCGACGGATCTTACACTCAAGGAGTTATCTAATTTCCTGCGCAAGCTGGAAATCAGCAAAAACAGTGTGGCCTATATTGTCGATGCAGAAGGTTTTATCGTTGCCACTTCGGGACAGGAAATACCAGAAAGAACAGTGAATGGCGTACCAGAACGTATGCGTGCTATTGACATGAAAACGCCACTCATCAACCAGACATTCCGACCGTTGGGTAACGTCGCAGCATTGACAGCAGGCACGCAATCCATGGAACTGAGCATTGGCACAGTAGATGTTGCTGTTTCGCCGCTGGGCAATCGCCAGGGGCTGAATTGGCAGACGGTGGTGGCAGTGCCGCGTTCGGATTTCATGAGCAGCATCAATCAAGGCTTTTTGCAAAGCATGGTGATTGCCTTGGCCTGCATAGTCTTCGCACTGACAATAGGGTTGACGATTGTTGAACGGGTGGTCAGAGACATCCGCAAGCTGACTTCTGCAGCAGAAAAATTCGGCAATGGTGAACCCATGCCCAGCTTGCGCATCACCCGCACAGACGAAATCGGCAAGTTGGCACAAACCTTTGTTGAGATGGAAAACAAGTTGCGTTTTGATAAGCTGACCCAGGTCGCCAATCGTGAATCCCTGTTTGCCCAGATCAATTACCTGCAAAAACAGGCGCTGGATCACCCGGGGAAAATCGAAGGATTTACGCTGTTGTTTGTCGACCTGGACCGCTTTAAATCGATCAACGACAATCATGGGCATGATGCCGGGGACAAGGCACTGGTGATTATTGCGGCACGCCTGCGTTCAGCCATACGTGATACAGATGAAGTAGCCAGGTACGGTGGTGATGAATTTGTACTACTGCTCAAAGACACCAAAAATTCCATCGACATTAATAATATGGTGGAGAAGATTTGCAGCGTGGTCGAACAGCCGATATCACTGGATGATGTTATCGTCAGTGTCGGCGTTTCCATCGGCTGGGCCAGCTTTCCGGAAGATGGCGAAGATTATGTGCGCTTGATCAAGATAGCCGACAGCCGTATGTACAATCGCAAGCGTGATCGCAAATCGGCACAGTCTGTTCACCTGGTGTAAGCCTCGCCTGCCATGGCGGGGTCAGGCTGCAGGATTGTTTTGCTGCCATTTCTCCAGCCACGCTGGTAAATCAGCTGAAGGCATGGGTTTGCTGATGAAATAACCCTGGGCCTGGTCACAACCCAGCTCTTTAAGCAGCGCCATGACTTCTGCATTTTCTACACCTTCGGCGACGACGCGCAAACCCATATTGTGGCCAAGATCAATGGTGGACTTGACGATTTTGGTGTCATCAATATCTTTTTCCATTTTTAATACAAAAGACTTGTCGATCTTAAGTTCATCTACCGGCAAGCGTTTCAGATAGGCCAGTGAAGAGTAGCCGGTGCCAAAATCATCTATTGATAAATCCAGGCCCATGGCGTGCAGACGGTCCAGGGTCTGAAAGGCCCTGACCGGGTCATCCATGATGGCGCTTTCGGTAATTTCCAGACAAAAGGATGCGGCGTCCACCTGATGTTGCAGCAGAATCTGCGCGAACTTGGCGGGCAAGTCCTGATCCAGTAAATCCCGGGTAGAAATATTGACGGAAATTTTTAAATGCAGACCTTGAGTGTTCCAGAGATGGCATACACGGGCGGCTTCATTCATGACCCAGTGCGTCAACTGGCGGATGAAACCTGTCTGCTCAGCAAAAGGGATAAACTGGTCGGGGAAAATAAAACCGCGTTCGGGATGCATCCAGCGTACCAGCGCTTCCACTGCGATTACCTGGCCATGATCCAGTTCAACCTTGGGTTGCACATACAGGCGAAATGCCTGCTGTTCCAGCGCAGCGCGTAATTCGCTGAGCAGTGACAGGCTTTGCTGGCTACCCTTGTCGATGTCCGGCGAATAAATCACGGCACCACTATTACCCAACTTGGCGGCATACATCGCGACTTCCACCCGGCTTAGCAAAGTCTGGGTATCACTGGCATGTTCGGGAAAACCGGCGATACCTATACCAGCGCCCAGGTCCACGGTCTGATCTTCTATGGAAATGGGCTTTTCCAGTGAACGCAAAATCCGGTTGGCCAGATCCATCGCTTCTTCCTTGGTGCCGTTAGGCAGCAGGATGGCAAATTCATCCCCACCCAGGCGGGCTGGTTTGGTGCTTCCGGCACCAAGTTCATTCGACAGACGAATGGCGACCTGATTTAACAGGATGTCGCCAAAACGATGGCCCATGACATCGTTCACATGTTTGAAACGGTCCAGATCCATCATCAGCACATAACAGGATTTTTCATGTGAGCGGGCTGTGTTAATGGCTTCTCCCAGCATGTCGGTGAACAGGGCACGGTTTGGCAGATTGGTCAGAGTATCCCAGTACGCCAGCCGGCTGATTTCTTTTTCGCGCTGGGCGATGCCGTCACGCATGGTGGTAAAGGTACGCGCAAGGTCGCCGATTTCGTCTTTCTGCTTAACATTGATGGTGGCCGTATAATCACCCGCACCCAGGCGTCTGGCGGTTTCTGCCAACTGTCTTACTGGACCGGTAATGCGGCGTGCGGTAATGGCGCTGATGATGCTGGCGATGACGGCACCGAAAACAGTCAATATCAACAGGTTCAGTTGCAGTTTTTTGTAAGGGGCTACGGCCTGACTGATGGACAATTGCAGTACGGCGATGGTTGTGGCCTGCTCATTTTGCGCCAGTTTGATGATGCGGGTGCTGTACTGATCATCATCGATTAGCATGTTCGGCAGGTAGCTGACTTTATTTTCCAGCGGAGGAATCAGTTGTGCCAGTTTGCCAGCCTGTTCATCGTTGAGTGTGGATATATTCGAAGTCCAGCGATTTTTTCCTTCTGCATTCATTTCTGTTGTCAGCAGGCTGATCTGCATCAGCGACAATTCATGCATGTCTCCGACCAGGGTCTTGCCTATGGGGATGGTCATGACAACCCAACTGATGGTGACTGGTGCTTCAATTGGCACTACTACCATTTGATAAGGCTTTCCATCCACAATGGCGGTACTGGCAGCACTGCCGGATTTTTCGGCCAGCTGTATCAGGGCCGCGACGGATTGCTGCAGGCTGTGGCTAAGATTGCCGCCAGAAGTGGTGCTGGACGAGGCTGTGATTTTCCTGTCCAGGCCAACCAGCATGGTCAGGTCAGAACCTATACGTTTGCCATGATTTGACAGGGTAGAGACGATGGTTTCTGTGTCATGTGTGCCTATGGCTTCACGGAAGGCATATTCCTTTGCCAGAACGATGGCACCCTGTATCAGTTTTTGCGCGTTTTGATCAAGCAGGCGTAGCAGGATTTTTTCGTTAAGCTTCAGACTTTCTTCGACAGCACTGCGGGCATTGCTGTCTATGGCATTACGAATGGCGAAAAAACCAACCAGTTGCAGGGTCAGAAGCAGACCGATAAACAAGGTAACAACACGGCTTTCCAGACTATGCAGACGCATAAATTATCCTCGATGTGTACACGTAAACAATGATTCTTGCTGAAATTTTGGGTTTGCGGCCACGTCATTTGCAACGGTCATCAGGCAAACACAGCAGGGAACTGATTATCCTGCTTTGTAATTCAGCTTGACAATCACTGGCGTTGCGTTGCCATCAACTTGCAGGTTTTGCTCCTGGATCGTCATGCCGGGGGGCTGTTTGGGATGCCATACCTTTAACACATATTTTCCGTTTGGAATGGTAGTCAGGTGGGCTGTGCCGTTGGCATCCGTTTTGGCAAAATAAGGGGTATCAACGATTTGGATGTAAGCTACCATCTGGTCGTGGATGTTGCAGCCGACGATCACCGTGCCGGCCTTGTCAAATACCACGGGTGCCGCTGGTTTGCCTGAATACAGCTTGAGTTCAAAGGGCTTGGCCGGCGAAAACGAGTAGGCATGGTGCCTGACGGTATCATTATTCGGGAAAAATACTGATGTACCAGTTTGTACTACTGTGACAAACGGGATGAATTTTTTGTCCTTTTGCTGAATTTCTGCCGTAGCTGACCTGGTAAGCTGTGGTCCTGCTGGCAGTTCAGCATAGACAACAGCATCTTGCACTGCCTGCCCACTATTGTCTGTTATCTGGATGACGGAACTGGCAGCCGCAGGGAGAGCTGATAATATGCCTGTTGCTGTTATGCAAGCAACGCTATAGCTGAAAAAAAATGACTGCTTGTTCCGCATAATTTACACCTTATCAAAAAATTATTATTGAAATGATGCCACTCTATATTACTGTAGTTCCGCGCGCTATAGAATGCCAGACGTGAATCGCCAGAGTTACGCGACGGGGCAATTTGTCTTCTGCAAGATTGTTTGCAGATAATCAGGTGACGGTCTGCCTTGACTTGATATACTATTGTAAATTGGCAATGTGCGTATTGTCGGTACTGTCTTACGAAGTGTTAATGCAGTAAGAACCTGTTTCCGATCTTACTGCGCGCACGTGATCGGGGCTCATGTGCTGCTCAAAATGCTCATGTACCAGTGTACATTCCGCTTTTTGCGCTGCCTTCACGCCGCTGACGGACGCTCGCTACAGATCGTAAACAGGTTCTAAGGTGCAGGATAAAGGGCATGGAATCCATCATTAAACATCTGGTAGAAATTACCGGACATCGCGATCATGACTTACTGAATATTTCAGTGATTACGGCTCTGTGTCAATTGACGAATGCAGAGTCTGCACGGGTATTGGATGTCGTTTCCGTTGGCCAGCAAGTTTTTATCAAGCCTCAGATTACCATTCAAGAAGGTTCGGTGGCCATGGCTGACGAATCTCATACTACGCCGACGGTGAATGATTTAATAGAGCATTATCCGCAATTAAAAGAAGGTATCGCCAAGCAACAATCCGTCATTGAGCATCTGATCGAAGGTGGCAGGATAGTTTGGCTGCCGATCTGGATCAACGATAAGCTGCATACCTGTCTGGAAATTTATAAACCAGCCAACTACACGGCGAATGCAATGGAAGTCGTGAACGGTATGCTGATCGTGTACAGAAACTTTCAGAACCTGCTTGATTACAGTGAACGTGATTCCCTGACCGGTTTGCTGAACCGCAAGACTTTTGATGATAACTTTTCCAAAGTACTGCGAAATAGTGCACTGCAACAACAGGCCAGCTCAGAAGCCGAGCGCGAGGAAGAAGAGCGTCGCCGTCATGAGCCAGAACGTCAGCATTGGTTGGCGGTACTGGATATCGACCACTTCAAGCGCGTCAATGACCAGTTTGGTCACCTGTATGGCGACGAAGTCCTGATTCTGATTGCCAATCTGCTGCGTAGTTCTTTCCGCCCTTCGGACCGCCTGTTTCGTTTTGGCGGGGAAGAATTTGTAATTTTGTTGCGTTCGACTTCGCAAGAAGATGCTCAAATGATCTTTGATCGTTTCCGTCAAAATGTGGAGCAGCATCATTTCCCGCAAGTTGGTACAGTCACCATCAGCATAGGTTATGCACGCATAGATCCGTTCGAGCCTGCCGTGGCTATCGTCGGTCGTGCCGACCAGGCCCTGTATTTTGCCAAGACCAATGGCCGCAACCGCACTTGCTATTATGATGCCTTGGTCGCCAGTGGTGACCTGCACACTGAGGTTTCCAACGATACGGCTGAATTTTTCTAAAACTGTCAGGCAAACAGTTTTCAGCTTGCAGTCTGTTCCTTGCCAGTTTGTTCCTTGCTTTTCTTGTGTGCGCCGGTCAGCACGATAACGCTGCCGAGGATAATGCTCATTGCCAGCATTTCACGCACGGACAGATGTTCACCACCAAACACCACTCCCAAACCCACAGCTATGACCGGGTTGACATAGGCATAGCTTGCGGCCAGTCCTGCTGGGACTTTGGAAAGCAAGTACATATAGGCAGTAAACGCCAGCAATGAACCAGCGACTACCAGATAGGCCCAGGCAGCGACGGCGTTGAAGGTGACTTCACCAGTCAGTTGCTCACCTTTGAAGAGGCTGACCAGGACCAGGAACAGGCCACCCACCAGCATTTCACTGGCGAAACCCATACCGCCAGCAGCCATCTTAAGTTTCTTTTGCGACAGGATAGAGCCCACGTCCCAACTCAATACCGCACCCAGCAAAAACAGTATGCCCAGTGGCTTGGCGGAAAATTGGCCATCTGAAGCCAGCAACATTGCACCAATAAAACCGCAGACTATGCCCAGCCATTCGCGTCGTTTTGGCCAGTCACCGAACAGGCCTGACAGACCCGACAGTATCATTGGCGAACAGGCGATAAATACTGCTGTCAAGCCAGACGACACGTATTGTTGGGCTACCGCTGTCAGACCGGTACCACCACCCAGCATCAGGATGCCAACGATGCCGCCATCCCGCCATTCACGCAAAGTCGGGTTGGCTGCACCTCGCCATTTTTGCCAAATATATAATATTGCCCCAGCCATCAGGAAGCGCGTACCTATCATCATGAAGGGTGGGAAAGCTTTCAATGCGACCTGAATGGCGAAATAAGTGGAACCCCAGACGATATAGACGGTCAGCAGGGCGAACAGGACTTGACGGGGCAGGTGGCGCATGAATTTCTCTTGTGCAATGAATTATCGTGCTCCAGTGTATGTCAGTGAGATATGGTTTTGAATGGATAAACAAAGGTAAATAAGGTACATTTCTTTTAATCTCACAGAAAAAAGAGGGTTTCACCATGAAGCTGGAATTGGATGCAATGGATGGCAAAATCCTGGAGATTTTGCAGGCTGATGCCAGGGTTACACTGGCCGAAATTGGCCGTCGCATACACTTGAGCCAGCCTGCGGTGGCAGAAAGAGTCAAGCGTATGGAAGCGGCGAATGTCATCACCGGCTATCATGCCAGAGTCAATCCTGAAGCCTTGGGCTATGGGATCACTGCCTTTGTCCGCATTGCCAGTCGTGCAACCGATACGCCGGTACTAAAAATTGCCGAGCAAGTGCCGGAGGTAGTTGAATGCCATGCAATTACCGGTGAAGATTGCGTAATCGTGAAAGTGGTTGCCCCATCGGTGCGTGAGCTTGAGCGTGTCATCACCAGCCTGGCACGTTGTGGTGTGACCTCAACTTCCCTGATCCTGTCATCGTCAATAGAGCGCAGAGCGATCAAGCCTGTTGAATAAAAAAATGGAATTGCGAGAAAATGGAACTGCGCCAATTACGCTATTTTGTTGCCATCGTCGATCACGGCTCGCTGTCACGCGCGGCACGTGTGCTGCATATCGTGCAGCCAGCACTGACCCAGCAATTGCAGCAACTGGAAGAAGAACTGGGGGCGATGCTCTTGCACCGCTCTGCCCAAGGCATGCAGGCCACCGATGCTGGCAAAATATTTTACGAACATGCGCAGGCGATATTGAAACAGGTCAGCGATGCCAGGTCAGCCGTGGCACAATCCACTGACAAACCGCGTGGCACGGTTGCTTTGGGGATACCGCAGAGTGCATCGGGCGCACTGGCTTTCCCACTGCTGAAGGCGGTGCGGGCAGCGTACCCGGATATCGTGTTTCAATTGACAGAGGAATTGACCGGTAACCTGACTGAGCAATTGCGCTCGGGACGGCTGAACCTCGCCATCCTGTTTGATGATGGGCAATTGGGCGGCTTCGTTACCAAACCACTGGTTGAAGAAGAGATGATGTATATCACCCGCAGCGATTCACAATTTGCCTGCAAGCGCAAATCCATTACGCTGGAACAGGCCCTGAAGGCGACCCTGATACTGCCTAGCATTCAGCATGGTGTACGGCCACGTATAGAGCAGGTGGTCAGGCAACAGGGTAAAAGCATAGAGCAGGTGATAGACATTACTTCCATCGCGATTTTGAAATCGGCCTTGCTGGCGGATATGGGGGCGACTATCTTGCCGGTTTCCCCCATGCTGGCAGAAATTGAAAGAGGCGAGATGCGTGCCTGCCCCATCAGTGATGTGCAGCTTTCACGCACGGTTACCTTATGTGCATCCAAAAACATCCCGCTGACGAACGCTGCCATGGCGGTGGAAAAACTGGTACTGGAATTGACCAGCGAATTAAGCCAGAGCGGCAAGTGGCTGGGAGCCAGAAATCTGGTGTCTGCCTGAGATGAGCCATCAACGATTCTGGCAAAAGATCAGAATGCCTTTACTGGTCGGCTGGGTGTTGTTCTGGCTTTTGATGATGGCCGTTGCTGTTCAAGATCATTTGAAGAATGGCGGCAGACATATCTGGGAACCGATCTTCTGGGAAGGTTCATCTGCCCTCGTCGGTACTGCTTTGTTACTGATACAAAGACGCAAACTGACTGACAGCGTGCTGTTGCAAACGCCAGGAAAATGGTTTTTGCGGCAAATCCTGCCGCTGCCCCTGATCAGTATTGCATTTGTCGTCCTGGTATATAGCCTGCGTCATGTGGTGTATACCTTGCTGGGGTTGACCTATAGTCATGCTGGCTGGAGCCAGGTGATGGTGTATGAATGCAGTAAGATATTCTTGTTCTTTGGCATATTCTATGTCGTGATATTTGGCCTGCAAGCTTATGCATCCCTGCTGGAAGAAAAGGAAAATGCAGAAAAATCCCAGGCATTGCTGAGGCAGGCGCAATTGCACAGACTGACGCAACAGATGCAGCCGCATTTTTTGTTCAATGTGCTCAATACTATTTCATCCCTGATGTATACCGATGTCAAACTGGCCGATACTGCCTTGAGCCAAATTGCTGAACTCTTGCGTGCCAGCCTTGATCTGGGGCAGCAATCGGAAACTGAGTTGCGGCATGAGCTTGAGTTATTGCAAGCCTATGCGCGGCTGATGAGTTTGCGTTTTGTTGACCGGGTAGAACTCAGTTGGGACATCGCCGGCGATGTGCTGTGTTGCCGGGTACCAGTGATGAGTTTGCAGACCATACTTGAAAACAGCTTTAAGCATACGGTGGAAAAGCGCACACAACTGACACGTATCCATATCAGCGCCCATGCTGAACAGGGACTACTGGTACTGTGTATTCAGGATGATGCCGGATGCCTGACAGAAAAAGGAGATAACAGCGGCGTCGGCATCAGCAATTTGCGCCAGCGCCTGCAAGTGCTGTATGCAGATAAGGCCAGTCTGACTTTACGCGCCTTGGCACCCGCAGGTGTCATGACAGAACTGCGCGTGCCACTCTGAGTACAGGATTTAAACACCATGAAAATCCTTATCGTCGATGACGAAGCCTATGCCAGGGACAAACTCAGACGGCTGGTGGCTGAGCATGTAGCCGATGCCAGCGTGATCGAAGCCAGGGATGGCAAGGAAGCCCTGGACAGTATTGTGAAGCACAAACCCGAACTGGTTTTCCTCGACATACAGATGCCAGAAATGGATGGTATCAGCGTTGCCAGCCAACTGACTGCGCCTGTGCCACTGATTGTGTTTGTGACGGCGTATGACCAGTTTGCCCTGCAAGCCTTCGACGCAAATGCCATCGATTATCTGCTCAAACCTTATGATGAAGCACGATTCTTGCGCGCCATGCATAGAGTGCACGAACGTAGCTCAAGCACCAGAAAGACAGGTGCTGAGCAGCATTTGTTGTTAAGTGAAAAGGGGCGTGTCCTGGTCATTAAACTGGCAGATATTGTGCGCGTGGAAGCCGCGGACAATTATGTGCTGATCTGCACCGCACAAGAGCAGCATATGATGCGCCAGACATTGTCCGGCCTGCATGAGCGTCTTGGTGACAGCTTTGTGCGTTGCCATCGCCGCCACATCGTACGTCTGGACCAGATCATCCAGGTATTGCCAGTGCAAAAAGGGGATGCCGAATTAGTATTGCGCAATGGGTCCAGCCTGCCCTGCAGCCGCCAGTACAGAGAGGAAGTCGTCCAGCAACTGGGCAGCCTGCATTGATATGTATCCTTCCCATCGTCCAGTTCACCCCGGCCCAAATCCAGTTGGTCACATTTTCCTCGTACTTAGGCGGGTCGGGCTTTAATCTGGCCTTGTGTTCATAACAATGCCAATGCCACCATCATGCCGACCTCATCCACATCTGCCATCAGCTTGCCGTCACAACGCCTGTACTTTCTTGACTGGGTTCGTATCATCGCCTTTTTCCTGCTGATCCTGTATCACGTCGGTATGTATTATGTGGAATGGGGCTGGCATGTCAAAAGCCCGCATGCCAGTTCAGCCATACAGCCGCTGATGATGCTGACCAGCCCCTGGCGTCTGAGCCTGCTGTTTTTTATTTCCGGTGTGGCATCGGCGTTCATGCTGGAAAAAATCCGGCCAGGGCAATTCCTGCGTAGCCGCAGCATTCGCCTTTTGTTGCCGTTGATCTTTGGCATGTTGGTCGTGGTGCCACCGCAAGCCTATCTGGAAGTGGTGGAAAAATTAGCCTATGCTGGCAGCTACGGTGACTTCATGCAATTGTATGTGCATGCCTATCGTGGTTTTAAAATAGAAGGCAAGACCCTGGACTTGCCGACCTGGAACCACCTGTGGTTTGTTGCCTATCTGTGGGTCTACACTGTATTGCTGTGGCTATGGCTGGCTGTCAAACCAGACTGGTTTCAGACAGCCAGCACATGGTTGGAAAAACAGATGAAAGGCTGGCGTATACTGGTCTTGCCGATTGCCTATCTGGCTGTGGTACGCATGGTTTTATTGAGTGATTTCCCGCCGAATCATGGTTTGGTTGCTGACTGGTATAACCATGCCTGCTATTTGTTTGTCTTTGTGTTTGGTGCGCTGATCGCCAATTCCAGCGCTTTCTGGCAAGAACTGGCAACCGTGCGCTGGCTGGCACTGAAGCTGGCTGTATGCAGCTGGATCTTGCTCATCATTTATTTTGATCTTGCCACTGACGATATTCCCAAATGGCTGCTTATGGCGCAACGTCTGGTATGGGTTTGCATGGCCTGGTCGGCAATCATCGCTGCCTGTGCCTATGCGCGCCAATACCTGAACTTTGACGGCCCGGCAAGGCGCTATCTGACGCAGGCTGTGTTTCCCGTGTATATCCTGCATCAGACTTATATCGTCATCATGGCACATAGCCTGAAGCCACTGGCATTGCCTGCCTTGAGCGAGGGTGTCCTGCTGGTTGCCCTGACGGCAGCAACCTGCTTTGTCAGCTATGAGATTGTGCGCAGGGTATTTTTCTTGCGCCCCCTGTTTGGGCTCGATATGGGTTCTGTTTACAAACCCAGGTCACTCAGTCCGGGATGATTATCCGGCCTGCGACCCTGTGACCAGTGGAGCAGACGCTGGTCTGCATTGATGCGCAGATCATTGATACTGGCCAGGCGTTTATGCATCAGGCCATTGTCGGCAAACTCCCAATTCTCATTGCCATAAGAGCGTGTCCAGTTACCGTCATGATCGCAACTCTCGTAGGCAAAGCGCACAGCGATACGGTTTTCGCGGAAGGCCCATAACTCCTTTATCAGACGGTATTCGCGTTCAGCCGCCCATTTGCGCTGTAAAAATTCCCTGACTTCTTCGCGACCTGTAGGAAATTCATGGCGATTGCGCCAGATTGTATCCAGCGTATAAGCCAGTACCACCCGGTCCGGGTCGCGGCTATTCCAGGCATCTTCCGCCAGACGTACTTTCTGTATGGCTGTTTCCAGCGTGAAGGGTGGAAATGGTGGACGCGCTTCTTCCTGTAGCTTACTCATCTTGGACTCTCCTCTGAAAAAGCTGAAGGTCTCAGCTTGCTGGTGTTGATCTGCCCTCTAATGTACGCAATATTGTTTGTATGCAGAATACACAGCACTTACAATTGATTATTGTAAAAATCGGAATAATCATCAGAACCTGTTCAAAATCTGTAGCGAGCGTCAGCGGGGTAAGGGTAACTAAGCGCAGCGCAAAAAGCGGAATGTACTCTGGTACATGAGCATTTTGACCAGCGCATGAGCCCCGCATGGACTCCGATTGCGCCCGCGCAGCAAGATCGTGAACAGGTTCTTAGGGAGTGTTGATACACCTATGGATAAACTACATTTGATGACAGTGTTTGTCGCCGTTGCAGAAGAAGAGGGCTTTGCTGCCGCAGCACGCCGTCTGGCGATGTCACCGCCTGCTGTAACGCGTGCAATAGCTGCTCTGGAAGCGAGGCTCAGTGTCAAATTACTCAACCGCAGTACACGGTATGTCCGGGTGACCGAAGCTGGACAACGCTATCTGGACGATGCCCGACGTATCATTGCTGATGTCGAAGCGGCTGACGAAGCCACCGCAGGTGTCAATGCAGAGCCGCGCGGCCATTTGACCGTGACAGCGCCGGTTCTGTTTGGCAAAATGTTTGTGATGCCAAGCATTGTTGATTATTTGCAACAATTTCCGGCGATGGATGTATCGGCCCTGTTTCTGGACAGGGTGGTGAATTTGCTGGAAGAGGGAGTGGATGTCGGCATACGCATAGGGGAGTTGCCGGATTCAAGCATGAAAGCCATCCGGGTCGGGCAAATACGACGGGTCTTGTGTGCGTCACCGGCGTATTTGTCACAAGCTGGTCAGCCGCAGCATCCTGATCAATTGCACACGCATCGCATCATTGCTGCATCGGGCGTTACACCTATGATTGAGTGGCGGTTCAGCCATCGTGATCAAAGCCCGGCATTCAGATTCAAACCACGTCTGACTATCAATAGCAATGATGCAGCGATTGAAGCCAGTCTGGCCGGATTAGGTATCAGTCGTCTATTGTCGTATCAAGTTGACGCTTTGTTCAAGACTGGGCAATTGATACGCTTGTTAGCTGACTATGAAACGGCACCCTTGCCGGTGCATGTAGTGCATCGGGAAAGCCGCTACGCGTCTGCCAAGGTCAGAAGTTTTGTTGACCTCATCGTTGCGCAACTACGGGAAAAAATGGCTAGTCATTAAATCGTCAATCCCACATAGGACAACGAATACCTCCTGCCGGGAGAGGTTTCCTAAAGCGATAAACCAACAGTGACAATTTTGCATATGCCGATTAAAGTATCCTTTCTGGGCCTGAAGCGCGTATCGACGTTTGATGCCGGAACTGAAATGCGTCCCTAATCTGAATGCAGACGCCATGTGTGATTAACATTTAATATACTGGCCGAAGCTTTAATCATGGAAAAGAATCAATTGGCGACCATTAAAGATGTAGCCCGACTGGCGGGTGTGGGACTTGGAACTGCTTCGCGGGTAGTAAGCGGCAAGGGTTCGGTTTCATTGCGCACGCAAGAACGGGTCAGGAAAGCTATTGCAGAATTGGATTTTCGTCCTTCTCATGCGGCACGATCCCTTCTGTCTGGCAGCTCACAAATGATCGGTGTATATATCCCTGTGCTTAATGGGACATTTTATATGCCCATACTGCAGTCCTTGGACACGGAATTACGCGCTGCGGGCCTGCATATGGTGGTTGCTTTCGGCGTAGGTATTGGTGATGAGCGCAAGCAAGGTGTGGAAGGAATAGAATTTTTGATGGAGCGCGGTTGTGATGGCTTGATAGTCATGAGCAATATTTTGACTGATGACGACTTTGCCGTCCTCGGCACCAAGCGTTCGAAGCTGGTAGTGTTGAACCATAGTTCAGAGCAATTGAGTGAGCAGTGTTTTACAGCAGACCATGTAATGGGGGGAGTGATGGCGGCAAAGGCCTTGCTGGCCCATCAACATAAGAAAATTGCAGTCATCGCTGGCCCGGCCAGTGCAGCAGATAATGTGGATCGTATCAACGGCTTTTTGGGGGAACTGAATAGCGCAGGTATTGATACGGCTAGTATGTGGATAACCGAAAGTGATTTTTCGCCACAAGGTGGTTGGAATTCAGCCAGGGAATTGGTCAACTCTGGTCGTCCGTTTACCGCCTTGTTTTGTGCCAATGATGAAATGGCACTTGGCGCGCTGTCTTATTTTCAGCAGGCAGGTATTGCCGTGCCACGCGATGTTTCAGTCATTGGTTACGATGACACCATGAGCGCTGCCTTTGCCGCACCACCGCTGACTTCGGTGCATATTCCCTGGCGCGACGTCACCTTGAATGCGCTACACGAATTGTTGAATCGCTGTTATGGGACCAAGCGCACTGTAGCCAGAGATTTTAAAATTTCCGTGACTATGCGTGCATCCCTGTCAAAGCGTCGCAAAGCAGCCTGAACAGGAAATATGTGGCACCTCATATGGAAATAGCGGACAAAGAAGACGCAAGAAAACAAACATTATTCAATTCTGGCTGTTGGGCGGTGCAATTCCATCACGTTCGCTGCCATCTTCAGCACTGAGAAATTCGAGAGCGTTTCGCTCCCATTTTTGCCAATAAACAATGATATGTGAAACGGGATAGGGCTATCACTTTTCATGATAGTCCTATTTTAATTCCATATTTTCCATATCACGGCATTCAGCCTACACTGTGAACACAGCAGATTTCAAAGGAAGTCGAGAAAGCGCTGCAGCGAAATTTCGAAAGCTTTCTTTGATGTCTCTTTGATTCGATGCACAATGAAATTCAGGCTTTGCATATTGTTACAGGGTAATGCTGTGACAGATACGTAATGTCTTGACATCGAATTTTGTGTCGAATTCGAATAAAATGGTAGTTATCACTGCCAACGCAACGAGAGCCTATCTCTGATACCTCACTATAGGCTCTGAGCAAAATTGTGTCTTACCGGATGCAACGCATGCTCTTTGCGATCTAAATCACAAATTTTGGAGCCACCTTATGTCATCCGACACCACTATGGAGTCTGCTGGACTCTCGTCCCTGCCGTCGACTAAAACCAGAGCCACAACTGGTAATGAAGTTCCTGCGACACCAACTACCGACACCATAGACGCGCTGGAAGCCAGCCAGATCACCAGCCCCCCGCAATTGAATGATGTACAGCTCGACGATAAATATACGTCGAACAGCGGCACCATTTTCCTGTCCGGTATACAAGCCCTGGTTCGTCTGCCCATGATGCAGCGTCAGCGCGACCTGGCTGCTGGCTTGAATACGGCGGGATTTATTTCCGGCTATCGCGGCTCGCCTTTGGGTGGCCTGGATGAAACATTGTGGAAAACTAAAAAACTGCTGGAACAAAACCATGTGCAATTCGTGCCCGGCGTCAATGAAGATCTGGCCGCAACTGCTGTCTGGGGCTCGCAAACCGTAGACCTGATCGGCCCGGCCAAATACGATGGCGTGTTTGGCATGTGGTATGGCAAAGGCCCCGGCGTGGACCGCAGCGCTGACGTGTTCAAGCATATGAACCATGCAGGCACATCCAAACATGGTGGCGTCTTGCTGGTGGCGGGTGACGATCATGGTGCGTATTCTTCGACGTTGCCACATCAGTCTGACCATATTTTCTCTGCCTGCATGATCCCCATGCTGTATCCCAGCAATGTGCAGGAATACCTGGACCTGGGCTTGCATGCCTGGGCCATGTCGCGCTTCTCCGGTTGCGCGGTGGGCTTCAAGGCGCTGGCTGACACGGTGGAGTCAACTTCGTCAGTTGATGCCGACCCATTCCGTCTGCAAATCACTATCCCCGAAGATTTCGTCATGCCCGAAGGCGGCCTGAATACGCGGCTGTCGCTGGATACGCTGGGCATACAGGCACGCAAGCAGGAAGCACTGATGCAGGATTACAAAATCTATGCGGCCCTGGCCTATGCGCGTGCCAACAAGCTCAACCATGTGACGATAGACAGCCCGACCGCCAGGCTGGGTATCGTGGCATCCGGCAAGTCTTACCTCGACGTGCTGGAAGCTATGGAAGAACTGGGCATAGACGAGAAATTTGCAGCCGAGATAGGCATACGCCTGTTCAAGGTTTCCATGCCCTGGCCGCTGGAGCCTGATGGCGTGCGCGAATTTGCCCAAGGGCTGGATGAAATACTGGTCGTTGAAGAAAAACGCCAGATGGTCGAATACCAACTGAAAGAACAACTATATAACTGGCGCGATGACGTACGTCCACGCGTGATTGGCAAATTCGATGAAAAAGGTGAATGGGTACATCCGCGTGGTGAATGGCTGCTGACCTCGAAAGCTGATTTCTCTGTGGCACAAATTGCCCGTGTGATTGCAGCACGCATTGCCCGCTTTCATACCAGTGACCTGATCAAGGCGCGCCTGGCATTTCTGGAAGCCAAGGATGTGGTCTTAAGCAAGCAAGTCAATACACCGGCGCGACCTGCCTATTATTGCTCTGGCTGCCCGCACAATACCTCGACCAAGGTGCCGGAAGGCAGTCTTGCCCTGGCAGGTATCGGCTGTCATGTCATGGCAACCGCGATTTACCCTGAATTCAATAAGCTGACGACTCATATGGGTGGCGAAGGTGCGCCGTGGATAGGTCAGGCTGCATTCTCGACCTTGCCGCATGTATTCCAGAACTTGGGTGATGGCACTTATTTCCATTCAGGTTATCTGGCAATTCGTGCTGCTGTGGCAGCCAAGGTCAATATCACCTACAAGATTTTATACAATGATGCCGTTGCCATGACGGGCGGTCAACCTGTTGATGGCATCATCAGTGTGCCGATGATGGCGCAGCAAATGGCAGCAGAAGGTGTCAAGCGCATTGCTCTGGTGACAGAAGATTTGTCACGCTATACCGACAGATCCAACCTGCCCAGCTTTGTAACTTTGCATGACCGCAAGGACATGGATGCCGTACAACGTGAATTGCGCGAGATACCGGGCGCGTCAGTACTTATCTATGACCAGACCTGTGCGGCTGAGAAGCGTCGTCGCCGCAAAAAAGGTGAGTTCCCCGACCCCAATCAACGTATGTTCATCAATGAAGCAGTCTGCGAAGGCTGTGGTGATTGCGGCGTGCAATCCAACTGTACGTCCATCATGCCGGTGGAAACAGAATTTGGCCGCAAGCGCAGCATAGATCAGTCGTCATGCAACAAGGATTATTCCTGCGTCAAGGGTTTCTGCCCCAGCTTTGTCACAGTAGAAGGTGGCAAGCTGGTCAAATCCAAAACTGGTACGGCAAAGACTGATGACTTTGGTGCCTTGCCTGATCCTGTTTTACCAGCTTGTGAAAGCTCATATAACATCCTGCTGAACGGTATAGGTGGTACTGGCGTGATCACCGTCGGTGCGTTATTGGGCATGGCTGCACACCTGGAAGGCAAGGGCGCATCGGTGCTGGATATGACTGGTATGTCGCAAAAAAATGGCTCAGTGACTTCGCATATACGCATCGTCAATCAGGCTGGCAAGTTGCGCGCACAACGTATTGCAACCGGTGAAGCTGATCTGATTCTGGGCTGTGACATCTTAACCGCCGGTGCGCATGACGCCATTTCCAAAATGCGTGCTGGCCGTACCCGTGCTGTCATCAATACCCATGAACAGCCTACTGGCCCGTTTGCCAAGAACCCAGACTGGCAATTCCCGCTGGAATCAGTGGAACACCTGATTTCGGAATCGGTGGATGGCAAGGTGGATTTCATCAATGCTACCAAACTCGCAACTGCTCTGATGGGCGATTCTATTGCCACCAATCTGTTCATGCTGGGTTTCGCTTACCAGAAGGGTGCGATACCGGTGTCTGAAACAGCCTTGCTACGGGCGATAGAGCTGAATGGTGTTGCGATAGAAGCCAACAAGAAAGCCTTCCTGTGGGGGCGTCGTGCTGCTGTGGATTTTGCCCGCGTAGAAAAAATTGCTATTCCCGGCCAGCCAGTCATCATCCAGATGCCGCAAAGTCTGGATGCACTCATCAAGCGTCGCATTACCGTATTGACGGAATACCAGAATGCCAGCTATGCCCAGCAATATGCAGACCTGGTTGACAAGGTACGCAAGGCAGAATCAGCATTGAATACTGGCAACAAATTCAGCATGACAGTTGCCAAATATGCCTTCAAGCTTATGGCCTATAAAGATGAGTATGAAGTCGCACGTCTGTACACCAACGGCGATTTCACAGCAAAACTCAAGCAACAGTTTGAAGGTGACTTCAGCCTGAAATTCAATCTGGCACCGCCGATTTTCTCGAAGAAGGATGCTCAGGGTCATCTGGTCAAGGCGCAATATGGTTCCTGGGTCTGGCAGGCATTCAAACTGCTGGCCAAACTCAAGGGTTTGCGTGGTACCGCACTGGATATCTTTGGCCGTACAGAAGAACGCAAGGCCGAACGTGCCCTGATCGTGGAATACCGTGCGTTGATGGAAAAACTGGCCGCCGGGCTGAATGCTGACAACCTGGAACAAGCCATAGCACTGGCCAGTTTGCCTGAAAAAATCCGTGGTTATGGCCATGTGAAAGAAAAATCCGTGCAGGCGTATCATGCAGAAAAGGCAGCTTTGCTGAACCCGCAAAAAACAACAGTTATCAAAGAAGTGACACGCGTGGCTTGATGCTGTTGATGGCATTGTGGCAAGGCAGACATGTTTGTCTGCCTTGCCAGCCCGGCAAAGCCGGCCTGCAGGCAAATTTTCTGTTGCGGACGTTACTGATTTTAAGATCCAGTATCCATGACGCTTTCCAGACATTTTACTGCTGCAAGCCGCATACAGGCTGGGGCTGCCAAATTACATATTCATATTGACGTTTACGTTAACGTCATATAACTTAGCTTAACCCAAATCCAGTAAAAAATTTGCGAAATAGCAATCTTTGCTGAAGTAAAACAAGACCGATGAGGAAGACATGACTGACCTGTCCGTTGCCCAGAACCTGACTGAATATAAACCTGCCAATAAAGTCCGCTTTGTAACAGCGGCCTCCCTGTTTGACGGCCACGATGCTTCAATCAACATCATGCGCCGCATTCTGATGGCGAATGGTGCCGAAGTCATTCACCTGGGCCATAACCGCTCAGTAGAAGAAATTGTCACTGCCGCCTTGCAGGAAGATGCCCAAGGCATCGCCATCTCCAGTTATCAGGGTGGTCATGTTGAATACTTTAAATACATGATAGACCTGCTGAAACAGCGTGGCGGTGCGCATATCAAGGTATTTGGCGGTGGTGGTGGTGTCATTGTGCCGGAAGAAATAGCGGATTTGCATGCCTATGGCGTGACCCGCATTTTCAGCCCGGAAGATGGTCAGCGCATGGGTCTGGTGGGCATGATCCTGTCGATGATACAGGCTTGCGACAGTGATTTGTCTAGCTACGCGCCCACTGCATTGTCTGTATTGCAGAATGGCGATATCGCCGACAAACACCGTCCACTGGCACAATTGATAACCGCGCTGGAAAACGACCAGGTCGCGCCAGAGTTGCGTGCACAGTTGATAGACGCTGCCAAAGACTGCAAGGTGCCAACCCTTGGTATCACCGGGACTGGTGGTGCCGGTAAATCTTCTTTGACGGATGAGTTGATACGCCGCATACGACTGGACCAGGATGACGAATTGAACATCGCCCTGATATCCATCGATCCTTCACGTCGCAAGTCTGGCGGTGCCTTGTTGGGTGACCGCATACGCATGAATGCCATCAACCCGTGGAAGGGCAAGCTCAAGGTCTTCATGCGTTCACTGGCAACGCGTGAAGCAGGTTCAGAAATTTCACAAGCCCTGCCGGATGTCATCGCCGCCTGCAAGGTCGCCGGTTTTGATCTGGTGATCGTCGAGACTTCAGGTATAGGCCAGGGTGATGCGGCAATCGTGCCGCATGTTGATGTCTCCATGTATGTGATGACGCCAGAATTTGGTGCCGCTTCGCAGCTGGAAAAAATCGACATGCTGGACTTTGCCGATTTTGTCGCCATCAACAAATTTGACCGTAAGGGCGCACAGGATGCCCTGCGCGATGTTGCCAAACAATACCAGCGTAACCGCGAATTATGGAGCCAGAAGCCAGATCAAATGCCAGTCTATGGCACCCAGGCATCACGCTTCAATGATGACGGTGTGACGGCGTTGTATCAGGGTATTTTGCCAGTGCTGGTGCAACGGGGTTTGCTGGCCAAACCCAGCAAACTGACAGCTATTGATGTCAAATTTTCCAGCGGCAAGAATGTCATCGTGCCACCAGCACGCAGTCGCTATCTGGCCGAGATTGCAGACACCGTACGTGCCTATCACAAGAACACTGGCAAGCAGGTCTTGATTGCGCGTGAACGCCAGCAACTGCAAGAAAGCAAGCGCATGCTGTCAGCCGCTGGCAAGTTGGCTGATTTTGATGAGCTGATTACCGAACGCGAAAACCGCCTGGATGGCGAATCCAAAAAACTTATCAACATGTGGCCCGACATGCAGGCGGCTTATGCCGGTGATGAATATGTCGTCAAGATCCGCGACAAGGAAATCCGTACCCGTCTGGTACAGCAATCCCTGTCAGGCACCAAGATACGCAAGGTGGCTTTGCCGCGCTTTGTTGATCATGGCGAAATCCTGCGCTGGCTGATGCTGGAAAATGTGCCCGGTTCTTTCCCCTTCACCGCAGGTGTATTTGCCTTCAAACGTGAAGGCGAAGACCCAACCCGCATGTTTGCAGGTGAGGGCGACCCTTTCCGCACCAATCGTCGCTTCAAGCTGGTGTCGCAGGGCATGGACGCCAAGCGTTTGTCGACTGCTTTTGATTCTGTCACCCTGTACGGTGCAGACCCGGCCATACGTCCGGACATTTACGGCAAGGTTGGCAATTCCGGCGTCTCCGTCGCGACGCTGGAAGACATGAAGGTCTTGTATGATGGCTTTGACCTGTGTGACCCGGCCACCTCGGTATCCATGACTATCAATGGACCAGCACCGACCATCCTGGCTTTCTTTATGAATACGGCTATTGATCAGCAGATGGATAAATTCCGCGTCGATAACAAGCGTGAGCCGACTGCCGATGAATCTGCCAAGATACGCGCCTGGGTTTTGCAGAATGTGCGCGGTACCGTGCAGGCAGATATCCTGAAAGAAGACCAGGGGCAGAATACTTGCATCTTCTCGACAGAATTCTCACTGAAGGTTATGGGTGATATCCAGGAATTTTTTGTCCATCATCAGGTACGCAATTTCTATTCGGTATCTATCTCTGGTTACCACATTGCTGAAGCTGGCGCGAATCCGATTTCACAGCTGGCTTTCACGCTGTCGAATGGTTTCACCTTTGTCGAAGCTTATCTGGCACGTGGCATGCACATTGATGATTTTGCGGCCAACCTGTCCTTCTTCTTTAGCAACGGCATGGACCCTGAATACACGGTATTGGGCCGTGTCGCCCGCCGTATCTGGGCCGTGGCCATGCGCGACAAGTATGCTGCAAATGACCGAAGCCAAAAACTCAAATACCATATCCAGACCAGCGGCCGGTCCCTGCATGCGCAAGAGATAGACTTCAACGATATCCGCACCACGCTGCAAGCCCTGATTGCAATCTACGATAACTGCAACAGCCTGCACACCAACGCTTATGATGAGGCGATCACCACGCCTACTGATGAATCGGTACGTCGTGCCCTGGCGATCCAGCTTATCATCAACCGTGAATGGGGTTTGGCGAAGAACGAAAACCCCATCCAGGGCAGCTTCATCATCGAAGAACTGACCGACCTGGTAGAAGAAGCGGTGATGCAAGAGTTTGAACGCATCGCTGAACGTGGTGGCGTGCTGGGTGCCATGGAAACTGGCTATCAGCGCGGCAAGATACAGGAAGAATCCATGCACTACGAACACCTGAAACATGATGGCACCCTGCCCATCGTCGGTGTGAATACCTTCCGCAATCCAAAAGCCAATGACACGCCACAAAAAATAGAACTGGCGCGTTCTACCGAAGAAGAAAAGCAATCGCAGTTGCAGCGCCTGGCTGACTTCCATAGCCGTCATGCTGATGTGGCACCGAAGGCACTGGCTGCCTTGCAGCAGGCAGCGATTAATAATGAGAATGTGTTTGCCAAATTGATGGAGGCGGCGCGGGTTTGTTCGCTGGGGCAGATTACTACGGCACTTTTCGAAGTTGGGGGGCAGTACCGACGCAACATGTAATTGATGACACGCTGATAAATCCATTAAGCGGGCGCATTACGGCGTTGCAAATGCTCGCAATACCGACGTATTGCTGCGCTTTGCGCCTTGTACTGCATCCCGCTGAATGAATTTCTCAGCGTGTCATGCACGGCATCGGTTGAGATTATCTCGAATTGGCGGGCGCATAGCGGCGTTGTAAATGCTCGCAATACCGACGTATTGCTGCGCTTTGCGCCTTGTACTGCATCCCGCTGAATGAATTTCTCAGCGTGTC
>NZ_JBXASD010000001.1:0-58198 GCF_058808955.1 Undibacterium sp. GW821-FHT11B02 | reverse complement strand
GTCATGCACGGCATCGGTTGAGATTATCTCGAATTGGCGGGCGCATAGCGGCGTTGCAAATGCTCGCAATACCGACGTATTGCTGTGCAAGGGTTAACGTTGGCCTTGTACTGCATCCCGCTGAATGAATTTCTCAGCGTGTCATGTACGGCGTCGGTTGGGATTATCTCGAGTTGGTGGGCGGCGCTGCTTGCGCCTTTATCCCGGATGATTCCGGGATTTTCTTTTTCTGCGCTCTGGTCCGGTGATTATTGCTAGAATGCCATATTGCCGTCCGGGTTTGCCTTGGGGTGGCCAGAATTGTCAATTGGGAGTCTTACCATGCGTGCTTTACTTATACTGTTAAGTTGCTGTGTTATTTGTGCCTGTGGCAAAGCCAAGGATTCCACGCCTGCGCCGGAAGCACCGCCACCGATCAAGATCATGGAAGATCAGCGCAAGCAACTGGAAAAAGCCAAACAGGTGGAAGATACAGTACAAAAAGCGGCTGATGCGCAGAGGGATGTCATCGAAGTGCAGACCGGTGGTCAACCAGCAAAAAAGACAGATAAGTGAATTTGAATAATGTCACATATCAGATTGATTACTGAAGCAGCTGGCTTACGGCAGGCATGGCGTTCTTCCATCCTGGGTAAAGTGGGGGCAGCGCAGATCAAGGTGTTGCGCATGAATGCCGATGCCTACCCGGATGAAAGTCATGATTTTGATGAAGCCTTGCTGGTTCTGGATGGGCAGATGAATCTGCAAATTCATGGCGACGTGGTAGTAGTACGTGCTGGTGAACTGTATATGGTGCCGGCACACACACCGCATGCTGTCGCCGCTGGCAGTCAGGGCACGCTGGTCATTATCGATCAGTAAGCACCCAATATCCCAAATTTCCAAATCAGGCGCGCTCTTGCCGATCAGGTATGTGCGTACCCTGCATGAAAAGTTTTTTCAAAAACTTGAATCTCTGGTCTTGCTTTTTTAATAAATGGATAAGATTATTGCATTGATAATAATTTTATCCTCACAGCATATTATTAAAAAGGACAGGCAATGGATGATCAGACTTTTGAAATCGGTCTGGTAGGTGCAGGGGCAATTTCGGCAGGTGCGTATACGGCAGGTGTTGTCGATTTCATGGTTGTGGCGCTGGATGCATGGTATGCGGCGAAGGCCGCAGGCAATGTGCCGCCGCATGATGTCAAGTTGTCGGTATTTTCCGGTGCTTCGGCGGGCAGTATTAGTGCCGTCCTGGGCGCTGCCTATCTGGGGTCGGATCAGCCTTCTATTGCCACAGAACAGGATGCGGTAAATAACCAGGGCAAGAACAAATTGTTTGATTCCTGGGTAGACAGGATCGATATTTCCAGCTTGCTGGAAAGCCGTGACCTGGCTGGCAAGGGCAGCAAGGTTATTTCGGTACTGGATTCCAGCATATTGCGGGACATTGCTGATAGCGGGCTGGATGTGGTGCCCAGACAACAGAAGCGCGCCTATGTTGCCGACAATTTTGAATTGATACTCACGGTCACCAATTTGCGCGGCGTGCCCTATGCATTTGGCCTGCAGGGTAGCGCTGGGGCGAGTTACGATATGTCCCTGCATGCGGATTACGTGCAGTTTCGCTTCAGTGACCAGCCTCAGACAGCTTTGCCTGATCGTTATCTCATGCCATGGCAAGTATTTGCTGCTGGCAAGAATGATGAACGAACAGAGAGGTTGAAATTGGCCGCCCTGGCATCTGCTGCCTTCCCGGTTGGCTTGGCACCACGTACGCTGCAACATGTGATCCGGATGGACGCACCACCAGACGTCTACAGTGCACGCCTGTGGGATGTACCGACGCCGGAAACTGAACACCCACACCAGTGCTTTACTGGAGAGCCGATACCTGCCAATTGGAAACCGCAGATCAAGGAATTCAATTACCCGTTCCAGTGTGTGGATGGCGGCGTGATGAATAATGAACCGCTGGAACTGGCGCGTAATGTTTTGTGTGGCAATGGCGGTCGCAACAAACGCGATGGCGGTGATGCCAAGAAGGCCGTATTGCTGATCGACCCTTTTCCCAGCATTTCTTCATTTGATCCAGCGGAAGAACCAGCCCCTGATTTGGTGAAAACCATGTTCAAGCTATTTGGTGCTTTGAAAAACCAGGCCCGGTTCAAGCCGGATGAATTGATGCTGGCCTTGCATGAAGAAGTATTTTCACGGTTCTTGATTGCACCCAAGCGCGGTGACTCTGCTTTTCCCATTGCCTGTGGTTCGCTAGGTGGCTTTGGTGGCTTCTTGAAACGTGATTTCCGCAAGCATGATTATTTTCTGGGGCGGCGCAATATGCAGCAATTTTTACGCTGTCATTTTGTTTTGCCAGAAAAAAATGCCCTGTTTGTCAATTGGACAGAAGAACAGCGCCAGACCTATTGTGTCAGGGATGCTCAGGGCAATGTACAGACATCAAAAGATGGACAACGATATCTGCCGATTATTCCACTGGTGGCCGTCGCTGATACGGAATGCTATGAAGCACCATGGCCTGTCTATTCCCAGACCGATCTTACCCAATTGTCAGCGCAACTGAAGAGCCGCCTGGATGTCTTGCTTGATCATCTGGTCGACCAGTATTTTGATACCAATCATGCCTTGATACGCTACGGTGCAAAATTATTTCTCAGACTTAAGAGGCAGGAAATGATTGACTACGCCATCGAGGCCATCAGCAAGGATTTGAGGAAAATGAAATTAATGGTGTAGGGAAGTAGCATTCGTTTCATCATCTGGAGCAAGCGTTCATAAACCATATTGTGACTATCTTCAACAGGAGCAGGCATCATGCAAAAAATTACCCCATTTCTTTGGTTTGACCAGCAGGCTGAAGAGGCAGCGCAGTTTTATACCAGCATCTTCAAAGATTCGAAAATGTTGAGTATTTCCCGTTATGGCGATGGTGCACCGATGCCAAAAGGTACGGTCATGACGGCCAAGTTTGTCCTGGAAGGACAGGAATTCGTCGCATTGAACGGCGGCCCGCATTTCAAGTTCAGTCCTGCCATTTCCTTTGTCGTGAATTGTGAATTGCAGCAAGAAGTCGATTATTACTGGGAAAAACTGCTCGATGGCGGCGTAGAAAATCAATGCGCCTGGCTTGATGACCGCTTTGGTGTTTCCTGGCAAATCGTACCGCAGGTATTGATCACCTACCTGAATGATCCAGATCCAGTCAAAGCCCAGCGCGTTATGATGGCGATGATGCAGATGAAGAAAATAGATATTGCTACTCTGGACAGGGCTTATCAGGGAAACTGACGCCGTACATTTTGTTCATTGCCAGTGTAATCTGCAAGTAAGGGTAAAATGTTGGGCGACGTGCTTACCTCATATCAGGTCGGGCGGCATTGTTACTTTATTTGAGGAAATCTTGATGCAGACAAAAAAACTTTTACTGACTTTGTTTGAGTACAAGGCGTGGGCCAACCAGGATCTGTACCGTCTGATGGCGACGGTGTCCACTGATGCGCATGCGCGTGAGATGCATGATGCCATACGCATAATGAATCATATCCATGTTGTCGATCAGATTTTTGCTGGCAATCTGCAAGGGAAAGCACATGGCTTTACGGCATTGAATACACCGGATACGCCTGCGCTGGATGATCTGTATCAACGTGTCAGCAAGACCGATCAATGGTTCCTGCATTATATTGGTGATCAATCAGAAAACAGCTTTGGGGAAGATATCCGCTTCACTTTTGTCGATGGCAAACCAGGCAAAATGTCGCGTGGTGAAATGCTGCTGCATGTAGCAACACATGGTAATTACCACAGGGGTGCCGCCGGTCGCATCCTGTTCCAGATTGGTGTGCAGCCACCCAGGGATACCTTGACGGTTTATATGCACCAACTAGCTCCTGCTGCAACTTGACTCACATACGTCTGGCGACAGTGGCAGATGCAGCGCAACTGCAGGAGATTTATCGCCACTGCATCGTCGAAGCAGCGTGGCAGGTACGCCAGCCAGAGGTAATTCCTGAATTTGCAGCCATCTCACGAGATGAGCTGATCTGGGTGGCGGTGGATGCGCAAGAACAGGTGCTGGCATTGCTGGCAGTACAGCCTGAAAATTCCTATATTCATCATCTGTATGTTCATCCGCGCGCGCAAAACCAGGGATTGGGATGTGCACTTCTGGTCTTTTTGAAGGCACATATGGCTTTCCCCTGGCGTTTGAAATGCGTGCTCAATAATACGGTAGGCATGGCTTTTTACCGTCGTCTTGGCTGGCAGGAATTGCAGCAAGGCGATGGTGCGGATGGCTTGTTTGTCTTGCTCGAATGTAAAGAACCTGGTTTTTGACGAGTACAGCCACGATGATGAAGGGGCAGCAATCAAGACATCCATAAGACACCCTCAAAAGAGTTACTGGAAATGGGTTTTGCCGGACCGTCGGTCGTGATCGGATATACTAGTCACTTCCAATCTACGCAATATGAAAGTGCTTATGTCCAGTTTTCCTGCCTGTCCCGTTTGTACCATGGAAAATACTTATCCTGATGGGGAGAATTATGTCTGTGCCGATTGTGGTCATGAATGGCCCATGCAAGCCTCTGCCGCAGCAGATGATAACGATGAACGCATCGTCAAGGATTCCAACGGCAACGTGCTGGCCGATGGTGACGCAGTAGTGTTGATCAAGGACCTGAAGGTCAAGGGTTCTTCCACTACCTTGAAAATGGGTACCAAGGTCAAGAGCATACGACTGGTGGGTGGTGACCATGAAGTAGATTGCAAAATGGATGCGGGTAACTTCATGTTGAAAGCCTGCTACCTGAAAAAAGTTTAACCTGGAGTTTTGCATGCGGCATATTCTGGTCTACGGTGATTCTCTGTCATGGGGCTTGATTCCCACTACACGCAAGCGACTTTCCTTTGAAGAGCGCTGGCCTGGTGTGCTGGAAATAGGTCTGAACAGTGCCGATCATCATGTGCGTGTGGTTGAAGATTGCCTCAATGGGCGACGCACAGTCTGGGATGATCCGTTCAAACCAGGTCGTAATGGATCACAAGGACTGGCGCAGCGCATTGAAACGCTGACACCCCTGTCACTGGTCGTCATCATGCTGGGTATCAATGATTTTCAGTCCATGCATCAGACTGATGCATGGATGTCGGCACAGGGCTTGGCTGTCATCATCAATACCATACGCCAGGCACCGATAGAGCCGGGCATGCAAATACCGCCCATCCTGATCGTTGTACCACCCCCACCAGGTACACCCAAGGGGGCGATCGCTCCCAAATTTATTGGGTGCGGGCAAAAAAGCCAGGGGCTGGCGGAAGCATATAAAGAAGTCGCAGCTGCAAACAGCTGCCATTTCTTCGATGCGGGCAGCGTTGTCAGTGCCAGTGAATTTGATGGCGTGCACCTGGATGCAGATCAGCATCTGATACTGGGCTGGGAATTGGTCGGTGTTGTTTCTTCACTGTTGAAATAAGTCTTTATGGATATGAAACCAGACTGGTTGGTGATACAGAATGTGCTGGCAAGATTTGCCAACAGCTTTGATCTGAAAGACTGGGATGCGCTGTGCGCCTGTCTGGCACCATCGGTGTATACGGATTATTCTGATTTGCGCGGTACACCTCCAGAGCAGATGAGCAATCGGCGCTATGCGGATTTACGTCGTATCGCCTTGCAGGATTTAAAGACCCACCATATTGGCGGCAATATCGAAATGGATGTCGAGGGTGATACAGCCAGGGCCAAAGTGTCAACCATGATTTACCGTCAGGATGCAGAAGGTACAACCCTGCATACCCATTGCCTGTACGAATTCGGCCTGCAAAAAATTGTTGGTTTGTGGTACATCGATGCCATCGTTCAAAAAGTATTCTGGAGTGATGGCTCGACTGCGATACATCGTGGTATTGTCCGCTAGCGGTCCGTCGGCTGCCCGCTTCAAATGAATTGAATTTGCCCGTTACTGATACCTATCAAGGCAATGGCGGCATTGGTATCTGTTGCGGTGACGGCAGATGCAATCGCGATGCCATTGGTGATCGATGCTTCCGGTGTCAGGTAGTTCAGGCCCCATTCAACGGCAAACTGATTGGCAACCAGGATCTTGTTGTCCAATAAATCTACCACCCAACCCCAGGTCGCATCACCTTTGTAAGTGCGTGCACCTGCCAATACCGCGCTCACCATGGAACCACGGGTTTGCAGACCGGTATCGAGTTCATTCAGCCAGTATTGCAGGCCAGCGCTATCTGCACCAGCGGTCCTGCCCATCGCATTTTTATAAATGGTATTGATGAAATCGGTATTGCTGAGATTGGCGCTATAACCTGTTTGTGCCGGGTACTGGGCTGCTGCAATGAAAAAAGCATCACCAATCTGTTTGAATGACATGCCGGATTTGTACTGGGTGATCCAGTAATCCAATCCATCGGCATCCGGCACACGATTGAAATAGGCAACATACAGTTCTTCCAGCGATTTCAATTCTGCCGCCTTGATTGTATGTGCATCGTCGTACACGGTAGTGTTGACGATGAAGTCAGAAAACTGGATTTTCTCTACATTATGCGTGGCCCAGTAAGCATTGCTCTGGTAACCCAGCAAGACCGTGCTACCGGTGATCTGGTTGATGAAATAGGTGCTGCCTTTGCTAAGTGACCCATTAACTTGCAGGACATCGGTACCCGCACCACCATCAATATAATCGAAGCGTGTGGTATCAGGTGTGCTGAGCGAGATGGTGTTATTGCTGCCATCCAGTTGGACTATGCTGTTACTGCCAGTCAGTGTCGTGCTGACGCCACTGACATTGATGACAGACTTGTCCAGTGTCGCGTTTTCCACTTGCTGGGTACTGGTCAGGTTCTTGCGGATATAACCGGTATTGTCTATGGTCGTCAGGCTCATGCTGGCACCGGTTTTGTAGGCGCCGGTGGCATAGGCATCAAAATAGTTTTTGTCAGTGGTGTCGACGGTCGTACCGTTGATTTTCCATGTATACGCCAGCAGACTGCTATCAGGGACGATGGGCTGGTAAATACCGGGGATGGTCGTGCTCAGCGACAGGTAATCCCCAATCGACTGATAATATTTCAGGGCGAACGCTTCTTTTTCCGGCGCGCTGAAAGGCACGTTCAAATGATTCATCTTGGAATCCTGCGTGGCGCGCCAGATTCCTGTGGCGCGGTAATAGCCGCCCTCATAGGTGCCGACGACACCCAGTTCGCCATCGTTATAGCCTAACCAGGCAGACCACGGGATGCGGCTCAATGAGTCGGTTACATGCGGGCTGGCCAGGAAACCAGGGTCTGTCAGCGGGTAATTGCTGGCGATGGAAGTATCTACATATTCATCCTGCAGACCGGCATAGCTGTGACCGATCTCGTGCAAGACCACTTCTGCCGACGCGATATTGCCAGCTGATGCCCAGGCGATAGAACCACCGGCACCACCATACAGGTTGGTGTTCACCAGCACCACGGTCAGTTCATGCGCATCACTGGCGACCGCCCCGGAAACAAAGTTGGTGACCTTGCTAAAATCGCCGTACAGCAGGCGACCATCACTGCCGTGCTGGGTGGAATCAAAATAAGTATTGACGCTGATATTATTGTTGGGCTGGTCAGTACCGGATTGTGCCGAAGCTACAAAAATAGCACTGGCATTGAACAGGTTTTTGTAGACAGAAAACGGCGCATTCAAACGGGTATTGGCATCCCCCAACATATTGTTGAGAAAGTTCTTGGCATCTGTCAGAAACTTGTCTCTTTCAGCTGTGGTGTAACCTTCGGCGACAAACACGATATCGACGCGACTTTTGCTGGGGCCGGTATTCAATAGTGTGGTGACATCTGCCATGGTGTGTGCCTAGTAGATAAAATAAAAACAGCAGGGGGTGAAATCTCAACTCTTTTGCGTAAGTCCTATTGGTATAACTCTAGTTCCGGCTGAATACAATACAGAGCAATAATTCGTAACACTTCAATTTGATTTGACACATTACCTGCACGTTCAAGCATTCATTTGTCAGCGGGAAATGGCATTATGATACAAGTTTGACTACAAAAGATGCTGTGTCGTTAATAAACATCGCGACGATAGCGATGCTGTTCTGTTATTTGCTCCAGTCGGTCCGCACCGAGGATGAGGATGAGGGTGGCGTGCACTTCTTCTGCCATGCCTTGCAGGCTGCCGCAGACCAGGATGGCGGCATCTTGCTCTACCCAGGACTGGATATCGGTGGCCTGTTCCAGCATGGCATGCTGCACATAACGGCGTTCAGCCTGATCACGGGAAAAACACAGGTCCAGCCTGGATAGCACACCTGTTTGCTGCCATGCCTGGATTTCATCGCGGTGAAAATAGTCACATGCCTGCTGTCTTTCACCAAAAAACAACCAGTTACGCAGTTGTTGTTTGCTTGCGCGTGTCTTGATATGCGCGCGCAGGCCAGCCAGGCCAGTGCCGTTGCCGATCAGGATCAGGGGAATATCCTGTGATGGTGTATGGAAGTTGCGGTTCTCGCGCAAACGCAGGCCCAGGGTTTGCCCCAGTTGCGCATAATCCGTCAGCCAGCCTGAACCTATGCCCAAACTGCCATCCGGGCGACGCATTTGGCGCACCAGCAATTCCAGCTTGCCATCAGTGGGTATGGATGAAATCGAATATTCGCGGTGTGGCAAAGGGATAGTTTTATCCGGGTGATGCACATCGTCTGAAGCAGTCGGAAGTTGAGGTTCAATTTCTGCGATGTCACCAGCCGCCCAATTCAGTTCACCATTAGCCGGACGACAGGCAATGCGAAACACCGGGCCACCCAGACTACCGGGGTTCAGCAATTCTCTTTCGGTCAATATCCAGTCCTGATAGCCGGGCCTGCTCCAGTCTGATATGTCGGTATGGCCGCTGATGACACCCAGATAATGCTGCCAGTGACGCAAAGCACCTTCATCGCCGTTGTCCACCTCTATCAGGTCGAACAGGCATTGCGCCTTCTGCTGGCGCAGCCAATGGGCCAGCTGGTGTCCAAAAGCGCAGAATTGCTGATAATGGCGGTCTCCCAGCGCCAGCACAGAAAAACTCAGATGCGACAAATCCAGTGCCTGGCTCATGAGGCGACGGGTAAAAACTGCTGCATTATCAGGGGCATCACCCTCACCAGTGGTACTGACAACAAACAGCATACGTTGTGCATTTTGCAGCTGGGCAGGCTGGATGGCACCCAGCGCGCAGACGGCAATTCCCATTCCGGCTTTTTGCAGATGTGCAGCAGTTTTAAGGGCGATCTGTTCAGCGTAGCCTGTCTGACTGGCATAGGTGATCAGGATGCTGTTCTTATCATGCCGCTGCAGTTCAGCAGGGAAACCCTGCATGGAGCTGGACTGCTTATCTTTGTGTCTGACCGCTATCCATACACAAAAACTCAGATAAGCAAGCAACAGCAAGACGGCAGATAAATCACGTTGCAAGGCATCGTGCCAGAAAAAACTCAGGATAAACAACAGGGTGAATACCAGGCACAGAATGCCAGTCGGGCGCAGGGAAGGAAATCGCATCATCAATAATTTAATCAGTCCAGCATGGCAGTCAGGGCTGCACTCATTTTTTCTTCCAGATGTGGCCCATTACGCTGCAAGAACAGGGCCGCAATATGGTGTTGATTGGCATACGCCAGGCCAGCTTCACAACCGAGTACGGTCAGGGCAGTGGCCAGGGCATCTGCCACCATGCATTGGGTATGCAATACCGTGACTGAGGCAAGTTCATTGTCAACCGGGTAACCAGTGCGTGGGTCCAGCGTATGTGCATAATGCCGCCCGTCCTGTTCAAAGAACTGACGATAATCGCCAGAAGTGGCAACGGATAATGCATGCAGCGCCACCAGGTATTCTTTTTTATTCTCCATGGTCTGCATACTGGCTGGGTTTTCGATAGCGACCCACCATGGTGACTGATCAGCCTTCATGCCCAGGCCGCGCAATTCGCCGCCGAGTTCAACCAGATAGCTGCTGATGGACAGGGTTTCAAGAAAGCGGGCCACCTGGTCAACCGCAAAGCCCTTGGCAATCGATGACAGATCAAGCGCAATGCCACCTGGCTGCAGCAAGCGGCGACCGATATGGTCCAGTGTCAGGGCTTTCCAGTTGCCTGCTTGCATAGCCAACTGAATCTCTTGTGGTTCTGGTGTGCTAGCGCGTTTGCCTGCCGGGCCAAAGCCCCACAGGTCAACCAGTTTTCCCGCAGTGATGTCGAAGGCCCCGGCAGTTTGCTGCGACAGATACAGACTGTAATCGACGACCTTAAAAAATTCATCAGGCAATTGCTGCCAACTGCCCGCACTTGCGCGATTGTAGGCACACAGATCAGATGTCTGGTCCCAGGTACTCATTTGCATGACGACCTGGTCCAGCACCTGCTGTATACCAGTTTCCAGTGTTGCCGGTTCGTGTTGGCCATCCGACAGCAACTGGACATGCCAGCTGGTTCCCATAGATGCGCCAGTCAACGTCAGGCTGTGTACCCCGGCTGCAGGTACTGATGGTGCTGATGCTTCCAGCGGGATAAAAACACGACGCATGTACGGATGCCTGGCTTTGCAGATTATTGTGGCAAGACTTCCAGCGTCGCCACGTAGCTGGCAACCCTGGTCCTGGCAGGTGGTTTGACCTGTTTGTCATCTTTGATTTCGGCTGCCAGCCAATACATTCCAGCAGTTGGCCAGGTGAAACTGAATTTGCCGTCGCCATCGGTAACCAGAGTTGTTTCATCCAGCTTCTGACGGTAGCGTATACCTCCGGCGATGATGGTCACACTGGCCTTGGCGGCTGGCTTACCATCCAGCAGCAGACGGAATTGTGCCGTTTCACCCGCTACCAAATCATTCGGATGGGTAGCTCCACTCAATTCCAGTCCGCTGCCAATGATTTCCAATGCCTTGCCGCCGGGTTTGCCATTGGTGACGAAGGTTTCAATACGGCCACTGCGTTGGGTGACTTGCAGTTCTTCAGCATTGGCAGGTACTTCCTTGGCAAAAGTTTCTGCCGTGCCTCGCCAGCGCTTGAGTTTACCGTCTTCTTTATAGCTGGCCATCAGCCCTTCATTGACGATACCCATTTTATAGCTGCCGGCTTGAGTCAGGCGGACATCAAAGCTGCTGCGGAACTTGCCAGTACCGGCATTCTCTGGTTTCAGCGCAGTGCCGTCAGGGGCAGTGATGAATAGATTATCCAGCTTCAAAGGCATGTGATCAAAAAAGAATACATCACTGGCAGCTGCAGCATCGATGGTGACCCAGGGTGAATTACCTGAGACTACCGTGGAAGACGGCAGCAGGAAGGCGCGGTGTGCCTGTGCTGAGAAAACTGCACATGCCAGTACCGAGAAGACGGCGATTTTTTTCAAAGTTTTCATGATGATCCTTGCGCCTGGTCTATTTGATGGTCACAGTAATGGCACCCAATTCATGACTGCCTTGGGCCTTGAGGTTTTGCTCGCCTTTGGCTTGCCACTGGAACGGTACTTTGACGACTTCACGACCACCGTCTTCGCGCGCCGCTTCGATGATGAGCTGGTAATCGCCAGTTGGCAGTTTAGCCAGCGCACCTTTGTCACCTGCAAAATTCAGGGTGTGTTCGCCTGTGGTACGGGTGGCACCGCTAAGACCATCAACTGGCAACTGTAATTCGCGACCACTGCGACGCCACCATTGACGCAAATCTTTCAGCCATTTTGTACCTTCATTGTCGCGCTTCTTCATGTCATACCAGAGCGACAGGTTGCCAGCAAAAGTCTGGTCCGGTTTTTCCAGCCAGATGGCGACGTAGGGCTTGTGGTATTCCGCCACGTTCAGGCGCGGTACTTCCACTTTCAGTGTCAAGTCAGCCGCAACGGCATTCATGGTTTGGGCACCGAGCAGGCTGGTGATGGCAAACGGGAGCAAATTACGCATGGGAGTACAACCTTATGATGAACAATCTATGGATAAACTAATGGATAAACATCAGGGCAAGCAGAAACGGGATGACCATGCCAACCACCACCAGCGGCCAGGTACTGGGCCGGTTGGTCGCATGCATTTTCAGCAGGAACAATCCGGTTATGCAAAAAATCAGGCAGGCAGCAGCAAAGGCATCAATAAACCAGTTCCATGCGGTGCCGGTATTGCGCCCTTTGTGCAAATCGTTGAAGTAAGCGATCCAGCCACGGCTGGTCAGTTCATATTCGATGTCGCCAGTATCCAGCGCGATACGCAACCAGGCGTCGCCACCGGGGCGGGGCAGGCCTACATATACTTCTTCTGGCGACCATTCGGGTATTTGCCCGTTGACGTGGATGTCCAGTTCATGGCCCAGCCAGTCTGTCACGGGACTTGGTAGCAAGGCATCATCAGTGTTTTTCAGCGCCAGCAACTGATCCAGCAAGGCAGATGGCAAATGCCCGTTCTTTTTGCTGACTACGGGTTGTGCTTCGATCTGGGATGAATGGTTAAGGGTAATACCGGTTGCCGCAAACAACAGCATGGCAATCAGACACATGGCCGAACTGATCCAGTGCCATTGATGCAGATGACGTAGCCAAAAGGCCCTTTTTTGTTGTAGCGGCAATGGATCAGTACTGGATGGTGGCATGTGGCAAGTCAAAAAAGATGCGGATTACTTGTTATTCTAAATGATAATTATTCTCAATTGTACATGAGTCAGCTATCGGGGACTACGTTGAATTGTACTTTTTTGTATCTCGGGGGAATTAAAGAAAAATCAAATACTCATCCAGATAAGCGCTTAGGGAAGGGCTGGTCGGTGCCGCGTGATAAAATTTTCAGGATATTCACTTCTTCTCTCCATTATGAACGTCGTCATTCTCGCTGCCGGTATGGGCAAACGCATGCAGTCTTCCTTGCCCAAGGTCTTGCACGGGCTGGCCGGTAAGCCCTTGCTGTCCCATGTCATCGATACCGCCCGTCAACTGCTTGCCAGCAATATCTGTGTCATCTATGGACATGGTGGTGAGCAAGTGCCCACAGCCGTGGCCGCCGATGACTTGCGTTTTGCCCGCCAGGAACCGCAACTGGGTACCGGCCATGCTGTAGCACAGGCGATTCCGGTACTGGATGACAGCGTCCCCACCCTGGTTCTGTACGGTGATGTGCCATTGACGACGCCTGCCAGTCTGGCGCGACTGGTGGCAGTTGCAGGTAATGACAAGCTGGGTATTTTGACGGCACACATGGACAACCCTGCTGGCTTGGGACGCATCGTCAGGGAAAATGGCAATGGAAACATCATACGCATAGTCGAACAAAAAGATGCGAATGAGGCAGAACGCCAGATTACCGAAATCAATACCGGCATCATGCTGGCACCGACTGCACATTTGAAATCCTGGCTGGGCCAATTGTCGAACAATAATGCGCAGGGTGAATATTATCTGACCGATATCGTTGCAATGGCAGTTGCCAACGGTGTCGACGTGGTGTCGGCGCAGCCGGACGCAATCTGGGAAACCCTGGGTGTCAACAGCAAGGTGCAACTGGCAGAGCTGGAAAGAATCCATCAACTCAATATCGCCCACCAGTTACTGGAACAGGGCGTGACCCTGTTGGACCCTGCCCGCATTGATGTGCGCGGCCATCTGCAATGTGGGCGCGATGTCAGCATCGACGTTGGTTGTGTATTTATTGGTGAAGTGGTGCTGGAAGACGGTGTCAGCATCGGGCCAAACTGCGTTATCCAGAATGCGCGCATTGCGGCGGGTACAGCGGTGAAAGCCTTTTGCCATATTGATGATGCAGTCGTTGGTGCTAAATCACAGATAGGACCTTATGCACGTCTGCGCCCTGGTACCGAGTTGGCCGAGGATGTACACATTGGTAATTTCGTCGAGGTCAAAAATAGCCAGATTGCGGCACACAGCAAGGCTAATCACCTGGCCTATATAGGCGACGCCACGATAGGCAGCCGCGTGAATATCGGGGCTGGTACGATTACCTGTAACTATGATGGCGTCAACAAAAGCCGTACCATCATCGAAGATGATGCCTTCATCGGCAGCGATTCCCAACTGGTGGCACCGGTGAGAGTGGGCAAGGGCGCGACATTGGGTGCCGGTACTACGCTGACCAAGGACGCACCAGCTGGCAAACTGACGGTATCCCGCCCCAAGCAATTGACCATTGATTCCTGGCAAAGGCCGGTGAAAATCAAGAAATAATATCTTGCTGACCTGTGTGCTTGCGGCCCTCATGTTGGCCGCAAGCCTTGGGTATGTCTTCATTGCACTGTCATTCCTGTGCCGATGTGATCAGGATAGTGATCAGGACAGTTTTTGCAACAGTTCAGTCGCTTTGCGTGATTGCGGCGCATTGTTTTTCAGGATTTCATTCAAATACTTTTTAGCATCGTCTGCACGCTGCTGTTCCATTGCCAGTGTCGCTGCACGTAACCATACGGCACCACGGAAGTTCAGATCAGTCTGGGCAAACTGCTGGGCGTCCAGCACTTCATTCAATAACTGTTCACCTTGTTGCTTGCGGTTCATTACCGGTGGCACGGCCAGGAATGTACTGGCAGCCACAAAACGGACTTCCATTGCGACCGGTACTGTACCGTGCATAGCCTGACTGTTGCCAGCCAGTTGCAACGCCTGCTCTACCATGGTGGTACCATTTTCCAGCGCCTTTGTTTTATCACTGATGGCAATCTTTTCCAGCGAAGACTTGGCAGTCGCGGCACCTGCATACGACATCAGCAAGGGATTGCCTGGTTCTTGTTTCAGCATGTCGTTAAAGCTGATGGCAGCATGCTGGTTGGCTTGCCGTGCGGCGTCAATTTCTGCCTGTCCTACTGAGTTGACGTAATCCTGATTCAGCCAGGTACTGACGGCATTGGCAACATATTGCTCCTGACTGACGTTGGGGCTGGCTACCAGTTGTTTTACTGCAGTACGGAATTCGGTTTCCGAAAAAGCCATGGCATTGCTGGCGGAGAAGATCGCCAGGCCAGCTGCAAACACCAGTTTTTTAGCAACAGTGTTATTGAGGATAGAAGTGATATTTTTCATGATTAGCTCCGTTTAGTAATTAAGTAATTAAGTAATTTCGTAAGTTTGTTTCGCGTTGTGGGTGACTGCAGGGACAGATTAAGCCGTGCTGCGGCAAGCCACCATCGGTATGAGACCAGGCGCAGGAAAATGGTGTGAAGCCTGTAAAAAATGGCGCAAGTGGAAAGAGAAAACAGACCTGACCTGGAAAATCATTTCTTCCGGAGAAAGGTTTTTTTACAACAAGCCATCGTCCTGCGGCAGGTAAATCCACGCATAGAAAGGGAACTGAAAGCTTCCACTCCTTAGCATGTGGTCTGGCGTATTGAACTGTTTTTATTGCACATTACAGATCAGCACCATCTCGACTACATGACGACATGTAGTCTGAAAATAAAATTTCTAAAGGAGACCACCAATGAAAAAACTACTCGGCATCACAACGCTGGTATGCATGGCAAGTGCAGCGCACGCGCAAACAAATGTGACTGTTTATGGCCTGATTGATGCCAATATCACTTATAACAATAATGCGGACGCGAACAAAAACAGTCAGTTCAAACTCAATAGCGGCGGCATGAATACATCGCGCTTTGGTTTGCGTGGCAGCGAAGACCTGGGCAATGGCCTGAAAGCCATCATGCAATTGGAAGGTGGTGTCTTGCTTGATACCGGCGCGTCCGACGGTGACCTCTTTGGTCGCCAGGCGAATGTGGGTTTGCAAGGTGATTTCGGTCGCATCATTGCTGGTCGTTCTTATAGCACTACCTATGATTTTATTTTGCCATTTGACCCTATGGGGTATGCGCCGCAGTATTCGTGGGCAACTTCTGCCGGTGCCACTGGCAACCGCAAAGATGGCATGTTGACCGGCGTATCCAATTTGCTGAAGTATCAGTTCGACGGCAAAGGTTTCAAACTGGGGGCAACTTACGGGTTTGGTGAAGTGGCTGGCAATACTTCCGGCAACGCCAAATACATCCTGGCCGCCAGCGCATTTGATGGCCCATGGGCTGCGGTCATCACCTACGAACAAAACAATAGCGCGCCGATTGCCAACGGTTCTTACGACCAGGCCAAGGTCCTGCATCTGGGTGCTACGTATGATCTGGGTGACGCCAAGCTGTTTGCCGGTTACCGCAATTTCAAGAAAACCATGGCAAGTGGTGCAGCGGATCAACGCAGTGACATGCTGTGGCTGGGTGCCAATTATGCAGTAGCCCCTGCGTGGACGTTGACAGGTGTGTACTACTATCAGGACATCAAGAATATGGCTCCAGGCGCAGATGCAGACCCGGGCTTGCTGGCATTGCGTGCCAAATACGCGATGTCAAAACGCACGGACATCTACGTTGCCACCGGCTATGCCAAGGCCAGCAATAACAAGCTGACTGGTGTATCACGTGATGACGCTGGTTTTGCAACGAACCAGACATCTGCTACGGTAGGTATCCAGCACCGTTTTTAATCTGTAAAAATAAATGCCCTGAACTGTCATTGCAGTTCAGGGCATTTTTGCTGGTAGCAAATATCATTGACCTATTGCGGTCTGACTTCTTTCTTTAATGCCGCCATCGCCAATTTTTCGACCAGGCTTGGCGCGATTAATTTCAACCAGCGTGCCAGCTTACCCTTGAAAGTCATCACCACGTTGCGATCGCCGCGTTCATAGCCGCGTATGATGAGACCAGCACATTCCTCTACTGACATGGCATTATCTTCTTTCAGGCCGCTGCTGCCAGCCGCATCGCCCGCCGTGTTATAACCGTGATAGCGGATCTGGGTGGCAACCACGCCTGGATAAGCCAGCGTTACCGTGACCCCAGAACCGTGGAGTTCTGTACGCAGGCTTTCAAAAAAACCGGCCATGGCAAACTTGGTGGTACAGTATGCGGTACGGCCAGGTACACCGATCAGGCCCGCCAGCGAAGAAACAGCAACGATGGCACCACGGGATTTTTTCAGATGGGGCAGGGCAGCATGCGTGCACCAGATACTGCCCCAAAGATTGATTTGCATCAGTTCCTGATACCAGCCAAGATTATCCACCTCCCCAAACAATGCCTGTGCAGACTTGCCTGCATTGTTGATCAGTACATCGATACTGCCAAACTGTTTGGCAGCAGTGTCAATCAATTGGCGGCAACTGGATTCTATGCCGACATCCGTTTTCACCACCAGTGTGACAGCACCAAACGCCTGGCATTGGGCAGCTACTTTTTGCAAGCCTTCTTCACTGCGTGCGGCCAGCACCAGCGCCACCTTGGAGCCATACGTGCGAGCCAGCTGGCGTGCCATCTCTGCACCTATGCCATCTGAACTGCCGGTGATGATGACGACTTTTTGTTGTGTGCTCATGTTTTGTAGCTTTCATCAAGACGATCCAGTTTGCGTATCAGGGATGGCCAGACAAACGCACCACCCAAACCACCTGTTTGTACCCGCATGGCTTCCGACACGCCTTTGACGATCAAAGGATTGACATGAATCAGCTCACCGCCAGCCTGTGCCGCCAGTTGTATCTGGCAAGTGGCCTCGAAGGTGTACATCGACAGGAAGGCATCGGCGATCGATTTACCAACTGTCAGCAAGCCATGGTTGCGCAACATCAAAAAGTTGGCGTGCCCCATGTCAGCTTGCAAGCGTGGTTTTTCATCTTCCCTGAAAGCGACACCTTCATAATCATGATAAGCCAGCGATGCAAGTACAAAAGTGGATTGCTGTGACAGTGGCAGCACACCACATTTTTGCGCGCTGACGGCAACCCCCGCACGGGTGTGTGTATGCAAAACGCACTGCACATCTTCACGTGCTGCATGCACCGCACTGTGGATGACAAAGCCCGCCGGATTGACAGGGAAGGGCGAATCAATCACCTTATTGCACTGCTGATCCACTTTGACCAGTGATGAAGCAGTAATTTCATCAAACATCAGGCCATACGGGTTAATCAGGAAATGGTGCTCAGGGCCGGGGATGCGGGCACTGATATGCGTAAACACCAGATCACTCCAGCCATAGACAGCGACCAGGCGGTAACAGGCAGCCAGGTCAACGCGCAACTGCCATTCTTCTGCGCTGACCTGATCCTTGATTGAGGGTATGTCCATGCTATCTCCTATGTTATTTTTTCTGATTTATTCGCTGACTGCGGTTTTGTAAATTGTATTGCGTGGTTTGCTGAACAATTGCTTCAGCATGGGTTCAAATTCCACCAGCGGAAATGTCTCGGCATGCGCGTCAAATGAAGGGTTATCGTACAAGGCGCAGAATTCTGCCGTACGTTCAAAGTGCGGATGCTGACGGAATTGCTCGCGCATATCCCGGTCCATACCTATGTGATGAAAGAAGTAATGCCCCTGAAAGATGCCATGGTGCTGCACCATCCACAGATTGTCTTCGGTGACAAAGGGTTTCAGTATGGCAGCGGCAATATCCGGGTGGTTAAAAGAACCCAGGGTATCGCCAATATCATGCAGCAGGGCGCAGCAGATATATTCATCATCACGACCATCACGCATGGCGCGGGTCGCTGTTTGCAATGAATGGGTGAACCTGTCTATAGGGAAACCGCCGTAGTCTCCTTCCAATAAACGCAAATGCTTGATGACACGATCTGGCAGGTTCTGGGCAAATTGCATGAATTCACCACCGATGACTTGCCAGTCTTCTTTGGTACTGTCCTCCATGCGGACAAATTGAGCATGATGTTGCATGTTACTTACTCCTCAGTAAATGCTTGCATACATAGGACTTGCGCAAAATCGCTCCAGCTGCGTTGCAGCTCCTCTTCCAGGGGCCGCGTACTATGCGTACTGTCTTCGTTGCTACGGTGCCGCCGGGGTTTCAGACAATACATTGTCCACCGACGAAACGGACCGCCCTTACAAGGGCAGTTTCCTCCAGCGTTAGCCTTGCTGTGACAATTTTGTGTAAGTCCTGATACCTTACAACGTTGTTTTCATCTTAAACTGTCAAATATTTTACAATTTGAAGTTTCAGCAGTCTTTACTTTGATACCCTGCACAGCGATGACATCTGACGACAAATTAATGCACATATTGCTGGGTGATGCCTGGTTTGCCGCTTTGCCTGCAAGAGACCGTAAGACCATGGTAGTCGCAAGTGAGCATTTGCGCTTGCGTCCAGGTGAAATGCTGTTCCGTAAGGGCGATATACCTACAGGGTTTTATGCCGTTGTCAGCGGTAGCGTCAAAATGTCTACCCTCAGTGAAGGCGGGCGCGAAGCCATACTCATTATTTTGGACGCTGCCACCTGGTTTGGAGAAATTTCCCTGATAGATAATCATCCGCGTACGCATGATGCAACCGCGATGGGCGATGTAGAACTACTGGTCTTGCCACCAGCCACCTTCACAGCTCTCATGCAAAGGACAGCCTTTGCAGCAGCCATTGCACGCATGCTGGCAAGACGCATACGCCTGTTATACGGTATCGTGGAAGACGGTGGCCTGCGTTCGGTCAGGGCCAGGGTGGCCCGACGCCTGATATTGCTGGCAGATGTTGCCAACTGCCAGGCCGATGAACACGCCCTGGTGAAAGTAACGCAGGAATCGCTGGCGATGATGCTTGGTATAACCCGCCAAACCCTCTCTAAAGAACTCAGATTTTTCAGGTTGAACGGTTTGATCAGACTGGCTTATGGCAAGATAGAAATTCTGATGGAAAACAAATTATCTGCTTTATGTGACAAATAATCACTTTTCAAATTGAAATGTTGCTTGTAGTGAAGTGGTTTTTTGGTCTATCGTGTATATATAAAAAGGACTTACGCAACACAACTGAGGTGGTTTTGTGTAAGTTCTGTCAAAGTGAAACTTGGTGAGTATGCTAACAAAGTCCCATGCTTTGCGTGTCGTGCTGATTTTGTTCCTGAGCCAATTTTATCTACATGCTCAGGCTGCCTGCTCACGTATCATTAATGCACCTGTTGCCCCTCTGGGATTTAGTGTAATCGTCAATGGCGACAATATCACCGGTATTTATCCTGATATCTTTCGTAGTCTCTCATCCAAAGAAACCTGCCAGTTTCAATTTTCAGCGGTGCCGCGTGCGCGTTTGGAACTGATGTTTGAAAATGGCCAGGCTGACGTGCTTTTCCCAGCCATACGCACACCAAAAAGAGATGAGTTTGGCATTTTCGTACCGCTGATCTATACCCGCGCCACGCTGATTTCACTGCAGTCTGCCCGTACCACCATACATAACCAGCAAGAATTGCTGGAGCAAAAAAATTTGAAAGTTGCTGTGGTACGTGGCTATGACTATGGCGAAGCTTATCAAGCCATTTTGGCTGAACTAAGCCGGCAGGGCAGATTGATTGTGGAAACGGATGCCGTTTCCGTCGCACGGGTACTGAAAGCTAACGTGGCTGATCTGACTATAATGGCACCTTATATTTTTGTCGGTGCCGTGCAAGGCGATGCCAGGGTGGAGGATTTATCCGAGAAATTGCGTTTTGAAGCTATCCCTGAACTGCCCTGGGGCGACAGCGGTGTGTACCTGTCCAAAAAAACGCTGACCCCGGAAGACCGCAATGCATTACAGGATTTGATGGAACGTGCAGCACGTTCTGGCATGGTGTGGAAAGGATTTTTACGCTATTACAAGCCAGAGGTGTTAAAAGAAGGAAACCGTCCTCGCTAGAAAGCGACAAAGGGGCGTTACTGTTTTTTTGAGACGCAATGTAATTGACGCAATGTAATTGACGCAATGTAATAAAGAAATTGGCCAACATATTAATGACCTTTCAAAGAAATACTACACTATTGCGTGTCCTGTTGTTCTGTGGCTTAAGTGTTGTGGGAGCTCAGACCCTGGCGACCTGTTCACGCGTTATCAATGTGCCTGTCGCTGCTACCGGGCGCAGTGTCATGATCAAAGGCGAGAAGCTTGAAGGCATCTATCCCGACATCTTGCGTAGTCTTAATGACACCTGCAAATTTGCCCTGACCGCCGTACCCAGGGCAAGACTGGAATTGATGTTTGAAACCGGACGGGCCGACCTGCTGATCCCTGCCAGCAGAACGCCCAAGCGTGACGAACGTGGCATTTTTATTCCTATGACCTATAACCGGGCCACCCTGATTTCTATTGACAGCAGTCGCCCTGCCATTACCTCGGCGCAAGAACTGCTGGATAAAAAAGACTTGAAAGTCGTATTGGTGCGTGGTTTTGACTACGGCCCAGCCTACCAGGACCTGATCAGGCAATTGGGCAAACAGGGGCGATTGGTTTTTGATGCTGATCCACTTTCCGTCGCGCGTCTGCTAAAGGCAGGCGTTGCAGACATCACCATCATGGCACCTTCCATACTTGCTGGTGTCATGATGGACGATGTGCGCGTGCAAGACCTGCTCGGCAAGCTGCGCGTCGAACCTATCCCGGAATTGCCCTGGGGTGACAGCGGTGCCTATATTTCAAATAAATCATTGAACAATGAAGATAAGGCAGCGTTGAAAGACTTGCTTGAGCAAGTCGCCAAATCCGGTATGGTCTGGAAGGGCTTCACGCGTTATTACCCCGCCAGCATCTTGAAGGAAAGCATACGTCCGCGCTGACCCCTGTTATAGCGCAATGCCGGTTTCAAACTTACTGCGCAAAACAGAAAAAAAGCTGCGTACATTACGCACATTGGCATGGGTGGCAAACAGCCGGTGCGCCAGTGCATGGTAAGCCGCCATATCCGCCACCTGTATCACCAGCACAAAGTCCGGCCCAGGCGACACGCGGTAACATTGCTGCACCGCCATTTCCTGCGCCACCAGTTGTTCAAATTCCAGCAGTTTTTCTGTCGCCTGATGATCAAGGGTAATTTCCACAATCGCCGTCAAACCTGCCCCCAGCTTGGCCGTATCCAGTATCGCCACCTGGCGGGCAATAATACCTTCGTCAGTCAGCCGCTTGACGCGACGCAAGCAGGTGGGGGGCGACGCATGCACCCGCAAAGCCAGCTCGTGATTGGTCAGCGATGCATCCTTTTGCAATTGTTGCAAAATACGCTTGTCCAGCTCATCCAGAGTAAACATATGGCTAATTATTTCTTAAAGTATTAATAAATGAAATAATAGTTCAAATGTGAAATTGATATTCATTAAATTTCAATAATACTTAAATTTTGAAAGAAAACATCACGCCATCTGCTTTAGCATGAACACATATTCATTCTTTATCAGAGGTCATTATGTGCGGTATCGTCGGCGCAGTTGCTCAACGCAATATCACCCCGGTTTTGCTCGAAGGTTTAAAACGGCTTGAATACCGTGGCTATGACTCTTGCGGCGTGGCACTGCATGTAGATGGCCATTTGCAACGCTCACGCAGCACATCCCGCGTGGCCGACTTGCAGGCACAGATAGACCAGTCCGGTCTGGCTGGCTTCACCGGCATTGCGCACACCCGCTGGGCCACCCATGGTGCACCGTCATCATCCAATGCCCACCCGCATTTCTCGCGTGACCGCATCGCCCTCGTGCACAACGGCATCATAGAAAACCATGAAGAACTGCGTGCCGAACTGACACAGGCTGGTTATGTCTTTGAAAGCCAGACCGACACCGAAGTCATCGCCCACCTCATCGATCACCTGTACAGCGGCGACCTGTTTGAGACCGTGCAAATCGCCATCAAACGCCTGACAGGTGCATTTGCCATCGCCGTGTTTTGCCGCGACGAACCTCATCGCGTCGTCGGCGCACGCCAGGGTTCCCCCCTCATCGTCGGCGTTGGCCAGGGCGAAAACTTCCTCGCATCCGACGCCATGGCGCTCGCTGGCACCACAGACCAGATCATCTATCTGGAAGAGGGCGATGTCGTAGACCTGCAATTGCAAAAAGTATGGATAGTCGATAGCGAAGGCAAATCGGTACAGCGCGAAGTAAAAACCGTACACGCCCACAGCGGCGCAGCAGAGCTCGGCCCTTACCGCCACTACATGCAAAAAGAAATCTTCGAGCAACCCCGCGCCATTGCCGACACGCTGGAAGGCGTCATCAGCATCATGCCCGAACTGTTTGGCGACGGTGCCTACAAAGTCTTCAAGCAAATCGACTCAGTATTGATACTGGCCTGCGGCACCAGCTATTACGCTGGCCTGACTGCCAAATACTGGATAGAAGCGATAGCCAAAATCCCCGTTAATGTAGAAATCGCCAGCGAATACCGCTACCGCGAAAGCGTGCCCAACCCCAATTCACTCGTCGTCACCATCTCGCAAAGTGGTGAGACAGCAGATACCCTGGCCGCCTTAAAACATGCACGCAGCCTGGGCATGCTGCACACACTGACAGTCTGCAACGTCGCCACCAGCGCCATGGTGCGTGAATGCGCTTTGGCATACATCACCCATGCCGGTGTAGAAGTGGGCGTCGCCTCCACCAAGGCCTTCACCACACAACTGGCAGCACTCTTCCTGCTGGCACTGTCACTGGCACAAAGCAGAGGCCGCTTGAGTGATGCCGATGAAGCAGAACACATACGCGCCCTGCGCCACCTGCCCGTCGCCATCAGCGCCGTGCTGGCACTGGAACCACAAATCATTGCCTGGGCAGAAGAATTCGCCCGCAAAGAAAACGCACTCTTCCTTGGTCGCGGCCTGCATTACCCCATCGCCCTCGAAGGTGCATTAAAACTTAAAGAGATTTCCTACATCCACGCCGAAGCCTATCCCGCTGGTGAACTCAAACACGGCCCCCTGGCCCTGGTCACCAAAGAAATGCCCGTCGTCACCGTCGCCCCCAACGACACCCTGATAGAAAAACTCAAATCCAACATGCAAGAAGTCCGCGCCCGTGGCGGCGAACTCTACGTCTTCGCCGACGCCGACTCCCGCATCACCTCCAGCGAAGGCGTACACGTCATCCGCCTGCCAGAACATTACGGCCAACTGTCACCCATATTGCACGTGGTGCCGCTGCAATTGCTGGCCTACCACACGGCATTGGCGCGGGGGACGGATGTTGACAAGCCACGTAACCTGGCAAAAAGTGTGACGGTTGAATAGGGCAGGGCATTGAGTTATGACTAGAGCAAATAAAGTTGGTCGGGCCCGAATAAAGTTGGTCGGGCCGACTTGGGAATCTCACTTTACTTTGTCCTCGAATTTAGGTGATCTATGCGATTATTCATACATCCCAGTTTTATGGAAATAATCTGGGTACTTGAATTTTTTAGACAAAGGAAGTGACAAGTTTATGAACTCGCAACATGCAGACCGAAAAGACGCATGGACAAAGGAATTTGAGCCTACTTTGAAAGGTTTTACACCAGAGGAATTATTGCAATTTTTTGATAGAGTTACTTGGCTCCTGGATACGTATCAATTTGCGTATCAAATGAACCGTGAAATGTTCTTAGTACTAGACAATAGCATTGTTCAAGATTTTAAGAAGAAAAATGACCATAAAAGATGGCATCGTGCCATGTCATATATCTCTTTTTGCAGATTCGTATCTGACTGGAGTGATTGCCCGACCCACTTGGCCATCACGCCAGTTTTGATATATGAATACCGGGGCAGGAAACCATCGGTGTCCCAGTCAGATGCAGAAAATTCATTAGATGAAATAAGAAATCTATTGTCGATTACAGGATTGCGAATAGCACTGACCGGGACAACTAACATTGAGTCACTTCATCAAAGTTTGCAAAACGTTCACCATGACGCTGATTTTCTCGAAGTGTTTGTTAAGCAGATCGACAATGCAGATTGGAATCGAGATTTAAGAAATCCTTTAGGTGGTGAAACTCTTGCAGTGGCCCTGGCCGACGCGGCAATTCCGGACGATATGCCGTTGAAATACTTCGTTCCTTATTACATCTCGTTGGTTTTTCGATCACGCATAGAGCAGTTAATTGCGGATCAGTCAGACGGAGTATTGGGTTCATCGCCAATTAGGTGCGGCCCAATTTCTATCAATCTTGCAGCTTTAAATGAAATATCAAAAAAAAATAGACTTCAAGGACTTGGCGACCTTGATCTTCTACAAATTTGTGACATTAAACGACAATACCAGCAGAAATTAGAATATTTATATGTTGGTCAAACTTATGATAAAGGTCTAGCTAGGACCTTGAACGACCATGCGGCTTTTGTTACTAGCACCTGCTTTTCCGGTGCAAATAAGTATACGCATGAACAAATAAAGAATATAACTTTGAGGATTACAGAAAAGTTATCTAACGAGGACCGTAGATATAAAGAAATCGGTGTCTTGAGAAATGAGTTTTTGGAAAATGTTGCCAGTACTTGTATTAGACTATCCAATTAAATTTGGAATCCAACTGATTTCAGTAAATCACTCATTTACAACTTATTCCGCCTTTGGTGTCCAGCTCTATACCTGTCTTGCCCGGCAAAACGGACACAGAAATGGTCGTTAAACCACTTGGCTTGATACCGAGACTATGGTGCCTGTTGTTTGGTGAACATTGAACCTGTTCTTGCGTCGGCATGGCAACTATCTTTGTTGGCTAGAACATCGTCGAAGCTGTACTAACCAGCACAAAAAATCCATTTTACCAGTCCGGATATAGTCCTAATTGATAGACAAGATTACTGATTCAAGCTTACAAAAGAACGGCCACATGCAGAATTGACGGCAATTCCGCACACAATTTATTCTGACGGATGGCCCCATCATCGAGCCAGACCCAAATTGTTCAAAACAACTGCAATCATTTCATCAGACGATAAGTTGCCACCTTTGGAGATCATTTCGTGTCCTATCATTTTGTCGATACATAAAATGCTGTGGATATAATGAGCTGCACTGAAGTTAACCATCCAGTAATCTTTGCAGTATTCTGGTACCAATGCAAACTCAAAATATTCTCCGATTCCTTGAGCAATGCCATGCTCAAAAAACCACGTCCCAAGTACTAGAAGGCAATATCCTGCATACCTGGAGAAAGTGACGGCCAAACGGTCAATGCCAAGGATGGCGGCAAGCCGCATACAAATCGTCAGTACAGCTAATCCGTCTAGGCTACCCTGCTTAAGCATATCGATGCAGCGCTTTTTAAGCCAGCGAGAGTCATAATCCTTATTTGCTTGAGCATCAAGCATCCATCTGAGTAAATCATCACCAAGTTTGGACGTAGTTCCAATAAGATTGCGAGCAACCTGTTCGGCAGGTCGATGTATTCGAAGTGCATCCCATACATGAGTCTGCAAAACTAAAGATGTACTTGGAAATTTGCTTTGAACTAGCGCTATTACTTGTGCAGAGGGGGTACGCCGTCCGTTTTTATAGTCCATCCAGCGTCGATGAATCGAAATTGCTCTGTTTTTCACTGTTGGTTCGATGGCTCTTTGTACAGCAACAACTGTAGCTTCACCCAGTTGCATCCTCAATTCTTGAAACCAGCAAATTGTCGCGAACACGTCAACTATTCGACGTTCCCGAGTAATGAAAGACTTTCGCATAAGGGATGCAGCACCCAGTCCATTTAATGATTTTGTTGTCGAATCAAGCACTTAGAGCTGCCTCCATCAAAAGCTGCGCGGTTTATCGTCTCATCTAGGCAAGGGGTTGCAGACACAATAATATTCATACCATACATGACGGAGCCGGACAATGACCTCTATAGATTTTGAAACGAGCGATGTTCAGAAAATCGCCGAACGGCTTGATAGCAAGCTCACGACGCAGTATGGATCAGTATTGGGTTCGACAGCATTGATTAAAGAATTGGGGTATCCATCTGCAGCAGCCTTTCATCAAGCACTGGCGCGCGGCACCGTTCCTGTGCCGATATTTAAGATCGAACATCGCCGAGGGAGCTTTGCTCTTTCCCTAGATGTTGCCGCGTGGCTGAGCCGTCAACGAGCACAAGCAATTACTTCAGAATAAATAAGAGTTATCCGGCCTTGAGTACCTGGATCGGTGTTGATATTCCTAAAGCGAAGGAGATGATCATGTAAGCGCCACACAAACAAAAAAGCCACCGGTTCCCGCCAGTGGCTGCTTTTTGTACTGAGGGAAGCCCTCAAATTTTAGTATGCACTATTAATGTACTCGTCCATCGATTACGAGTCAAGGGCTTCCTATTCCATTAAAAAAAATGCCAGCTTATCTGGCAGGAAAGGAATGCTCATGGGCAACACCATGCGTTTGACTTTACCGCGGCTCAAAGAAATTTTACGCCGCCAGGATCCTCCTAAATGGGGAAGTGACTATGACCCAGCCATACGCGCAACCCGAGAAGAAGCCCCTGCTCGAAGCCGATTTGCTCAAGTCTGGCATGAAGGGTTAGGTCGCTATTGCCATGTCTTATCAAATGTAGAGCAAAAGGCCTTACTCCTAGCCCTGTTTAATTCGTCGCTATTTGAGTTGCAGGAACAGCGAATACTCGCCTGCGAGCCCAGACCGCATCCTCTTGCCAGCCATCCTCTTGCCGCTGGCTTAGTCTTGCCGCCATTGCGGGGCACAATTGATGTTTGCGAACGCCTTGACATGCTGGACCGTCATCTGTGGATCTACATTGATCACCCCGATGGTTCTGGTCAAGTGCCTGTACCTGCCCCTTTTGTTGGCGACTTCTTGCTGTTTTTGCAGGATCAGAATGGCCCATATTGCGTGAACTGGACAATCAAAGAAACTGCAAAGGAGTTTCACGTGCGCATAGCGGGCAGTAAACCTGCCAAGTCAATTGAAAAGGAAGTGAACGCTGTACGCGCTCGTCACGCTATCGAAGAGCTGTACTACAGAGACGCACACATCCCAACTGTTCAGATCGTTGACCGGGACATTCCTGAACTGTTTATCCAGAACATCAAGAGCTTTCTGTTGTTAAAACACCGGGCAGCAGATATGGATCAAGAACTCTATAGAGAGATCTGCGAGCGACTGCAGGCAAGCATTCTGACCGGCCAACCTCCTTTAGAAATTCTGCTTTCAATCATGCATCGCCATGACCTCACATTAGAGATAGCCAAGGCTGCATTTTATCGTGCACTTTGGCAGAGAGATGTCAGGGCTGAACTAATGGACGAGGCCATCTTTATTGACCGCACGCTGAAATCAGAACGGCGTGATCCGCTCCAGGTATTTAGTGCCTGGTTTGTACGTCAACGGTCTTAAGGGGGATATGTCATGCAAACTGGTGCTCAATTATTCGCCCCTGAAGGATTTGAAACACTTAGTAAGGACGTCGTGTATCACTTGTTGCGGAGCGATTCTGCAAGGGAGCGAGTCGTGCTGGTCGAATTCAGGAAAATACTGACTTCAACCAAAGCTTCGATCAAAAATGCTAGCCGCAAGCGAGGAGCCGCATTTGGTTTCAGGCCCGTCTTGCACTTTCTTTCACGCCATTGCTTCGAGCGTGGATTGGATGATGGCTTGATCGTGCTTTGTGACGAACAGCGCGAGTTGCCCCCTTGGTTTTCTGGCATCTCGGTTGACGAGTTGCGAAAGTACGCTGAGCCTCGAAAGAATCGTAAGACAAGCCATGAAGAGCGCATCGATCGCACGCTAGCCAATTTGTGGCCGCTCGTGCAGAATTTGGATCAAATCCTGGCCGCTGAGTTTCCTGACTCGTTAATGAATGCGCATGCCAGAATGTGCAGTCCGAAGCAGAACGAAACTCGATTACGGACTGCTTTTTACGCCTATATCTGCTTCGGATTCAGTCGATGGGCATTGCATTACGCGGTACAGCTCATCGGCCAATGGAAGCGCATGGGACGCGACCGGAAGTTTGGCCGGCCCTCGCGCATTCATGGCGCAAATCATGGGTACAGCACGAATGACCCAGAAATGATTCGACGAATGCTGGAGGGGTATCGTAAATTTGCCGGTCCCGGTCAGCATTTGAGCCGAATTTATCGTCGCACACTCATCTCGGTGTTTGGCTGTGTAGTACAAACCGATCCAGCGGGACGCAAATCATTCATACATCCTGCGGGCAGGCCATTTCCAACGCTTGGGCAGTTTGCTTATCGCATTGCCCAGGAATTCCCGCTTGAAATTCGCCAAATATATAAATATGGGCATGCTCGGGTCAGAAACAGTCTGAAGCATTCTCAAGGACATTTTGCAGAAAGCGTCGGAAACCTGATGGAGCGCACCGAACAAGATGCTTATTACTGCAATCGAGTGGCCAGAGGTTATTTGCTTGGTAGTCATCTGCCACCGTTATGGGTTGTTCGCATTCGTTGCATCGGGTCTGGGATGCTGGTTGGAATCGGATTTTCAGTTGGAGCTGAGACTGCCGCTGCCTACCGTATGGCTTTGTTTTGCGCCGCCATTGGTAAAGTCAAATTTTGCAGTTTATTCGGTGTAGATATTAAATCGGACGATTGGCCGAGCATCGGTATTTCACCACATATTATCAATGACAGGGGACCGGGCAGTACCGCGAAAGCTGATTCTGTTGATCCGGCGTTAAGACCTACTATCAAGGAGGCTGCGCCAAGCTATTCTGGACAGTCAAAGGCTTCTGTGGAGACCACACATCCCAAACAGGTTAAACGGGAAGGTAAACCGTGCTATCAAGAAACGAATCTCTCGATTCCGCAAATTGCAGCGCAGGAAATTTTGCGCACTATCGCTGACAACCACAGTATTGATGTGAGTGACCGCCTTAATAATGATGCACTCAAGGAGGGTGTTTTCCCAACAGCTGCTTCGCTTTGGCGGTACCTTGATCGTAAAGGACGGAACCATGCTGTTACTCCCCATTTCGAAGAAGCAGTCAGAGCCTATTTGAGTTCTATTGAGGTGAGCGTGAGAGACGATGCTGTGTATTTTATGGATGCACGTTTTGATTCAGATGCCCTTAAGCATTCTGGGATATTACAAATGGCCCACGACCTTGGGCGCTACAAACTGAAGGGATACATGCTAGATGTCTGCGTGCGTCATTTGTGGATTGATCTGGGAACGCAGCTAATTGAAGTGGATGCCATGCTGAGCATTCGCGACGGGCAAGAGCAGTTGTATATCTCTGTTGTTGAGATTGAACAGTTGCAACAAATACGACGCGACGGAAAGTTGGAACTTAAGTCGCACCGTCACGCTGCAAAATCTGAGTACGAAAATAAATTTGAAAATCAAACTGGTAAACCGTTTGATCAAGCTGTCGATAAACCTGGCCGATCTCGACGTACTAAGGCGACTTCAGTACAGGAGAGACAAGAGATCATGGCTTACCTTCGTGCTGGCGGAGGTGGTCGATGACTGAAAAGCTTTCTCGACATGATTGGCTATATTGGTTTAACAGACTAGATACAGATGAATCCATTAAGCGAGCTGCATATATGCCGGTTGTGCCTGTTATCGGATTGCAGTCTATGAGAGTTGAAGAAGCATGCAGAAAGCTTGATGAGGCCTGGGATGAAATATTTTTTCCAGGGCCACAACATATCCGTATCCTACGTGACATGCTTGATCAAGCCATCCATTTCGCATCTCGCAAATTTCCAACTTCCAAGGACTACATCCGCCTTCGAAGTGAAAATGCCCAACCATCATCGAACACACCACACATTCAATGTTTAAGTGGCTTAGCTGGGGTGAGTAAGTCAGGATTAATGAAAGCATTCGTACGAATGTGCCAGCTCGACAACCATGGCAGCTTTTTTACCGAAGGACACAAGCTGGCCTTGCAACCTATAAGGCGAATAGCGATAGGAGCTCAAGCGTCCACGCTAGGGGTGCTCTGGACACTTTCGAATCCAATTGCAGTGAGCGGTAGGGTAAATTCAAACTCAGACGCATCAACGAAACATGTCCGTGATTGGCTCTCTGCAACAGCCACTTGCACGTTGCTTGTAGACGAGATGCAATTTTTTACACAAAGTAGCACAGCTAGTACAAAGACATCGCAACTAATTATGACGCTGGCAAATTTGGGACCGTCACTCATTTTTGCTGCGAATTATTCCTTGGGGCATAAGCTAAACCGGCGACCACAAGAGGAGAAAGACCGCTTACTGACCAATCCTATTGTGCTAAAGCCACCGCTTCCGATCGACTCATGTTGGGTAGACGCCATTAAGGAATTTCTTGCTGTCTCTCCAGAGTGCTTTCGGCTGGATGCGTCGACGCATGCACAGGAACTACATCGCCTGACGGCAGGGCTTTTTAGGGCACTACGGAAATTGCTGGCACAGGCGTACCGGGAGGCCACGCAGCTTGGAAAATCGTTTGTAACGATGGATGAAATTAGATTGGCTTATCGAAGCAGTAATTTCAGTACTCACCGCAAGGACGTTGAGGACTTGGCATCTCTAAGTGTCTCAAATTTATTGGAAAAAACACGACCGGATTTGACATGTCCATTCAGCGACTTAATTAAACCGGAAACAACTACCTTGGAGAAAAAAAATGTTTCTAATGGAGTTCTGTCTCAATTACCATCCAGTTCTAATCCAGCTAGTGCCCTGGTAGAAAGCACTCTCAGTAAAGGAGCGAAAGCTACTTTGCAGACGCTGCGGGATGTATCTCAACTTTCAAAGGAAAAGCGAATCACTGCAAAAGTGTCTCACTTGCCTAAGCGTTCTCCACCTTCGGCACAATCATTACTAGAGGGTGCACAACTGCTTCGTGACACGCAATCTAAAACGAAGTCTTCATCAAGGACTACTGAGAAATCATTGGAGAAAGTCGATGAAAGCGATCAAAATACAAACTGACTTTCCTGACTTCACAGTCGGCCTTGACCCTTTGCCTGACGAAACGTTATTTAGTTGGTGTAGCCGTTTTCATCGCTTGGCAGCCAATGGTCAGGACAAGAATACTTGCCTGCAACTCTTTGGGGATGCGCGTATTGGTTCAGCGCATGACTTTCCAGCACGTATCGCTGTGCTGGCTGCCAGGAGCCGGGGTTGCTTGGGGACTGCTCCTGACATCATTCGTGAAAGGACGCTCTTGCCCTTTTATCTTCCATTCAAATCAATTGAGGTGGGTAATGAGGCAGTGAAGGCTCTTTGTGGTCCTGGCATCGGGCATTTGAAGTTTCGGTTAGGATTATTAACGAGTGGGGTTGGAGCCGCACATCCTTTGAAAGCATGCCCACAATGCATTTGCAGTGATCTGGACAGGCATGGGTGGGCGTATTGGAGGCGTAGCCACCAATTGCCCAGTGTTTGGCTCTGCCCAGAGCATTTTATTCCTTTGCGAGCCTCCAGCCTGAAACTATTACAGGTAGCGCGTTTTGCGTGGGTGCTTCCTACGCAGGCCAATTGCGCGCCGCTGGCGGGATTGGAAGATCGTAGGCTGTCGAAACATGAAACTGTCTGGCTGCTAAAGCTCAGTCAATTAAGCAATGAATTACTGAACTGTCCGTCTGGAAGTTTTGCAAATCCGGTGCGCATTGCGGAAGTGTTCAGAATTCGCCTATGCTGTCTTGGGATGATGAATGCAAGCGGGCGAGTCCGGTGGCCACTACTCCAAGTTTCGCTTGAGAAACTGGTTTCGAATTTAGCATGCTTGCCGGCACTCAATCACGAGGCAGACCCCCATCTTCTGCGGACTCAGTTTCTGAGAATCTTGTCCGGTCGTGGTTTGACTCATCCACTGCGTTACCTGATCTGGATTTCGACCTGGTTTAATGATTTTTCTCATTTCAAAACTGAGTATGGCAAATTGGCTGGTTATATCAATCATTGTGAAGATGAATTTCCTGCACCAAACAAGCCAATGCGCGGACCAACAAGCGAGCAAATGGAGATTATTGCGATGTTGTGCACGGGCCAATTAAGTTTGACTGCTGCAGCGCTACGAGCTGGCGTTGCTTACGCAACAATGGCTGCATGGGCTTCAAAAGAGTCGGTTGAAGTATTACGTCGCCCGAAGAAGTTGAGCGCTACGCTGTGGGATCGCGCTGTGGCTATGTTGCGTGCAGGTGCAGATAAATCAGATGTGGGCAGGCAATGCCAAATCTCTGTGGTCACCGTAACACGAATACTTCGAACCGTGCCTGGCTTACAGGAGCACTGGCATAACGTCAGATATAAGCAACGTGGAGACATCGCTCGACGAGCCTGGAGCAACCTTCTGTCTTTGCGTAATTATATGGGTATCAAGGCACTAAGATGTCTGGAGCCCGCTGCCTACGCGTGGTTATATCGTAATGACCGCGTTTGGCTGAAGGCATCACTTGCTGGGACTTGCAAACTTAAGATATCTAATCATGCAGCTAGACGAATAGAAAATGCTGACGAGCGAATGGCGGTATTTCTGAAAAAACTGACTTTGAGCCGAGAGCCAAGTACATCAGGATGGAGATTAGATGAACTTAAGCGAGCATTTCCTCGTATCGAAAAAGTAATTCGCTATCCAGAGCGATGGCCACTTACAGTGAAGGCGTTGGCATTCGTATTAGTTGCGGAGCCCTTGTGATTACCTCAACGCTTGATGCGAAAGGCATAGAAGTTTCGCTTGATTTGACAGTAGCGCCTCGCCATAGGTTACCCGGTTCGTTATAAACCTATATGTATGCGCTACGAAGTAACAACTGGGGCGCAAGACAAATTAAGCAAGTGAAGTCCCCGCACTAACACGACATTTTGGCTCCAATTGCCTGGTGTGGTTCGAAAGTGAAGGGGCTACACATCAAAAATAATACATAAAGTCAGTAACGTCAATAAGATGTTTTATGCGACGTGCCATTAAGGTCTGGATGTGACGCGCCTACAAATTTGAATTCTATTTAAGGTCGAATCGGAAATTGTTGAAAATGGTGCCTGACAGCGTTTTCTACACTCATCACATTGACTCCAGATTTTCTACATGCATCATGCAAGGATGCGCCTTCAAGAAATGCTGACAGTGCTTCATTCACTTTATTGCTCAATGGCTGGATGTCCAGTTGAAGATTTGCGGCATCAAGAGCATGTAGGGCTTGTTCAGAAGAATCAAACAGGACAGATAAGATAGAAGCATAAGCCAATGCAGGGTATGCGACATGCTTGTCAATACAAGCACCATCAATTTTACGAACAAAGGCATTTGGAGATTTGCTGGCAACCTCAGGCATGTGTCGACTTAGCCAACTGCTTGGAAAATGCTCACGTATCAGATCGCTTACAACAGGACGCTTGCCGATTTCGCCAATACGCAATCCCGCAACACGGCATTTGATACGGATGACATTCGCCCATGCTTGAAGTCCAATTGGGTAAGAGCGTTGTAGCCACCCGAACATGATTTCCTGCAGACGCATTAAGGTAGCATTTTCTATTTCTTGCTCGATCGTCGCCAGCCTTGTCGTAACCGTGTCAATGGTAGAAGGATGTCCTGGATTGTTGATGGCGAATTTTTGGTTCGTCTTAGCCAATGGAGTACGGTGATGCGGGCACCAGTCGATCCCTACTATCTGGTGTGATCGCCTCCAATAGCTAAAGTGATGCTTATTGATATCGTTTTCGCAGCATTCCTGGCACCACCTTATATGCCCTTGCAGACAATTCATAGCTCGATTTTTTTTAAGAAATAAGTCACTCCAACTCTCTAAAGAATTTCCTGTGAATTTTGAGATTGGATTTAACACTGGCAGAACAGAATGTTTCGATGAAAAATCGCATTTGCTTTTACCGCATATTTCAGCGATCAGCCACAGAAGTTGAGAGTCGCGTTCATTTGTTTGGTGCTTAATTGTTTTAGCAGCTAAATCAAGCGAAGGGATCGCATTCATGCGTGCGAATCTGCCTAATATTCCTAGGGCAAATTCGTCTTGCATTGGTATCGGATGACTGCGTGTCATTTCATGCTCCAATAGAATCCAATTCCCTATTCTGACCAGCAATTAGTGTGCGTCCAATTAGCTGGGTTTGATAAAAAGTATCTGTATCATATGCTTCGAAATTCTCATAGAGAATGTAAACACAGAAACTAAAAAGTTAACAGTCTTGGCGTTGGTAAATGCCCACAATCTGAACGAGATTTATGCTTGTCATATCCGGGTAAAACGCAAGAAGATGCCTTGTGTGCATTTGCAAATATTAATGTTTGAAATGGAACTGGATAGGGACGGATAGGTGCTGCTGGCATCCTGTCAGTAACTGCGCCTACTTATTGACGATCGCGTCTATAAGTACTATATTCCGTCCATAACGTTATAAGAAGGTTCCACAGCCGATGCGAGGAACCACCTGCCAGAAGGAAACTTTTGGTCTAGCTAGGTCTAGGTAAGAGGGATCGGACTGTAACAAGTAAAAGCCTCCGTTCGCGGAGGCTTTTACCTTTGAGCACCTCGTCTGGACCTACTCTTGCGGGTGTCGCCACTCTGCCAACTGACTACAGTGAGCGAAGCGCTGCTGCGTAAGGCCGATATTGTCTGTTGGAGGAAAATTTTGTTTAGTTATTGCAATGAGCGCCAATGGCACCTGATTGTACTTGTGTCATCTCTGACACAATATGCAGTAAGATCAAAGTCAAATCCATTTCTTAAAAGCATCGTTTTGAGAGTTCATCATCCCGTTTATCTTTAGATGAACTACTTACCGCTCAAATTAATTTACGTGTCAGGAAAATTTGATTACACTTTAGGGTAACGCAAGCATTTCGTCCCGTATCCCGTCTGCAGAGTGGGCTCTTACCGTGGGATGCTTGCGTTTTTTATTGGTCGTATTCGTTCCCTAGTAGAATTGGCCGCTGGCCGTTCTGACAATGAACTGTGAAACCCTGGTTAATAAATTGTGCACCCCGATATCTGTGGCTGCATGTTGCTCAAATAATTAAGGGCTAGTTAGATTTTTCAGGTGATCGAAATTGTTTATCAAGTCTCCCCTTAATAGTTGCGGGATGACAGCGATAATGACTTGTTGTACCATCTTGTTCATAGAGTGTGAGTGAGTCTCCCCGCTCTCAAAATCCAGAAGAGATCCGCGTATGCACCGGTCACGGTCGGCTTGTAAAAAGCAAATAGTGGCAGATTAGGTAGCGGCTAATCCTTCTTCCCTAGATTGTTAATATATTCCCAAAGAAAACTTCGGTCATTCGAAAATCGGCTAACATTCTTTTGGGGTGATGTATCAGATAATTATTTGCTGCTTATCAATTGTTTCAATTCCCTAGATTTTCTTTCCAGGAGACTTTTATGTCGAATTGGAGTGAGCGCGCTTCTACAAATATGATTCGGTTGTCGCAAGGAAATTCTTTGGCCGAAGCTATGCGTGAATGGGGAACAACTGGCGGATATGAAGATACTCATTCGGTTGCTGAGGTGTGTGAGCTTTGTGAGCATGAAGGCTTACGTTATCAATATGAAATCGAGAATTACCTTACTGGTTATACTTTATGGGTCGGATCAACTTGTATTACTAAATTTATTCCGCTTTATGAGAATGGCGTAGAGGTTATTGGTGAAGAGGAAAAAGCAGGCCTGCTGAGGCGTCGTCAAGCTGCGCATGAGGCTAGTTCTCGCGAAGCCCGTGGCTTCGCTACTTTGGCTGCGTTAGCCTCTTGCAAGCCGGATATATTTACTCAACAGAGTTGGCGAACACAGTGGAAGATAGGTTATAGCGCACGTCAATTAGTTATGATCTCAGCAGCTTGTAGGGAACACAAGATACCATTTAACGCTGCCGATTTTCGTATCAATACGCGCCGCGGCAATATAATTGCACAGGTTAAAGCACTAGAACCATGGCAGTACAGGCGACTTCGATCTGCGCTGCCGAAGAGTAGGATCGTTGAGTTTGACGCATTTTTTTCGTCACAATTGTATAACGCTCGTAAGTAAGCCTTGCCAGCGATTTCGCTCTTGCAGTGAGTAGTTGCACTCCTCATACAATGGATGATTCATCGTGACGGCGGAGGAAATCAACTAATCTTCCATCAATTTCTAATTTGACTAAAGCCGGCAAATCTGAGTCTCGCCAATCGCTTTTTTGAAGCCATCTAATGCACTCGACTTTCGTTAAGTTATCTGCCGCGATTAGCTCTGAAATCATTACGGCTGCAGTTCTGGACAATCCTAGGCTGACAAGCGATATTTGTGTCTGTTGACTTAGGCCCAATTCTAGAAAAATGCTGATGTCCTTGATTTCCTCTTGAAGATCGCTTCTGTTGATGCTTCCAAGGTAATGATGAAGCAAGTCGTTGTAACAGTTCAGCAAGCGCGGAGCTTGATATCTGGCAATTTCTTCGACATCTTTCATTACTTCACGTATTACAGTTGGCTCAGACGTGTTCTTATCGCGTTTTTTTAAATATTGAATTCGGTCTGTAATCAGTCGGGCCAATGGAAATCCGCGCATCCAGCGTACGACAAGTAGTGCTCTGATATAGGCCTGCTTTGAGTTAAAGCCGAGTTTTGGGCTCATTTCGTCGGAAATACGACTGAATGCACTGACGAAGGTTTCCAGAGCGTCGTCACTACTGGGATCTCCTAATAAAAGGCGCTCTACTGGTTTTTCGGGTTTCTTTGCAAAACGTTGGAGCAGCGCCTGCATAAGAAGAGGACTAATGCCCGGATTGCGTGCAATCAGATCGGCTGGAAAGGAAATGCGCTCCAGCGACTCACCAACTACTGTGTTAAGCGTCGCGATGTCCTCCTTGCTGTGTTTATTCAAAAATGGACTTTGCAATAAGGAGCCAAAGCGTGCGTACGTTATTGCCAGATAGCTGTACATGTGTTCTAGATCTGGCCTCTTCGCGGACTGCCCAAAGTGATCCGCGCTCTCGATGTAATTTATTAGCGAAGCTGAGTCATTTATCAGTTCATCGGCTGTTCGCTTTATGACTATGCCAGACTTTCTTCGTGGAGGTTCTCCACCTGCCCAGAGTGCTTTGTTGTCGGCATCGATGCAGACTACGTTGCCCTGGAACTCCTTACCCCATCTTCCGGCCCTTCCTGCGAGGTTCCAGAAGTCTTCGATCCCCATAAGGGAGTTTCTCCCCTTCTTCGGTCCACGCATAAATATGTTTTTGCAGGACATATTAACCCCTTCTACCAAGGTCGAAGTGCATACCAGATATGATATTTTATTTGCACTGAACAGCCTTTCTATCTCTGTTTTTACAAGGAGAGGCATATTTCCATAGTGGAATGCTACGCCTCTTCTGAGCACCCTATTGAGCAGAAAATGCTTATGGATGGTCTTCTCGCATAATTCGATCAATGCTGCCAGTTCAGGGTCAAGATCATCGCGATCGGCGAGACAATCGAAGATTTGATGTGCTGTTTTTTCCGCGTCAGCAGCGCCGTTGACATAGATAATGTTGCCTGGCTTTCCGCGCGAAAGGGCAATTGCGACGAAGGGCAACCTTTTGCTTTCAGGATTTGGACTATAGTCGAGTGAAAATTCCCCTAACTTTCTTATCTCGTCGTCAAAACACAGGGCCGCTTCCCACGCCTTGGGCTGCCTCGGTTTTTGTGTTACCCAGATCAGATTCTGGTTCACTGTGACATTAGAACTTTTGATCGACGAAACATTTCCTTTTGGCCCATCTTCCAAAAGTATCTCAGGGTTTGATGTAAATGGGCTGGCAAACACCACCCGTATCATGGGGTTGGCACTGCTAGCTTGCTCAATTACTTGTTGTAGAAAGATTCCGCGATGACCATCTCCGACTTTATGTGCTTCGTCCACGACAAGGACATCTACTTTCGGTGGTTCAGAAAATGAATTTAGGAATATGTGAAACCGCTCTTGAGTAAATACCAGAACATTAGATTTGTTTTCCACATAGGCATGCTGTAGCGGAAGCGACGTTATGTTTACAGTCTTTTCCATAGACTCAAGGTTGGCAATGAGTTCGCCTTCAACTTCGGAAATGAGTGCGCGAGTCGGTACGAGGTAAACCACCAGGCTATTCCTGTGAGTTAACAAATACTCGCGTATCCATGTCTCAAGAATGAATGATTTTCCGACTGAAGTCGGTGCAGAAACACTGAGCCATTGATTCGATTCGGCACTATCCCAAAACTCGAGTTGAAAAGAATTAGCGACAACCGATTCATCGTCTGAGAGTTTGATGGTATGTAGAATACGTCGCTTTGTAGACTCAAGTTGCGCGCGCATTGGAATGCGGTCTTGGTAATCTGGAAGAATATATCCGCGCTTCTCAGCTAGTCTTATCGTGGCTTGGTTCACAAGTGCATCTAATACAAGTGCCGCCCCGTCTTTGCGCTGTTCCGAAGAGGATTCGTTAGTAAGACAGAATTGGGCAATTCTCAACGCGGCATCTTGGCATCTGCCGTTCTCAGAATGTGCGAGCACGCTTGCGCACGTCATCATATAGCCCAAGTTCACCGCGAACAAATCGTCAGCGTCTACTGTAGAGTGAAGGGCTTCGAATTGCCGAGAAACGGAAATGCTCGCTAGCGTCTTGAAATGGCGACGGAAACCCGGATTAGAGATCAGCCATTCTGGCAGTTCACGCATTGTCATTATTTGGACTCAGTGCGGATTTAAGGGATGCGCGGAATTCCTCGACGGAGGGAAACGGAACCAAGAAAACGTGGACTGAAAACGAGTCAATTTTCTCTTCCTGTAGTCTTTTTCCAACTGTTTCCTGCCACTTAGAGATTTCGCCAGCGATGGCCTTTTTAACGTCACCTACAGTCACTTTATTGGGCTCGCTTGGGTATTTCTGATAATCGAAGCCGACTAGGCAGATACCACAGTACTCGACGCTGCTGAATGCCGAATCATCAGGATCCAGGTATCTTTTTAGCGCAGCTTCCAGCGCAGGGTCATTGACGTTCAAATATTGGCCCAGGAGTTGCAAGTCCCGTTCCTCATAGCCTCCAATCTCGCCGGTTCCAAGCAAAAGGGGAGCCAAGCTTTTCATGCATTCATACACTGCGCTTGTCACGTTGCCATATAGTTTTGATTCACCCCAGTAAAGGCAAAGTTTGTTTGTTTTTTCGTTTACCCCTACATGTAATCCGTCTGCTCCGTGGTAGTGCATTTGAGTGCTGGTCTTCAAGTTCATTTTACAGATTAGCTGCGGTAATCCTAAAAAACGCTCCGCCAGTAGGAAAAGGATGAGTTCTCCCCCTTCGCCACTTTTTGCCAGCTTGGAAAAAAGCCCGATTGCTTCAAGTAAAAGCATTGCGTGTTTGAATGTTGAACCTGTCTCTTCCTGATGACGTAGCGCCTCAGCAATTTTCTTCCGCGGAATAGCATAGTCGATTACATGACCCACCAAATGCTTTACAAGAGCATCGATACGAGGTCGGCCATTTCCATCTAAATTGATGCAGTGAAAATGGCATTTAGCATTTGTAGAGCCAACCGTAACGTCAGTCTCTACAACATGAAAGTAAGCATCCAGTGTTGCAGGCGTGCCCCTGACTAAGTCTGTTAATGCTTGGCCGAATTGTTCCTCGTTCATCTGGTCCTTAGTATATAAAATACGCTTCCAATAACTTAGCGGCGTTCGACTATATTGGCCAGTAAATTAGAAGTTCAGTTCGACAGTATTTTGCGTCATAATTAAATAAAAGACAATTTAATTTGATAAGCAGCTGATTGGCTCATTATTGGTAATAATTCAGGATTCTATAGAGCGTGGCAAGCTTGCACGGCAGATAGTTGGTTCTGCCTTACGCTGAAACCATTTTTAATGTAAAGGATTGTCATTACGAAAAATCTTCGTGGCCAGAGAAGGCCCCAGTATATTTAAGATGGCATGCAGTTATTGTCAGATATTGAATGTTGGGCCATAATACTTATGGCTGAACGGAAGCCCGCGAGTCCCAATGCGCATAGCTCATGCACCGTACCCTCTTAGTTTTTCTCCAAGCCAATTAAATTGGCTTGCTTGGTTTCTGGGACTCAACCAATGCAGGTCAATGTGCAGGAGAATTCTATGTCTCAACAAATCATACTGAATCAGCAGTTGTTGAAAAATATCAAGCGAGAAGCCAAGAAGAAGAAACGTGAAAACGGTTCTTTGAACTATAACCAGTGGCTGAATATTTTGAGTTCTCAGTACGGCCATGCTACCTTCGAATCGCTGATGCGACGTGTCAAGGAAATCGAGCAAGAAGAGCTTGACCAGAGTATGGTCTTAGAAAAAGAAAAGTGGGTGAAGAGATTTGAAGAGTCCCTGGTTTGGGGAAATATTGACGGTGACGGTGGGAGCGCGCTTAATGTAACGTTTCCCTTACCTGTATCTGCTGGCAGTATCCCTTGGCCAAACTGTTTTTGTGGATCAAGTTTATTCACTTGCGCAGACGGACCACGGAGACAGTTTGATGGCTCAGTGAAATCTATAGATGGTCCGGAAATGTATTTTCGAGGTGAAGAGTTGCGTGTGGGCGAAGATAATACTGTCCTTATGGCACTGATTTCTGTGGCTGGAAAACTTCCTTGTGGAACAATGGTGGAGTTTTCAAGAGGCGATCTCGACAAGGCAATTGGATTACCATTGCCGGATTGGGGGATACCTGTTCAATACGATGCGATTGCAAGGGTACTTTGGCGCCTCACTAACAGCGAACTTACTGTAAGCAAATTCAAATTCAATGGCCCTATCCTGTTCCACGCCGATGCTCGGCAGCAACCGGACCGTTTCAAAATTCGCTTCAATCCGAAATTTGCAAATTTTTTCTATCCGATATTGGCGCTGTTAGATTAATAGTGCCAGTTTTAACGCTAATCATTTCAGATTCGCGAAGAGAACTTTCTGATAGAGCATATCTGTAGATGCGTACCTTAACTCCAGAGAAAGAACTAAGGGTTCTTTCTCTGGAGTTTCATGAAAATCGTTCAACTTAAAATTTATGAAGTCAAGCTTCATACGTGGGGCAGGCATTGAGTATTCTCGTGATTTTGGAAGTGATGTTCAAACTGGGAGCCCAAGGGGTTTCGACTCGGCGTTTTCCTGTAACAATAAGTTTGGCCTTGTTTATTTCCGGTTATACGAATTTTGGTGGGAGTTCAAATTTTTTTGTCATTGCCTTGTGCTTCTTAGCGTATAGTTTTTCCGTTCTGTTTTCCAGTTTTTGCATGCATTATTAATGTGTTATTAATTTCGCAGGAGCGCCATGTGTAAATTTTTTTCATCATTCGTTTCATTTAATTTTGTGCACGTTCGGAGTACGCTGGCTACGTACCTTGCCTTCAAGGAGTCGCAGCTATGAGTGCAGGGTTTGTCTATATTATGATCAACCCGGCAATGCGTGGGTTGGTGAAGATCGGATTAACTGAACGTACGCCAGTAGATCGTGCAAGGGACTTACGCGGAACAGCGGTACCGGATGATTTCATAGTCGTCTATGATGAACTTGTGACGGACAGTGCGTTTGTTGAGAAGCGCCTACATAAACGGTTTGATGATTACCGTTACCAACCCAATCGGGAGTTTTTTCAAATCCCAATTCGTGAAGCAATTCGAGGACTGATGGAAGAGTCCATTGGTTTCCTCATTCCACGTATCGGTGCAAATTGTGGGGTTGAAATTCTCTCCGATCTAAAGAAGAAATACCCGCGCTACCTTAAACCTGATTTTCACTCGATTAAAATTACTCACTCCGATGGAGTTGTATATCTTGAATCGGTACGGTATCGTAGTTCCGGCTTATTGGATGAGGTAGTCGAGAGGACTGATCTCGGCTTCATTTCTGATGGCGATGGAGATATGTTTCTTGCTGCGCGAAATCCTAGTGATAACGCTAGGATTTTTGTACATCAGCTTGAAGAGTACTCGATGATTCATTGCACTGACTTGTTTACCCAAGAAGCGTGCACTGAAATTGCTGATAGACATCAACGTCCGTGAACTAAATATCATAATCCCTATTTCTCAGATATGAGACATCAAAATGACTACATTGTTTTGTCACATTGGTTGGATGAAGAACTATCAAGGGAAAACTGAAGATGACCAACTCCTTGGGGGAGGTCGTTACGTGCAGGAACAAAAGACAGGTCACGAAATCTGCAATTTCGTGGTTGTCGATAACCGCTTGTATGGATACGTTCAGGTTGGAAAGGCAAAGAAGGGAAAGTATCAGGAAGGCGAGATTAACTTCCGACGACTTGGTGCGTTGAAAGAGCAGGAGATGATCGAGGGGGTGACGATTGTCTGGACAGCCACGGCCCCTGATGGAGAAGGCAGAAAAATTATAGGTTGGTATCGCGAAGCTACAGTCCATCGGCGCTACCAGAATTTTGGTAATCAATCTCCCGAACATGAAGACAACAATATATCCGGCTACTGGATTAGCGCACCAGCCCACTGCTGTGTATTGCTTCCAGTTGATGAACGGAGCAATATCGTACCGTCAATGACATCAGGATTCCCCGGCATATCCCCGATTTGGTACGCAGATAGCCCAAAAGGCGCTAATTTTGTGAGCAAAACGCTCGCGTTCATCGCCTCTTATCTAGGTCCGAACAATTTATTTATCAAAGCTGCGCAGCAAGATAAGTACGTCGAAGAAATCACCAAAACCTTGAGAGAGAATGGGTATTTTGAGCCAAATAATTTATCGGACGATCGAATCAGACTTTTACGTGAAATAGTTCAACGGCGCGGCCAGGATAAGTTCCGGCGTGACCTCTTGAGCGCGTACGGTGGGCGTTGTGCCATCACCGGCTGTAACGTCGAAGATGCATTGGAAGCGGCGCACATCATTGGCTACATGGGCTCATCTACTCAGCATGTGAAGAACGGCATCTTGTTGCGCGCTGACATCCACACTCTGTTCGATCTGGGACTGTTGGAAATATGTCCCAAAACCCTCAATGTCGTTTTAGCGCCAAGTTTGCGTGAGTCTAGTTACGCTGAGCTTCACGGGCATCCAATGAGACTTCCGATGGTAGCCAGTATGCAACCCGATATTGAAGCTTTGCGTAATCGATGGGATACGAGTGCTGCCGACTTATGGGAGCCTTCATAAATTTCGTTGTTTCCTGACTAGTTTCAATCATATGGCAATCGTGCTTCGCCAACTACATTTAGCTACAGCCTAATCATTGGTGATCTAGCATCGAATACCATTCTCATAAATTTGTTGAAGTCGTCGATAGAGTGCGATGCTCTTTTATACAAATCCAGCTACATTTAAGGGGGTAATTCTTGAATCGTAACCTGCTTAGTATGATGGCACCTTCTCAGTTTTTGACATCATTGAACCTCTACTGAATCTGGGGTTTTCAATGCGACTTTCCTCCTCAAGAATATATATTCCGCAAAAGATGCTATCGATTGAAACTTAAAGTGATTATATGTTTTAAAAAATTGAAAGTATTTTGGATCTAAGTATGCTAATTGACTTGTAGTCATTTGATCAGAAGAGATACATTTGTATGTTGATGCAAGAGCATTACTACGTTCTTCGGGGAGGACGCTGTTGAAGTATTGTGGAAAATCAATTTCAGATCCATCACTTATTCGGTGTACATATGTATGGTGAATGTTGTCGCCATCGTATTCGTTATCTAGAAGCACGTACCACTGAAAAGCACTGAATAGTTCCACATGGCAATATAAAAGCCGTTCTTTTTTTGAGCCAGATAGTACAAGACCATGGATTGGGTAGTGATTGCTTTTGTGCGCATTCAATTCGAATTCCATTTCTTTCCGGCATAAGGGATAGGAAGGAGCAACGATAATTTCTTCAAGAAAGGAACCAGCGTTAATGTCGATAACTGACTTCAGGTATTTGCGTGGGACTTTATTAACTGATGCGAATCCAGCAGCGATTTTTGCGATTCCCAATTTAAATATTTTATTGTTTAGATCAAAATTGAGATGAATATTGCCCGCCATGTCATCAAGAATCTTGACGTCATCAGAGTCGATGAGGATTCCATTTTTTAATAGAAGATTTTTGTAATTTTCACCAATTTTTACCGAGGCGGCGTAGATAATGTTTTCTTTGGGATCAAAATGGGGGCGTTTTGGGAAATATCGGTCATGTTTGAAAACTACATCCATATGATAGTCATTGTGAAAAGCATGCATACTAGGCGTTGTTTTTCTGTCTTTGTCAAAACCTAGTCGTAAGGTAAAGCTTTCGAATATTTTGACGAAATTCTTGTCAATCAATTCATTTAGGTCTCCGTTAGCCTTGTGCGAAAGAATGTCCCGGGACTTCAGCTTTCCACCTAATGCGTTTGGGATTACGTGTTCTAGAGACTCGGTGTCGTCATGTTGAACGTCATTTTCTTTTATTTTCAGTTCATTGCCTGTTAGATAGCAGATTCTCATTTTTATTGCGTTTATATGATTTTATTAGAGATTTTAACGTTGAATTGACGGTGCGACGAGGCAGAATGGGTGAGGCGCGGCGCGGCGGTAGGCGTTCACTCTGAACCACCCGTAGAAAACAGTAAGAGACTCCATGAAATATTCAAATTTCATAACACAATATTATTTCGTCTTATATTATTGACAATTACCTTGGTTTGGTGCTAAATGTCAACGAACATTTTGAATGCAAAAAAGATAATTTCATTGCGCCATATTTAATGCTGCATTTGTAATTTAATTGATTAAATTGCATCGTTCAAGTTTACAAAGAATGCTCAGGCAACCTCATGGGAAAGCCACGAATATCCGGCCGAAAGAGTTGACAAAGATCAGTTGCATAACATGTACTTAAATAAAAAATAATTAAGGGGGGCACTTGTCTACTATAAGAATCGCACACATTAGCGACCTTCATTTTGGAAATGAAAATCAAAAATCTGTATGGGAATCATTGGCCAAAAAACTCAATGAGTTGAGTCCTGATGTAATATTTATCACTGGCGATATTGTAGACTCACCTAAGAAAAGTGATTACGAAGAAGCAAAAAATCGCATTGACGATATTAAAATCAAGTATTTTGTTTGCCCTGGTAATCATGACAGGCATCCGAAAGGCAATGCTGTGGGTAAAAAGCTCTCCAAAGTTTGGAATTTTTTTTCACGCAGTTATAGTTCACCGTCGTGGTTTGACAGTGTATTTAGAGAAGAAATGCTTTCGCTCCGAGAGGCAAAAATTTTGCCGCTTGGGACGGGGGACAATCGATGGACTCTCGGCCTGTTAGGACTTGACTCCAGCCAAAATGCCAAATACTCCGCACAGGGTTATATGGAGCTTGCTGCTTTCGATGACCTTCGAGAAGGGGTAAAGGTTGAAGGTGTGGATTTGCTCTTGCTCTTACTACATCATCATCTGTTGCCAATCGCGGAGCTTGAAAAACAAAGTCAAAGTGTAACAGGGCTTTTCAATCCAACAGTGATGCTAAACGCCGGTAGCGTTCTGGAGAATTTAGCTGAAGGCAACGTGAATTTGGTACTTCACGGACATGAGCACTATCAATTTTCGGCGCGTTATAGAACTGTAAAAGGGCTCCAAAACGAAATTACTATAGTCGGTGCCGGGTCGGGAACTGGAGCTCAGACTCTTTTGCCATGCGAACCGTCGAAAGCCTCATTTAATATATTTGAGCTGAAGGCAGACCGTACGATATGGTTAACTGAGTATAAAAATATTGCTACGGCATGGAGTGCTGGACAGCCACTCAAATTGTACAGCGACGCGGAACTTAGGCGATTGACTCTTAATCGCGCGCGCAATACGGTACAAGCACCAACAAGTACGATTACAAAACATGTGGAGTTCACTTCCTCACGTGATATTTTCATACGTGAAATAAGAACTAATTGGGTTATTCGCGGCAAAGAATTTCAAAACACTATTTCAAATAGTACAGGTCAACCTATTTCAGGGGGAATCATTCTAGAACGGCAAGATTCCGGTAAACGAGAATTGAAAGAGCAGTACCAGCCGTCATCTAATAACGAGGATCATACTTACATCCTATCGGCAGACTTAGGTACGAGTTCCGATTTACCGTATTCAAGAGTTCTAATAAACACAATTTGGAATTCAGGGGGACTGCTCACTGTTAATGATTTAACGAAGATAGCTAAGACTCAGCGTGGAAAATACCGAAGTCAGGGGTATGAGTTTACAGCAGTGACAGTCACTCAACCTTTGGCGAAAGTGACAATTTTTTTGTCATTGCCGAAGGATTTTCTACCAGCCTCTGGCGAGATATTTGTTATTGCCGATAAGAAATCCAATGAATTGGAGAAACAAGGAGAGCAGACACCAGAGTTGCACGAAAGTGAACTTTCCGTTGAAGACTTGGGGATGGGGCAATTTATGCTCAGCGTTCCCTTCCCATCTGTAGGAACCGTTTATGGTATTAAATGGAAGTTGCGGGATGAATCGCCGTTTGATAGTGCTTCAGAGACATTTTGCAGAACTGCAGATTTGCACGGCAACGAATTAGTTAATGCGTTTAGTCACGGTCTTCCTGAAGCCATACGAGCAAAATGTTCTGTCTCCCTTTTCGTGCCTCATCGGTCAAGGCTGCGCACAGAATTGCTGCGAAAAGGGTTGACTCAAGTCAATGAACTTGCATCGATTGAGCAGCCAGGGGTAACCATTCGCGCAGACAACTTACAAAGTGTCTATACTAGAGCGCTATGGGGGGTATCATCCTTAATGATTCGGACACCAAATCAAGAAATGGACGGACCCGATAACTTCTTAGACGGTGAGCACGCCGTGATAGTTTTGCCAATTCGTAGTGTCGAACGTATTGGGGATCCTTGGGGTATCGTTCGTGTTGCCTTCCACGATTTGGATTATAGTAAATTTAAACAGGAATTCGATGATTCAACAGAAACCCTTGCCGTCGCACAAATTTTGATGTTAAATGAATTCATTAAGTTGAAAGTAGGAGGTTGAAATGATAATTTTCCGAAAAATTAATGGGAAAATTGAAGCTGTTCAAACCGATACTCAGAAAAAAAAGAGCACGGTTAAACCTCGTTTGGAGGCCTCAGGTATCCCATATTCTCAACTTCCTATCGCTGATAAAGAAAAGTTACGAGCTTCGTTCGTAGAACAGTCATTGGTCGCTGAATAGGGCAAAGAGCAGAAATTCGAAATTCTGAAAAAAAGAGAGCTGATTTCCTAGCTCTCTTTTTTATTGGGCCGCTCATCACGGTGGCAGATGGCTTGGCATAGACCTTTGTTGCCTCCAAAGCCTCTGAAGTTTGCATAAGACTATGACATGCTTTGCATGACTTAACACAGGCAATACATTGAATCAATTAGTTGATTCTGAACTTGAAAGTGGCGAAACAGTTCATATCGACCAACTTTATTTGTCTGCTGTTGACGGGTAACGTGAAGGCAACCTACTTGCTAACGTCAGGTAGTCTCAGCGTCCAGCAGTTTTCCAAAATCGCCAGTTTCTCACTACAGTATTTATCCGAACAGATACATGTAGACAATTTAAAAGCAGTCGGAGTGCCGCTTAGCAAATGCCAGGTTGCCGTATTGTTGGAATTCAGCCCAATTACAGCTTACCTTCTCCGAAGTTCCAGGAAACGCCTAACTCCTTCCACCGGATCTTCTTTCAGTCGCTCTAGTGCAGAGGTGGGGGTGTTGGGGTTGCAAGCTACCCAGCGACGGACGATTGAATTTAGATCGTTCGCCAGCTCTATGAGCACCTCGCGAGCCGTATTCTGATTTCGAGCAAGGCTAAAGCGAACAGCTGGTTCGGCGTCGTCCGCAAGCTGAAACTGAGCTTCCTCTTCGATATTGTCTCTGCGCGCCATACATTGCCGAACTATTGAATGAGGATGATCGACATACCTCTCCCAATGCTTAAGGTCGAGTGTCGTCAGCGCTTCGTAGCCGGAACGTAGATTTTCTGAACTAGATCTCCAATCCAGATTGCGCCATTTTTCACGTCGACCTGAAGCTTTCCACCAAGAATTCCAGTATTCGAGGATCTTAACTTCATCATAAAGGCTAGGATGACTTCCTTCACAAACTGCGGAGAGTAGTTCGTGATATGTCAACTCGTACCCGGAATGAACCAGAATGTGCGCGTAGAAATACTCGGCACATCCCTCTGCGTAACTTTGAATTATTTCGCAGAAGTAGTCCTTCCTCAATTGCTCAATCGAAACCATCTCCATTATATGCGAAAACTCCTTCTCCCTTTTCACCGCCTCGCGCTTGCTCGGCTCCAATTGCAACAATGCAGAGTCGAAATCGGGCACACTGAAACACTGAAGAAGTCTGTCAAGCGATGTCAAAGCAAGGGTGATATCAGACATGGAGAGCACCAAAATTACGTTGATCGACGAAGTGCACCAACAATGGTAGTGGCATATGCTTCAGTATCAGATATTCCGAGCTTGGCTATCTCGGTCACGTCTGACACAAGGTTTCGCAGCGAGTCTAAGATCGGATCCGGCATCTTTCTCCTGAGCGTCGCCTCCGCTATGGATGCCCACAAAGGTCCCGCAATTGATCTGCGTGCAAGTAGTGGTCTAAGTGCTTCCCAGGCACCATGCGCGTCATCAACGAGAAAGCAGCCTGCGCCGCGAATTAAAGTGTATCGCCAGCTTTCGCAATCGCTATAAGGCATTGCTCGCCATGGACGGAATTCTAGATCTTCCCGCAAAATGCGAATGCCTTCCCGCCTACTGACCAGCTCGAAGCATCCGGGAGCATCATTAGTTGGGGAATGTGCGAGAATAAGATGGGGTGGAGAGTATACGGATGCTTCGTCTTTGCCAGGCCCGATATATTCGATGTCTAGATCAATGAGCGTCGTTGTATTGCTTAGCTTAAAATTTAAGGAGATTGATTCAATCTCACCAGGCTGAAGGGAGAATGTCCGCTCGTCGAGCAAGTCAACGTGAGCCCATTCAGTCGCCCGGTCGACGTCTACTTCGAGTTGAGTTCTGGTACCAGTTAAATGATCGATGCCCGTGTGATTATCAGCGACTTTGGCCGCAACTATAGAGCGAATAGACGTGATGTGAAGATTTGATTTTCCTTCGTTGATAATAGACAATTTGATGGATGGATACACCAACGCTTTCGAGTAAACAAGTCTCACTGGGATATTTTCCAAAGAAGTTTTCTGTTTCTCGGGCGGGATCGCTTGTTGCGGTTCGCTCGGGAGTATCTTCTGAATAAATCGAAGCGTACCGGCGTAGACGTCTGATTTTCTATTGGAAGGCTTTACGAGCGACAAATGGTCCGCATCAACATTCTTAAGGGAGTGTCCAGCGATTCCGGTATTTGCCGAGGCGCGCGGAACAACCAACCCGAGGGGGATCGCTCTTCCTATGAGTCCTTGACGGAAGAGTCCAACATTTTCGGCGTAACTTTCAATCGGAATTGACGTCTGTCGCTGCCATTCAACAAATCGCTCGTGCATCAAATCCAGCGGCTCGGCATTCGACCGCATCTCGTCCAAATGTGCTTGGGACCCGAGGAACATGGTCCCGAGAACCGAGGCCGCATCAGCAAAAGTAGAGCCGCGATGAGGAGTGCCACAAAAGACGATTCCGCCGATCATTGAAGCAATACTCTTTCTGTCCTCATCAGCATTGGATCCGCTATCGGCGACGAGCGACTTTACAACTAGGCCGCCCATGCTGTGACAGATGAAGATAATCGGTCGCGACCCCAGTCCGGCGTTAGCCAACTTCTGACTCAGATTTCCTGCTCGCTTCTCGATGATCATTCCAGGCTTCCCAAGCCTATTAAAACCAGCCGGATATCCTAGCGACCAAACTGCGCAGTCTTTCAAATCCTTCGCCAGTTCTTCTGGCCAGAAGAAGTGAGAATCCTCCCCCTCCTCTCCATACCTCCATGTGTCATGGGAACTGCCCCCGAGTCCATGCACAAACACAATATCCGCACGCTTACTTTCCGGCGCTATTTTGGCAATTGCGTATAAACCATCGTTACCTGATTCCATGAGAACCTCCAAATGCCGCGGCGCACCCTGAGTTGACGAGACCAATTGTCTTCTTACTATCGCTCATTTCGTCGGCTTTCGTCAATAGATTTGCGGAAGTGATGGTGGAGGCCTGTCGGGCTACCGGTGCGCGAGCCATGGCAGTGGATGAAGGCCCGCAAACCGCTGCTAGCGGCGCTCGAGTTCAGCCATGCGCGCGTATTGAGAGGCTTGGTTAGTGATGCGCGTCAACCGTTCCGGGAGAGACGAATCCGTCCAAATGAGTTGAGTAGCTTTCGGCCAACTTTATTTGCTGCATCATAGAAACCGGTATTTCCTTGTGGACGATTGGCGGAGTTTTCAACTGACGAACTTGACAAGGCAATAGGACTATCATTGGCGACTAGTTGCTGATTTTGAGTCCAGCTACGAGGAGGATTTCCCCAAGTTACAATTGGCCATATTTGCACCTGAGTGATACTGGTGACTTGACTGGCTAATGGCAGACGCGTGAGTTAATTGAGGGATTTCCCATGGACTAGCCGTTCAAGGTAACATATGTATATGATGATTCAAAACTATTACAACCATTCTTCAGGAGGTCCTTTGCTCCTAGCCACAATCTTAGATGAGGTCGTCGGGTCGCAAGGCTCGCAGGTGACTGTAGACGAGCTTGGGCTCGCCATGGCCACACACGTTGGGTTCAAACGAGAGCGGAATGAAGATCGTATGGCAGTTGCGCGCATAGCGGCACCCAACACAGAAACGTACACGGTCGCTCTCATCTGTGATGGTGTCGGTGGGTCAGAGTCCGGAGATCAAGCTGCGGCTCTTGCGATCGCTAGTATCATCGCCGACCTCGCCCAGCAGCAGGGGCGTTCTTCATTGGATAAGTTGGTCGTTTCTCTAGTTAAGCGTGCAGATGACCTTGTGCGAAAGGAGCTTCAAGGGCGTGGCTCGACGACTCTGGTGATGCTCCTTACCACGGCGAGCGGATATTTTGTTTGCGCCAATGTTGGCGATAGCCGTGCATACAGTTGGGATCCCAGTTCGAAAAAATTGCTCCAGGTTACGATTGACGATACGATAGAGAACGAACTAAAGTATTTGCCGGATAACGGCGCAGCCCTTATTAAGGCGCGTAGGCTACAGGGTAGACTCTCTCAGGCTATAGGTGAGAGTGGAAGAATGGCCGACGAATTGCGAGTTCAAGTATACGCAAAGGAACACTTTCGTTTTGGTGCTGTGCTGGGTTCTGACGGGTTGTGGCGTGCTGCAAAAGACTTTGAAACCTTAGTAGCAAATGCGACCACATCAACCGATGCAGTTCGAAGGGCCATTACGCTTGCAAATTGGGTAGGTGGTGTGGATAACTCCTCGATAATAGCTCTCGACGATGTGGGGCGTTTATGCAGCGAGCGGCAGGTGAGGGCATCACCTGACAGGCAGCAAATGGAAATTGAATTATGGTTGGCCTCCAATAAGATTAAGATTCTTACGAGCAATTTTCTCAGCGAAGCCAAGCGAGTCCCATCGATTGTAAAGTCGGATAAGCAAAAGATAAAATCAAAGCGGAAGGAACATCGGGACCCTGTAGAAGGATCGCAGCTAGAATTTGAGACAGTCGATGTTAGTCGCGCGAGACCGAAGATTGAAGTGATGATCGATGAAGAGCCCAAGAAGAGCTAGTAACCTATAAAAGGGAGTCAGCTTGAAATTACCGCAGAGATACAAAGCCGTAACAAAGAGTGTTCTGTCTGGGGGATTTGGAACTGTCATTCCACTCGAAGATACGTTCCTCCGCAGAGTTGTCCTGTTGAAGGTGATGCAGGACTCAGGAAACAACGAACAACTTCAAAACGAAGTTAGAGGCCTTTGCAAGGCTCGATCTCGCCATGTCGTCGAGGTATATGACGTCATTACAGATGATAATAGTGAAATCACCGGCGTCGTCATAGAGCGTCTCCGTGGCAGGGACTTCTCAGAATTTCATAAAGAGGCCAACAGCAACCCGCTGCTTTATATCAAAATTCTATACCAGCTTGCATGCGCTCTTCGCGACCTGCATGCTGTTGGAATCGTTCACCGCGATTTGAAACTCGATAACTTCAAAGAGTCTTCTGCTGGCATCGTCAAGCTGTTCGATTTTGGCATATCGTCACCGGACGGTGGGTACAAGACAAAGCAAAACAAGGGTACGCTGACTTACGCGGCACCGGAACTGTATGTACCTGGTGCAACGATTACTCCTGAGATGGATATCTACGCTTTTGGAGTTTGTGCATGGGCGCTTGCCCACCCCACGTTTCCGTCGCAATTGTTGGAAAGACCACCGCAGACATCTAGTCGAGTCCCGTCCATCGGCAACGTGCTGCCAACCGCTGACAAGCATGCTGACGGCCTTCACAAAGAAGTTATCGACATTCTCGATGGATGTCTTGATCCAGAGCCAAAGAATCGGCCTTTGGCAAACCAGATCAGCTCGCTCTTGGCTAGGCACCTTATTCGAAACAAGCATCGCGGTCTCTTTTTGCAAGGTACGGAAAAAGTCTATGAGCTTTCCGCGCAACATACATTTGTTTCGTTGAAGATTGGGACACTGGGCAGGCTAAACGTGACCTATGACGGCCTCCGATTCTCGATCACTGACGTTGACGGTTCGGTTAGTATCAATAATATACCGGCCGAACCAGGACATGTGCTACACGATGCATGTGTCCTTGGATTTGGTGACGCCGTGCTACGATCAGGTAGGCAATGGGTAACATTTTTCTCGGCGCATCCGGAGGTTGTATTATGAAATTCAAAGCTGGTGAGATCATTGCTGGACGGTACAGAATTGACGCTTTCCACCTTGAAGGTGGCATGCAAGAAGTTTATCGGTGTTCTGACCTTGCGCTGGATCGGATTGTTGCGCTCAAGACACCACGCGATGGAATTGTGGATAAGCGCTTTAGTAGAGGTGCGCAAATGGGGGCCCGCGTTGTACACCCAAATGTGGCAGCGACTCTTGACTACGTCGAGGAAGATGCTAACCGTTGCTTAGTTGAGGAGTTCATCGAAGGTAAAGACCTTGGCAGGCGGCTCGCGAGCGACTTCATCTTTCTCGATCCGTCGCTCTCAGCTTGGGTCGTCCATAACATCGCTAAGGGGCTCCATGCTGCGCACAGTGTTGGCATTTGCCACCGTGATCTCAAACCGAGTAACATCATGACGTCTGCCGATGGCCATATGGACATCATCAAGCTGACCGACTTTGGCATTGCAAAGCTCGCCGAGATGGAACTGGAAGTTGAGATTGAAAAATTCGAGCAAGATGAGAACACCCTGACTTCGTCGAGCACACTTCTCGGAGCTGTTCCTTACTTGGCTCCAGAATGCTGGGTTGATTGGTCAAGCTCCGGTCAGCCTGCAGACATCTGGGCACTCGGCGCAATCGCCTGCCACCTGCTGCTCGGAAAGCCACCGTTCGGTGGAGGTAGAGGAGCCATCATGAAAATGGCGCAGGCACAAATCTCTGGCAAAGTTGAATTGAGCGCACCGGAATGGTTTGGCAAACATCAGGAAACTGCACTGCTTGAGCAAGAGTTATGGGCGTTAGTGCAGAGTTGCTTGCAAATTGATCCAGCACTTCGGCTAGAGGCAGATGAGGTCGTACAAAGATGCGAAGCTCTCTGTTATTCAGCGACACCAAGACAGACCGGAGTTATAGATACCTATCCTATGACTTACCCGAACGGTGCAAAGGCTAAGGCAGGGTTCATCCTAATGGATGAAGGTCGTACAGCATTCTTCCATTCTTCCGATTTCTTCGGCGCAGAAGTCAAGCCTCAAGTCGGCCTACGGGTGAATTTTGGTATTGCCGTTGGTAAGCCGAGAGAGCGGTGTTCGCCCGTATTACTTCTACATAATCCGTAGCATTGTGCCGCTGATTCGGTTTCCCTGTAGGACTCGACAATAAAACACCTGCCCAATGATTTTCTAAGCTGTTGCGTCCCCTAATTAAATCTGCAGCACGTAGCCGTCGGCAAGTACTGCACGACCAACTTTAATCATTGAGTGAGAATTGGCTCGTTCCTGGCAGTCTCGCCGACCAACTTTAATTGTATTCGTGCCCTCTTGTAAATCAAAGACTTAGTAATTCCATCCGCGACCAACTTTATTTGTTGTAGTCAGTTACATTGCCATGATCACCAGGCCCCCAATTTTTGGAGAAAGCAGATCATGGCAAAGTATCTCATTTCATTCCCCAGCGCTGCAATGAAAGTACCCGACAGTGAGATGGAGACGGTCGGGCGAGACGCCCATGCCGTGATACGCGAGGCGAAGGAAGCTGGCGTCTATGTTTTTGCCGGTGGTATTGATGAAACAGTGCCGCCCGTTCTGGTATCAGCCAATGGCGCAGTCGCTGAAGGCGGCTACCCGTGGGCACCTCCGCTCAATGGTGGATTCACTGTACTTGAGCTTCCTACAAGAGGGGATGCCGTCGCCTGGGCTGCACGGCTCGCCAAAGCCTGTCGCTGCGATCAGGAGCTTCGCGTATTTGGGTTGGATCCAGAGTCGTGAGGATGGAGTGTGGCTGTGCATTCTGCTAGTGCATGACCCGAAAGCCAGAATCGGTGGCGCATCATTCCGACTGTCCGTGAAAACGGATCAAGTCCAAACTGACGTAAATGTAGTTTATTGCGGGGTGCGCTCGGAAGGCAGCCTTCGTCCAGCCTGAGGCGTCCAGAAAACTCATCAGTTTCCGGACATTCAATGATTGCTTCGGGGGCGGAGAGTTCACAAGCTAGTATAGCTCCGTTTTGGGGCGATACCTGCCACTTAATTCAATGGCTGCCTGCCAAGCTACTCTCAAGCCTTCCTCCTGAACAATTTTACGTGTTAGAATATTGCTTATAAGTCAAGCATTTGCTTCCCTGCACGCTTACCTTTGCGCATGATAAAAGCAGACTAGTGCGCTTTTACAAGCCGACGAATGCGAAAGTTACCGTTATCAGCAACGTAGATGTTTCCCGCTGCATCAACCGCAAGATAGGATGCCCCGCGAAATGTTGCAAAAGCAGCATCGCCACCATCACCTGAGAACCCGAGTGCACCCGTGCCTGCAATGACCGTGCTCTGGTTGCTCGTCAGATCGATCTTCATCACCTGTGTGTTGTTCGTATAGATGAGATCACCTGTAGGGGTGATAAGCATGTCAGCGACAACGACGTTTGTTGTGATTGTAGTAATGATACCCGTTTTTGCATCAATTCTGCGAATCGCCACCTTGTTGGTATTTACTCCGACAAAGGCGTAGATATTGTCGTTCGCATCGATAGCAATTCGGTTTGGTCCCTCGACACTTGCATGTGTCGCTGGCCCACCATCACCACTTTGTCCAGCAGTCCCGTCACCCGCAATGGTTGTGACGATTTCATCAGACCCACCATTGAAGATACCATCGGCACCTGGAATAACTTTCCGGATCCGGTTGCCGAGCCAGTCCGCGATGATGAGATTACCTTTTGAGTCGATGAGGAAGTCGCGCGTAGCCGTAAAGACCGCGTTGCGTGCGGAACCGCCATCGGCTGAGCCATTGTCCGCAAAATCGCGCGAGACATTTTTGCCTGCAACGGTCATGATGGTCTCGTTTGCGTTACCACTAATTGTGCCGTCAGGGCCTGGCTTAATCATGCGCACCGAACCCGTACCCCAGTTCAAATCGAGGAAGAATAGCTGCCCTGATTTGTCAAACCCAATCATTGAGGGGTGCGCAAATGATGCAGTTAGTGCAGGTGCACCATCCCCACTACTGTCTTCTACACCAGTTCCCGCAACAACTATTGAGCGACGACCGCTCACCCGCCGCAAGTAATTGTACGAAAAATCGGTGAACAGCAAGTTACCCTGGTTATCAAAACCGAGGCCCTGTGTATCCGTAACTCCATCCAAACTCGCTGGTGATGCTCCACTACCGGCAAATGTTGTCACCGCCCCCGAAGATGAGATTTTGCGTATTCGGTTATTCCCTGTGTCAGCGACAAAAATATTTCCAAACGCATCAATTGACACACCTTGTAGTACGCCGAACTGTGCAGCAGTCGCTTTGCCGCCGTCACCGGAGAACCCTGGAGTCCCCGTACCTGCAACAACAACCTCGACCCCTGACGACTGATTAACGCGCATAATTTTATACTGACCCGAATACACGAATGCACCCGTTGCATCAATATCGAAATAGCCCATACGTTGCTCCAGGCGTTTGGAAATAACTCCTGTAGCGAGATCAATCTGTCGCAACGGCGCCTGTGATGAGCCAATAAGCAAGTGCCCCTGTCCATCGAATTTGATCTGACTCGGCGAGTTTAGCGTTGCTTCTGTAGCCAAGCCGCCATCACCAGCATTTCCCGCAGTACCTGTACCTGCAATGACGGTCATCGCGCCATTTGTGTCGACGCGAAGCACTCGATGATGGGAAATGTCGGCAATATAGATCCGCTTTTGCGCATCCACTGCTATGGACCATGGCAAGATGAAGTCGGCCCGATTGTCAATTGCGGCGTGACTGATTGTGCCTTTCTTGTCCACTAACCGGATTGTGTAGCTGTGATCGCCAATATACAAACCATCGGGCGTCTCATAGAGTGAGCGTGGAAAACGCACAACGGCGTCCATTGCCGAGCCCCCATCGCCCAGCGGTTGATTTTCCGCTGATGCATGGCCCGCAAAGGTTTTAATAATTCCAGCTGAGTCGACTACTGTAATACGATTATTATTTGTATCAGCAATGTATACGTCACCCGAAGAAGAAACCATGACTTGCTGAGGTGCAACGAGCATGGCATTTGTTGCAGGCCCGCCATCACCTAGGTTGAGTGCTCCAGAACCTGCAAACGTTTCAATAGTGTAGCTCGCCCCCCCGACTCGTTTTGTCGCCGAAGATTGTACTGTGCAGTTTCCCGTCACCGCGCCCGTCGTGAATATATTTCCCACCAGTACTCCACCGCAACCGCTCGCCTGGAGCTTTTCATAACCTGTACCAAGTGTCACAGTAAAACTCGCAGTCTTGCCACTCTCGACCGTTGCACTTGTGAGGTTGATACTCGTACCGTCACCAGCGTTTGTCAAAACAAAATAGTAGGATGGTGTAGCAGTATTGAATGTGATTGTTGGGAAGGTCGGATTAATAACTTCCATAAATGGCCAATCAACCTTTCCCAATATTGCAATTGCGCCAGCAGTAGAAGTAGGTGTAATCGCTGCGGCCATCGCCATCGTTTTAGTAATTGAATCCTGTTGCGTGCTGTAATTTAATCCTTGTTCTATCGCGAAGAAATTTGCTACCTTAAGTTTGTTATCAAGTAAATCTGCCACCCATCCGAAAGTTGCGTCACCTTTAAGTAAATGTGCGGAAACTAAAATTGCTCTCACTTCGGTGCCGTGTGTTTGGCGACCCGATAATATGTCAT